>NZ_CP020777.1:0-600000 GCF_002101315.1 Candidatus Pelagibacter sp. RS39
CCTCTTTTTTAGCTTCTGCTTTTGGAGCTTCCTCTTTTTTAGCTTCTGCTTTTGGAGCTTCCTCTTTTTTAGCTTCTCCAACTGGAGCAGCATCTGCCTTTGGAGACTCTTCCTTTTTAGTCTCTTCTGAACCTTCTTTTTTTCTATCTTTTTTTGGAATTGCTTTTTGTGGATTGTTTCCATTAGCAGGCATAGGCATCAATTCATTCTCACCTAAGATTCTAGCTACTCTTGTTGTAGGTTGTGCACCTTGACCAAGCCAGTATTTTATTCTTTCAGCCTCTAATCCAATTCTTTCTTTTTTTTCTTTTGGTAACAATGGATTAAAAAAACCAACTTTCTCTATAAATCTACCATCTCTAGCAAATCGACTGTCGGCTACAACAACCTTATAAACAGGTCTCTTTTTTGTGCCACCTCTAGATAATCTTAATTTTAACATTTACTCTCCTTTTTATTTTAATTGATTAAATAATTCTGGAGGTATTCCTTTATCAGACATACCTTTCAGATTTCCTTTTGACATCTTTTTCATCATTTCAGACATCATTTTAAATTGTTTTAACAATTTATTGATAGTGGCTGGATCAGTTCCTGAACCATTAGCAATTCTTTTTTTTCTAGAACCATCAATTATTTTTGGGTTCTCTCTTTCTTTTTTGGTCATTGATAAAATTATAGCTTCGTTTTTTGTAATAACACTCTCATCAATGCCCGCTGCATCCATTTGAGATTTAACCTTTGAAACTCCTGGCATGAAAGACATGATGCCTTCGATCCCCCCCATTTTTTTCATTTGTCTCAGTTGAGTTAAATAATCCTGCATAGAGAATTGTCCTTTTTTTAAATTTTCTTCTGTTTTTTTTATATTTTCTTCCCCAAGATCTTGTGCTGCTTTTTCAACAAGAGAAACAATATCTCCCATCCCAAGAATTCTATTTGCAATTCTGTCTGGATGAAAAACTTCAAGATTTTCAATCTTTTCACCAATACCTAAAAATTTAATTGGAACCTGTGAAACAAATTTCATACTTACAGCAGCTCCACCTCTGGCATCACCATCTGCTCTCGTTAAAATAATTCCAGATAAATTTACCGTATTAGTAAATTCTTTTGCTACTGATGCAGCTACTTGTCCAGTAAGCGAGTCAGCAACTAAAAACGTTTCTGCCGGTTTGATGGTATTTTCAATTTGTTTAATTTCACTCATCATCTGCAAATCTATCTGTGTTCTACCAGCAGTATCGAATAAGATAATATCTGCGCCATTCAAGTTTGCTGCATTAATTGCTCTTTGACAAATATCACTGGGTTGTTGACCTTCAATTATTGGGAGAGTTAATATGTTATTTTGTTCACCCAAGGATTTTAACTGCTCTTGAGCAGCTGGTCTGTAAATATCTAAACTGACCATCATTACTTTCTTTTTTTTTGTATTCTCTAAATATCTTGCAAGTTTAGCGGTTGTTGTTGTTTTACCTGAACCTTGTAACCCGACCAGCATCATTGGCACTGGTGGAACTGCATTTAAATTTACATCATTATTTTTTTCACCTAAAAGATTAACTAATTCATCATAAACAATCTTTACCACCATATCACCAGGTGATGTTGATCTAATGATTTCTTGACCTAATGCTTTTGGTTTAACCTTTTCAATAAAATCTTTAGCAACTTCAAGAGATACATCAGCTTCTAATAAAGCTTGTCTTATTCCTCTCAATCCTTCATCAACCTGATTTTCATCAAGTGATGGGGCTTTTTTTAGAGAGGAAAAAACTTCCTCAAATTTATTTGTTAAATTTTCAAACATATTTATTACACACAGCAGTAATCGCACTAGTGGGCGAACCCTCGCTGACTAGTGTCGATCTCTTTGTTTCCAAAGACACCGCAAATTTAATGTTTTTGCGGAAACTGCCACAAATTATAATAGAGGTTCAAAAAGTCAATAAATAAGTTAAATAACTATATATGGACATCAAAGCTTTTAAAATGGACGGATTGGGTAATGATTTTGTGATTATCGATAATAGAGAAAAAATTATCAATTTGACGAAAGATCAGATGGTTAAAATTTGTGACAGAAATTTTATTGGCTGTGATCAACTAATATTTATTGAACCAGATAGTTCTGCAGATGCAAGTTTAAGATTCTTTAATTCAGATGGAGGTGAGTCTGGGGCATGTGGAAATGGAACTAGATGTGTTGCAAATTTGATTTCAAATGAAAAAAATAACAAATTAATAATTTTAAATACGCTATCTGGAAAATTAAAATCTGAAATTTTAGAAAAAAAAATTGTTACAACAGAAATTGGTAAAGCAAAGTTAAAATGGAACGAAATACCTTTATCAAAAGAAATAGATACAAAGAACTTAAATATCAAAATTATTGATAAAAATAATAATGAGTACTCAGGTGGCACTGCAATTAATGTGGGTAACCCACATATAGTTTTTTTTGTTAAAACGATTGAAGATTTTGATATAGAAAAAATTGGCCCTGAGATAGAAAATCACAAAATCTTCCCAGAGAAATGTAACGTAACAATTGCTCAAATTGTTAATAAAAATTTGATCAAAGTAAAAGTTTGGGAAAGAGGAGCTGGTCTTACTAAAGCTTGCGGAACTGCAGCGTGTGCTACAGCATATGCAGGTAAGTTAAATAATCTTACAGAAAATAAAACTGATATAGAGTTTGCATCTGGAAAATTATCAATTTCAATAGATGAAAATAATTCTATTCACATGAAAGGACCTGTTTCCGATATTAAAGAAATACAGATAAAATTGTAATGGGAATCTTTGATAAATTTAAAAACGGATTTAAGAAAAGTGCATCAGCTTTAACATCTGGGCTTAAGGAAATAATTGTTAAAAAGGAAATTAATGATGAAAATTTAAATAAAATTGAGGAATTTTTAATTCGATCAGATGTGGGGGTTGAGGCTGCATCTGAGATAAAAGAAATAATTTCTAGAAAAAAAATTGATCCAAATAAAGATTTAACTAAAGAAATAAACTCTGTTTTAAATGAATATATAGTTTCTTTGATGAAACCTCTTGAAAATAAATCTTTTTTTGAGAAAAAAGAAAAACTTAATGCAACCTTAGTCTCTGGTGTGAATGGTGTTGGAAAAACAACGACTATAGGTAAAATAGGAAAAATATTGAAGACTAACGGAAGTAAAGTCATGTTTGCAGCTTCAGATACTTTTCGTGCCGCTGCGATTGAACAACTAGAAAATTGGGCAAGTAAAGTAGAAGTTCAAATAGTAAAATCATCTCAAGGAGCCGATCCCGCTTCAGTTGCTTTTAAGGCTGTAGATGAAGCTATTAAAAATAATTTTGATCAAGTTTTGATAGATACCGCTGGAAGACTCCAAAATAAAAAAAATTTAATGGAAGAATATAAAAAGATTGCAAATGTTACCAAAAAAATAGATCCCAACGCACCTCATAATGTTATTTTAGTTTTAGATGCAACCTCAGGACAAAATGTATTAAATCAAGTCGAAGAATTTAATAAAATCATCCCTATAACAGGTATCGTGATGACAAAATTAGACGGCACAGCGAAGGGAGGAATTTTGTTAGCGTTAGCAAAGAAATATGAAATTCCAATTATTGCACTTGGTTTAGGTGAAAAAGAGGACGACTTACAGTTATTCGAAGCAGAAAAATTTGCTGAGGCTTTTACGCAAATTAATTAATCAAATTGCTTGAGATCAAAGGTTTGTAGATATTACATTTATAATTGTCATCAAATTTATAGTGACCACAATCTTTAGAAAACGAGGAAATTATAAAATCGAACTTACCGGTGGTAGGATAAAGTTCTAGTTTTTTACTGATGATATCATATTTAAAATTAGCATTTAAGCTTTTCACTGCACTAATCATTACTAATGTTTTGTCATCTCTTAACAAATAATATGCAAAATCATCAGGAAATACTGGGAAATCATATTCTCGTAAAAAATATTTAGCTTGCGATGGAAACCACTCATAAGAAATTAAAGGTGAAGAAGACTTTGTTAAATGATTATAAATATAAAGATCTTTTGGATAATCATTTATATAATTATCATTTTCGCCTTTGGCTAAAATAGATTTTTCTCTACCTTTAAAATATAAGCTAAATTCTTTGTTGTGTGAATCCATATGATCTATATGAAATAAATCATCTGGTTGAAAAAATTCATCTTGTGAATAAACGTTGGTAATTAAAATAAAGAGTGAAATAAATAAAAAAGATAGTCTTTTCATTATCTCATAATAAAACTAAAATCTGAGGTATATTTGTTAATATTGTGGCTTAATTTAAACTTTTTAAAAATGAGCTAAGGGCTTTAATAAGGTTTTCATCATACTCCATCATATGATTGTCATGTTTTGTAAAATAAGAATATTTTGGTTCATTTGCTTTTTCATACATTTTTTTTCCCATAAAAAATGGAACTATTTGATCAGCTTCTCCATGCATTATTAAAATTGGAACCTTTATATTCTTAATTTTGCTTTTATTATCAAATTTATCTTTTAACAATAAACTTACAGGTATGTAGGGATAAAATGTTTTGGCTGCATCAATCATAGAAGTAAAAGGAGTTTCTAATACAATGCCAGCAAAATTTTTATTTTGTGACAAATGAGTTGCAACTCCAGTTCCTAATGACTCACCATAAATAACAATGTTTTCCTCTTTGACACCTTCTCTAACTAACCAATTTATTGCACTGCTTCCATCTTTATAAAGGCCTTTTTCAGATGGTTTTCCTTTATTGCCACTGAAACCTCTCCAGGCAATTATTAAAAAATTGACATCCATTTTATGGAAATGATTTAATTTATGAATTCTGTTTTCAAGAGAGCCGGCATTTCCATGAAAATATAAAACTGTCTTATATTTTTGTAAGTCTTTTTTATGAAACCAGCCTAGTAATTCAATATTATCCTCTGTATTTATTTTTACTTTTTCTATGGGGACTGATATTTGATCGCCAGAATAATTATTTTCATTCGGATGATACAATAAATTTCTCTGATAAAAATATAAAAAAACTAAGATTAAAAGATAAACAAAAATAACTATTTGAAAAAATAACAACAATTTATTCCTAAACTTTTTTAACATTTTTTTTCTTTGCTAAATATATGCCAAAAAACACTAAGATCGTTCCAATGAAATGATAATTTTCAAATTGTTCATCAAATAAAAAATACCCATAAATTGCACCATATACTGTAAAAACATAAAGAGTAAATCCCGTTAAAGATGCACCTAATTTTTTTTGAGCAACAGTATAAAGTGTAAAAGCTATTATTCCTGGTGAAATCGCAGCAAAAATTACCCAAAAATAAAATTCAGGTATAAAAACTGTTTCTTTATAAAATATTTCTTCACCGATATAGAATGGTAATAAACTTAAAGCACCAAAAAATGATATTAAAGTAAATCTCTCAAAAATTTTAAGTTCTGAATTCCAGTAAAACAAATAAATTGAATATAATGCCCATCCAATGGCGGCAGCCAACATCCATAGATCTCCAATAGTAAATTGTAGATTGATTAATAAATTTAAATTTCCTTTTATAATGATTGTAAATACACCTATTAAACATGCAATTAATCCAATTATTTTTGTGAAATTTATTTTTTCATGAAAAAAAAAGTATGAAATCAAAATTATGAACACAGGTGAAGATGTATAAATTATTCCCATATTTGTTACAGTTGTAGTTTCACCTGCTAAAAATGGAAAGGCCCCACATACACCACATCCCATTGAGCCCAAAAAAAATAATTTTTTATATTCTTTTTTAATGATCTTAAAATTTTTTTTTAATGTTATGTAAGTAAAAGGCAATAATATAAAAAAAACTAGTGTCCATCTCCAAAAAGCTAATGATATTGGAGGGACAAACTCAACACCACCTCTTGCTACAACAAGATTACTGGCCATAAAAATTGGTTGAATAAATAATAATGAAAATGAAAAAAAATTTTTTTTCGAATTATTCAATTTACGATTAATTAACTTTTATCGAAGAAGGCTTCGTAAATCATCATTATGATAGCAGCACCCATTAACAGATAAACAGGTAATACATCTAAAAATCCAATCATCATTGATCTGGTAAGAGTAGTTGCTAGACCAATTAAAAAGAAAACAGCAAATGATAAACCTATTATTGTTGTTATTTTATTCATTAAGTTATTCTTGACACTCCTTTTCTAACCAATTGGCAACACCTAAAAATCTATGATCGTCATATTTGTTACCAATTAATTGTACTCCTAATGGTAGATTATTTTCACCCTCAAGTAAAGGGAGCGAAATACATGGTGTGCCTAGATATGACCAGACTTTGTTAAATTCAGCTGTTCCAGTACTCTTTAATCCTTTAGGTGCAACGCCAGGACTAGAAGGGGATAAAACTCCATGATAATCTTCAAACACTTCTTCATATGACTCGTAACTTCTTTTCATAAAATCAATTGCTTCAGCATATTCTTTTGCGGTGTATTTATTTCCATTTGAAATAGCATCCTGCATATACTTAGAAAGCTTCTTTTTAAATTTTTTAAAATAAACAGAAAAATTATTAGCCAAGTCTGTTTCGTGAATAATCTGGTGATATTTATGTATATCCTTAAAGTAGGAGGGAGTATCAAATATCTCAATATTTTTTTTAAAAGATTTGATGAAATATTCAAAAGACTCTCGTGATTTTTTATCAATTATTTTCCAATGATCAGTTTTATAAAAAATAAATTTAGGTTCAAAAATTGGACCTTTCTTCGTTTCAGATAAAATGTTTTCCGTCGAATAATGAATCGTAGCTGCATCATATTTATCTTTCTTTATTAACACCTTTGCTAACATAGCCACATCTTCAACTTTACGTCCAAACATACCAATTTGATCTAGGCTATATGAAGTTCTTAAAACCCCGTTTCTTGAAATAAGCCCATAACTTGGTTTATAACCGACAACACCACAATAAGATGCTGGTCTAATTACTGATCCTCCTGTTTGAGAGCCAATAGAAGCTGGGGCCATAAAGGAAGCAACCGAAGCTGCAGATCCGCTAGATGAACCACCTGGTGTTCTATTTTTATCGTGAGGATTAGTTGTTGCTGGAGGCCCTAAATAGGCAAGTTCTGAGGTTGCTGTTTTGCCCATAACAATTGCTCCTGATGCATGAAGCAAATCTATTATTTCAGCGTTTTGAGAATATGATTTTCCTTTCCTAATTACAGTCCCGCATTCTGTGGGCATATCAACAGTACCAATAATATCTTTTACTGCAATCGGCACGCCATGCAATAGTCCAACTGGTTTTCCTGATCTTCTATGATCATCAGCCTCAGTTGCTTTTTCTAATAAAACCTTTTTATCAAAATGAGCCCAGGCTTTTACATCTTTTTCAAACATGTTAATTCTCTCTATATATTTTTCACAAACTTCAACTGATGTAAGTTCAGCGTCTTTAATTTTTTTTGCTAATTCCTCGAGACTTAAAGAAAATATATCTGTCATTCAAAATTAATTTGCAAATAATGTCTCTGGTAACCAAAGTGCTATTCCTGGGAACCAGTACATTAAAACCATCGCTAATATCACAATAGCTAAAAATGGCATTATGCCTCTAAATATATCCATCAATTCAACATTTCTAGACTGAACACCTTTCAAATAATAAGCAGACATTGCCATTGGAGGCGTTAAAAATGATGTTTGTAAATTTAAAGCAATCAACATTGCAAAGAAATATGGATTTACTCCAAAAAATTCTACTAATGGTAAGAAAATTGGTACAAAAATAATTAATATTTCAGTCCACTCTAACGGCCATCCCAATAAAAAAATAATTATTTGAGTAATAACTAAAAACTGCCAAGGTTGGAGATTTAAAGATTTAAAGAAATGTTCAAACACTTCATGACCACCTAAATATGAAAATACTGAAGCGAAGGTCCAAGAACCAATGAATAACCACATTATCATTGCAGTTGTTTTAGCTGTTAAAAACACTGACTCTTTAAAATTCTTCCATTTCAATGTTTTATAAAAATAAGATAACACTAATGCTCCAAATGCTCCTACAGCTGCTGCTTCTGCTGGAGTAGCAATACCTGCAAGTATCGTACCTAGAACTAAAATGATTAATGAAAACAAAGGTAAAAATGAAACTAAAACTTCTTTCATAATTACTGCGGTAGGGGGTATCTCCTCAGCTGCTGGTCTTGGAGCTATTGATGGATTTAACCAAGCTCTGAAAACTGCATAACCAATGTAAAGTCCTGCCAACATTAATCCTGGAAATATAGCTGCTGCAAATAATCTTAATGGAGACAATTGTGCAATTACTGAATAAACAATCAACATAATGCTAGGTGGTATCAAGATCCCTAAACATCCACCTGCACAAATAATTCCAGATGCAAATTTTTTATCATATCCTGCTTTAACCATTGCTGGCCAAGCTAAAAGTCCCATTAAAGTTACTACCGCACCAATAATACCAGTTGCTGTCGAAAATAATGTGCAAGTTATTAAGGCTGCAACTGCCATAGATGCAGGAAGCCTGTGTGAAGCTAATCGTATTGCAAAAAACAATTTTGCAACTATTCCTGCTCTCTCAACTAAATATCCCATAAATAAAAAGAGTGGGACGGCGGTCAAAACATTATTATCCATTACTGTATAGGTATTCTGAACAAAAAGTTGAAAAATCCTATTATCAAATAGGTGTTCCATTTTTGTCGGATCAAAATAAGCGTAGTATCCAAAACCTAACCCCATTGCCATTAATGTGAATGCTATTGGGAAACCTAACAAGACTGCAAATAAAAATATTCCCATCATTAAAATTGCAACTTCGGGATTTGTTAAACTAAATAACATCGTCGGTATTACCTTTCTGTGCAGTTCTCATTAACAATTTTTCTGTTTCTTCTGCATCAGCAGAATCTCTAACTGGCCAACTGCCAGTTTGAATACAAATAATACATCTAAAAACTTCACTAACACCTTGAATAGTCAAGAGCGCCCCTGACAACGGTATTAAAGATTTTGCCATATAAATTTGAATTTGAGCTGGACTGTTCCAACTTGTCTCTTTTATTTTCCAAGCCAACGCTGCATACTCATAACCATAAAAAGCTAAAGCAATAACGCCAGGAAAAAAGAAAATAAAGTATAAAACTAAATCAATATACGCTTGTGTTTTTTGGGAGAATAATCTGTAAATTACATCTCCCCTAACATGTGCTTCAGTTGAAAGCGTATAAGCACCAGCCATCATAAATATAGCACCATACATCTGAAGACTAAAATCAAAATTCCATAAAGTAGGAGCATTAAGTGCATACGCCATAAAAACTTCGTAGCATGTTCCTCCCATCAAGATCACTATGCACCATGAAAAGGCTTTACCCATCGAGATACTTAATCTATCTGAAAATTTTATAAATGATCTCATCATAAATAAAGACTTTTATTGAATTGTCTTGAATTAATCAAATAAAAAGGGGGCCGAAGCCCCCTCATTAAAATTTATAAAAGTTAATTATATCTTAACTTTTCCAATTGGACCAAACTCATTTTCATATGCAAGTTTGTAATTAGGCTGATTCATCAGCAAGTACTTCATTACTCTCTTCGCATAAGCTTTTTGAGAATCAACAATTTTCTTAAAGAAAGGATCTTTCTTATTAAAATCGCCAATTACTTTGTCCCAACCTTTTAACTGTTGAGCCAAAATCTCATCTGAAGTTTGGTAAACATTTACTTTATGCTCATTCATCAACTTAGCTAAGTCAGCTGAGTATCTTACTAAAGCTTTAAAGTAGTTATCACTGTTTGCAGCGTAAGCAGCATTTTTCAATATTGCTTGGTGCGCAGGTGATAAACTATTATATGTTTTTTTGTTAACTGGTATCTCAAACATCTCTTGAGATTGGTGGAAGCTTCCTAAGTGATAGTGCTTAGAAACGTCTTGCATACCAAATTGAGAGTCTGAAGTTGGGTTGTTAAACTCAGCAGCTTCAATCAAACCAGTTTTCATAGCTGGCTGAATTTCACCACCTGGTAATTGTCTAACTACCATTCCCATTGCAGTCAAAACGTTAGTCGCTAGACCAACTGTTCTGTACTTCATACCTTTAACATCAGACACTTTAGTTACGTTCTTTTTGAACCAACCAAAAGGCTGTGCTGGCATAGGCATATGGAAAAAACCAATGTAATCGAAACCTACTTTTGCAAGTGTTTCATCATACAGTTTTCTTCCTCCACCATACTCCATCCATCCCATAACTTCTTGAGATGACATACCGTATGAAGGACCAGTTCCAAATAATGATGCAGCTGGATTTTTACCATACCAATATGCTGTCACCCAGTGACCCATATCTACTACACCAGAACTTACTGCTTGTCCGATTTCTGAAGTCTTTACGACTGCTCCAACTGGTTGAAGATCAATCTTAAGTGTACCTCCAGACATCTCATCTACCATTTTGCAGTAGTCACCGGCCATTTCAAAAAAGATGTTTGCTCCACTTGGCCATGCAGCTTGCATCTTTAAAGTTTTATGACCTCCAGCAGTTGCTATGTTTGGCATTGCAACGGCAGCTGCAGCTACAGCGCTAGCTTTTGCAGCAGTTTTAAAGAACTTACGTCTTGAAGATGTTTTCACCTTCAATGATTTATTTTCTTTCGTCATTTTTACTCCTATTAAAGTTAATTAACTCATCTAATTTAAGCACAGAATCTTTTTAGAGTCTTTCCAAAAAATGGGGTAGATGTCGCAGAATTTGAATTAATTTCAATCTGAAGTAGAATTAGTTGACTTTATTTATGCAGTTTCCTGTCTTAAAAAACTCATCAATGTTGTCTATCGCAAGGTTTGCCATTGCAATTCTAGTATCTTTAGTTGCGCTGCCTAAGTGAGGTAAAATAAAAGCTGATTTAATCTTTAAATACCCTGGATTTAAATTTGGCTCATTTTTATAAACATCGAGTCCTACAGCATAAATTTTTCTTCTATTAAGTGCATCTATCAATGCATCATCATCAACGATATCACCTCTTGCGACATTAGTTATGACTGCACCTTTGGGGAAATACTCAACTGTCTCTTTATTTATCATATTTTCTGTTTCTTTTGTTGCTGGACAACAAATAGATAAAACATCAGAAACTGAAAAAAGACTTTTTAAATTGTCGTGGTAAATAGCACCTTGCTCTTTATCTTCGCTTAATTTTGATCGGTTATGGTAGTGAATAATCATTCCTAATGATTTAGCAATCCTTGCAATTTTTTGACCAATTCTACCCATCCCTAAAACCCCAAGTCTTGTGCCTGTCAATTGTTTGCCGATTAAATAATCTGCAGACCATTTCCATCCACCCTCTCTAGCAGACTCAATTCCTTCTGCTGCTCTTCTGCAAGCTCCTAATATTAATAAAATACCAATCTCTGCTGTTGCATCTGATAAAACCTCAGGTGTATTAGTTACTGCAATTCCTCTTTTTTTGGCAGCTTCCAAGTCTATATTTCCGAAACCAACTGCAAAATTTGAAATAATTTTTACTGTGTCTGGTAATTTGTTTATAGTTTCTTTATCCATCTTATCTGTAAGGGACGACAAAATACCATCACAACCTTGACTCATCTCTATAACTTTTGATTGTGAATATAATTCATCATTAGAATTGAATATCGGATTAAATGTTTTAGAAGCTTTATCCTCACTTTCTTTGATTAGTTTTCTTGTAATCAAGATTTTTTTCATAAAATATTTTTGTTAATTGAGATCAAATATCTTACCTGGATTCATTATATTATTTTGATCAATACTTCTTTTGATCAATTTCATAACAGGGATGTTGTCTCCATGCTCCTTTAAAAGATATTCTTTTTTATGAAGGCCTACACCATGTTCTCCTGTAATCGTCCCTTTAAGCTCTAAGGCCTTTTTTATTAATAAATCATTAAATTCTCTTATCTTTTTATACATTTCTTTTTTTTCAGGATCAAAAGGTAACAATACATGAAAGTTTCCATCCCCTAGGTGGCCTACCATTGGAGCTCTAAGTCCAAACTTTTTTGCTTGTTCCTCTGCATAATTTACACATTCAGTTATATTTGAAATAGGTAAACACACATCTGTTGAATAAACTCTTCCATTATTTATTAAGGCTTTTACAGAATAGTAAACGTCCCATCTTGCTTGCCAGAGTTTATTTCTTTCCTCTAAATCTTTTGCCCATTTAAAAGAGCTTCCGTTATTATCTTTAGATATTTCCTCAACTATTTTGATATTTTCATTATTAGATAATTCAGATCCATGAAATTCAAAAAATAATGTCGGCGTTTCCTCAATATCTTTTAATTTTGAATAATTTATGCTTATTCCCATTTGATCTTTATTTAACATTTCAATTCTTGCGATTGGCACACCGTACTGAATAACTTGTTGTGCAGTTTGTACTGCTTTTTCTAAAGTTGGGAAGTGACAAACAGCTGACATTATACTCTCTGGTATGGGAGAAAGCCTCAATTGAACTTCCGTTATAACGCCTAAAGTTCCCTCAGAACCAATGAATAAATTAGTTAGATTATATCCTGCTGAGGTTTTTTTTGTTCTACCTCCTGTGTTGATAATATCTCCATTAGGCAAAACAACAGTCAGACCGGTAATTACAGTTTTCATTGTACCGTATTTTACAGCCATTGTTCCTGAAGCTGATGTCGAAGCCATGCCTCCGATTGCTGCATTAGCACCTGGATCAATTGGAAAAAAGACACCATCCTCTCTAAGATATTCATTTAATTGTTCTTTTGTAACACAGGCTTGCACTCGACAATCAAAGTCCTCAGCATTAACAGTTAAAATTTTATTCATTTTTTCAAGACTTATGGTTATCCCTTTTTCATTTCCAACCACATTACCCTCTAAAGAGGTACCTGTACCAAATGGCACCACAGGAATTTTATGTTCATTACATAATCTTAATATTTGAGAAACCTCCTGATTAGTTTCTGGGAATACTACAGCTTTTGATAAAATTGGATCATAAGTATCTTCACCTCTGGCATAATTTGTTCTCGTAGATACAGAAGTCGAAAATCTTCCATTAAAAATTTTTTTTAACTCAGCTTGTACTTGATCGTTCATAAAAGTTGATATTAATAAATAATGCTAAAAAAATACACCTTATTTAGAAAGCATTTTCTTTATATTTTCCAATGCTTGTGAAATGTTATCTCTAGATGCGGCAAAACTAAATCTAACATAGTTTTGGCAAGTTTCACCAAAAGCCGATCCAGGAACTATTGCTACTCCTGCTTCATGCATAGCCTTTCTCGCGAACTCTGCACCATTCATACCTGTGCCGATTACTTTAGGAAATGCATAAAAAGCCCCTCCAGGTAAACTACATTCTACACCTGGTAAATCGTTTAAACCTTTATAAATTAGGTCTCTCCTTTGAGTAAATTTTTCCATCATTGCATCAATTGAATCGTCTGGTCCATCCAATGCAGCAATACCAGCAAATTGAGCAGCAGCATTAACACATGAAACACTGTTAATTAATAATTTATTAACATGTTCAACTAAGTGTTCTGGCCAAAAACTCCAACCAAGTCTCCATCCAGTCATTGAATAAGCCTTACTCCATCCTTCTAATACAATTAATCTTTCTCTTAACTCTGGATAATTAAAAAATGTTGGCATTTCTTTTCCATCAAAAATTTGTCTGCTATAAATTTCATCGCTAAGTATTGTTACATGAGGGTGCTTCTTCAGACCATCAGCTAAAACATCTACATCTTTTTTCTCTACAAAGCTTCCAGTTGGATTGTTTGGATTTATTAAAATTAATAATCGAGTTTTATCTGTTATCATGGATAATATTTTATCTGGATCAAATTTTAAGTCTTTATTTTCTGTTAGATCGTATGGAACTGAGGTTGAGCCTGTGTAATTTATCATCGACTCGTAAATTGGAAAAGCAGGTGTTGGATGTATAATCTCTGCTCCTGGTTCACCAAAACATTGAATAGCATAACTCATTGTTGGTTTTCCACCTGGCATGATTAGAATTCTCTCAAAATTGATATCAACATTGTAACGTTTTTTTATCCATCTTGTGACTGCTTGACGACATTCAGGAATACCATTTGACATTACATATCCATGATGTCCATCATCAAGTGCTTTTTTTGCTGCCTCAACAACATGTTTAGGAGTTTTAAAATCTGGCTGACCTAAACCTAAATGGATCATAGGTTTACCTTGGGCTTCTAATTTTTTTGCTTCCGCAAGAACAGTAAATGCAGACTCAGTGCCTAATCTTTCTAAACTTTTTGCTAACTTCATAATTTTTAAATTTATGCTAATTTCTATAAATTAATTTTGAACTATTCAACTCTTTTAAGCTTTTACAACCCATTAATATCATATTTCTATTTATCTCATCGTGCATGTTTTTCAGTAGATGCTCAACACCTTGTTGTCCACCTGCGGCTAAAGAGAACAAAAATATTTTTCCAAAACTACAGGCTTTTGCCCCAGCTGCTAAGGCTTTTAGGACGTGTGTACCTCTCCTTACTCCACCATCTAAGATTATTTCTAGCTTGTCTCCTACCGCATCTGAAATTGCTTTTATCTGATCAAATGGCGATCGAGATCCATCCAGCTGTCGACCCCCATGATTTGAAACCATAATTGCAGTACAGCCAATATCAATTGCTCTTTTTGCATCATCAACACTCATAACTCCTTTTAATGCAAAAGGACCGTTCCATCTTTTTATACAGTACTCTGCATCTTTCCAATTCATTGAGGGATCATATTGTTCGTTAATATATTCTATGACTGATTTGGCAATATTAGTTCCTTTACCAGTTTTTGTTGCAACATTAGCTAATTTGAATTTTCCATGTGCAAGGTAATTAAAAACCCAACTAGGATGGCTCGCAAAGCTCATCAAACTTTGTAAAGTTAATTTAGGAGGTGTTGTAAATCCAGTTCTATGATCTCTTTCTCTATTTCCTGCAACTAATGTATCAACGGTTAAACACATTCCATTAAACCCTGATCTTTTACATCTATCTATCAAATCATCTGTTATTGATTGATCTTTATGGACATATAGTTGAAACAATTTTGGTCCACCAGAAATATTTGAAATCTCTTCTATAGTATTATTTGCCATTGTAGACATGCTATAAAAAGTTCCAAATTTTTCAGCAGCTCTAGCTGAAGCTTTATCTCCATCATGGTGGTATAATCTTTGCATCGCACAAGGAGATAAAAAAATCGGCATATCAATTTTTTTTCCAAATATTGTAGTTGATAAATCTGGCTTACCAACACTTGCCAGGATATTTGGAACTAAATCACATTGATTAAAAGCTTCAGTATTTCTTTTTAAAGTAGTCTCATCATCAGCTCCACCGTCAATATAATGAAAAATTGGTGAGGGAAGTTTTTTTTTTGCAAGATTTCTAAAATCATCAAAATTATGGCAATCTTTTAAACCCACTATTTTCTGAATCTTAAATTACTTCTATTTAAATCACTAATTTTAGTGCATCCCATAAGTTTCATATCACGCACTAATTCAGCTTTATATTTTTCTAAAGCTCTTTCAACACCTGCTTGACCTCCAGCTGCTAAAGCATAAAGATATAATCTTCCTCCTGAACAAGCCTTGGCTCCTAATGATAGTGCTTTTAGCATATGTGTGCCTCTATGAATTCCACCTTCACAAATCACGTCTAATTTATCACCAACTGCATCAACAATTTCTGCAAGTTGATCAAAAGGCGCTCTAGATCCATCTAGCTGTCTTCCGCCATGATTTGATACCATTATACCTGTGCATCCTATGTCTACTGCTCTTTTTGCATCTTCTACACTCATAACTCCTTTGAGAGCGAAATGACCTCCCCATTTAGAACAAAGATTTTCAGCATCTTTCCAATTCATAGATTGATCCAACATAGTTGAAAAATAATTTCCAATTGATGAGTTAACATCGGTACCTTCTTTTACAAAATCTTGTAAATGAGGTAATTCAAACTTACCTTTGGTTAGATAATTAATTCCCCACATCGGTTTAGTAGCAAAACTATATAAGCTTGCTAAAGTTAATTTTGGTGGAGAGGTAAATCCTGTTCTTAAATCTCTCTCCCTATTTCCTCCAGTAATAGTATCAACTGTTAAAGCCATCACATCAAATTTTGCAGCCTTTGCTCTTTCCAAACAAGAGTCGTTTAAACCTCTATCTTTATGAAAATAAAACTGAAACATTTTAGGTGTATCAATCATTGAGGAAATTTCCTCAACACTGACTGTGGCTAAAGCAGAAACACCAAACATAGTATTAAATTTTTTTGCAGCTTTTCCAACTGCTCTTTCTCCATCATAATGAAAAAGTCTCTGTAAAGCTGTTGGTGATAAATAAAAAGGTAAATCTAATTTTTTTCCAAATATCGTAGTAGACAAATCGACTTCTTCAACTCCACGCAAAACATTTGGAACTAGATCCACATCATCGAATGCACTGGTATTCCTAGCATATGTAACTTCATCATCTGCTGCACCATCAATATAATGAAAGATTGGTGATGGTAACTTTTTTTGAGCTAATTTTCTAAAATCACTAAAATTGTGACAATCCTTTAAATTCATAATTTTACTTAAAACTTTTTGAGGAAATTAAACATATAACTATTTGCCCCAGGATTTTTATCCCCTAAACTTGCATTAGACACATGATTATATGATACGGCAAAATTAGTTGTATCTGTTGTTTTGTAAGAAAGCTGTAATTCTGACTTAAATTCGAGAACATGTCCAAGATCTTTTCCATCTCCTTCATGATAAAGCCCTGGTGTAAAGCTTGGTGTGAAAAAAAATGGTCCCATGTCCATATTCCATTCCACGCCTGTGTAAATGTATGCAGCAGAATTTTCAGTTATGAATCCTCCAGTAACTGGCGAAATATTTCCTAAAAATGTATTTCTATTTAAATTTTCATTTTGGTGCTGGAAACCTAGCAATGTTGCTTTTTGCTTATCATCACTAAAATCAAAATTTCCAAGGTATAAATTAAATTGATGGTTGTTATCATCGATATCAGTATCCCCGAACAATTTTGAGGGTAAAGTCAAAATTAACAAGATCAAAAAAAAATTTTTTAAAATCATAATATTTAATTAAAATTATTTTTTATAATAAAACTTTTTGATGATTATTGCACCACCTACTAAGAATATCAAGATAGGCAACAGCCATAAAAAGTAGGTATTTTTATTAAAAACTGGATCATACAATATCCATTCTCCGTATTTCATTTTTAAAAAACTATATATTTCTTCCTCACTCATTCCTTGTTGGATTTTATCTTTAATTACCAACTTAAGACTTATTGCAAATTCTGAATCTGAGTCATGCACTGATTGACCCTGACAAATTAAACATCTCAAATTTTTCGCTATTTCATTTTCAGTCTTAATTTCATCTGCTTTTAATAAATTAAAATTTAAAATATTAATTACAATCAAGAATATATAAATAAATTTCATCTAATTAATTTCTGGATTTCTAATAAATCTTCGTTGTTAATTGGTCCAATAAATCTTTTTATAATTTTACTTTGATATATTAAAAAACTTTCTGGAACCCCATAAGCTCCCCATTCTATTGACGCTGTACCATCCCCATCTGAAACAATTAAATCATAAGGGTTTCCCAAATCGTTTAAAAAACTTGAGGCATTTTTAAAATTATCTTTATAGTTTAATCCTATTAATTTAATTTTTTCATTATTTTTTAATTTCATCAAAAATTCATGTTCCACTTTACAGGGGATGCACCATGATGCCCAAATGTTCATAAAATAATAATCATTATTTTCAAAAATTTTTTCTGAGATGATATTAGAATCGTTCTCAAAAGATTTTAATTCAAAAGATGGAACTTCTTTTTCTAGATTGGTGTTCGGAGTATAAATATTTGGATTTTTTAAACCTTTATAAAAAATTACAAAAGTTATTATAAAAATTAGAATTAAGATTAGTGGAATAAATTTAGATTTCATATCTTTTGTTGAAAAGACTTAAAGAACCTCCAAAAGTTATCAATAATACTGAAATCCATATCCAGATCATAAAAGGTTTAACTTGATATCTGATATTAAAATATTCTTGATTCTGAACATAATTCATTGTTATGAATTTATCAGTGAATAAGTTCGTTTTAATATCAGCTTCACTCGTGATTATATTTGGTTGATTATATATTCTTAACTCAGGATTGAGGATATCTGATGATCCATCCAAATATTGGATATTAAATTTGCCTATGATTGCTTTAAAATTTTTTTCATCCTCTTGATCAATATTTTCAAAATTAATTGTAAATTTTTCAGTCTTAAATGTTTCACCAATTTTTAAATTGGTAATTACCTCATTAGAAAAAATATTGTTAAATAAAACACTTAAAATTAGTAAGCTGAAACCAAAATGAGCAATGTTCTGAGATAAATTTTTAAATCTTTTGACAAAAAATTCTCTCGAAGTAGAAAAAAATAAAAAAAAAGCAGATGTAACTAAAATGGTGTTAACTAGGAATTTTATATCAAATTGTTTAATTATTAATGCTGATAATAAAAATGATATTGTCAAAAATACCATCATATAAAACTTATCTTTAAAATCTGATTTAACCCAATTAAGATTTGGCCCAATTGCCATAGCTATTAAAAATGGAATTAAGAAAGGCAATATGAGTTTATTATAAAAAGGTGGTCCAACAGATATTTTATTTGCAGTTATAACTTCTAAAAATATTGGATAAATCGTTCCTATTAAAACTACTGATAAAAAATACATCATAAACCAATTATTAATCAAAATAGATGTCTCTTTACTCAGCCAAAAAAAATTATTTTCTATTTTTTCTTTTCCTGAATGAAAAAAAATGAAAATAAAAATAGATAAAAAGATAAGTGTAAAAAGAAAAATTAGAATAAACAATCCCCTCTCTGGATCATTGGCAAATGTGTGAACTGAATTCAAAATTCCAGATCTTACTAAAAAAGTACCACTCATACTTAAGGCAAAAGTTGCAATTGACAGTATCATGGCCCATGAAGTTAAAATTTTCTTCTTCTCTAAGACTAAGATACAGTGAAGTAGAGTTGTTAATGCAAACCATGGCATTAAAGATACATTTTCAACCGGATCCCAAAACCAAAAACCTCCCCAGCCTAACTCATAATATGCCCAAATAGATCCAAGCAAAATTCCTAGTGTTAGAAAAACCCAAGATGCTAAAACCCATTGTTTAATATGCTTTGCCCATTCTTTTGATACATGTGATGTAACCATGGCAGCAAGAGCAGATGAGAAAATTATCGAAGAACCGACATAACCCAAATATAAAATTGGTGGATGTATTGCTAAAGCAGGATCTTGTAAAATTGGGTTCAGACCTAAACCTTCATTTGGTGTTGGAAAAATATAATTAAATGGACTTGAAGTTTTAATTAAAAAAATAAAAAAACCTATAATTATTATTTGTTGAAATAATAAAGTTAAAATTCTGTAATTTTTTGGCTGCTGACTAGATTTGATTAAAAAAATTGAAATAAACAAAGTTAATACTAGCAACCATAACAACAAACTACCCTCATGATTACCCCAAGTTCCTGAGATTTTATAAAATAATGGCTTGGTCGTATGAGAGTGATTAAAAACAGTTTCGTTACTAAAATCTGAGTTAATAAAAGAAATAATTAATCCAAAAAAACTTAGGACTACAAAAAAAAATTGGGTAAATGTAAAAGATATTATTCTTTTATCTAAAATTTCAGTATTTCTTAAATTTCTAACTGAAAAAAAAATAATAAAAACTGATAAAAAAAGCCCAAAACTTAATGAATAAGAACCTATCAAACTCGCCAAATTTATTTCTCCTCTAATGCAGCCTTAACTTCTGGTGGCATATAATTTTCATCATGTTTAGCCAAAATTTTTGTAGCTAAAAAAAAATTTTTATCTTTTAAATATCCCTCAGCAACAACACCTTTTTCCTCCGCAAAAAGATTTGGCACAACCCCAGAATAAATAACATTTATCTCGTTTTTAAAATCTGTCACAATAAATTTTATTTCTTTTGAAATTATAGTTATAGAGTCTTTTTTAACCATCCCACCTATTCTAATTTTTTTTTTGCTAATTTCACTTAAAGTTTTAATTTCAGTTGGAGACTTAAAAAAAATAACATTTTCCTCTAGAGACTTAATTAATAAAAAAACTGATAACGCTAATGTTGCTAATATTAATAATACGAAAAAAAATCTTAATTTAACTTTTCGCCCATACATGTTTCAAAAGTTAAATGTTTGAAGTGTTTGACAAAATTTCTTTATTTATACTTTGAGATTTTGCAAAAGCTGCCTTCTCAGAATTTAAAGACCCAAATTTTGCTATGAATTTATTTTTTTCTTTGTTGTATTGAATTTTGATGACCAAAAAAAGTGTCAAAAAACTTACTAGAGTAAATGTGAATGCTAACCAAACATACAGTCCAAATCCATTCATAAAAAATAAACTTTCAATCATAATCTATCTAACCCTTTATTCTTAATTTTTATCAGTTCTGTATTATATTTCATTAAAAAAATCAGTAGAGAAAATAGGGCAAATGCCGCAGTCATTGTCAATAAAGGAAAGAGCATTGATATGTGAATTGACGACTTCGAAAGTATGTTGATTGAAGCTGGTTGATGCAATGTATTCCACCAATCTACAGAATACTTAATTATAGGAACATTAATTATTCCCAAAATCGTAATAATTGATGTGACTTTAAATACTTTGTCATTATCTTCAAAAATTCTCCATGCAACAAGATACATTAAATAAAAAAGTGCTAATATTAACATTGAAGTTATTCTTGCATCCCATGCCCACCATGTACCCCATGTAGGTTTACCCCATATCGAACCAGTCACCAGAGCTATTATATTAAATACTAATCCAGAAGGTGCCAAACTTTTTGCAATTAAAAAAAAATTTCTAAATTTAAAAATGTACCCAACTATGGACAAGAAAGTAATAGTGGAAAAAATTCCAAGCGAAATCCAAGCTGCTGGAACATGAACATACATAATTCTGACAGTGTCACTCTGCTTATAATCCTCAGGAGATAATATTAATGCCTCTGTTAATCCTATCGAGAGAATGACGATAAATAAAAATAACACATATTTAGGTGCTTTCGACGTTATTGAAAAAATTTTATTTGGTTCAAAATATTTAAACATTTATGAGATTATATTTATTATGAAAAAACTGCCTGATCAAGAATGCCAGAGGGAGATAATAACGAAGGGTAAATAAGTAGCACCCTTGATCAGAATTAGCCTCATAAAAGCAAATTGCTGTGTCAAAGGTTTGAACTAAATGTGTTAAAAAAGTGGTTTATTTAATTAGATAGCTTGAAATAGCTAGATCCCTTTTTCCCAGAAAAAATTTCTTCAATTAAAGGATGTTTTATTGGCTCATCTGAATCATCAACTAAAAGATTTTGCTCTGAAACGTATGCCTCGTATGTGATTTCATCATTTTCAGCTAACAGATGATAAAAAGGCTGATCTTTTCTTGGTCTTACATTTTTTGGAATCGATTGATACCATTCTTCTGAATTATTAAATTCAAAATCAACATCATAAATTACACCTCTAAAGTCGAAGTGTTTATGTTTTACTATATCTCCAATTGAAAATTTAGCTTTTTGAATTGCCATCGTGTTTAGTATGGGTATTTAAAAACAAAAATCAATAAGAAAAATTAAAAGTTTTTATGAAAATATTATTTATGTTAATATCTCGTTTGTGAACAAATCTTTTTTAAAGTTTTTAACAGATTTTGGACCTCTAGTAATTTTTTTTTACTACTACTACGATAGTGGAAAAGACTTAAAAATTGCAATTCCTCCATTTATTATTGCGACAATAATTGCATTAGCTATTGTTTGGTTTTTAGAAAAAAAAATACCAAAAATTCCTTTGTTAAGTGGAGTTTTAATCACTTTATTTGGTGGCTTAACAATTTACTTTGATAATCCAGTTTTTATTTATGTCAAACCAACAATTATAAATATTCTTTTTGCATTCGCTTTGATATTTGGGAGGTACTTCACAAATGAACCTGTTTTAAAAAAATTAATGGGAAACTCTGTCTCGCTCACTGATGAAGGATGGGAAATATTAAATAAAAGATGGATATATTTCTTTTTTGGTCTTGCGATTCTTAACGAAATAGTTTGGCGAACTCAATCTGAAGAATTTTGGGTAAATTTTAAAGTATGGGGACTATTACCAATTACATTTATATTCACTGCTTTTCAAATAGGTTTAATAAATAAGTATAAAACAAATGAATAATAATTTACGTCTAATAATTGATAATGTTAATAAAAAGAATATTGAAGAAAAACATTTTTTTGAAAAAAATGAACTTAAAATTATTTTAGACTTATACGCTAAAATGGTCTCTGAAGGATCATGGAAAGACTATGGACTTAATATCTCAAGCAAACAAGTTGGTTTTAGTGTTTTTAAAAATACTACAGAAAATGCTCTGTATAAGATTTGCAAAAATTTTAAGCCAAAAAATAAAAATCTTAAATACTTAATTACCGATGCTAATGGAAAAATATTTAGAAATTCGTCTGATTTAAATAATCTATTGAAAAATATTAATTGGAAAAAACTTTAAATTATCTTCTTTGACCAAAAAGTCTAAGCAACATGATAAATAAATTAATAAAGTCTAAATAAAGCGTTAATGCACCCATTACAGCTTTTTTACCCATTAACTCTCCTGTGTCGCTGGCAGCATACATGTTTTTAATTTTTTGAGTGTCGTAAGCTGTTAGTCCTACAAAAATTAAAACTCCTAAAATAGAAATTACGAAATACATCATCGAAGACTTCATAAATATGTTAACAATAGATGCGATTATAATTCCAATTAAACCCATCATTAAAAAAGATCCTAATTTTGTTAAATCTCTTTTAGTTGTGTATCCATATATACTCATCGCTCCAAATGTAGCAGAGCAAATGAAAAATACTCTTGTGATACTCATCCCAGTATAAACTAATAAAATCGATGAAAGAGACAGACCCATCAATGCTGCAAAAATCCAAAAAGTTGTTTGTGCTTTAGCTGCACTCATTTTATTTATGCCAAAGCTCATGTAAAACACGATCCCAAGCGGAGCTAACATTACCAGCCATTTTAACCCTGACATATAAATTGCGTTACCCACTTGAGTTAGTCCAACTATAGATCCTGAGCTATCAGTCACAACTGACATTTTGAAAGTTATAAGAGCAATTATCCCTGTCATAAGAATTCCTGTTGCCATGTAGTTATAGACTTTTAACATGTAGGCTCTTAAGCCTTCATCTGTTACTGCTGTTGATTGTTGGGCAGCTTCTTTCGCTCTACCTAAAATACCTTTTTTATTAAATTCCATGAGATAACATATATAATCTTTTGTTAATTATTCAAGATATCAAAAAAACAATAAATGACTAATGTTGTGAAACACTGATGAATTACAAAAAATTAGGAAATACTGATCTAGATGTAAGTACAATTTGTCTCGGTACAATGACCTGGGGTGAACAAAATACAGAGAGAGAAGGTTTTGAACAAATGGATTTTGCTTTGAACCAAGGAGTAAATTTTTGGGATACAGCTGAAATATATTCAATTCCAATGAGAGAAGAAACCTATGGGGAAACTGAAAAAATAATTGGTAATTGGTTTCAAAAAACAAAAAAAAGAAATGATGTTGTTCTTGCTACTAAAGTTTGTGGAAATACGTCGAACAAATATATTAGAGGTGGTGGAAATAGTTTTGGTAAAAAAAAAATTACAGAAGCATTAGATGAAAGCTTAAGAAGATTAAAAACAGACTATATTGATTTATATCAACTTCATTGGCCTGAAAGAAGTACAAATTTTTTTGGTGATTACGGTTATGAACATGACGAAAATGATAAAGACTGGACACCTTTTGAAGAAATTTTAGAAAGTTTAAAAAAATTTATTGAACAAGGTAAAATTAGATATGTAGGTTTGTCTAATGAAACTGCTTGGGGTTTATCAAAATTTCTTGAACTCTCAAAAATAAAAGGGCTTCCAAAAATGATGTCTGTTCAAAATCCTTACAACTTACTAAATCGAACGTATGAGATTGGTTTAGCGGAAATTTCCATAAGAGAACAAAGTGGATTATTAGCTTACTCTCCATTGGCGTTTGGATATCTAACAGGAAAATATAGAAATAATAAATTACCAGCAAAATCTAGAATGCAATTGTTTAAAGATTTTAACAGATATAAAAATGAAAATGGTCAAAAAGCCATTGATGAATACTACAAAATTTCAAAAAAATATAATTTAGATTTTACTCAAATGTCTTTAAAATTCTGTGAAATTCAACATTTCACAACAAGTGTTATAATAGGAGCAACGACAATGGAACAGTTGAAAACAAATATAGAAAGTGTAAATGTAAATTTAAACAGCGATATAATAAATGATATTAATAAAATTCAACAGAAATATCCTAATCCATGTCCATAATTAAAAAATTTATCTTCACTTTTTTATTTTTAATCATTCCAACTACAATTAGTTTAGCTGATATAAAAAAAGTTGGTAAATTCAAAGATTGGGAAACATTAGTATTACAAGAAAGTTCTGGTAAAGTTTGTTTTGCTCAGTCTACCCCTGTTTTACAAGCACCAAAAACAAATAAGAGAGATGCTAGATTATTTGTTACTTTCAGACCGAGTGAAAAAATTTCTAATGAGATAAGTGCGACTGCTGGATATGAATTTAACAAAAATAATACTGTTTTAGCAACTTCAGGAAATAACAAATTTAAATTTGATATTAAACAACAGGGTTTTGCTTGGATGACAAGTAATAAAAAAGAAAACATAATGGTTAAAGTTATGAAAAAAGGATCAAGAATTATGGTTACTGGTTATAATGAAAAAGGTTCACAAACCATAGATCATTATTCATTATTAGGATTCACAAAGGCCTATAATTCTGCAAAAAAAGCTTGCAGTTAATTAATGAAATCAAAAAAAAGAATTGTCTTAGCTTATTCAGGTGGCTTAGATACATCTATAATTCTAAAATGGCTTCAAGAAAATTATAATGCAGAAGTCATTTGTTACACTGCTGATATAGGCCAAGAGATTAATCGAAAAAAAATAATCAATAATGCTAAAAAATTTGGTGTTAAAAAGATCATAATTAAAGATTTAAAAAATCTTTTTGTAAAAGATTACGTTTTTCCCATGATACGAGGTAATGCGATTTATGAGGGAGTTTATTTATTAGGAACTTCCATAGCAAGACCATTAATCGCTAAAGACCAGATAAGAGTAGCAAAAAAATTTAAAGCATACGCAGTATCTCATGGAGCGACTGGAAAAGGTAATGATCAGGTAAGATTTGAGTTAGGCTATCATTATTTTGGCCCAAAGATAAAAATTGTTGCTCCTTGGAGAATTTGGAAATTAAAATCCAGAAGAGATTTAATAAATTATGCAAAAAAACATGGAATACCCATTCCAAAAGATAAGAAAGGTGCACCGCCTTTTTCTGTTGATGATAATTTATTTCATACCTCAACTGAAGGTAAAATTTTAGAAAATCCAAAAAATTCAGCTCCAGAATTTATTTTCCAAAGAACAACTGCTCCTGAAAAAGCACCCAATAAACCAACTTTTATTTCAATCAATTTTAAAAATGGTGATCCTGTTGGAATTAATGGAAAAAAATTAAATCCTGAAAAAATTCTTACTAAATTAAATTTAATTGCTGGAAAAAATGGTGTAGGGAGAGTTGACCTAGTTGAAAACAGATTTCTTGGAATAAAATCTAGAGGAGTTTATGAAACGCCAGGCGGTACACTTTTAATTCACGCCCATAGAGCTATTGAGTCAGTAACTTTAGATAAAGACACAATGCACAAAAAAGACTCCATCATGCCTAGATACGCTGAATTAATTTACAATGGTTATTGGTACTCTAAAGAAAGATTTAAATTACAAAAAATAATTGACCAGAAAAGAAATAAAGTAAATGGGTCAATAAAACTTAAACTATATAAAGGGAATATTACTATTCAATCTAGAATTACAAAAAGTAATGCATACTCAATGAAAAAAGTTTCTTTTGAAGAAAATAAAACATTTAATAAATCTAATGTTGAAAGATTTATTAATTATCATAAGAAAAAACTGCAATATTGATAAGTTTTAGGACAATTTATAGTTTGTTAAAATTATTTTTAGTTATATCTTAGAATCATGGAATCACTTAAAAATTGGATGAGAGACACCGCAAATATTTTGTTTGATGATAGCAAAAACGATCTACGTTCTCTTCCTAAAACTGTAAGGTTACAAATCTTATTAGTTTTAAGCTTTATTTGGACCACAGTTTTTAGTTTATATGTTTTCTCATACACAACTTTTGTTTTTGGTTGGACTGGACTTTTTTTAGCTCATATTGGTTTAATCTTTGCCGTGTATATGACTTTTAAGCATTTTCATAGAGCGGAAGAAAACTCAGCTAGTGTTTTTAAAACAAAAAATTTTGACCCTTTTAAAATAATGGTGCTTGTTTTTGTAATCGTATTTATATTTGTTTTTTCAAAAGGAATTGAGGTACTAACAAGTCCAAATCCGTATTCTTATTCAATTCCATATGATGGCTCTTCAAAATCAGTATTTGAAAAATGGTTGCCTTTTAGTAAAGATAAATAATGGAAAAAATAGCAAAAAATTTACAACTTGTTTTAATGGTTATCATATTGATAAGTACCGTTATTGCAGTTGGTATAGAAATGTACAAAATGTTTCAAAATAGATCTGTTACTCTAGCAGATTTATTGTTGATGTTTCTTTACCTAGAAGTACTGGCAATGGTAAGAGTTTTTTGGAATCAACAATCAATAAGTATTACACTTCCGTTATTGATTGCAATTACTGCTTTAGCACGATTTATTATTCTTCAAGGTAAGGAAATGGATCCAACAGCATTAGTTTATGAAGCTATTGCTATAGTTCTAATTGCCGGTGCAATTGTTATTTTAAGATTAAGACATAGCGACAAACTCGGTCTAAAGAAAAAAAAATCAAAATAAATCGAAATGAAATTTGAAGCCTCTAAGGCTGCGGCCTTAAATAAATTAAATAATTTTGTAGAAAAAAATCTTTCTGAATATTCCAAATTAAGAAATTTTGATTTTGGTCCAGAAAACAGAACAAATATATCTGGTTTATCTCCATATATCACCCATGGGGTAATCAACGAAAAAGAGGTAATTGAAAAATCACTTAGCAAATTTTCTTTTTCAAAAAATGAAAAATTTATACAAGAAGTTTTGTGGCGAACATATTGGAAGGGTTGGTTAGAATTACGACCTAACGTTTGGACAGATTACTTGGTAGAGTTAGATAAAATTCGAGAAGAGTATAAGGATAACCAAAATTACAAAAGTGCAATTAATGGAAAAACTGATATTGAATGCTTTAATTACTGGATAAAAGAACTTAGAGAAAATAATTATTTACATAATCATACTAGAATGTGGTTTGCTAGTATTTGGATTTTCACTTTAGAATTACCTTGGCAATTAGGAGCGGAACTTTTTATGCAGCATCTTTATGATGGTGACTCTGCATCTAATACTCTCGGCTGGAGGTGGGTGGCTGGAATTCAAACACAGGGAAAACACTATTTAGCAAGTGAGTGGAATATTAAAAAATTCACTAACAACAGGTTTAATAATATTAAATTAAACGAAAACGCTCCTCCAAAAGTTTCTGAAAAATCTTACTCTATAGTTAAAAATGATTTTAGTAGTAAAAATATAGAAGATAAAAATCTTTTGATTTTTGAAAATAATCTATCGTTTGAAACTACTGATTTTCAAAATAACAAATTTGAAAAAATTTATATAATCACAAATAAAAATGAAAATAGATCTATCAAACTAAGCGAAAAAGTTATCAAATTTAAATCTCTTTTAATTATGGATCAAAAACAAAGGTTAGAAAATAATTCTATTAATTGTGAAATAGTAGATATAAGTGAAATTAAAAATATAAATGAAAAAGTTATTGCCTTATATCCAACTGTTGGTGAAAACCTGGATTATTTAAATTCAAATAATTTAGAATTAGATTTTTTATATAGAAAACTCGACCAATATTCTTGGCAATATTGTAATAAAGGTTTTTTTAATTTTAAAAATTTTATTCCTAAAATAATTACAACTTTTAATTAAAACCACCTAAACATTCCAATAATTCCAGCTGTCGCATAAAAAAATTGTAAAAATAATATTCCTCTATGACCACCTCTATAAGCCCAAATTCCAATTAAAATTGCAGATATAAGTAATAAACAAAAACCAAAAAACTCTATTCCGATATTCATAGCTACAAATAATGAATATAAGATTGCGGTTATAACTCCCGCCCATTCAAAAATTTTATTATTCATACTTTTTATTCATTCCCTAGCTTGAATTTTTTTCTATTATAAATTTTTTTTTTATTTTTTACTATTTTATTTCTTAACATTGGTGAACTTAATAGTTTGGCCATTGGATTTTTCTTTTTCACTTTTTTTCTTTTTTTGCTCATAAGAGTGTCTTAAAATTGTTGTATAAAATTTTTGAATAATTATTCATATCTCTCATATTATTTTTAGCGGATTGATCAAATTTCTCTAATGCATCATTACCAAGTTGATCCTCAAGTGCCTTTTTATATTCTGGTACACAGCCCCATTCATTAACTGTTGTATCTTTTATCTCTATATGAAATTGGATGCCATAAGCATGATGTTGATATTTGAAGATTTGATACTTGGTTACTGGAGATGATGCTAGTAAAGTAATATCAGGATCTTTATCAATTCCTTGGACCTCATAAGAATGCCATTGTAAACTTTTGATATTATCTGGAAATTTAGAAAATAGACTGTCTTCTTTTTTATTATCAGTAAAATTTATATCCATTATTCCAATCTCGGCTGGATTGGATTTTACTACTTTGCCGCCAACTACTTCTCCTAATAACTGACAGCCTAGACAGAAACCTAAATAAGGTTTTTTTAGATTTATTACAAATTCTTTAATTCTTTTTTTTTCTTCAACTAGCCAAGGATACTCTTTTTCCATGTAAGTATCCATAGGTCCACCCATGCAAAACATTCCATCAAACTTTGTTAAATCATTTGGAATTTTTTCACCTTCATCAAGTTCGATTGTTGTAAGATTTAAACCATCATCCAACATAAGATCCTTAATATAACCTGGATCTTCAATTTTGATATGTTGTAAAATAATAATATTCAATTAAATTAACTTAACTTAGAACACTTCTTAGAACAATATTTAACTCTATCCCAATTCAATCTCCATTTTTTTCTCCAAACAAAAGGTCTTTTACAAACAGGACAAATTTTAGAAGGAAGATTCTCTTTTTTCACTAAATTGTATTTTGTTTAATAAATTTATTAGCTGCAGTTAAAATCATTTTTTTTCTTTCAACTTTCATTTTATCAAAAATTCTAACCATCATTGAAAGTCTTGGATTTTTTAAAAAAAACTTTCTATTACGATCAATAAATCTCCAGTAAAGTCCATCCATCGTGTTACACCACTCTCCTTTTTTAAAATCCATCATTTTCATAAAATAACTTGATCCACAAATATATGGTTTGGTTGCAAAAATTCCACCATCACTAAATAATCCCATGCCATAGACATTTGGAACCATAACCCAATCAGAGGAGTCTACAAACATCTCCATAAACCATTTGTAAACAATCACAGGTTTGATCTCACAAAGATTCATTATGTTTGATAAAATCATTAATCTTTCGATGTGATGGGACCATCCATAATTTAATGCATTATTGATTGCGTAATCTAATGGGGGTAAACCTGTTGTTCCCTCGTACCACGACTTTTTCATTTTACGATTTTGTCTAAAAAAGTTTCCAGTTTCCATTTCATTTGAGTAACTTTGGTAAATTCCTCTCATAAATTCTCTCCATCCTATAACCTGACGAACATAGCCTTCTAAAGAATTTAATCTGATTTTTTTACTCTTATGGAAATCTAAAACTTTTTTGATTATAAATTCAGGTGTAATTAGACCAAGGTTAATATATGGACTTAAAGCGCTGTGAAACAAAATATTATCTTTTTGATCAACTGCGTCTTCGTAATCGCCAAATAAATTAGATTTTTCTCTAATGAAAAAATTCAATAATTTGACTACATCATCATACTCTGTAGCAAACCAAAAATTTTTGGTTGTTCCTGGATGATCTTTAAATAATTTTTCAATAATAGGTTTCAATTTTTTTGTATGATTTGTTTCATTAATTTTAGGAAACTTTGGAATAGAAATATCTTTTGGTAACTTATTTCTATTATCTTCATCAAAACTCCATTTACCTCCAACTGGGTTTCCATCTGAACCCATTAATATCCCTGATTTTTTTCTGACATCTTTATAAAAAGTTGCCATGAAAGGTTTTTTTGATTTAGATAAATATTGTTTGAATTCTTCTCTTGAATTTAAAAACATTGGAGTTTGAACAACATTCCATTTTATTTTTTCTTTTTTAAGAAATTGATTAATTTTTTTTTCAAAAAATTTGTCCTCAATCTCAAAACTTGAAATTTCTTTTATTTTTTTTGAAGTAATTACTTTTTTTAATTTCTTTAAATAGTCGTCTTTAAATTCTTTATCCTCAATTCTAAAGTACTCTAATTTAAACTTATCTTTTTTAAGAGTTTCTGCATGCGAACGCATTGATGATAAGAAAAGAAGTATTTTATTTTTATGATGTTTTTCATAAGTGCATAACTGGTAGTCTTCAGCCATAAAAAATAGGTGGTCTTTTTTGAAGCGGTCCAAGTATTTTGATGGAAATAATTGATTACCCAGTATAAAAAATAACTTCATATTTAAATATAACTAATAAAATTTTTTATGTCAGAAAAATATCTTATTTTTGGTGCGACAGGATCAATCGGTTCTAGTTTGGCTGAACAATTAGTAAACTCAGGAAATTTAGTTCATTTAGTTGGTAGAAGTGAAAGTGAAACTAAAAATGTTTCTGAAAAATTAGGTTGTGCATTTACAATAGCTGACGTTTTGCAAGATGGATTTGTAGATAAGGTTAAAAATGATATTTCTGATGTAAAAGGCATCGCATATTGTGTGGGTTCAATTGATTTGAAACCTTTAAGAATGGTTAGTGAACAAGATTTTAATAAGTGTATGAAACTAAATCTATATTCAGCAGTTGAGGTTATAAAAGGCTACCAAGATAATTTAAAAAAAAATAAAGGTTCGGTAGTTTTATTTTCCACAGTTGCCGCTCAAAGAGGTTTTACAAATCATGCAATAATAGCATCTACAAAAGCTGCTGTTGAGGGTCTAACAGTTTCTTTAGCTGCAGAATTTGCTCCTAATATAAGAGTAAACTGTATTGCGCCTAGTTTGACTAACTCAAAAATCGCTGAGCCAATGTTAAAAAATAAAGCACTAGCAGATGGAATAGCCAAAGCTCATCCTTTAAAAAGATTAGGTGAAGGTAAAGACTCTGCCTCGCTTGCAAAATTTCTTATTACTGATGACAGTTCTTGGGTTACAGGTCAAATCATTGCTGTAGATGGTGGTAGATCAAAACTTTCTTAAGGTGAAAAGATCACTTGTTACAATTTTTTTGTTTATATTTTGTATAAGTTATTCATTCGCAGAAAATTTAAACTTTAAAAAGATTGTAAATTTAAAAGGTCCATGGGGGTCTACTTTTATTAGTGACACAGAATTATTAATCACTGAAAAAAGTGGGGAAATTAAATTAATAGATCTAAATACAAATAAAATTTCTTCATTAAATCACAATCTTAATTATTTAGAGCATGGACAGGGTGGTTTATTGGATATTCTTTTTAAAGATGATTTTGTCTATATTGCTTATACCGAAAATAGAGGAAATTGGAAAACTAGTACCTCAATAGCAAAATCAAAATTTAATAAAAAAGATTTAATATTTAAAAATATTTTTCAAGCGGACCCGCCTATTGATTCAGGATATCACTTTGGGTCAAGATTAGCGATCAAAGGTAATTATCTATTTGCCTCTGCTGGTGAAAGAGGCCAAGGAATGATTGCTCAAGATCCCACAAAACATCCTGGCAGTGTAATCAGAATAAATGTTGATGGAAGTATTCCGAGAGATAATCCAAAATTTCAGGGTAAATCAGATTGGTTGCCTGAAATTTATCAAATAGGTATTAGAAATCCTCAAGGTCTTACTTTATCTCCGTTTGATGGAAAAATTTATATGAGTAATCATGGAGCAAGAGGTGGGGATTGGTTTGGTGAAGCAAAAAAAGGCGAAAATTATGGATGGAAAATTTTAGGTTGGGGAGGAACAAACTATTCAGGTATTCCTATCGGCCCCAAATGGAAACCTGGATTTACAAAAGCGATACAATATTGGGTTCCATCCATAGCAACAAGTGCAATAACTATTTATAAGGGTGAAGAGTTTAGTGAATGGAATGGACATGCTTTGATTACCTCACTTAAAGACAAATCTTTGAGAAAATTAATATTTGATGACTTATCAAATGTAAAAGAGGATATCATATTTAAAAATAAAATTGGAAGAATAAGAGATATACAAGTACATCCAAATAATGGAAAAATTTACTTTTTAGGGGAAGACGCTCTCTGGCTAATGGAGAAAAATTAATTTTTTTAGATATAAGTAATCACTTAATTAGACTAAAAGATTATATCTAGACAAAATTATGAATTGGGTCGTATTTACAATTTTAGCAGCTTTTTTTCAAAATCTAAGAACCTCTTTACAAAAAAAATTAAATAAGAATTTATCATTGATTGCCTCAGCATATGTAAGATTTGCTTTTGCTTTACCTTTTGCGTGTATATTATTTTTTCTTTTTCATGATTTAAATGTTGTTTCAGATATTTTAAATCAAACTAACTTCATTTTTTTTACTTTTTTAGGTTCTATTTTACAAGTTACATTTACAATTACGCTATTATATCTTTTTAGATTTTCAAATTTTGTTGTCGGTACTTCGCTTAGTAAAACTGAAGTTATTCAAATTGCTATTTTTGAATATATCATATTGAAAGATAAACTAAATTTACTTGGTGTTTTTGGGATAATAATTGCAACACTTGGGGTAATTATTATTTCCTTAAAAGATTATAAATTATTTTTTAAAAATTTTTTTTCAAAAGTAACTCTTATTGGATTAGGTGCAGGTCTTTTATTGGGTCTGAGTGTTGTCTATTTTAGGGCTGCAGCACTAACACTTGAAAATTTTTCCTCTAATTTTGATAAAGCGCTCACAACCGTTTTCTTTGCTTTAGTAATTCAAACATTAATTGTCAGTGCTTATCTTATTATTTTTGAAAAGGCAGAATTCAAAAAATTTTATGATAATAAATTTGAAATCTGCTTAACAGGATTAGCTGGATTTCTAGCTACATTATCCTGGTTTTTTGCTTTCACTTTAATTCAAGCATCTTTTGTCAGAGCTGTCGGTCAAATCGAAATATTCTTTAGTTACATATCCTCAAAATATTTTTTTAAAGAGAAGATAACTTTTGTAGAGATTCTAGGAATTCTAATATTTATAATTGGGGCAACTTTATTACTTTTAACAAGATCAACTTAATTTAATTGTTTAATAATTTATTTTTTGCTTTTTCAAATTCCTCTTGAGTTAATACACCACTTTCTCTTAACGCATTAAGTTTTTCTAACTCCTCACTTAAAGATTTATCAGTGTTTGACTCTTCAACATTTTCGTCTATTTCTTTCCCATCTTTGTTGTCTCGATTGGCTTGTTTTGCACTAACGCCACTCATGACAGCTCTTGTGCCTAAGTACAAAACAAAAAATAAAATAGGGATTACTAGTCCAAAGAAAATTAATTTTTCCATTACTTAATCATCATCCTCTTCTCTCCAATTTTTTTCATACATAAGCCACGCTGCATATATTACTGAAAATGTACCTACTATCATACCATAATCAAACCCTGTTTGTTGATCATGTAAATACCAGCCTAATTGAGTGGCTCCTATTGGAGGAACTGTTAAGATTAATAATAGAATGGCAATTCTATATGGATACTTTGGTTTTTTCACAACCTAAACTAACAAAAAAATTATGTGGATTATAATGTTAAAGTTGCGATCTTTTGAAACACTCTACAGTATTTTTTAATAAACAAGCGATTGTCATTGGACCTACTCCACCTGGAACAGGTGTTAAAGCTTTGGCATTTTTTGAAACTTCATCAAAAGCAACATCACCAACAATACCTTTATCGGTTTTATTAATTCCAACATCAATTACAATTGTATCTTTTTTAACCCAATCTCCTTTTACAAGCTCAGGAATACCGACTGCTGCAATAATAATATCTGCTTCTAAACATTCGGCCTTGAGATCTTTTGTTTTTGAATGGGTAATTGTTACCGTGCAATTTTCTTTCAAAAGAAGTTGTGTCATTGGTTTTCCATTTAGATTAGATCTTCCAACTACAACAGCTTTTTTTCCACTTAGGTTTGGCTCAATTTTTTTAATTAAAAGATAACATCCTAAAGGAGTGCACGGCACAGAACTTTCATAACCTGAAGAAAGGTTTCCAACATTCATAGGATGAAATCCATCAACGTCTTTGGATGGATGGATTGCCTCAATAATTTTTTGTTTATCTATATGTTTTGGCAGAGGTAGCTGAACTAAAATTCCTGAAACGCTCTTATCTTTATTTAGATCATTAATCTTGTCCAAAATAACTTTTTCTTCCACAGAGTCTGGATATTTAATAACCTCTGACTTTAGACCAACCTCTTTTGCTGATTTTTCTTTATTTCTTACATATATTTGACTAGGTGTAAGATCTCCTATCAAAATAACTGTTAAACCTGGCACTTTATTAAATTTGTTTTTTAACTCAGTCACTTCTTGCTTGAGTTCTTCTCTTAATTCAGCTGCTGCTTTTTTTCCGTCGATTAAAATCATAAGTTTTAAAATATCAATGGTGCGATGTAGAGCTTCATACACATTTCTATAAACCAAATCAATAGAAGTAATATAATGGGTGAGATATCTAAGGATCCTAAATTAGGTAAAAAACGTCTAATTTTATTAAGTATAGGATCTGTTAGACGATATGTTAATTCTAAAATTGAATAAACAAGTCTATTTTGTGTGTTTAAAACATTAAAGGCAACTAACCAGCTTACAATTACATTCGCTATTACTACGTAAGAATAAAGCTTTAATATTTGTAAAGCTAAATAAAAAATAGCTATCATTTTTTTTCTATGTAAATAGAAGAACTAGGGAATGCAAAAGATGCCTTATTTTTTTCAACAATCTTTTTTATTTCAATTGCCAATTTCTCTTTTACTGATAACCACTCATTCCAACTATCTGATTTAGTAAAACAACGAACATACATATCAATTGAACTATCTGAAAATTTATCAACTCTCACAGCAATTCCTATGCTTGTGTTAAAGTCTTCACTTTTTTGAATGTGATCCTCGATTTCATTTCTTATAGTTTTTAATTGATCAACCGTTGTGTCATATTGAAGAGTTATAATCCAACTTATTAGCCAATTTGAAGTTTCGCTTACATTTACAACTGCATTTTCAGCAAATTGAAAGTTAGGAATAATTGCTAGTGATTTATCAAACTTTCTGATTGTTGTTGATCTAAACCCAATTTTTTCAACAATGCCCTCTATAATCCCTTCTACTAGTATCCAATCACCGATTTTAAATCTTTTTTCAACTAAAACTAAAATACCTGAAATCAAATTTTTAAATAAATCTTGAGCACCTAAAGCTACTGCAACACCAAATAAACCAAGACCTGCAATAATTGGTCCTATCTTTATTCCCCACAATTCTAAAACTGCAGCTAAACCTAAAATAAAAATAAGTATTTTTAAGGATTTAATGATCCACCCAATCAACTCTCTTGTTAAAAGCTTATCAAGTCCACTTAAAATATAAGACACAGGTTCGATAATTTGATGTATCACCCAAAAAATTAAAATTGTTATCAAAGTTCTATTTATTGTGTCGACAACTTCTCTACCTTCTATTGAAAAAGTCATGTAATAACTTGCTATAAAAAAACCCAAGACAATTGGTAAAAATCTTGCAGGTCCTATTAATGCAGAAACAAAAGTGTCGTCTAATTTATTAGTTGTTCTTTTGGAAATTATTTCTAATTTTTTAATAATAAGTTTACTAATCAATCCTCTAAATATTAAAAATATCAAAAATATTCCAATACCAATTAGTATTTGAAAAATATCTACACCTAATATCCCTCTATTCCATACTGATAAAAAGACTTCAGAAAAATTATTTATTATTTCCATAGTTAAATTTTATATAACAAAAATTCCTCTTCTCCAGGATTAAAAAGAAATATCTTTTTCCACTTAATTTCATTTAATTTAGCTGATGTTTTTTCACCTATACACATCAAATTAGTACTCATCCAAAGACCCTCAAGTTGATTAAGTTTTATAAACTTTAAAAGACTAGATGCACTATTTTGAGAATAAACATAAACCATATCAGGCATATCAAGTTTTAACCTATTGATAAAATCATCATCAAATTTTTCATTATGTACAGTTTCATAATTTATTAATCTTTTAATATCATATCCCTCATTTTGAAGTTGATTATCAAGATCTACTGAAATGTTTTCTCCACTTACATAAATTAATTTACCTTCTGTCTTATCAAAATTCTGTAATATTAATTCTTTTAAATTAAGAACATTTCCTTCTGCAGCAATTGTATTAGAGAAACCTTGACCTCTTGCTTCTTTTTCTGTTGCATTTCCTACACAAAAACATTTTATGTTTTTATCTAACCCATTTAAATTTAAAAATCTTACTGCATTAGAGCTTGTAAAAATAATACCTTTAAATTCTGAAAGATTTATTTTTTCATGAAGAATTTTTTTAATAGATAATAAAGGTAGATGTGAAACTTTATGACCAAGAGACTGAAACTTAATGATCATTTCAGAACAATCTTCTAGAGGTCTAGTTAATAAAATATGCATTTTATTTCTTATAAGAGTTATTCGATTTTATTTTTAAAATTTGACCTATTTCGTTTCCAAGTTCTCTAAAATTTTCTGAACTGTCAGATTTTTTTTCATAAAATCTTTGTGAGCCATCTAATGAAAAAAGCTCTGCTTCGACTGTAATTCTATTTTCATCTATTTTAGAATGAATACCGATGGCCGTTTCGCAATCTCCTTCTAAAATTTTTAGAATATTTCTCTCAGCATGAGCTCTTTTATAAGTCTCTTGATGATTAATTTTTTTTAACATTCTAATTATATCTTTATCATTTTCTCTACACTGTATAGCAATTATACCTTGACCTGCACTTGGAATTATTTCCTCAACAGAAAAGATTTCAGAAATTTTATCTTCTAATTTTAAATATTTTACTCCAGCATAAGATAAAATTATTGCATCGTACTCACCATCCATTAATTTTTTAATTCTAGTATCAACGTTCCCTCTTATAAGTTTACAAGTAACATCTGGTCTAATTTTTTTAATTTGAAATTGACGTCTATAAGAAGATGTTCCAATAACAGCATTTTGTTTTAAGTCTTTGAATTTTTTCTTCCCATTAATTATTATAATTTCTCTTGCATCTGTTCTTTCAAGAAATGTATCTGTTAAAAGACCCTTGGTCTCAATTGCTGGCATGTCTTTAAGCGCGTGAACAGCTATATCAATATTATTGTTTTGAAGTTCCTGTTCAATGCTACTTGAAAACAAACCTTTGCCACCAACATCAGATAATCTTATATCTTGTATCTCATCACCTTTAGTAGAAATTTTTTCAATATTTATATCTTGATCGATCAAATCAGTTATCTCAATAATTCTCTCTTTTACTTTTTGAGCATATAACAATGCTAGTTTACTTCCTCGAGATCCAATTCTTATTTTCTTTTTCATAAAAAAATCATTTCTTACTTGTATTGGGATTGTACAATTATTAAAAACTATTTGAATGAATAAAAAACCCCTAATTCTTGGAATAGAAACCAGCTGTGATGAAACTGCAGCATCTTTAATTTCGGAAAATGACCAAGGAATACCAATAATTCTCTCTAATGTTATTTCTAGCCAAACGGAAGTGCATAAAAATTTTGGTGGAGTGGTTCCTGAACTTGCTGCAAGATCCCATTTAGAAAAAATTGATTGGATCGTTCAAAAGGCTTTAGATGAAAGTGGAAAAAAAATAGAAGAAATAGATGCAGTTGCTGCAACTGCCGGACCAGGACTGGTCGTTTGTTTATCAGTTGGATTAAGTTTTGGTAAAACTTTTGCAAATTTAATTAAGAAACCATTTATTGCTGTAAATCATTTAGAAGGTCATGCTTTAAGTCCTAGATTAAATTCAGGATTAGATTATCCGTATTTATTTTTGTTAATTTCAGGTGGACATTCTCAATTTTTAAATGTTCAAGGGCTCGGAGATTACAAAAGATTGGGCACTACTATAGATGATGCTTTAGGAGAAGCATTTGATAAAACTGCAAAATTATTAGGAATAGAATTTCCGGGAGGACCCAAAATTGAAGTTTTTGCTGATAAAGGAAATCCTGAAAGATATGAGCTGCCAAAGCCAATTATTAACAGAGGGGGTTGTAACTTATCATTTGCAGGCTTGAAGACAGCAGTTTTAAAAATATCAAAAAAAATAAAAACACAACAAGAGAAATTTGATTTAGCAGCCTCTTTTCAAAAAACTATAATAGAAATCCTCTATAAGAAAACAAAAACTGCTTTTTTAGAGTTCGAAAAACAAAATAACTTGAAAAAAAAAATTTTTGTTGTCGCTGGTGGTGTTGCAGCTAACAAAGAAATTAGATCAATGTTAATTAATCTATGTAAAGAAAAAAGTTATGAAAGCATATTTCCTCCAATAGAACTCTGTGGTGATAATGCAGCAATGATAGGAATGGTAGGTTTAGAAAAATTTAAATTAAAACAATTCAATCATTTAGATTATCCAGCAAAACCAAGATGGCCATTGGATGAAAACGCTAATTTTTTAAAGGGAGCAGGAGTAAAATTATAATGCAATATTGGTTACTTAAATCAGAACCTGATGTTTGGTCAATTGATCAGCAAAGAAAAGCTGGTGTAAAAGGTGCGCCTTGGGATGGTGTAAGAAACTATCAAGCAGCTAAGAATTTAAAAACTATGAAAAAGGGTGATCAATGTTTTTTTTATCACTCAAATATTGGTAAAGAAATAGTTGGAATTGTAGAAGTTGTTAAAGAGCATTACATTGATAAAACAGACAAATCAGGAAGATTTGTTGCAGTGACTGTTAAATTTTTAAAAAAACTTGATAATCCTGTATCTTTAGATGAGATTAAAAAAAACAAGGATTTAAGCCATTTATCTTTAATTAAACAAAGTAGATTATCTGTAATGCCTATTGACTCTAAAAGCTGGAAGCTTTTAAATAAAATGAGTAAATATTAAAAAAAAATATGCCAAAAAAAAAGAAATCAAAAAAGAAAAAAGCTAAAAAGGTAAAGAAAAAAAAATATTCTAAAAAAAGAAGAAAAATAAAAAGAGTTTCAAAAACAAAAAGAGCTTCTGTCAAAAGATCTAAAAAGAAAAATATTGATAAAATATCATCTAATGAGCAAATTATTAAAACTAAACCTGAATGGGTGAAAAGAAGTTTAGCGAATAAAGCTCAGTATCAAAAAAAATATTCTGATTCTATTAAAAATAATAATTCATTTTGGAAAAAGGAAGGAAAGAGAATTACTTGGATAAAACCTTACAAAAAAATTAAAGATGTTAAATATAGTAAAGACGAAGTTAGAATTAAATGGTTTGAAGATGGCACTTTAAATGCATCTGCTAATTGCATTGATCGTCATTTAAAAGATAAAAAAGACAAAACTGCAATTATTTGGGTAGGAGATGATCCTAAAGACACTCAAAAAATTTCTTATAAACAATTACATCAAAAGGTTTCAAAGGCTGCAAATGGTCTTAAAAAACTTGGAATACAAAAAGGTGATCGTGTTACTATTTATCTGACGATGATACCTGAATTAGCGATCTTGATGTTGGCTTGTGCAAGGATAGGTGCCGTACACTCAATAATTTTTGGTGGTTTCTCTGCAGAATCAATTTCAGGAAGAGTTAATGATTGTAAATCCGAATACATAATTACAGCTGATGAAGGAGTAAGAGGGGGTAAAACTATTCCTTTAAAAGCGACAACAGATGAAGCTTTATCTAATTGTCCAGATGTTAAAAAATGTATTGTAGTAAAGAGAACTGGTAATTACGTGTACTGGGATCAAGGTCGAGATGTTTGGTATCACGACTTAATTAAAGATGTTCCAAATCATTGTGAACCTGAAGAAATGAGTGCGGAAGATCCTTTGTTTATTCTTTACACATCTGGTTCAACTGGAAAACCGAAAGGAGTTTTGCATACTACTGGTGGATATATGGTTTATGCTTCCATGACTCATCAATATATTTTTAATTATAAACCAAATGATATTTATTGGTGCACAGCAGATATTGGGTGGGTCACAGGTCATAGTTATATAATTTATGGGCCGTTAGCAAATGGTGCTACTACTATTATGTTTGAAGGTGTTCCAAATTATCCAGATAGCTCGAGATGGTGGCAGATAGTAGATAAATACAAAGTAAATACTTTTTATACGGCACCAACAGCCATAAGGGCCTTAATGAGAGAGGGTGATGGCCCAGTTAATAAAACTTCAAGAAAATCTTTAAAACTACTAGGAACTGTTGGTGAACCCATAAATCCAGAGGCATGGATGTGGTATTACAAAACTGTTGGTAATTCAAAATGTCCAATAGTAGATACATGGTGGCAAACAGAGACAGGAGGAATTCTTATAGCACCACAAACTGGAGCTATTCCGCTTAAACCTGGATCAGCAACAAAACCTTTTTACGGAATTAAACCAGTGCTAGTGAATAAAGACGGTAAAGAAATAAAAGGTGAGGGTGAAGGTAGACTTTGTATAGCTCAATCTTGGCCTGGTCAGATGAGAACGGTATACGGTGACCATCAAAGATTTATTGATACATATTTTTCTCAATTTGATGGAAAATATTTCACTGGAGATGGATGTAAAAGAGATAAAGATGGTTACTATTGGATAACTGGTAGAGTTGATGATGTAATTATCGTTTCGGGGCACAATCTTGGTACTGCTGAGATTGAAAGTGCATTCGTTGCACATCCTAAAGTAGCTGAAGCTGCAGTGGTTGGATATCCTCATGATATCAAAGGAAATGGATTGTACTGTTATGTAACTTTAAACGCTGGAGAAAGTGAAACAGGTGATTTGGATAGAGAATTAAAACTTTGGGTAAGAAAACAAATAGGACCTTTGGCAACACCAGATCTAATTCATTTTACCCCGGGGCTTCCAAAAACAAGATCTGGAAAAATCATGAGAAGAATTTTAAGAAAAATTGCAGCAAATGAACATGGACAATTAGGTGATACAACTACTCTTGCTGATCCTGGTGTGGTCGATAGTTTAGTTGAAAATAGAAAAAATATCTAAAATTTTATTCTTTCATTAAATTCTTTTTTTACAACATCCCATTTTAAAATAACTGAGTTTAGAACTATTTTGCGATCTAAAGTTTTTAAATCTTCTGCGATTGGGGCCCACTTGTATAATGATAAAGCGCTAGGATTGAATGGTAAATCATTATGATGATCATCCCAATTAATATTTTGTATTCTTTCATCAAAACTTTTTTTTGCATTTTCTATAATATCAATTGGCATCTTATTAGAAGTTTCATCATCTAAAATTTTTAAAAAAATTTCCTTTGCTTTCTCTGTATCTTGGTAATTAAAATTCGCTTTCAATTTTGAAAATGTAAACAATGTAAGATCTTGAAGAGCAACTGAATAAATATTCCACTTAGCCAAGTTTACTGAGTCCATAAAAGTATCATTTTCGAAATGAAGAACGTACCTAGTTCCCATCCTCGTTTTAAGATAACCGTAAAGAGTAACCTGACTCACCCAGGCAGATTTTGTTTGAATAAAAATTTCAAGTTCATCCAAATTGCTAATTTTTCCCTTTGGAATGAAAGCTTTGAACATGGCGAAAAGATAAGTCTTGAAATCATGCCAAGTTAAGTCTCTCCATGTTAATTTGTATTTCCCCATAAAAAGCCCTATTTTTGACACTTATAACTAGAAAAGGCTAGTAAATTTACCAATTTTAACACTTTAAATCTATTTCATAATGGTTATGGTTTTGGCCAGTTATAACTAAAAAGAGAGAGGTATAAATGTCAAAACAAGAACAACACTGGGAAAAATCCAAGGGTTTGCTAATGATGACGTTAGCAATTTGGTTTGTTTTCTCAATTGGCATCTTCCTATTCGGGGCTGAAATGAACGAAGTTACGGGACCATTTGGTTATCCGTTAACTTATTGGTTCACATGTCAAGGTTCTCTTGGAATTTTCGTATTACTGATTTTCTGGTTTGCGAACAGGCAAGAAAAAATTGATGAAGAGTTCGGCTTCAGTGAAAGAGGAGATGACTAATGATAAAAGGTAATTTTATAGACAATTTACCTAAGGTTTATGGAATCTATACAGGTGGTTTTTTAGCTTTCATAATCATTATGTCAATTGCCGAGCAGATGGGTATGACAGCGAAAACAATTGGTATTTGTTTCGTTGCCTTCACGGTAGCCATCTATGCTATAATTGGTTATCTATCACGTACAGCTCAAGCTGATGCGTATTACGTAGCTGGAAGACAAGTACCAACCGTGTTCAACGGAATGGCGACAGCAGCAGACTGGATGTCTGGTGCATCATTCGTTGCAATGGCAGGTGGTATTTACTTTAAAGGTTACGGTTATATGGCACTACTTGTAGGTTGGACTGGTGGATATGTATTAGTTGCATCACTATTAGCACCATACCTAAGAAAATTTGGCTGTTACACAGTTCCAGATTTTATAGGAACAAGATACGGTGGTAATTTAAGTAGATTTATGGCGGTAGTGGTATTAACTGTTGCTTCATTTACTTACGTGACTGCACAAATTAACGCCACAGGTACAATTGCATCTGTTGCACTTGATATTCCATTCCAATACGCTGTATACGTTGGACTTGTAAGTATCTTACTTTGTTCAATGCTTGGTGGTATGAGAGGGGTAACTTGGACACAGGTAGCTCAGTATATCGTACTAATCATAGCTTACTTATTACCAGTATTCTGGATCAGTAACAAAATGGGTGCGGGTTTCTTCCCTCACTTCATGTTAGCTGATGAAGTTTCTAGAATAGCTGAATTAGAGGCTCAGTTTGGTTTTGTTAAAAACTCTGCTGAAAATCTAAAAGAAGTGCCAAAAGGTTTGGCTGGAATAACTAAAGCTCACTCAGCGGTGAACGCAACACCTTGGGCATTTATTTCATTAGCGTTAGCGATGATGATGGGAACAGCTTCATTGCCTCACGTTATGATGAGATATTTTACTACTCCAAGTGTAAAAGCAGCTAGAAAATCAGTAGGTTGGTCATTATTCTTTATCTTCCTACTTTATTCTTCTGCTCCAATGTTAGCGACACTATCTAAGTTGTCATTGATTGATCCGTCACTACCAACAGGTATTATCGGTAAATCAATAGCTGAAGTTCAATCGATAGATTGGTATCAAAACTGGAACCAAGCAAACTTAATGTTTGTAAGCGACTTTAACGGAAATGGAACTCTTGAATTAAACGAGTTTTTCATGGGTGGTAAAGCCGTTGTGTTAGCAACTCCAGAAATAGCTGGATTACCATATGTAATCTCAGGTCTGGTTGCTGCTGGAGGTATGGCTGCTGCCATGTCAACAGCCGATGGTTTGATTTTAGCAATTGCAAACGCAATCTCACACGATGTTTACTATAAGATCATCGATCCAAAAGCTGAGACTGCGAAGAGACTAGTTGTTGCAAGGGTATTACTTGTAGTAATTGGTTTTGCAGGAGCAACAATCGCAGCTCTTGAGATCCAAGGTATCTTAGGTTCAGTAATCTGGGCTTTTGACTTTGCGATGTCAGGACTATTCTTCCCACTTGTACTTGGTGTATGGTGGAAGAGAGCTAACAAAGAGGGTGCTATTGCTGGTATGTTCTTAGGATTAGTTTCTGGTGCTGCTTACCTAATTTGGGTAAGAACAGGCGGAAGTGGATTCTTAGGTATTACTCAGTTAACGTTTGGTATCTTCGGTTCAGCTGTCAGCTTAGTAGCAATGGTTGTAGTGAGTTTAATGACTCAAGCACCAAACGCTGCAACGCAGAAAATGGTTGATGAGGTTCGTGTACCAGCTGGTAAATCGATCCTTGGCAAACAACACTAAATAATCTTTTTAAGGGGCGATTAATTTCGCCCCTTTTAATTTCGATCTTTTTCCAATATAAATTTCTTAATGTCGGCTAACTTTCATCCTTTAGTATATATAATTGACTATATTCTTGGGGTAATCATGTGGACTTTGATTGGAAGGGTTGCAATGAATATTTTTCAAAGGGAGGATTCTCAATTTTTTTTCATGAGGGTCTTTGTTAAATTTACCAATCCTTTGATCAACTTATTCAAACCCATAACTCCATCTTTTATCATACAACCAATCGTACCTCTTTATGTCGCTTGGTTTTTCTTCATGATAAGGTTTTACTTTATGCCTTGGGTTTTAGGATACTCAGTGATGGGTATGTTATCATTTCCATTAGAAAGTGAGATTTCAAGACAAATTTATCAATTTTTTAATTAAATTAGATTTTAAAATTTGGTACTAGTTAATTTGATAACCAATGAAAAAAATACAAATTTCTCCTTCGATATTATCTGCTGACTTTAGTCAATTAGGAAATGAAATTAAGAGACTCGAGGATGCGGGAGCCGATATGATACATGTTGATGTAATGGATGGTCATTTCGTTCCCAATTTAACTATTGGACCTCCAGTCATTAAGGCTCTTAGAAAATATTCAGAATTAACTTTTGATGTGCATTTAATGATTTCACCTGTTCACAAATATATAAAGGATTTTGCAGATGCAGGAGCTGATATAATTACTATACACCCGGAAGCTACTGATAATTTGGCAGAGTCAATAAAACATATTAAAAGTTTTAAAAAAAAGGTTGGTATTTCTCTAAATCCAAATACTGAGGTCAACATAATAGAAAATGAATTAGAAAATGTAGATTTGATTTTAGTCATGAGTGTACATCCAGGTTTTGGAGGTCAGAAATTTATTCCTGAAGTTATTAAAAAAATTGAATTATTAAAAAAACTTAAAGATGATAAAAATTATAAATACGATATTGAAGTGGATGGTGGGATAAATTTTTCTAATTCAAAGGATGTAATAAATGCAGGTGCAAATATTCTTGTATCAGGAACTACAATATTTAAAGAAAACAACGGAAACATTAAAAAAAATATAGAAACACTTAAAGAAGTGTAGAATGCTGTTAGATGGATTTTTTGAAACCTTAAGTGAGTTTACAGACATAATAAAAAAAAAATTCAGAAATATTTACCAAAATTCGAGTTTCTACGAAAAGAAAATCTCTAAAACTTTTGATAATGAGTTCATATACAAACCAAGTCCTCACTTACTTTCATCAATAATCAAATACCAAAACAAAAAATATAAAATTGAGGATTTTGAACTAGAGACAGTTTGGAATAATCAAATTAAATCTAGAGATTTTAAAAAATTGAATAATTTTTTTTGGTTGTTTAGTCTTGACCTTAAATCCTCAAAAAATTCTGTGAAAAAAGTTATAACTAATTGGATAAACAATAATAGTCACTTCAAAAAAGAAAGTTGGGAATTTGATATGACTGCTAAACGTATTATCTCTTGTCTATCTAATCACCAGCTTACTTATGACGATAATGATAAAGAATATAGATCAATATTTGATCACATGATTCAAAAACAAACTAATCATTTATTAAATGAGATAAAAAACTCTAAAGATTTAGAAAATAAAGTAATTGGTTGCACAGCAATAATTCTAACAGGACTATGTTACAAAATTAATAAAAACTATTTAGAGATTGGATTAAGTTTTCTAAAGAAAATTACTGTCTCCTCAATAGATAATCAAGGTTTTACAAGATCAAGAAATATAAAACAGTTAATTTTTTTTTTAAAATATTTTGTTCTTATAAGAGAATGGTTTAAAGAAGCTCAAGTTGAAGTTCCAGATCACATAGAAGAAAATATTTATTACTTTGGACAAGGTTATGCTTTTATAAGACAAAATATAGCTACAGATCTTTTGTTTAATGGGAATAATAATTCTAATACTTATGATTTAGATAATTATCTTAAGAGGCTTGGTTATAAATTTAAAAATGAAAACAAAGATTATGGTGGATATATTATCTTAAAAAACAAAAAAATTTGTTTAGCAATGGATGCAGGATCTTCACCGAATTCCAAGTATACTCACGATTATCAATCGGGTGCTCTTTCATTTGAAATAATTTCAAATGGAAGAAAGCTTATAACTAATTGTGGTTATTACAAAAAAAATAATCAAAACCTTAATGAGATATCAAAATCTTCTGCCGTACACAGTACATTAATAATTGACGATAATTCCTCATGCAAATTTACAAAAAAGAAAGATGAGTTGATTTTAAAAACAGGTTTAAAAATTACTCAAAGAAATTCTGTGTGTGAGAAAAATTATTGGAAAATCAATGCTGCTCATGATGGATATTTGAAAAAATTTAAATCAATTCATGAGAGAAATATTGAATTTTTTCCTGAGCAAATGAAATTTGTTGGAAATGATAAGATTATTAGAAAAAAAAATAATCATAATTTAAAGTTTGATATTCGATTTCATTTAGAACCAAATATTAAATTAATGAAAACTCAAGATAATAAATCCATTTTAATAGAATTGGAAGATGAGGGTTGGAAATTTACTTGTGATAATTATGAAATTAATATTGATAATGGATTATACTTCGGTAATAAAAATTCATATATTGAGAACCAAAATATTTTTATATCTGGAATATTAAATAATAATGAAGAGAACGTTAGATGGGAAATTAAAAAGATATAATGAAAAAAATTAGATCAGCTTTAATATCATTATCTGATAAATCTAATCTTAAGCCTTTATTACAAGAATTGAGTAGAAATAATATCAAAATGATTAGTTCTGGTGGAACATTTAAAGCAATTAAGAAACTTAAATTCAAATGTTTAGATGTTTCAGATTTTACAGGATTTAAGGAAATACTTAATGGAAGAGTCAAAACTTTACACCCAAAAATACATGCTGGAATTTTAAACAAAAGGAGTAACAAATCTCACTCTAGTGATATTAAAAAAAATAATTTTGAGAATATTGATTTAGTAATAGTTAATTTCTATCCATTTGAAAAAACAATTGAACAAACTAAGAATCATTCAAAAATAATAGAAAATATTGATGTTGGCGGGCCAACTATGGTTAGAGCTGCTGCAAAAAATTATAATGATGTGACTGTAATAACATCTGTTGATCATTATTCAGAACTTATAAATGAATTAAAGAAAAACAAAGGTAGCACTTCACTTAAATTTAGAGAAAAAATGTCTAGATTAGCATTTGGTGAGACTGCGTATTATGATGCTGTAATTTCTAATTATTTTAATAAGTTTTACAATATTAATTTCCCTAAAAGAAAAATTCTTTATACTAATTTAGTAGAAAAACTTAGATATGGAGAAAATCCCCACCAATTAGGTGCCTTTTATTCTCAAAACATAAAAAATAAATTAGAACAAATACATGGAAAAACTTTAAGTTATAATAATTACAGTGATATTTTTGCTGCACTTACCATTTCAAAATCACTACCAAAAAATACTGGTACAGTTATTGTCAAACACGGAAACCCTTGTGGCGTCTCGGCTTTAAAAAATAATTTAGAAAGTTATAAATCTGCCTTAGAAACCGATCCAATAAGTGCATTTGGTGGTATCGTTTCATGTAACTATAAGGTCACTCAAAAACTCGCTTTTATGCTAAATAAAATTTTTCTTGAAGTAATTGTGGCCAATGGTTTTGATAAAAAGGCTCTTAAAATATTAAAATCAAAAAAAAATCTTAGGCTGATAGATTCCTCAAAAATTTCATTCAGTGAAGTATGGAAATTCAACTCTTTAGATAATTTTACACTTATGCAATCAGAAGATAAAAAGATTTTTTCAAAAAAAGATTTTAGAATTGTTTCAAAAAAACAACCAAGTAAATCTCAGCTTGATAATTTAATGTTTGCATTTAATGTTTGTCGATATACAAAATCAAATGCAATCGTTCTTGCTAGTAATAAATCTACTATTGGCATTGGATCAGGACAACCCAGTAGATTGGACAGCTGTAAGATTGCAGTAGACAAAATGAACAAGTTTTCAAAAATCAAAAATGATATTGTAGCTGCATCAGATGCTTTTTTTCCATTTGTTGATGGGGTAGAAAAACTAGTTCAGTCAGGAGTTAGTGCAATAGTTCAGCCTGCTGGATCAATAAGAGATAAGGAAATTATAAAATTTGCTAACGAAACAAATACTGTTTTGATTTTTTCGAAAACTCGTCATTTTAGACATTAATAATTTTATCAATTTTAGCAGCTAATATAAAATCGTTTTCAGATAAACCTTCGATAGCATGAGTTGTAATATTAATCCTAGCATATCCCCATCCAAACATAATATCTGGATGATGCCCCTCGTTCTCTGAGACTCTTCCTACCTCATTTACAAATTTTTGACTTTCTATAAAATTTTTAAACTCAAATTTTTTTTCCAAAAGATAAACTTTTTTATCATTTTGAACAATTTCCCAGCCATCTACTTTTTTTTGATATTTATGAATTTCAGAAATATCAAAAGCCTTAACACCACCCTCACAAGGAACACATTTTTTTTCTAATAAATCACTCATAAATAAAAATTATACTTTTTTTAATATCATTATTCCATTCCAAAAACTTGGGTGACAATGGTTATTAGCAGTTTTTATCTCTTTTATGATTTTAAAGTTAGATTTAGTTTTGTTTATAAAGTCTAATGTACCCTCATAGACTTCATCAAAGTTTATGTCATCAATTAATACTACAGAACCAATATTTAAGAATTTGTCAGCTATTTCTAAATTTTTAAATTGATTATTATAAGAATGTTCTCCGTCATAAAAATAAAAATCAAATTTATCTTTGGTATGGTCTAAAGACTCAAAATATTTTTCATAATCTTGCTCAAAAAAAAAATGATTACTTTTTTTTGAATTTTCAAAATTTTTAATGAAATCATTTTTTGGTCCTGTAAATTGAGAAAAATTATCAACACCAATTACTTTACATTGGGTATTAATCATCCCTGCAACTAAGGAAAAGCCTTTCCAACATCCAATATTTAAGTAAACCTGATTTTTAGATAAATTTTTACATATTCTGTTTATCAAGTATCCAATAGCGTATGTTGACATGCTATCTATCTTAATTAATTCTTTTCTTAAATCTAAATCAATCTTTTCTTTGTTTATAATACAATTATCAAAAACGTAATTTTTTTCTTTTTTAAAAATTTTATAAAAAGATTTCATAAATCTAAATTTATAAGAAGATCTATAATCATCTTTTGGACTAACTTTGAAACTTATGTCATTAAATATATTTTCAATATTCATTTACAGACAATTTAAATTTTGGAGCGGGCAAAGGGGGTCGAACCCTCGACCTTCTCGTTGGCAACGAGACGCTCTACCACTGAGCTATGCCCGCAATATAATTTAATATAGAGAAAGTAAATTATTATTTCAAGAAATTAAGTTATTTATAATCTAATTCAATTAAATTCTTTTTAAAAATATTATTTAATTTCTTAACAAATTCTTTATCAAAGTTTTCTTGCCAATTATTCTTTGGACCTAAATGGAAAAAAGGTATCTTTTTTTTTTCTTCTCGTGAGATAATAGACTCACTAAACCCATTTGTTTCTTCTATTTTTTTTAAGTTTTCAAAAGAAGTAGTGTTAACAGCGTTTTTAGCTTTTTCCCTACTGAATCCACTTTTATCATTTGTTAGTTTATTTATGAATTCTATTATCTCTTTAAATACAAAAAAAGTTTCTGACAATAAATCTTCATATTTTAAAAATTTTGTTGGTAATAAGTTGTTATTTTTCCAAGATTGATAATTTAATTCCCAAGAACTTATAAATTGATAATCACTATAATCCTTTTTCTTCTTAAAATCATAAGTAAAGTTTTTTTTATCTTGCATCACTTCTAAAGCTTTATCGTGATCGATTTGAAAATGTCTGGACATGGAGTCTAAAACATTTCTAGGATCTCTTACTATATAAATTCCACCAAGTGAATTAGCTCGATTTGTAAAATCATAATTTCCCAATTTCACTAAAGCATTATGTGTCTTGAAAAATTTTATCCTTCGGTCTTCATTAATTTTTTCTTGCGCTAAGACCCATAATCTCGAAGTATCTCCTGGTATTGATAAATCATAATCAAAACTTTCTAAATATTTTTTTACAGGAAACTGTTGAATATTCTTTAAATGATTATCACCAAGAAAAATGCCGTCTTTTGTATAATAATAAGCACTTATCAACGATCTTAACCATGTGTTTCCATTTTTAGGATAAGAAGCGAGCCAAATTATCATATTTTTATCTTTTAATTATTTTTATATTATTAATATATATTTAATAAATTATGAAACTTCCAAAAACTATACCTGTTTTTCCGCTCAGTAATTTTATAATTTTTCCTAAAACTACAGTGCCTTTAAACATTTTTGAACCAAGATATATAGATATGGTCAATGATAGTATGAAAGCAGATAAGTTTATAGGCATGGTTCAACCAAAAATCACAAAGAATTTCGATGATAATAAATTACCTTCACTTCATAAAGTTGGTTGTTTAGGTAAAATTACAAGCTTCAAAGAAGCTGATGATGGAAGATATTTAATTGACCTAAAGGGTGTAATTAGATTTGAAATCAAAAAAGAAATAGATTCAAATAAAAAGTATAGAGAATTTGAGATAAATTTTGAGAATTTTTTAGATGATTTAGAAGAAAAAAAAGAAAACTTAAAATTTTCTGATTTGGAACTTATTTTCAAAGATTTAAAAACTTTATTTGAAAAAAGAGGATTTATCATTAATTGGAAAGCTCTAGAAAAACAAAGTTTAGACGAAACAATAAACGCTCTAGCGATGACATCACCATTTAGTCTGGAGGAAAAACAAGTTTTATTAGAAGCTAAAAATCTAGAAATTAGAAAAACAAAAATTTCTGAAATTTTAAACACTTATACTTACGATCAATTTGATAATACCACTCTTCAATAAATTAATTTTGTAAACCCATATCAGCGATATTTTTAAAATATTTGTTTAATATTTTATTCTGTCCAATTAATCTAGCTGTTGAGTCAATTAAATCCTCTCCGATCTTATTTTCAGAATTAAAATATTCATAGATAAAATTAATTCCTTCCGAAAAAACAAAATTTTTACTTTTTACATTATTCTGAAATTCAACACATACACTTTGATCTATAGGTAAACCAAGCTTTATTTTATAATCAACTATTTTTAAAAATTCCTTAATATCTCTAATTGACATATTAAAACCTTGACCAGCTAAAGGATGAAGTTTATGTAACAAATCTCCAAAAGCTAAAATGTTATCTTTATAATATTCCCTCAAATTTATTGATTTTAATTCAAATTTTGAAATCTTATGAATTTTCTTAATTTCATATTTTGGATTAAACTTATTAATTATTTTGTTAATTTCTAATTCAGTTTTATTTTTTTTTATTCTTGCAGAATAAACAATTGAAGTCTTGTCTTTCGATATTGGCAAAAATGCTATCGGGCCATCATTTGTAAAAATCTGTGTTGCTTCATTATTAAATGATAATTTTTTATGATCTATAATTGTTGTGAATGCAATACTATTGTATTTTTTTTCAAATTTTTTTGAAAAATATTTTTTTGTTATTTCATTTCCGGTGTCACAATTGATTATCAAATTGTAACCTAAATTAACAGATTTTTTATATTTTACATATTTTTTGGATTTAAAAAATTTATTCTTTTTAAGTTCAATAGTTAGTTGATTAAATATTTTTTGATTCTGTAAGATTGAAAAGAGATTGTTCTTTTGATCCTCGAATTTTAAAATTTCTTTATTGTTAGAGTTTTCTGTAAAAATTTTTATTTTTTTAATTGGCCACAACATTTTTTTAATATTTGATATTTCCCTATTAAAATAATCAATATTTGATTTTGAAATTCCAATTGTACGATTAGTATCTATTTTAGTGTTTTTTTTCTTATTAAATAAATCAACAAATATCTCTTTTTTAACTAAGGCTTTTGCCACAGCTAAGCTAGTAAGGTTATCACCCAATATACAGACTTTCATAATAAATTTAATTTTAACAAGAAAAATTAGATGATACAAAGTGATAAATTTGATTCACTTAATATGAACGTAAAAAAAATTGTTAATATAACTCTTATTTTTATTGCTAAAAGGCTAACAGAAATATTTGGTTTCCTGATATTATCTGCTGGTATCTTTTTATTTGTCTCATTAGTTTCATATTCTCCGGATGACCCAAATTTTATATTTCCTGAGAATACAGAAATCAGAAATCTTTTGGGTTTTAGGGGAAGTTATATTTCTGATATTTTTTTTCAATCAATTGGCTTGATCTCTTATTTAGTCTCATTAACTCTAATTTTTACTGGTATAAATATCATTTTAAGAAAGGATTTTTTTTTAATAATTGAAAACATTTTTTATTCAATTTTATATTCAATTTTTGGAACAATATTTTTAAACCATTTTTATAATACTGCTTTTGCCCTTTTTATTAACGGAAACGGGGGTTTTATAGGAAACTATTTAAATGAAAATTTTTTCAAAAATTTATTAAGTTTAAACGAAAATATATCCTATTATTTTTTAATCATCTTAATAGTCAGCCTTTTTTTTCTTAGTGTAAATTTTAGTCCAAAGAAACTTTTTAATGTTCTTAAAAAAATTAATTTTCTCAATCCTAAAAGTAACAAAAATTATACAGACAAAAGTGAGGTTATTAATGAATATATTCCACAAGAAGAAATTAAAAATTTAATCCAAGAAGATCTACCTTTTATAAAAGCTGACGAAATAAAAAAAACTGAAATACAAAAATTTAAATTGCCTAGCCTAGATTTACTTAAAATTCCGTCTAAAAAGGAAAGAGAGAATTCTGAAAAAAACCAATCAAGCGATCCTGAATTTTTAGAAAAAATATTATTAGATTTTGGTGTTAATGGAAAAATCAAAAAAATAAGTCATGGACCAGTTGTTACATTGAATGAATTTGAACCTGCTGCTGGTGTAAAGGTTTCGAAGATTATAAATCTATCTGACGATATCGCGAGAAATACTAGTTCTGAGTCAGCAAGAATTTCAACCATTCCAGGAAGTAACACTGTTGGAATTGAACTACCTAATTCATCAAGAGAAAATGTTTACTTAAGTGAGATTTTAAATAACTCCGACTTTAAGAAAAAAGAAATTAAATTACCGATCGCTTTAGGTAAAAGTATTTCTGGAAATCCAATAGTTGGTGATTTATCCTCAATGCCTCATTTATTAATAGCTGGAACAACTGGATCTGGAAAATCGGTTTGCATCAACACAATAATATTATCACTGCTTTACCGACATACTCCTGAGAGATGTAAATTTATTTTAATTGATCCTAAAATGCTTGAACTATCAACATATGAAGGTGTGCCTCATCTTTTGTGTCCGGTGATAACTGAAGCGAAAAAAGCTGCCTCAGTTTTAGGATGGGTGGTTAAAGAGATGGAAAGTAGATACAGACTTATGACTAAAGAAGGAGTTAGAAATATAGATGGTTACAATTCAAAACATAAACTTCCAATGCCCTATATAGTCGTAGTAGTCGATGAAATGTCAGATTTGATGTTGGTTGCAGGAAAAGAAATTGAAAACTATATTCAAAAATTATCTCAAATGGCAAGGGCAGCTGGCATACACATTATCATGGCTACTCAAAGACCGAGTGTTGACGTAATTACAGGAACGATTAAGGCAAACTTTCCTACAAGAATATCTTTCCAAGTGACATCTAAAATAGACAGTAGAACCATATTAGGAGAACAAGGTGCTGAACAATTATTAGGTAAAGGAGATATGTTATACATGTCATCTGCTAATAGAGTTGTGAGAATACATGCCCCATTTGTATCTGACAATGAGATTGAAAATATAAACAATTCTTTAAGATCTCAAGCAGAACCAGATTATGTGGACGAAATTCTTAATTTTGCGGATGAAAAAGAAATAGGCGATGGATCCAAAAATATGGGTGATAAAGATGAACTTTATCAAACAGCTGTAGAAATAATAAAATCTGAAGGGAAAGCATCAACGTCTTTTTTACAGAGAAAACTACAAATTGGATATAATCGAGCAGCAAGAATAATTGATATGATGGAAGAAGAGGGAATTGTGAGTAAAGCCAATCATGTAGGAAAACGTGATGTTCTTTAATGATGAATAGGTTTATTTTTTTATTTCTTTTATTTTCAATTGTTGAAGCTTCAGCGAACATTAAAGAAAAGATTATTCAAAACTTAGAAACCACTAATAACTTAACATTTAACTTTGAGCAAAACGTTAACGGTAAAACAGAAAATGGTCATTGTGCTCTTTCATACCCTCAAAAGATATTTTGCAAATATAATTTAAAAAATAACAAAATTTTAGTTTCCAATGGAAAATCCATAGTCATAAAAACTAATAGTAGCTATTACTTATATCCCCTTAAACGAACACCATTAAATTTAATATTAAATAAAAAATTTTTAATTAATAAAATCAAAAATTTAGATGAAAGAATCTTGGATAAAAAATTTATAAATTTTAAGTTTTTTGAAGAAGATTTTGAAGTGAATATTTTCTTTGATTATAACACTCTTGATTTGATTGGTTGGCAAACTACAGATATTTATCAAAATCTTAGTATCACTTTTTTAGATTCGGTTAAAAGAAATCAAAAATTAAATAGTAATTTATTTAATTTACCTCAACAAAATTAAATCGAAATAGACTCCGTTTTATAAATTCTCATGCCCCTTGAAATATAATTATTTAATGCATTTTTATGGTCTAAAGAGCAAGTGTGTACCCAAACTCTATTAGTATTTTCAGAAAAAGAATTTTTTATAGCTGATGTTAAAAGGAAAGAGCCTAATTTTTTATTTTGATATTCTTTGAGTAAACCAAGATAAGCAATTTCTGTCTCTTTTTTTTCCTCATGGAAAATAAGTTCAAAATACCCAGCCATATCGTTAGCTTTTTTAAGAATATAAGTTTTTACCTTTTGATCAGAAATATATTCGATCCATTGTTTATCTGTCCAAACTAACCGATCTGTCCATCGATGTTCTTTGCCAATACTTTTATAGAAAAACTTATTTATTTGAAAATCTGCTGGATCACTAAGATCAATTAAACAGTCTTCTGGAGAGAATTTAGATTTTTTTAAGTCTTTAAGTGAATTGATTTCTAAGTAATTTCTTTCAACTTTAGTGCTCACTCCACCATCTTTCCAACTTTTTCACCTCCAAAAAGGTGAAAATGTAAATGAGGTACTTCTTGACCACCGTGTTCAGATATATTAGCTAAAGCGCGATAACCTTTTCCGGTGTCAACTGATATACCAAGTTTTTTTGCAACAAGACTAATACCCTTTAATAAACCCACCATTTCCTCTGGAGAAGCTTTTTGACTAAAATCATCAAAGTCAATATATTTTCCTTTAGGTATGACCAGCGCATGGATCTTTTTTTGTGGGTTAATATCATGAAATGATAAAACGTGATCATCCTCGTAAATCTTTTTACAGGGAATTTCCCCTCTTAAGATTTTAGCAAATATATTATTATCATCGTAACTCATTTTTTTCTTTTATTGAGTTCTTCCATTACATCCTCAATTTTCACATCATTTGCTTCTAGATACATTATCAAATGATAAAAAACATCAGCTGCTTCATGAATTTTATTTGAATTTTTTTCTACTGCCTCAATAAGTTCATTGATTTCCTCTAGGATCTTTTCTTTGCTCAATGATTTATCGCTAAGTAATTTATTAGTGTAAGAACCATCTACTGGAGTTTTTTTCCGCTCTCTTGCAAGATTAAATAAGCTTTCTAAAGTATTAAGCATATTAAATTCTAACAGGTATTCCTTTTGAGTCCAAATAATCCTTGGCTTCTTTTACCGAGTATTTTCCATAGTGAAATATTGAAGCTGCCAAAACTGCACTCGCTTTACCTAATTTAATTCCATCCACTAGGTGATCTAAATTTCCCACGCCGCCAGATGCAATAACTGGAATATTTACTTTAGATGAAATTTTTGACATTAGATCAATATCATAACCTACTTGAGTTCCATCTCTGTCCATAGAAGTTACTAATAATTCCCCTGCACCATTTTTTTCCATTTGCTCAGCATACTCCAATGCATCAATACCACTATTATTTCTTCCTCCGTGAGTAAACACTTCCCACTTATCTCCATTTTTTTTAGCATCGATTGCAACTACAATACATTGAGACCCAAATTTTTTTGAACTATCTACAACTACTTTTGAATTTTCAACTGCCGCAGTGTTAATGGAAACTTTATCAGCCCCACAATTAAGTAATTTGTTAATATCTTCAACAGTTCTAACACCACCTCCTACAGTTAGTGGTACAAAACATTTTTTTGAAGTTTTCTCGACTACATCATAAATAGTATTTCTATTTTCATTTGAGGCAGTAATATCTAAAAAGCAAATTTCGTCTGCTCCACCATCGCTATAAATTTTGGCTTGTTCTACAGGATCACCCGCATCTTTTAGATCAACAAAGTTAATACCCTTAACAACACGACCATTTTTTACATCTAAACAAGGTATTATTCTATTTTTAAGCATCTTCTTTTACTAATTCTTTTAATCCTATATCACCATCATAAATAGCTTTACCAACGATTATACCCTCAACATTTTCTAACTTCTTTGCTTTCTTGATATCATCTATTGATGAAACTCCGCCAGATATAATCACTGGACATTTCGACATTTCTGCAACTTTTGATGTTTCCTCAAAATTTGGGCTTTGTTTCATACCATCTCTATCTATATCAGTATAAATCAATCTACTAACACCATAGTCGTTGACTTCTTTTAAAAACTCTAAAGTCAGTTGGTTAGAATTTTCTTTCCATCCAGATACTGACAAATATCCATCTTTGGCATCTAAACCTAAGGCAATATGATCTTGAAATTTTTCACATGATTCTTTTAAAAAATTTTTGTCTTTAATAGCAGCGCTCCCCAAAATTACTTTCTCAACACCAACATCAATATATTTTTGAATACTATCAATACTTCTAATACCACCACCTACTTCAACTTTTAAATTATATTTACCAACTATATCCTGAATAATATCTAAATTTACTGTTTCACCATTTAAAGCACCATCTAAATCAACTATGTGTAAATTTTTAAATCCATGATCTTTAAATTTTCCTGCTTGATCAACTGGAGACATTTCATATTCAGTTTTATTATCAAAATCTCCTTTAACTAATCTTACACACTTTTTGTCTTTAATATCTATAGCTGGAAATATTTTCATTTTGAATATTCCTTATAAATTTCTTCTCTTTCTATTTTATTCATACCTTTGGTTTTTTCTATAAACTCATTTCTTAGATCTCGCGATTTAAATATATAAAAACAAACAGTATCCTTGCTATGATAAATTGCTTTTAATTCATCATCTATTTCATTTAATTCACTCGGAATATCTGTTTTAATACAAATCATTTTATAAGTTTATAAAATTACTAATTATTTTAAGTCCTATCTTATCGCTCTTTTCGGGGTGAAATTGGGTTCCAAAGATATTTTCTTTTTCAACAGAACAAACAATATTTGATGAATAATCTGTTGTAGCTGAAATCACTTTTTTATCATTTGGTACAAATTCATAACTATGAACAAAATACATATGAGAATTATTTTCTATATCTTTAAAAATTTTACTATCTTTGACAATATTGATTTGATTCCAACCGATATGAGGAAGTTTAAATATTCCATTTTGATTATCTATTTTTGAAACTTTTCCTGAAATCCATCCTAAGCCTTTAGTTTCAGTTTCTTCATAACCAACATCTGCAAACATCTGCAAACCAACACAAATTCCAAGTAGAGGTTTTTTATTAGTTATTGCAAATTCATTTAAAGTATCTGTGAGACCTTTAATTTTATTCAAGGCATCTACACAACTTTTAAATGAGCCCTGCCCTGGTAAAACTACTTTGTCACTTGATTTTATCTTATTCAAATCTGAGGTAACCTCGATAGTTACTTTATCTTTTGCAACTTCTTTAAAAGAGTTTATTACCGAGCTTATATTGCCCGATTTATAATCAACAATTGTGACGTTCATTAAACTTATAAAGAACCTTTTGTAGAGGGAATAGTTTTTTTATTCCGTGGATCTATTTCTAATGCAGTTCTTAGAGACCTTGCTAATCCTTTATAGCAAGACTCAATAATGTGGTGACTATTGTCCCCATAAATATTTTCAACGTGTAGAGTAATACCAGCAGCTTGAGAAAACGCTTGAAACCATTCTTTAAAAAGTTCTGTATCCATCTCTCCGAGCTTTTCTACTTTTAAATTAACTTTCCAAATTAAATAAGGTCTATTTGAAATATCAATTGCAACACGTGATAGAGTTTCATCCATTGGGATCATCGCATGAGCATACCTTCTGATTCCAACAGATTTTTTCAAAGCTTTTTTTAAAGCTTCACCAATAGCAATTCCTGTATCTTCAGTTGTGTGGTGTAAATCAATATGTGTATCTCCTTTAGCTTTTATACTCATGTCTATTGAGGAATGCTTAGATAGTTGTTCAAGCATGTGGTTTAAAAAACCTATTCCTGTGTCAATTTTGTATTTACCTTTACCGTCAATATTTAAATCAACACTAATGCTTGTTTCTTTTGTTTTCCGGCTTATTTTGCCTTTACGCTTCATAATTAAAAACAGGTATACATATATTATTCAATTATGGCAATAATACTAAACCTGGGCTTGAAGTATCAAATTTAGTATCCATTTATAAGCTATGACAACGATTGTGTTAGTTAGAAAAAACAACGAAGTGGTAGTAGCTGGTGACGGGCAAGTAAGTATGGGCAATACTGTAGTAAAAAGCACTGCCTCAAAAGTCAGAAAAATTGAAAAGAGAGATGTTGTAGCTGGTTTTGCTGGATCAACAGCTGATGCTTTAACATTGTTTGAGAGATTAGAGGGAAAATTAGAAAAGCATGCAGGTAATTTATCTAGAGCTGCTGTCGAATTAGCTAAAGATTGGAGAACTGATAAATATCTAAGAAGATTAGAAGCACTAATGGCTGTAGGTGACAAGAACAATAGTTATATAATTTCAGGTACTGGTGACGTTCTAGAGCCTGAAGGAGATGTTATTGGTATTGGCTCTGGTGGTAATTATGCTTTAGCTGCAGGAAAAGTCTTAATGGAAAGTAATATTTCAGCAGAAGAAGTTGCAAAAAAAGCTATAAAAGTTGCAGCCGATATCTGCGTATTTACAAATGAAAATGTCAAAGTTGAAAAAATATAATGGATAAATCAAACGTAACTCAATTACATCCTAAAGGAGATCAACAAAAAGAGGAAGCTTCATTGGTTAGCTCCTTGTCACCAAGAGAAATTGTTTCCGAATTAGACAGGTTTGTTGTCGGTCAAAATAAAGCTAAAAGAGCAGTTGCTGTTGCTTTGCGAAACAGATGGAGAAGACAAGCTTTAAAAGGTGAAATGAGAAATGAAGTTTTACCTAAAAATATTTTAATGATTGGTCCAACGGGTGTTGGAAAAACAGAGATTTCAAGAAGACTTTCAAAACTAGCAGAAGCTCCTTTTGTAAAAGTTGAAGCAACTAGATTTACTGAGGTGGGTTATGTTGGAAGAGATGTAGAACAAATTGTCAGGGATTTAATTGAAATAGCAATTTCAATGGAAAAAGTTAAAAAAAGAAAAGAGGTCTACGCAAAAGCTCAAAAATTAGCTGAGGAAAAAGTATTAGACGCTTTAGTTGGTAAAAAAGCAAGTACGGCTACAAGAGAAAGTTTTAGAAAAAGACTTAGAGATGGTGATCTAGATAATAACGAGATAGAAATAGCTGTTAGTGGAAGTGGTGGTAATAGTACATCATTTGAAATTCCTGGAATGCCTGGTGCTAATGTAGGAATGATTAATATTGGAGAGATGCTTGGAAAGTCTATGGGCAAGCAGGAAAAAAAGAAAAAAATGACAGTAAAAGAATCTCATGAAATTTTGATAAATGACGAGTCTGATAAATTAATTGAACAAGATAAAATAATTAAAGCTGCAAAAATCTCCACAGAAAACAATGGGATAGTTTTCTTAGATGAAATAGACAAAATTTCTGGAAGAACAGACAGGGTTGGTGGAGATGTATCTAGAGAAGGTGTGCAGAGAGATTTATTACCTTTAATTGAGGGAACAACGGTTAATACAAAATATGGACCTATTAAAACTGACCATATATTATTTATAGCATCTGGTGCTTTTCAATTAGCCAAGCCTTCTGATTTACTTCCTGAGTTACAAGGTAGACTACCAATCAGAGTTGAGCTAGAGGCTTTATCAAGTGAGGATTTCAAAAGAATTCTTAAAGAACCAGATTTTAGTTTAATTAAACAGTATGTGGCTTTATTAAAAACTGAAAATGTTGAACTCGAGTTTACTGAAGATGGAATTGATGCAATCGCTAATATTGCTTCCGAGGTAAATGCAACTGTTGAGAATATAGGTGCTAGAAGATTACATACAATAATAGAGAAAATTCTTGATGAAATTAGTTTCACTGCAACTGACAGATCTGGTGAAAAAATCTCAATAAATAAAGAATATATAAACAAAAATCTTGATAATCTTGTCAAAGATACAGATCTATCAAAATTTATTTTATAATTTCTTTTTTAAAAAAATATAAAAAGCCCCACTGCCACCATCTTCAATTTCGGCATCAGTTATAGTTTTTATTTTTTTCATTAAGCTAGAATTATTTTTAATAAAATCAGGAACAGAATTTTTTAAAATACCAAATTTCTTTGAAATATATGGGTCTTTATCATTTTGAGAATGTAGTCCTTTACCTGTAACTATTATAACTTTAGATACCTTTTGATCAAAACAATCAGTTATAAAACTTTCAACTTTTTTGTTTGCTTCATCAAGTGTGTAACCATGAAGATCTAATGATTTAGTAATATGAAATTTATTCTCTTTTTTTTCTAAATCTTTATTTGGTAATCTCTCTTTCTTTTCTAGAAAGTCTTTCCAATCTTTTTTGTCTTTATCTGAAATATTACTGTTCAATTAGGAAAGAGTATCTACTAACTGCCAATTTGGATTATTAGTACTTGTATCTCTTGAAAATACCCAAGTATCATAAATCTTCTTAATTTTTTCTGGGTCTCCAGAAACAATTTTTTTATCTTTATCCCTGATACAAGTTATTACTTCACCTACAAATTCTACGGTTACCTGTAAAATTTTTCCTAAAAACTTATGCTCTTTAATGTTTGCAGAATTTACTCCAATAAAAGTAATTTCTGCAAGATGGCCTCTTTTACCTCTTTCTTTAAGCGCCGTGTTAAATTGATCATAAATTTTATTGCTTAACAAAGGTTTGCTTGTAGTCAGTTTGTTGTCACTATCACCAAAGTCTGTAATGATCGTTTCGTATGCTATTTTAGCACCCTTTAAGAAGTCTTTTTTGGCATTTTCATCGAAATCATTTTTTTTGTTTATCTTCATTTCAGGATTTATATTTTTCATAATTTCCTCAAACTGAGGTGAAGCTTTTCCCTCAAAACCTGTTCTTTTTCCTAGGATTCCTCTGAGTCTTAAAAAGATGAAACCAGCAATCATTGCCAATAAAATAATATCTATATATTCAAAACTATAATTCATAATTTGAACTTAATTACTATGTTGATTAATTTCAACTAACAATTACATTAAAGACAAATGAACACAGTACTTTTAGCTGTTATTTTAATCCCAATTGTAGAGATTTACCTTTTTATAAAAATCGGGTCTCAAATAGGTGCTTTTACTACTATATTTCTGGTATTTTTTACTGCAGTTGTGGGAGTGTACTATGCCAGATACGAAGGAATTAACACTCTAAGGTCTGGAATGACACAAATAATTAAAAATCAAATTCCCGCCCACGAATTAATTTCTGGTGCAGCGATAGCATTTGCAGCTGTTCTGTTGATCATACCAGGATTTGCAACTGACTTGGTTGGCTTTCTTTTAATCATCCCAATAACACGAAGGTTAATATTAGGAAGATTAAACAAAAAATTTGAAAATAAAGAGACGAAAAAAAGTAATTTTATTGAGGGAGAATTTGAAGATATAGAAGATGACAATGACAGAAAAATTTAAAATTTTAGCAAAATACATAAAAGATATGTCTAGTGAAACACCAGATGTTGAAACTTACATATCCGCAGGAAATAACATGGGTAAATATCAATTAGATATCGATATCAAATCAATAGCCCTTAAAAATAAAATGATCGAGGTAAATATAACATTAAAATTTCAACACAAAGATACACAAGTTAAAAAATCTCATTTTGAGATTGTTTACGCAGCAGCGGTAAAAATTGATGAAACCATTAAAGAAAAAAAAGATCTAGAAAAAATTGTTCTATGTGATGTTCCTAATTCAGTTTATCCAGATTTAGAAAAATCATTTTTAGATATGATGCATAATTCTGGATATCCTAACATCAAATTAGAAAAAAAGATTGATTTTACAAAACTTTATTTAGAAAGATTTAATTAATAAAAGTTTTTTTTAAGAGAAGTCTTAAGATAAATTTGATGATTTTTAAGCTCTTCAGGCGACGGTTTAATAACCTTTTTAGAGTAGATAACTTTTTCAGTATTTAATTTTGAAACCTCTTCCTCTTTATTTTTAAAATCTAAAGTTGGTTCTTTTTGGTCTATCAAATTTATATAAACTTTAGCTAGCAAATCACAGTCGATAAGCGCAGTATGTTGGACCCTTTTGGAATTATCTATCCTATATCTTTTACATAAAGCATCCAAACTAATTTGGGAGCCTGGAAATTTATTTCTAGCTAACAATAGCGTGTCTACTATCTCATTATCAATTTTTTCTTTTCCAAGAATTTTAAGTTCATTATTTAAATGAGATAAATCAAATTCTGCGTTATGAATTATCAATCTTTTATCTTTAATAAATTTAAGAAAATCATCAGCTACTTCTTTAAATTTCATTTTATCAGATAAAAAACTATCTGAGTATCCATGTACTTCAAAAGCTTTTTCAGAAACTTTTCTTTCTGGATTTAAGTAGCAGTGAAACTTATTTTTTGTTGGTATTAAATTATCTAATTCAATACATCCGATTTCTACAATCCTGTGTCCCTCTTTAACTGAAATACCAGTTGTCTCTGTGTCTAAAACAATCTCCCTCATATTAAATTTTCTATAATCTCTTTTACTCTTGTTTTAACAGAATTTTTCTTAAAATTGTTCTTTATTATAAATTGAGACTTCTTTCTTTTTAAATCAAGTGAAAGTTGAATCTTTTGAAAATTATTTAGTATTTTCATGTTGAAATTTTTCCTTTTCTTTAATCTTCTGAAGGTTTCTGATTTCTTAGACTCAACAAAAATCAATATATCGTTTTTTTTATTAATCTTATTTTCCAATAAAAGAGGAATATCTAAGACTACAATTTTCTTATCTTTGTTTCTTTTTAAAAAATTATTCATTTTTTTTCTAACTTCATAATGAACAATCTTAATAATCTTTTTTAAATTCCTCTTGTTAGATAGAATTGCATCAATAATTTCTTTTTTTTTAATCGGAAAAGAATCGAAATAAAGCGGAAGTTCTTTTTTTAATTTTTGAAAAACCTTTTTGTTTTCTTTATAGATTTTTGCAACTTCTAAATCTGCATTAAATACAGGAAAACCAAAACATTTAGCTATATAAGATTTACCAGATCCTATATCGCCTAAAATACCTATTCTTTTCATAAATCTAAAAAATTCTTTAATTCGTCATCAATTTTTGGTTTAACTTTGTGCCATAGTTTAAATGCTTCAAAAGCCTGATAAATAAACATCATTTTACCATTAGAAACCTGACAGCCTAAGCTTTTCCCAGTTTTTAAAAAATTTGTCTCTTTTGGATTATAAATAACATCATAAAATAGCTTTTCTTTATTCATATTTTTAAAATTTAAACCTATTTCATCTTCTTTGCTTAAACCCAAACTGGTAGCATTAATAATCATATCAAATTCTGCTTGGTCCCCCCAGTCAACTAAGCCTATGTTTGGAAAATTTTTCTTTAAGTCTTTAGCCTTTTCCTTTGTTCTATTGCTTACTGATATTTTAGAAACACCCAATTTTTCTAAAGCATAAATTATAGAAGGCACTACACCTCCAGCTCCTAAAATAAATATTGATTTATTATTTAAATCAAATTGAGTATCTTTTAGACTTAATTCAAAACCTTTAATATCGGTATTGTGACCTACTAGTTTTTTATCATGCATATAAATGGTATTAACAGATTGAGTAATCTGAGCTTCTTCACTAAGCGTATCTAAAAAAGGAATGACATCGGTTTTAAAAGGAACAGTAACGTTTATTCCATCTAATTTATTATCCTTAATTTCATTAATAATCTCTTGAATTTCGTTCTTATCTATTTTTCTTCTGTCATAATTTGCATCAATATTATTTTTTTCAAACCAATAGTTGTGTAATTTAGGTGAAAGTGAATGTTCGATAGGATTTCCAATTACAAGATATTTTTTCATTTATAATTATCTAAATATTTTTTAATTTTTTCAATTGGAAGTCCCATTATTGTATTTTCATTTCCATCGATACTTGAGAATAAATCTCTTCCCTCACCCTCTATTTGATAAACATTATAAGCATATAAAGCCTCATCAGAAATTTTGGCTAGGTAATTTTTAAGCTCATCATCTTTCATTTTTTTCATTGTCAAAGTTGCCCTATCTGTATGATTCCATACCATAGATCCATTTTTAGAGATACATACTGAACTAATTAAATAATGTTTTTTGCCATTAAGTTTTCTTAAAATTTCTAAAGCTTCTTCTCTATTGTCCGGTTTTGATATTAGTTCTCCGTTTAAATCGATGACACTATCAGCGCCTAAAACTAAATTATCACTATATTTCCCGCTTATCTTGTTGGCTTTTAATTCAGCTAAATTTTTGGATATTATCTCTGGTGAAGCTTCTTCTTTTAATAAACTCGACTTTACAACATCTTCATCAACATTTGATGGTCTAACTTCATTCAAAATATTGTATTCATCAAGAATTTTCTTTCTAACTTTGCTTTGAGAAGCAAGAATAATTTTAAGCATTTTCTTTAAAAATTTCGTATATTTTAATTACTGAAGCTGCCGTTTCTTCTACAGATTTTCTAGTTACATCAATTGATGGCCATTTATATTTTTTAAAGGTATTTTTTGCCATGTCCACTTCCTTTTTTATCTGTTCTAAATCAGTGTAAAGTTTATTGGTATTTTCCTTAAGAGAGTTCATTCTGTTTTTTCTTATTTCTACTAACCTTTCTGGTTCGGTGTTTAATCCCACAACACATGAAGTTTTTGGATTTTTTTTTAAAATCTCTGGAATAGAATCTTCTGTTATTAAGGGAATGTTGGATGTTTTTAGGCCTTTATTTGCTAAAAAAATAGCTGTAGGAGTTTTGCTTGTTCTACTAACTCCTAATAAGATTACATCAGATTGTTTTATTTCTTTTACAAGATTACCGTCATCATGATTCATTGTAAATTGAATCGCCTCAATTCTTTTATAGTAGTCTTCATCTAGAGCATATTGACCACTTGGTTGGTGTGAGGCTTTTTGGTTTAAAAGTTTAGAAAAACTTAATATTAGATCACCCAACACTCCAAAGCATGGGATTTTTTTCATATCACTATTTTTAGCAAGATATTTTGCTAAGTTGCTATCAACGATCGAATATAAAATTATTGAGTTTTTTTCTTGCTCTGCGTTTTCTAAAATTTTTAAAATCTGGTTTTCTGTTCTAGTAAAGGAATAAGTGTGTACTTTGTAATTTATATTTTTAAATTGTGCTTTAATAGCTATAAATATACGATCTAGAGTTTCACCAGTTGCATCTGATATTAAATAAATTTGGTATAAATTACTCATGTATAAAATGTGTATAAATTTGTATTATATTTATCATATTGGACATTTTTCATAATTTTAAATTTACGTTGTAAAACAATACTTTTATTAACAATATCAAACACGTTAAAATCTTTAATGATCATTTAATGTATTTAGTTAATAAGCTTCAATTTTACGTATATATTTAATAAAATTTAAGTCTTAAATGTTAATAAATTGTTTATAAAATGTTCACTAAATTTAATCACCAATATTCACAAGTTATACTAACATTACTACCAATTATATTTAATTATTAATATGTCTCCAATCGAGGAAGTAATAGTAAATAAAAAAAGTAATATTAATCCGATTTGGATTATGAGACAAGCAGGAAGGTATTTGCCCGAATTTAGAGAAATAAGAAAACAAAATCCAGATTTTATCAAACTTTGTCTTAATGAAAAATTATCTAGTGAGATTACTTTGCAACCCTTGAAAAGATTTAATTTAGATGCAGCAATAATTTTCTCTGATATTTTAATGTTACCATACGGTTTAAATCAAAATGTTGAATTTAAAAAAAATATAGGTCCATTGCTTGGCAATCTTGACTTAGAAAAAATATCTGATGTTAAAGAAGCTGACTTTGTTGAAAAACTTTCACCTATTTATAAATTAATCGAATTAGTTAGTAATTCTCAACACACTAAAAATAAAACTACCATAGGTTTTATAGGAGCACCTTGGACCTTATTGGTTTACATGTTAAATAAAAAATCACCAAAATTAAATTTGAATGATAATTTTTATGAAGATAAGTATTTAATTGATAAAGTTTTAAAAATTTTAGACAAATTTTTAAAAATACATATTAAAAATCAAATTGATAACGGGGCTCAAATAATTCAGATTTTTGATAGTTGGGCTGGCCTATTAAAAGAAAAAGATTTAACTTATTATATATATAATCCTACATTAAGCTTGGTTAACTATGTTAAATCGTTAAACGTGCCTGTTATCTGTTTTCCGAGAGGAATAAAAAATTATAAAGATTATTGTGAAATTGTTAAACCAGATACAATTTGTATTGACTATGAGGTCGATCCAATAAAAATTAATAAAGAAATTAAAATTCCTGTGCAAGGCGGAATGGATCCAAAAGTTTTACTTTCTGACAAAGAAAATTTAAAAAAAGAGGCAATAAAATATTTAGATATATTTAAAGATCACCCATATATATTTAATTTGGGACATGGTATTTTGCCAGAAACAGATCCAAATATGATGGATTATTTAGTGAAAACTGTGAAAGATTATTAATGGAAAATAAAAACGAACACCCACCAGTAAATTTTGGTAAAACTGGAGCTTTAATAATAAATTTGGGAACGCCCGACTCAACAAGTTGGCTAGACATAAGAAAATATCTTAAAGAATTTTTATCAGACAGAAGAGTAATCGAGGTTAACCCGATAATTTGGCAGTTTATTTTAAATGTTTTTATATTAACTTTTCGACCTTCTAAAACAGCAAAAGCCTACAAAGAAATTTGGATGAAAGATAAAAACATTTCACCACTTTTGTATTATACCCAAAAACAAGCGGAGAAGCTCTCAAGCACAATTTCAGAAAAAAACCTCATAATAGATTACGCAATGAGATATGGAAATCCAAGCATAAGAAGTAAAATTGCAACTCTTCATGAAATGGGCTGCGAAAATTTAATAATTCTACCCCTTTATCCTCAATACGCAGCAGCAACTACCGCAACCGTCTGTGATGAAGTATACAGAACTCTTATGAAGATGAGATGGCAACCTTCATTAAAAATAGTGCCACATTATGAATCTAACCCTTTATACATAGAAGCACTTGTAAATTCTTTGAATAAGAAAATTAAAGAAATAAATTGGAAGCCGGATTTGATATTAGCTTCTTATCATGGAATACCACAAAAATATTTTGATAAAGGTGACCCTTATCATTGTTATTGTCATAAAACAACGAGACTGATATCAGAAAAATTTACTTCAGTTGAGATTAAGACAACATTCCAGTCTAGATTTGGCCCCGAGAAGTGGCTTCAACCTTATACAGACAAAACTTTAGAGAGTTTACCTAAAGAGGGTAAAAAAAATGTTTTAGCTATATGTCCAGGATTTTCCTCAGATTGTGTAGAAACTTTAGAGGAAATACAAATTCAAGGAAAAGAGAGTTTTTTAGAATCTGGTGGAGAAAATTTTGATATGGTGCCATGTTTGAATGATAATGATGATCACATAATCTTATTAAAATCTCTAATTCAAAAAAATATCTGATTAATGAACACTTACTTACTTTTTAAATCATTACATTTAATATCTGTTATTTCTTGGATGGCTGGATTGTTATATCTTCCAAGAATTTTTGTTTACCATTCTCAAAACAACACTCAACCAGTTATATCAGACGTATTCAAGGTAATGGAAAGAAAACTATTTTTTTATATCATGACACCAGCGATGGTATTATCTTGGCTATTTGGTTTATTATTAATCCATGAAATAGGATTTGAACAACTTGGACAAACCTGGATGATTTTGAAATTGATATTTGTCGTTATTTTAACAATTTATCATTTTTATCTTGGTCGAATTTTAGGACAGTTTAAATTAGACGTTAATACACATTCACATAAATTTTATCGATTTATAAATGAAATACCGACATTATTGCTTATTTTAATCATATTTGTAGTGATTTTTAAGCCTATCTAGGGTTGAATATTTACAAATAGCATATATATTCAGTTTATTATTAAGTCCTTAATAATTTTTAATCATGAACATACAAGAACTAAAACTCAAATCATCTGAACAACTTATTACACAAGCAGAGGAGCTTGGTATTGAGAATGCAAGTACATTAAGAAAACAAGAAATTCTTTTTGCCATTTTAAAAAAAGTTGCTGAAAAAGAGGAGATTACAGGGGCAGGTGTTTTGCAGTTACTTCAAGATGGATTCGGTTTTTTAAGAGCAATGGAATCAAACTATCTTCCAGGGCCCGATGATATTTATGTCAGTCCAAGCCAAATAAGAAAATTTGGATTAAGAACTGGAGATACAGTAGAAGGGCCAGTTAGAGCACCCAAAGAAGGCGAGAGATATTTTGCTCTTTTACAAGTAAGTAAGATAAATTTCGAAGAACCTGATAAGTCTAGACACAAAATAGCATTTGATAACTTAACTCCTTTATACCCAGATAAACAATTAGTTATGGAAGTTGAGGCAGCAAAACCAGACAAAAAACAAGATTTAACACCAAGATTAATAGATCTTGTTAGCCCAATCGGAAAAGGTCAAAGATCGATAATTATTTCTCCGCCTAAGGCAGGGAAGACTATGATTTTACAAAGCATAGCAAACTCAATTGCTAAAAATTATCCAGAGTGTTATCTGATCGTATTATTGATTGATGAACGTCCAGAAGAAGTGACGGACATGCAAAGAACTGTCAAAGGTGAAGTTATTAGTTCAACTTTTGATGAACCTGCACAGAGACACGTTGCAGTAGCTGAAATGGTAATAGAAAAAGCAAAAAGACTTACTGAGCACAAGAAAGATGTCGTGATACTACTCGACTCTATAACAAGACTAGGTCGAGCCTATAATGCTGTAATACCAAGCTCTGGTAAGGTTTTAACTGGTGGTGTAGATGCTAACGCACTACAAAGACCTAAAAGATTTTTTGGTGCAGCAAGAAATATAGAGGAAGGCGGATCTTTAACTATCATATCTACGGCTTTGATAGATACTGGAAGTAGAATGGATGAAGTTATTTTTGAGGAATTTAAGGGAACTGGAAATAGCGAAACCGTGTTAGATAGAAAAATTGCAGATAAAAGGATTTACCCTGCTATTGATATAACAAAATCAGGAACTAGAAGAGAAGAATTGTTATTTGATAAAAATGATCTTCAAAAAATGAATGTATTAAGAAGAATAATTGCTCCGATGGGGACAATGGATGCAATAGAGTTCATTAGTTCTAAATTAAAAGATACTAAAAATAATTCTGATTTCTTCAATTCAATGAACAAACCTAGCTAATTTAAAGATAGCCAAGTTCTTTTAATTCACTATTAAGCTCAGTTTCTAACTCTTTTTGAATGTTTTTTGGCAGTGTATTTTGCCAAACATTGCTGGGTCCTTTGTTAAAGAATTTTACTTTTTCACTCTTTCCTTTAACGAAAACGTTCTCTGTAAAATCACCATTATCTTCAATTTTTTTTAATGCTTCAAAAGAGGTTGATTTTATAATATTTTCTTTTTTGGTATCAGACACCTCAAAAGTGATGAAATTTTTAAGAAATGCAATAATTTTATCAATCTCTTGATGTATATTTTTTACTAAGTCCTCGTATTTAATTATTAACAAATTTTCATTATCGTTCGTCCAAAACCTATAATGTTCCTTCCAAGAGCCAATATATGTAATTACGTTTCCGCCTCTTAACTCAATTTCTTTATCAGGAGAAAGAATTTTCGATGTGAGAAGAAATTTTTTGGATTCTTCAATAGATTTACTGAAGTGATTTGATATGGAGTCAATAAGATTTCTAGGATCTCTAACAATGTAAATTGTAGCTCGTGTACATCCTTTATTAGTAAAAGGATAATTGTCAACTTTACAGTTTAAATGATGTGTTTTGAAAAATTTAATTTTAGCGTCTAGATTTATTCTCTCTTGAGATGTAATCCAATGCTTTTTGATTTCGTGAATATTATTATAATCTTGTGTGAAATACTCTAAAAACCGTCTTTGTGGATATTGTTCAATTTTTTTTATACTAGGAAAATCAAATATTCCATCTTTTGTATAGACTAAAGAAGAAATTATAGACCTGACCCATGTATTTCCACTCTTCGGATATGATGCTACCCAAATAATCATAAAAGTTTATAATTATATAAAATAAAAAACCAAATTATATGACAATTTATGCATTATCTAGTGGACCAGGCATTTCTGGCGTAGCTGTTGTGAGAATTTCAGGTCCAGATTCCTCAAACGTGTTAAAATCTCTAACTAAGCATGAATTGCCATCTCCGAGAGTGGCTACCCTTCGAAAAATAAACAATATCAACACTTCTGAGCTTATTGATGAGGGGCTAATTTTATGGTTTCCCGGCCCTCAGAGCTACACAGGTGAAGATATGGTCGAAATACATATTCATGGCGGCAAAGCTGTCGTGGAAGCGCTTTTAAATACTCTCTCAAATGTAAAAAGTTGTCGGCTAGCGGACCCTGGTGAGTTTACAAAGCTAGCTTTTCTAAATGGAAAAATAAGTTTGCTAAAAGCAGAGAGTATAGCTGATTTGATCTCGGCAGAAACCGAAATTCAAAGATTGCAAGCAGTAAAAATAATGAAAGGAAAATCTTCAGAAAAATTTAATGAGTTGAGAGAAAAATTATTGAAAATTTTGTCATTTGTTGAGGCTAAAATAGATTTTCCCGATGAGGATTTGCCAGAAGAAAATTTAAAAAAGATAAAAGAGGATTCATGGAACGTCTTACATGAGATTAAGAAAATTTTAAACGATCAAAAAGTTGGTGAGATAATTCGTGAAGGTTTTAAAATTGCAATTGTAGGTCCAACTAATGCAGGTAAGTCTAGTCTATTAAATAATTTGTCAAACAGGGAAGTTGCAATAGTCTCTGAAATTGCTGGCACCACAAGAGACGTTGTTGAAACACATTTAAATATAGATGGTTATCCAGTTATAATTTCAGATACAGCGGGCATAAGAGACTCCAAGGACGAAATCGAAAAAAAAGGAATAAAATTATCATTAAAAAAAGCTGAAAATGCTGATCTAAAACTAGTAGTGGTGGATGCCAAAAACATTGATTTAAGCGGTTTTTTGAATGATTTATTAAAAAAAGACGCGATTTTAGTCATTAACAAATCAGATCTGTTAAAAGAAAAATTAGATTCTGAAATTTCTAAATTTAGTCATGTTTTAATTTCACTAAAAGACAATCTAAATATAGATAAATTAATTTCTAAAATAAAAAAACACTTTGAAAATAAATTTATATCAGAGGAAGATATTTTAATTACCAGAGAAAGGCATAGACAACATTTGATACAGTGTGTTGAACACTTGAAAAATTTTTCAGACAAAAATGAAAAAAAAGATTTTGATAAAGCTGCAGAAGATCTAAGGTTAGCTACAAGACAATTAGGTATGATTGTCGGTAAAGTCGATGTAGAAGAGATATTAGGCAGTATTTTCAACGATTTTTGCATTGGAAAATAACAACAGTTTTACAGGGTTTTTTTGAAGTTTTTTATTGATTTTCGTTGATAAACAACACTTTTTTAAGAAAAAAAACACAAATCTTGTAAATATTCTAATCGAATATAAATTTAGTCCATGAAAAAAGATTTCCAATTCGATGTAGTTGTTATCGGCGGTGGCCATGCTGGTTGTGAAGCTGCAACGGCCTCAGCAAGACTTGGTGTAAATACCGCTTTGTTTACACATAACAAAAATACAATCGGAGAAATGTCATGCAATCCAGCTATAGGTGGTTTAGGTAAAGGTCACCTAGTTAGAGAAATTGATGCTTTAGATGGTGTTATGGGAGAGGTAGCAGACAAGTCTGGAATACAATTTAGATTATTAAATAGAAGTAGAGGACCTGCAGTTCGAGGACCCCGAACTCAATCTGACAGATCATTATATCGTAAATATATGCAAGAAAAACTTGTAAACTACTGTAATTTAAGCATTTTTTCAGATCCTGTAATAAAGTTTATTTTTAAAAATAACCAAATAAGTGGGTTTATAACACTTAAAGGTAATAAAGTGAGTTGTAACAAGTTAATCTTAACAACAGGCACTTTTTTGAATGGTTTGATACATATAGGTGATGAAAGAACACCTGCAGGACGATTTAATGAAAAACCGAGCACAGGTCTAAGCGAACAATTAGAAAAGTATAATTTCAAAATTGGAAGATTAAAAACAGGCACACCTCCTAGATTAGATTCTAGAACAATTAATTTTGAAAATTTGGAAAAACAGTTTGCCGATGAAGATCCATATTTTTTTTCTTTTCTGACCAAAAAAAATTTAAACAAACAAGTTTCTTGTTCTATGACTTATACAAACGAAAAGGTTCATAAAATAATAGAAAAGAATTTATCTAAAAGTGCAATGTATTCCGGAAGCATACAAGGAGTTGGTCCTAGATATTGTCCCTCTATTGAAGACAAAATAGTAAAATTCGCTGATAAGACAAGACATCAAATATTTCTTGAGCCTGAGGGTCTAAATGATCATACAATCTACCCTAATGGCATATCTACATCTCTACCTGAGGTTGTACAATATGAAATACTCAACAATATCAGTGGTTTAGAGAATGTAAAAGTAATTAGACCAGGATATGCTATAGAATATGATTATATTGATCCAAGAGAGCTTTTTTTAACATTGGAGACAAAAAAAATAAAAAATCTTTATCTCGCTGGTCAAATAAATGGAACTACAGGTTATGAGGAAGCAGCTGCTCAAGGTCTTATAGCAGGAATTAATGCTGCTCTATCTTTAAAGAATATGGAACCTTTTATTTTAGATAGATCAGACGCATACATTGGCGTTATGATAGATGACTTGGTTACCAAAGGTGTTGCAGAGCCTTATAGAATGTTTACATCTCGAGCAGAGTATAGACTAAGTCTTAGATCAGATAATGCAGACTTAAGGCTTACTCATAAAGGAATTAAAATCGGTTTAATAGCAGAAAATAGAAAACAACTATTTGAGGACAAATTTAATAAATTAAGTAAAATATCTCTTCAAATGTCTAATTTAAATATTTCACCCTCTAAGGCAGATAAATTTGGAATAAAAATAGCTAAAGACGGTGTTTTTAGATCAGCAGAGGAAATTCTTACCCAAAAAAGTGTTGATATGATAAAAATAAGGGATATTTGGCCTGAAATCGCTGATTATGGGAATGAAATTGATGAGCAGATTGAGATTAACTCTCATTACAGAGGATATTTAAAGAAACAAAAAGCCGATATTTTAGCTTTTAAACGAGATGAGAATTTAGCAATACCAGATAATATTAATTATGATCAATTTTCAGGCCTTTCTAACGAGGTAAAAGCTAAATTCAAGGAAATAAGGCCTAAAACCATGGGACAGGCCTTAAGAATCGATGGAATAACTCCTGCAGCTGTATATATTTTGTTGTCACACGTCAAAAGAAAGTCTATTAAGCATATAGCTTAATGGACAACATAATTTTAAATTCTTATTCCAAGATCTCCAATTTGAATGTTTCACGTGAAACTTGTAATGAGCTCGAGAACTTAATCTCGATGATACAGGAAAAAAATCAAGAAATTAACATTATAAGCAAAAAAACCGATGAAAAAGAGGCTATAAGAGAGCGACATATAATCGATTCAGCACAAATTATTGATTTTGTTGATTTAAATAGCAATACAACCTCAGATTTAGGATCAGGAGGAGGAATGCCTGGATTAATTGTAGCTATAGTGATGAAAAAAATAAAAAATAACATGAAAGTAAACCTCTATGAAAAAAGTTACCACAAATGTGTTTTCCTAAGAGAAGTTTCAAAAAAATTAAATTTAAATACAAAAATAATTCAGAAAGATATTTTTTCACTTAAAAATATTGAAACAGGAACAATTATGTCCAGGGCATTTAAGCCAATGCCTGTCATTTTAAACTTGGTTAATGAAAATTTTAAAAAATATAAAAATATTATTTTTTTTATGGGAAGTAGTGGGAGAAAAATTCTTAATGAAACTCTTCAAGAGTGGGATTTAGAATACGAAGAAAAAAAAAGTTTAACGAGCAACGACTCGTTTATATTGAACATCAAAAAAATTAAAAAAAAAATTTCATGAAAATAATTTCAATTATAAATCAAAAGGGTGGGGTTGGAAAAACAACAACTGTAATTAATTTAGCGTCCGCTTTATCTCAACTTGGTAAAAAAATTTTAGTAATTGATTTAGACCCTCAAGGGAATGCTACTACAGGATTAGGATTATCAAACACCTCTCAATCTGATCAAACAATTTATGGAATTCTCAATGGGACAATGACGATTTCGAACGTTATTAAAAAAACAAACTTTCAAAATCTTGATTTAATATCATCGAATGTAGATCTGTCCGGATTGGAGGTTGAGACTGCTGGTGATAGTGATAGAGCCTTTATACTTAAGGCTAAATTAACCGCGTATTTAAATGATTCTAGAGGATTATATGATTATATCCTCATAGATTGTCCTCCTTCTTTGAGTCTTCTAACAGTAATGGCTTTAGTATCATCTAACTCACTGCTTGTGCCATTACAAACAGAATTTTTTGCTTTAGAAGGACTTACACAGCTTATGAAGACTATTGAGAGAATTAAAGTTAACTTGAATCCCCAATTGGAGATCCAAGGCATACTTTTAACAATGTATGATCGAAGAAATAAACTTTCATCACAGGTTGAACAAGAAGCGAGAGATTATTTTAAAGACAAAGTTTACCAAACTGTAATACCTCGAAATGTAAGATTATCTGAAGCACCATCGCACGGAATCCCAGTATTAATATATGACAAGAATTGCCCAGGAAGTAAGTCATATTATAATTTTACAGACGAGTTCATGGCACAAGAAAATAAAGTTGGGAGTGCAGCATAATGAATAAAATAAAAAAAGGACTTGGTAGAGGATTATCTTCCTTAATCGGTGAAACTAAGGTTGAGAATAAAACAAATAATCTAAGTTTAGCCGAGATAGTTCCGAATAAATATCAACCAAGAAAAAATTTTGATGAAGAAAACTTAAATGATTTAGTTAATTCAATAAAAGAACGGGGTGTTATTCAGCCAATTATAGTTAGAAAATCTAATACGAACAATTCCAAATATGAGATTATAGCTGGAGAAAGAAGATGGTTAGCAGCTCAGAAAGCAGGACTACATGATATTCCGGTCGTTGTTACAGATGCAGACGATCTTAAATCTTTAGAATTTGCAATTGTAGAAAACGTACAAAGACATGATTTAAATCCTTTAGAAGAGGCTCAGGGTTATAAAAGATTAATAGATGAATTTGCGTATGATCAGGATAAGGTATCCAAATTTATCGGCAAAAGTAGAAGTTATATTTCTAACTCATTAAGGTTACTTAATTTACCAAAAGAGGTTCTTGATTTCGTAGAGCAAAAGAAAATTACCGCTGGTCATGCAAAGATATTAGTAGGGCTGGATAACGCTATTTTTCTAGCAAATAAATTTATTGAAAAAAAATTATCTGTAAGACAAGCAGAAAATTTAGTTAAAATATTTAGAAAAACTAAAAGAAATACCTCCAGCAAAGTTGATTCAAATATCCGAGATTTAGAAAACTCTATATCCGAAAAAATTGGGCTAAGTGTTTCCATTAAAAATAATAAAAACAATAAAGGCACAATATCATTTTATTACAAAGAGCTTGATCAATTAAACAAGATTATTGATATAATTAAATCTGGATATTAGTATTTTCAACTTTATCTAAAATCATATTATTTATGATTTGATTAGAAATCTGAGGATTTTTTTTAATTAAACTCTCTGTATTGTTTAGATCTACAATAAAATTCTCAATATCTTTCAATTCCCATATTTTGATTTGTTGTTTGATTATATTTTTATCTTTCCAGAATATTGGAGGTTTAAATGAGTTAATTACTTGATCAACATTATTATTTTCTTTTAAATTAAGTCTTAACTTTCTTAGTCTTTTTAACTTATTTAAAAAAGTTCTTACAATTAAAATATTATCCTCACTAGATGGGATATTTTCATTAAGAATATTGAGAGTTCTTTTTTTATTTTTGCTTAGACAATTATCTACTAGCTCTCCAGCACTGTAATTTTCACTGAGGTTTGTTAATTTTAAAATATCTTCTAATTCTAATTTTTTATTGTTTTGACTTAAATTAATAATTTTTTGTAATTCATTTTTAAGATTAATTCTATCTCCTTGTGATCTTTCAATGATTAAATTTATGTTCTCAGAAGATAAATTAATCTTATTTTCAAACAAAATTTTTTTTGCGATAGATAAAAGAGTTTGTGGAGTATCTTCGTAAAAAGGAACAATTAGTGCCATCTTTTCTTTTTCAAAATAATTCCTAAGTTTGGATTTTTTATCCAATCTTTTGGCGATCAAAATAATAACAACATCATTTATGTTTGATGTAATTACTTCTTCTATTAAATTTAATATTTTGTCAGAGACATCAGATATCAAAATTAACTTTTCATTTTCAAAAAAGGACTTGGAATAAATATTTTCAAAAAATACTTGTTTATTGTCAATTATATCTTTTTCAGTATATTTATAGGTGTTTTTTTTTGTAAATTGACTAAAATTAGCTTGAATTACATCCTGTTTTTGACCTTCATTCTCGCCATAAAATAAAAAATAATTAGTTTTACTCTTTAATTTTTCTATCTCGTAAAATTTAGATATCATTTGCGATGATACCTAAAAAGATATTTATATCTTGTAAAATTTGAGAAATCATATTTTTTTCAAGATTAACTTTTAATTGATCAAGTTCAAATTTGTTACTCTTGGAATTAAAAGTTGTCTCTTTTGTGAATTTTTTTTGATAATTTTTGTTGTTAATTTTGTTAGTGAAATACGTGTTAACAGTTAAAACTAATTTATAACTAGTGGCATTACCTTTTTTATCTTTACTAACAATACTCTCTTGTTTTGAAGTATTAAGATCAAGATCAAAAATATTTTTTGCATCATTTGCTTCCAAATTTTCTAAATTTCTAATTATTTTTCTGCCAATATTTTTGTTACCTGAAAAGTTTATGTTGTCTATTTTAAAGTTTGAATCTTTCTTAATTTGATAAACTGGAGTGTAGCCGCAGCTCAGTAAAAATAAAAAAATAAAAAAATATTTAAAATTTTTTGTCATTAGTTGATAATAAAGTTAATTAATTTATTTTCTATATATATTGTTTTTATAATTTGTTTATTATCAAGGTATTTTTTAATTTGTTCGTCCTTTTTGATATTTTCAATCAATGTTTTTTTATCAACTGATTTACTGATCGAGAAAACTTTTCTTTTTTTACCGTTTATTTGAGTAACGATATTGAATATTTCCTGCTCGAGATATTTCTGATCTACTTCAGGCCACTCTATAGCTTCAGTTGATATTTTTAGTTTCTCAAGACATTCATTTGAAAAATGTGGAATTATCGGATTAATAACCTTTAAAATATTTATATAATTTTTGTGAAAATTGCTTCCCCAGTCTTCTTTATTTGTGTGTTGATTTAAAAAAGAGTGAATTTTGTGAATTGAGGCAATAGTGACATTAAAACCAAATCTGTTTAAGTCGTCACTTAATTTTTTAATTATTTGGTTTGTAAATTTTTCCAGTTCATTATCAAAGTTTGAAAATTTCTTTTTATTGTTGATAACTTTTTCGTTTAATGACCATAATTTTTGAAGAAATTTGAAAGATGCACTTATACCTGTATCAGACCATTGTATGTCTTTTTCTGGAGGGCTGTCAGACAAAATGAATAATCTAACAGCATCAGCTCCATACATCTTAATAATTTTTTCAGGATCAATAGTATTTTTTTTTGATTTTGACATCGACTCTGATGGACCAACAGTGACTTTTTCAGTTGGGTTATTATTTAGGAAATAGTTTTTGCCATCTTTGCTGAAAACATCATCGGGATAAATCCAATTATTATCTTTATCTTTATAAGTTTCGTGACAAACCATACCTTGAGTAAATAAACCTTCAAACGGTTCTTCTAATGTCGTATCTTTATTATCTAAACTTATAGCTCTCATAAAAAAACGTGAATAAAGAAGATGTAATATTGCGTGTTCAACACCACCAATATATTGATCAACAGGCATCCAGTAATCTAATTCGTTTTTATTAAATGGCTCTTTAATATTTTGTGCAGAGCAAAATCTTAAATAATACCAAGAGGAGTCTACAAAAGTATCCAATGTATCTGTTTCACGTTTACATTTTTTTCCATTTATCTCAACTTCTTTCCACTTTTCTTGGCTATCAAGCGGATTGCCGTTAGTATTAAGATTTATATCTTCTGGAAGTTTAACTGGTAAGTGATCTTCTGGAACTTTTACTACATTATTATTTTCATCGTATGCTATCGGAATAGGACATCCCCAATACCTTTGTCTTGATATTCCCCAATCTTTTAATCTAAAATTAGTTTTTCTTTTACCTAATTTTTTATCTTCAAGAATTTTTATTGCTTCATTTATAGATTCATCTGGAACATTTAAATTATTTAAAAATTTAGAGTTTATAATTACACCAGTACCAGAATAAGCTTCATTGCCAACTTTATAAGTGTCATCTTTATCAATAGGTCTAACGACTGTTTTTATTTCAAGATCATATTTTTTTGCAAAATCAAAGTCTCGCTGGTCGTGGGCTGGACAGCCAAACACTGCACCAAAACCATAGTCCATTAAAACAAAATTAGCGAAAAAAACAGGAACTTTTGAACCTTTTTCAAATGGGTTAATAGCAGTAAGTTCGGTTTTAAATCCTATTTTTGTTGCTTGTGCAATAGACTCTTCTGTTGTTCCTGTTTTTGAACATTCTTTTTTAAACTTCTGAAAATCATCATTATCTTCATAATATTTGGAAAGGGGATGATCAACTGATAATGCTAAAAAGGAAAATCCAAAAAGAGTATCTGGTCTTGTTGTGTAGCATTTTATTGACTTTATGTTTTCTGAACCTTCAATTTTAAAGTCAATTTCACACCCATATGATTTACCAATCCAATTTTTTTGCATTGTTTTAACTTTATCTGGCCAATTCTTTAAAGTTTCCAAACTATTTAATAGTTCCTCAGAAAAATGAGAAATTTTAAAAAACCATTGATTTAATTTTTTTCTTTCAACTATCGCACCGGATCTCCAACCTTTTCCATCTATAACTTGCTCATTAGCAAGCACAGTTTTGTCAATTGGATCCCAATTGACATAGCTTTCCTTTCTATAAACTAAACCTTTATCATAAAGATCTAAAAATATTTTTTGTTGATGTTTGAAGTATTCTGGTGAACATGTTGAAATTTCTCTATCCCAGTCAATTGATAGACCCAACATTTTCAATTGAGACTTCATAACTTTAATGTTTGTTTCTGTCCAAGTTTTAGGGTTTAGATTGTTCTGTTTTGCTGCATTTTCAGCCGGCATTCCAAATGAGTCCCATCCCATTGGGTGTAGAACATTGAAACCTTTTAAAGTTTTGTATCTAGAGAGTACATCTCCGATAGTATAATTCCTGACATGACCCATGTGGATTTTTCCCGATGGATAAGGAAACATTTCCAAACAATAAAATTTTTTTTTATTTTTATCTATTTCTGATTTAAAAGATTTATTTTTATCCCAAAATCTTTGCCATTTGTCTTCGACTAGCTTGAAATTATATCTTTCCACTATTATTGAATAATTTAAATTTACTATAATTTAATTTTTTTTCCTACTATCACCTTGTTTAGGTTCTCCGATTATATAGGGGTTCTCTTTTTTATTTTTATCAATGATTTCTTTTTGATATTTTGTAGCTTTTTTAAGTATGCTCAAGTTAAGATCTGCAACTAAATCATTATTATTTTTACTAATTGAGCAATTAGTTAAATTGTCGGAACATTTTTTTAGATAAACATTTATGTCTAAAGCATCTGATCTTATTTCATTTGTTAAAAATCTAACAGAAATTTTAACAGACTCATTAGGAGAATTATTTTCACTGTACCAATCAGTGATTACTATACCACCACTATAATTAGCAGAAGCCAAAGGCATAAAATCTAAAGTATCAAGTGTTGCACGCCACAAAGGATTTGCACTAGCAAACTCATAGTTTGTTCCCTTTTGAGAGCCACCCATTATTCTAAAACCACGTCCCTCATTCATATTTTTTTCCACTCTTTTTCTTGGATCTGGAGGAAAGTCTTTAGCACTTACTTTTTTTGGCTTTATAGCCTCGCAACCAGTTTGTGTTATGAGGATCAATATTGAAAATAAAATTAAAATATTCCTCTTGAAAACAATCATTTTGAGCATAAACCTTATTAACATAAAATCTGATGTTTAAAATTAGATTATGATTATATTACTCTTAAAGCCCTAAAATACATGCAAAAAGTGATGCAAAAATACAACACTGATAAAAATTTATTGTTAAAATTACACAAATATATAATTAAATGGCTGTTTTTTGCTAAATATACCCTGTTTATAATTAATTATAAAAAAGGAGTATATTTATGAACAACTTAAAAAAAGTAGGATTAACTGCTTTAGCTACTACTCTTGTTTCAACAGCTTCTGTTGCTGGCGAAATGAGCGTAAGTGGTTCTGCATCTTTATCTTACACAGGTCTTAGCACCAACTCAGACGTTAACCCATGGGCTATGGGAGATAGCGTTAAGTTTAATGGTGGTGGAGACTTAGACAATGGTATGACTGTATCAGTTTACTATGAGTTAGATGGTGGTAACTATGATGACTACAATCTAAAACTAGGTATGGGTGATATGGGTACATTATCATTCTCAGGTGCATCAAGCTCAGGAAGTGGTGTTGATAAACTTAAAGACATCGTTCCAACTGCTTACACACCAGTATACGAAGCAACAGACGCTACTGACAGTGGTTTGATTGATGCTTCAGGTAACAACCAATCTGGTCAGTGGGGTTATGACATAACTGTAGGTAATGCAGCATTGTCAGCATCTTACAACCCAGAACCAGCAGCTGGTAAAACAGCAGAAACTGGTCTTGCAATCGTTTACAGCGGCTTAATGGATGGTTTAGAATTAAGCGCTGGTTACTTTGATGACGGTGATGAAGCAGAAAACGACACTCTAGGTATTAAATACACTATGGGTTCAATGACTGCTGCTTACCAAATGACAAAAGTAGACTACGAAGCAACTGGATCAACTGACCAAGATGCAACACATGTTGGTATATCAATAGCTGTTAATGATCAGTTATCTGTATCAGCTGGTCAACAAAGCATCGAGTTTGACGGTACTGCAGAAGATGAGAAAAACTCAGGAGTTATGGCATCATACACAATGGGATCTATCTCAATGGCTGGTGGTTTCAACAAACTTGAGAATAAAGGTGGATCAACTTCAGCAGCTGATGTTGAAGCTTCTATCTTTAATATCTCGTTTGCATTCTAATCATCTGATTAGTTAATTTATATTAAGGCCCCTAGAAATAGGGGCCTTTTTTTTTATTCAAAATAAGAAATCCCTGCAAAACCAAAAGGTTTAATCATATTAAGCTTTTTTAAATTTTTATTGTTAATACCACCCAAAGAAATATCATTCATTTTTGTAGTCGCTCTTAGTTTTAAATATCTAAAAATATTTAATTGTTGATTTGTTTTTTTTTTAAATAAAGGAGATAAAAAAATTTCCTCAGTTTTTTGTAATTCTTTTATTTTTATTTCTTTAAGATTATGTGCTGATCCTAAAATCCTAAATTTTTTTTTTGAAGTGGTAGTTTTTAGGTTTAAATTTTTGTTAGAAGACGAGATATAAACTCCATCTGCATCCAATTTTCTAGCCAATTTGATATCATTACTGATATAAAAACATCTTTGATTTTTTTTACAGAAATCACGTAATTCAATTAAAGTCTTTATTGAGGTTTCTTTATCTTTATTTCTCCATATAAAAGATATATTTTTATTTAAATTTATTAAGTGAGTGTAATCAAACTCATTTATAAAGTAGTATTTTTTTAAGTTATTTATATGCATCATACTGAAAGCAATTTAATTGAAATAAATAATAAAATTAAGAATAAAATTAATTCATTATCCTTAGATCAATATAATCCAAAAGTGATTGCTGTATCAAAAACTTTTAAAGAGCAAGATATTTTGCCTTTATTAGATTATGGCCATCTTGATTTTGGTGAAAATAAAGTTCAAGAGGCTTTATTAAAGTGGCCCAAACTTAAAGAAAAATATAAGAACGTAAAATTACACATGTTAGGAAAGTTGCAAACAAACAAAGCTAAGTTTGCAGTTGATATCTTCGATTACATTCACTCTTTGGATAATCTCAAGCTTGCAAATAAATTAGCAAATGAAATTCATAAAAAAAATAAAAAAATTAAAATGTTTATTCAGATTAATTTAGGTGGTGAAAAACAAAAATCTGGAATAGAGCCTAATGATTTAGAAGTGTTTTACAAAAGTTGTTTATCATTGAAACTAGATATTGTAGGAACCATGTGTATTCCACCAGACAATCAAGATCCAAAGTTATTCTTTAAAGAATTATTTAATTTAAATAGTAAAATTAAACTTCCTGAAATTAGTATGGGTATGACCAATGATTATTTGGGTGCTTTAGAGTATGGATCAACATATTTAAGAATTGGTACAGGTATATTTGGAAGAAGAACTAATTAATTTTAATTCTTATCTTTTTATTTATCAACTTGGCTAGAATTAAAAAATCTTTTTTACACAATGCAATACATCCCTTTGTTGGTAAGTAATTTTTTGTTAAATGTAAAAAAATAGCACTTCCTTTTAGTTTTATTGGATTTTTATAATTATATTTTATTAAAATAAAAAAATCATACTTATGATCTTTACGGTATAATTTCTCGTGACTTATTTTAAGATTTTTTTTTATCTTTATTAATTTATTATAAAATTTGCTGTTAGGGTCATCGCACCATCCCATATTTTTTTTAATAGATATTGATTTTAGTTTTGAAAAAGGTTTTTGTACTCTATCTGACCTGTAATAAATATTTCCTAAATTGAATATCCCTTTTGGAGTTGTTAAATCACCCTCAACCTTTTTATTAGAAAATCCCTTTTTTCCAATACAACACTTAAATTTAAAATCATCAATTAAAAGTGTGTCTTTATTTTTGACAATAATTATCATATTTTAAAAAAATGAACTCTCGAATTTTAATAATATATGAATATCAAATTTTATACCAAATATTAAATGAAATCAGCGAAGGCTTAAATTTTGAGATTACTCAATTTAACAGTAAGGATTTAAAAGATCTAAAGTATGATCCCAAAAATAACTATTTGATTATTTCAAAAAAAAAAATTGAAGGAATTAAGAATAGTTTAATCTTGGAAAATATACCAATTAAATTCGAAAAGCTTATTGAAATGATTAATATAAATTTTTTAAAAAATAAATTTTCAGATCAATCATATATAAATATTGGTGAATATAATCTAGATTTAAACTCTAGAAAAATTTCTCATGGAAATAAAAGTTTAAATTTAACAGAAAGAGAAACAAATTTAATAATCTTTATCAAAGACAAAAAAAATGTAACGATTAAAGAATTGCAAAAAATGGTCTGGGATTATTCACCAGATCTAGAAACACATACTGTTGAAACACATATTTACAGATTAAGGAAAAAAATGAAAGAAACTTTTGGAAATGAAAATTTTATCTTAAATACTAGTAATGGTTATTCGATAGATTAGTTATTAAATTCTCGCACCTATTTTTTGAATAATCTTTGAGGATAATTCCGTTCCTTTGATCAAACACTCTTTAACATTTAATTGGTTAATTACACCATGAAGATATCCTGCAGCAAATAAATCCCCAGCTCCAGTTAAATCTTTTATATTTAAATTAAATTGGGCATTTACCTCCACAACTTGATCCTTGTTTATTGAAACTGCACCTTTTTCACCCCTAGTAATTATCATATTTTTTTTAATTTCTTTTGAGAATGATACGGCTTCCTCAAATGTTTTTGCGTCAATTAAAGATAATATTTCTTGTTCGTTTGCAAAAATAATATCCAATTTATTTTTAACTAATTCCAAAAAATGTGGCTTATGTCTTTCTACACAAAAAAGATCTGATAGTGACATAGCAGCTTTTTTTGAATGAACGATAGCTTTATCAAAAGCTTTCTTTGGATCACCTTCATCCCATAAATAACCTTCCAAAAAAACCATCTCTGAATTTTTTACATCTTCTTCTTTAATATCATTATCATTAATCTTACCAGCGGTACCAAGAAATGTGCACATTGTTCTTTCAGAGTCAGGTGTTATTAAAATTAAACAAGATCCAGTAGGTATTTCTTCTTGTTTTTTTTTATATAAATATTTTACTTTTTCTTTTTTTAAACCATTTTCATATTTTTGACCAAGTTCGTCGTCGCTAACTTTTCCAATAAATCCCACTTGATTTCCTAATTGAGATAAGCCAACTATTGAATTAGCAACAGATCCGCCTGAAATAGTTTCCTCAATTTTTAGTGATGTAAGTAATTTTTTAAATTCTCCTTCATCTATTAACTTCATAGTGCTCTTTGTTAATGAATGTTCTAATAAAAATTCATCTGATACTTTACAGAGCACATCAACAATAGCATTTCCAATTCCTAATATTTTCATTAAGGTTTTTTTGCAAAAAATGGTTTTTTTCGATTAGGATAGCAAGAAGTACAAATTTTACAACTTAATCCATAACAATCTCTTGCCTTACAATATTCTCTACCGTAATAAATTATTTGTAAATGTAATTTGTTCCAATATTTTTTAGGAAACAATCTTTTTAAATCATTTTCTGTTTGAACAACATTTTTTCCATTTGTTAACCCCCATCTCTGGGCTAATCTATGGATGTGGGTATCAATAGGAAAAGCAGGATGACCAAAACCTTGGGACATCACTACGCTAGCAGTTTTATGTCCTACGCCTGGTAATTTTTCAAGTTCCTCAAAAGTTTTGGGTACCTTGCCCTTATAATCTCTGACCAGTATTTTTGACAAATTGTAAATACTCTTTGCTTTAATCCTAAAAATACCGATTTTTTTAATTAAAGTTTCTATTTTTTTTCTTCCTAATTTAACAAAGTGTTCTGGTTTATGATATTTTGGATAAATATTTTTAGTCACATTATTTACATTTACATCTGTACATTGAGCAGAAAGAAGAACAGATATTAAAAGAGTGAATACATTCCGACTTTTGAGTGGAACTTTTATACTTGGATATGTTTTATTTAGTATCTTAAGTATTATTTTTGCTCTTTGAATTTCATTCATTATTTGAAATTCATTAAGTCTCTCATTGAATATAAACCAGGTTTTTTTCTTATTAACCAACTAGCAGCTGTTAGCGCACCTTCAGAGTAAAGTGCTCTATCAAATGCTTCATGATTAAGTCTTATTATCTCTTTTCCACTGGAAAATAAAACCTCATGTTCACCAATAATTTTACCTTTTCTAACTGAATTAAAATTTATTCTTTTTCCATAAGGAAATTTCTTTTTATTAAGATATTTTTTACCCATAATTCCATAGAAATTTTTGTTTTTTCCTATTGCGATGCCCTGACCTAACATTAATGCTGTACCAGAAGGATGATCTTTTTTAAATTTATGATGAGCTTCAAAAACTTTACTTAGAAAATTATTACCTAGAGATTTTGATGCAATCTCAGTTAAATACATCAAAAGATTAATGCCAAGACTCATATTTCCAGCTTTGAGAATTGGAATTTTTTTTGAAATTTTTTTTATTATATTTTCCTCTTTTAAAGAAAAACCTGTAGTCCCAATTATCACTCTTTTTTTTTGTTTGGCAGCAATATTAAGAACTTCAAGTGTACATTTTGGAATTGTGAAATCTATTATAACGTCACTTTTCTTAAAGGCTTCAGAACTATTTAATTTTGGTAAAATACCAATGATTTTTTTTCTTTGTAACTTATTTTCTGTGAGACTGTTAATTTTAAATCTTTTATCTTTACTTGCAGATTTGATTAATTGCTGTCCCATTCTACCCAGACATCCTGTAATTGTTAAATTTATTTTTTTAGTTTTCATATTGAAAGAATTTTAAATCATCTCGGTAATATTCATTCATTTTTTTTATCATGTTTTCATCAAGATTTTTCTTCCAGTCATTTTCTGGCCCTTGATAAAAGAATTTAATTTTTCTATTGTCTTTTAAAGAATATACGTTTTCACCAAACTTACCCGCATTTTCTATGTTTTGTAAACTTTTAAAGTTAGTCGTATCAACAGCATTATTAAGTTTTTTTTGATCAATTTTATTATCAAATCTCATTAAGGTATTAACAAAAACAACTAGTTTTTCAAAAGTTTGAGTTGGATTTTTAACCATATCCTCGTATCTAATTGTAACTCTTCTAAAAGACTTATTACTTAGCCAAGATCGGTAGTTAATTCTCCAAGAGTTGACAATATTTGTTTTTGCATAGTTTTTTAGATGTGGATAGTCTTCTAATACTTTATTTTCATCTTGCATAAACTTGAGTGCTTGGTCATATGAGCCAAAATCATTATGATTTTTTACTGAAGTGATTACATTTCTTGGATCTCTAATGACATAAATAACTCCCAAGGTGTATTCTGGCTTTGTAAAGTCGTTTCCAAAAGCAGTAATTAAAGAATTGTGCGTTTTTAAAAACTTCACTTTTTTTTGGTCACGAATATCTTTTTGTGAAGTTTCCCAGTGTTTATGAATTTCACCTTGTTTGACCTTTTCTTTAAAAAATTGTTTATTTGGATAATCTTCTATTAAATTTAGTTTATTAATATCAAAAATTCCGTTTTCGCAAAAATAATAAGCCGTTATAAAAGATCTAACCCAAGTATTTCCACTTTTTGGATATGAGGCAATCCAGATAATCATATTTATTTATTAAACTAGGTATTAATTATTTCAACTTAAATTTTTTTTTTGATGAACTAAAGTTGAATTTATTAACTTTTCCAAAAATCTTTTGCTTTTTGAAAAAATTTTTTGATACTTGGATTAGATTTATCGTTTTCTATTTCCCTGAATTTTTCTAAAAGACTTCTTTGTTCTTTGTTTAAATATACTGGAACTTCAGTTTTAATTTGCACATACAAATCCCCAAAATCTCCTCTACGCATAAAAGGCATTCCTTTGCCTTTCAACCTAAATTGTTTACCATCTTGAGTTCCATCAGGTATTTTTATTTTTGCTTTTTTACCATCTATTGTTGGTATTTCTATTGTTGTACCAAGTGCTGCATCTGCTATTGAAATTGGAAATTCAAAGAATAAGTTTACATCTGATCTTTTAAATAACTCGTGAGATTTTACATTAATAAATAAATATAAATCACCACTAGCACCCCCTCTAGTTCCTGCTTCACCTTTCCCAGCAAGTCTAATTCTTGTTCCATCATCAACCCCTTTTGGTATTGTGACAGATACTTTTTTTGAGGTTTGAGTATTTCCTTGTCCATTACAGTCTGAGCAAGGATTGGTTATTTCCTCTCCGCTTCCAGCACATTGAGGACAGGTTTGTTGAACTGTAAAAAAACCTTGATTAGATCTAACTCTACCGTTTCCTCCACAGTAAGTACATCTGTCAGGGCTAGATCCAGGCTTAGATCCATTTCCCTTACATGTGTTACATTTTTCCGACGTCGAAAATTGTATATTTTGCTTTTTTCCCGCGTAAGCTTCTTCTAAAGTAATCGATAAATCATATCTTAGATCTGAGCCTCTATTATTTGAGTTTCTTCCTCTAGAACTTCTTCTTCCACCACCAAAGTCGCCAAAAAAATCCTCAAATATGTCTGAAAAATCTGCACCACTAAAACCCCCAAAACCTCCAAATCCACTTTGTCCACCGCCACCATTTTCAAAGGCAGCATGACCAAAATTATCGTAATTTTCTTTTTTAGATTTATCGGATAGAATGCCGTAGGCTTCACTTGCTTCTTTAAATTTTTCCTCAGCTCCCTTGTCGCCTGGATTTTTATCTGGATGATATTTTACAGCTAACTTTCTATATGCAGATTTTAACTCTTCAGGGGATGCGCTTTTATTTACGCCGAGGACGTCATAATAATCTCTTTTTGCCATTTAATACCCCGGACAGATAAATGTATGTTAAGCGCTCTTTTCTTTATTCTCGTCTTTTACTTCCTCAAAATCAGCATCAACAACATTATCATCTTTTTTTCCTTTATCATCTTTACCATCATCTTTATTAGAATCTGGTTTTGTATTTTGTTGTGATTTATATATTGCCTCTCCAAGTTTCATCGAAGCTTGAACTAATGCCTCAGTTTTCTTCTTGATATCGTCTGTGTTTTCACCTTTAAGAGCTTCTTTCAGTTGACTTGAAGCATCTTCAATAGCTTTTTTGTCAGCTTCAGATACCTTAGAACCGTGTTCTTTAAGATTTTTGTCCGTAGAGTGTATTAAGGTGTCTGCTTGATTTCTAACATCTACCGACTCTCTTTTCTTTTTGTCAGCATCTTTATTGGCTTCAGCATCTTTTACCATTTTTTCAATTTCTTCATCACTTAAACCACCTGAAGCTTGAATTTGAATTTTCTGTTCTTTACCAGTACCCTTGTCTTTTGCTGAAACATTAACAATACCATTTGCATCGATATCAAATGTAACTTCAATTTGAGGAACACCTCTAGGAGCTGGCGCAATTCCAACAAGCTCAAAGTTTCCTAAAATTTTATTATCAGCCGCCATCTCTCTTTCACCTTGTAATACCCTAATAGAAACAGCAGGTTGATTATCTTCAGCAGTTGAAAATACTTGGCTTTTTTTTGTAGGTATTGTTGTATTTTTTTCAATTAACTTTGTAGACACTCCACCTAAAGTTTCAATTCCAAGAGAGAGAGGTGTTACATCTAATAATAATACATCTTTCACATCTCCTTGAAGAACACCTGCTTGAATTGCAGCACCCATAGCCACAACTTCGTCAGGGTTAACACTTTTATTGGGTTCTTTTCCAAAGAAATTCTTAACTTCCTCAATTACTTTTGGCATTCTTGTCATTCCACCAACCATTACAACTTCGTCAATTTCATTTGCTGTGATACCAGCATCTTTTAATGCTGTTTTACAAGGTGGCATTGTTCTTGCTATAAGATCTTCAACTAGTGCTTCTAATTTTGCTCTTGTAAGTTTTAAATTGATATGTTTTGGACCTGTTTTGTCAGCCGTGATAAACGGTAAATTTATATCAGTTTGTTCAGCTGAAGATAATTCAATTTTAGCTTTCTCAGCGGCTTCTTTTAATCTTTGAAGAGCAAGCTTATCTGATTTTAAATCTATCCCATTATCTTTTTTAAACTCCGCAATTAAATATTCCACTACAGAATTATCAAAATCTTCACCACCTAAAAATGTGTCTCCGTTAGTTGATTTAACTTCAAAAACTCCATCACCAAGTTCAAGTATCGAAACATCAAATGTTCCGCCACCTAGGTCATAAACTGCAATTTTTTTATTTTGTTTTTTATCTAAACCATAAGCTAATGATGCAGCAGTTGGTTCATTTATAATTCTTAAAACTTCTAGACCTGCAATTTTACCAGCATCTTTTGTTGCTTGCCTTTGAGCGTCATTAAAGTAGGCAGGCACAGTAATCACAGCTTTTGTAACAGCTTGGCCTAAATATTTTTCTGCTGTTTCTTTCATTTTTTGTAAAATAAAAGCTGAAATTTGAGATGGAGAGTATTTTTCTCCTTTAGACTCTATCCACGCATCTCCTTTTTCTGAATTAACAATCTTGAATGGAGCTGCTTCTATATCTTTTTTAACAGTTGGGTCATCAAAGTTTCTTCCAATTAATCTTTTAACTGCAAAAATAGTATTTTCAGGATTAGTTACAGCTTGTCTCTTAGCTGGCTGTCCTATTAATTTTTCTTTTTCCTCAGTAAAGGCTACAACAGATGGTGTTGTCCTTGCACCTTCTGCATTTTCTAAAACTTTTGCTTGGCTACCTTCCATTATAGCTACACAAGAGTTAGTAGTTCCTAAATCTATTCCAATAATTTTACTCATAATTATTAATTCTCCTCGTCATATAAGTGTTATTTTCAATTCTACAAGCTGTTCTAATCATTATTTGGTCTCCGAATTCTCTTTAGTTTCCTCTGTTTTAGCTGTTTTTTTTTGAGTTTTCTTAGCTACGCCAACTAAAGAGGGTCTTAGTAATCGATCTTTAATTGTGAAACCTTTTTGAATTTCTTGAATTATAGTTCCTGGCTCTTTTGTATCATCCTCAATTTCCATCATTGCTTGATGAAAGTTTGGATCTAATTTTTTATTTAAACTATCAATCTGCTTAATGTCATTTTTGTTAAATATGGATATTAAATCTTTATGAATTATATCAAAATGATCTAAAGTTTTTTTAAGTGCTTCAGAGTCTTTCAACTTCTCATCACTCTCTAAAATATTTTTTGATCTTTCAAGATTATCTATAAGGCTAAGCGCTTCTTTAGCAAATGAAAAACCACCGTACTCAAAAGCATCCTCCTTCTCTTTCTCAAACCTTCTTCTTTGATTTTCCATTTCAGCAAATGTTCTAGCTAATTTATCTTCGAGCTCTAAAATCTTTTCTTCTGGTGTTAATTCTTTTTTTTCATCTTCCTCTTTTTTGTTATGATCATTCGTTTGATCCTGAGGTTTAGGAGATTGATTATTTTCCTCTTTAGCTAGATTTTCTTTTTTAATATTTTCTTTTTGATCTTTTTCCATAGATGCTTATATGGTAAGAAATTTAGGAATTTCTAGATGTTAAAAAAAAAAATATCAAAAATTTTAATTGGCACAAATAACAAAGGAAAACTTAAAGAAATTAAGGGTTTACTGCCAAAATCAATTAAAATTTTTTCTACATCAGATTTTAAGCTTAAAAGCCCCGCTGAAAATGGAAAAACATTTAAAGAAAACTCAATAATTAAATCTAAGTATTTCTCAAAAAAATCTAATTTAGTTTGTATTGCTGATGACTCTGGTCTTGAAATAGATTGCTTGAATAAAAAACCTGGAATTTTTTCAGCCAGATGGGCGGGATCTAAAGGAGATTTTAGCAAAGCAATTAAAAGAGTGTACAGAGAATTAAGTAAGAAAGATAAAGATTGGAAAGCTAAAAGGATCAAAGCAAGATTTGTTTGCGCATTGTCGATTTGTTATCTAGACAAAACAATTGCAAGTGTAGTTGGAAAAATTGATGGTTATATTTCAAATAAAATTAGAGGCAAAAATGGTTTTGGATATGATCCAATTTTTATTCCCAAAAAAAAGAAACAAACTTTTGGTGAAATGAAGTTATCTAGTAAATATAAAATTGACCATAGATCAATTGCATTTAAAAAAATTAAAAAATTTCTTTAAGTTTACCATCATTAATTTCATAAAAATTTAATTGATGGTTAATCTTATTATCTTTAATTTCAAAAACTCCTATTTTTCCTTTAAATGTATTTTGAGTTTTGAATGATTTGCTTATTTCTAAAGTTTCATTTTTTAATGATAGGTAATATATTAATCCTATTAAATCATAGCTCAGTAAAGATAGATAACTTGGTTTATAATTAAATTTTTTAAAAAATTTATTAGTAAAATCATCTAAATTTTGTTTGTTAATAGAGGGATAATAAATTGGTTGTAAATTTTTTTCTTTTAGTAAACTTTCATCAAACCACTGATTTAAGGTAATTATAAATTTATTTTTTGGTGATACATCTGTATATAGCAATGAAGTGACAACGCTTTTTAAACTTTCATCAAAATCTGCAATTATAATAGAATCAAACTTTACTTTTCCAAGAGTGTATTTTTTTTCAAGATTTTCTATAATCTTTTCTTTATTTGGTTCATCGGATTTTTCAACCCTTAATATTTCATCTAATAAGTTTTGTTTTCTTATTCCATAGTTTGTGATTTTTTCTATTTGTTTTGTTAACTTAGTAGGGTCAATATCATAGTTGTATCGTTTAAAAAATTTTATCTTAGACTCTCTAATTCCTTTTTTTATCTCTAAGTCATAATTTAAATTTGGAATTAAAAAAATTGTTTTTTTTATCTCACTTTTCTCTAAAAATTTTTTAATAGTTTTTAATTGTGAAGAAGAGTTTATTCCGCTGCTAATCACATTTTGATGAAGATCTAAAGTTTTGTTTGTTAAAGATAAAAAAGTAATACTTTTTACTTTATTTAAAAATAATATATTTCTATGAAAAACTGGACCTATTACCAGTGATATACCCATTTTCTCAAATTCTAAAGCTGAGCGTAATGTTATTTCAGGATCCGATCTGGTGTCTTTAGGATATATCTCTATATTATTATTTTTTATATCTATTAAAGCCATCCTTATTGAATTAAGTATTTGCTTTCCTAAAGACGCATTTTCTCCTGATAGTGGTGCTAATACCCCAATCTTAATTTTTGTTTCTTCAGAATATGAAATAGATGTTCCAAATAATAAAACCAAAAAAAATACAGAAAAAAGAATTTTTAAAAATTTATTCATTTAATGATTTATACAATTTTAGTATTGTATAATTATGACTGTAAATCTTAAATTTGAAAACAAACAAATTAAAAAAGGTCTATATATAATACCCACTCCAATTGGAAATTTAGGAGATATTACTTATCGAGCAATAGAAATTTTAAAAAAGTCCGATTTTATTCTATGTGAAGATACTCGAATTTCGAGAAAATTGATGGAAAGGTTCGGTGTTAAATCAAAATTGTTACCCAATCACAAATTTAATGAAAAGAAAAATTTACCTCAAATTATTAATCATTTGAGAAATGATAAAATTGTCTCTCTGATATCTGATGCTGGCACTCCAGGAATATCCGATCCAGGAGCCATATTAGTAAGACAATGTGTTAAAGAAAGAATTGATATTTATCCATTACCAGGACCTTCAGCGGTCAGTACAGCTATATCAATTAGTGGTTTTTCTGAAAAATATTTTTTTTATGGTTTTTTTCCATCAAAATTGAAAGAAATTAAAAATGATCTTAAATCTTTATCACAACTAGACACCAGTATTGTTTTTTTTATTTCATCAAGAAAAATAAATAAAGCTATTCCATTTATTAAAGCTAGTTTTTCAGAGAGAGATATTTTGATTTGTAGAGAAATGACTAAATTTTACGAAGAATATTTGAGATATAAGGTGGATGATCTAAAGACTTTCGATGAAGATTTAAAAGGTGAGCTAACTATTGTGATATCTGAAAGAAAAAAGGTAAAAAAAGATTCTCTTTTGTTAAGTGAATCAGATAAGAACAATATAAAAGGAATGATTAATAAACTAAGCATAAAAGAAATTGTAAATGTAATTTCTCAAAACAGCAACGTTCCTAAAAAAAAAATTTACAATTTTTGTCTTAAAATAAAAAATGAAGTTTAAAATTTCAATATTATTGTTGATTACTTTTTTTTTATCAGGATGTGTTGGTGTTTCCTCAAAGGGAATTTTTGGTACTGGAGTATCAGTTGCTTTAGATCCTCGATCTTTAGGAACACAAATTGACGACTCTATAATGCAAAAAAATTTATCAGCAAGATTAATAATAATGGATAAAAAATATTTTTTATCAATAAAATCAAAAGTTCTTGATGGAAGAATATTTTTAACCGGTAAAGTTGATGACCCTGAAGAAAAACTTCAAATAACAAAATTGGCCTGGGAAACAGAGGGAGTCAGGTCCGTGAGAAATGATATAAAAATTAAGGAGAAATTTAACTTTCAACAATCTGCAAAAGACATTTTGATTACGTCCCAACTAAGGACAGCTTTAATTTTGAATAAAGAAATAAAAGCAACAAATTACCAGATAGATACCTATAAAAAAAAAATATATATTTACGGTATAGCTTTAACATCTGATGAAAAAGAATTAGTAGTAAATGAGGCTAAAGAAATCTTAGATGTTGAAGATGTAATAGCAAGTATTTTAATTGTTGATGATTTAAGAATTCAAAAAAATTAATCTTTTTTATAATCAATTACATCTGAAGAATATGCTGCAATAGATGCTAGATTAATAATTTCCGATGTTGAAGTTCTTAAAGGAGCAATCTCTATTGGAAGGCCCAAACCAATTAACAAAGGTCCAATAACTTTTGCTCTACTCATTGATTTTATCATTTTGTATGAAATGGCTGCACTATGCTGGCTAGGCATTATCAAGACATTTGAGTTTCCTACAATTTCTGAAAATGGATAAAGTTCTTTATATAATTCTTCCAGCGCAACGTCTGGCTGCATTTCTCCATCAAATTTAAAATCAACTTTATCTTTCTTTAAAATTTCAACTGCATCGCTTAGCCTTTTTGTTCTGTCAGTAGCTGGCTCTCCAAAAGTAGAATGAGATAAGAAAGCGATTTTCGGATCAAATCCAAATAATCTAACCACTCTAGCAGCTGATTTAGCCATTTCTGCTAATTGATTTGCATCAGGATATTCAATGACAGAGGTATCACATATAAAAATTGTTTTTCCTCTATTAACTATCAAGTTAAGACCGAACATAATTTCCCCAGCTCTAGGATCTACAACTTGAGTTATCTTTTCTAGTGATGAAGAATATCTTCTAGTATTTCCAGTCACCATTGCATCAGCATCCTTACATGCTACCATACAAGATGACCAAACAACTCTATCATTTCTTACTAAACGATCACAATCACGCTCTAGCATACCTTTGTTTCTTTGAAGTTTTTCAAAAAGATATTTTGTATACTTCTCTCTTTTCTTATCATCTTTTGAATTAATAATTTCTATGTCAAAATTTTCGCTGTAACCTATCTTTTTAAGTTGATCTTTAATCAAATCTTCTTTGCCGACTAAAATTGGTATTCCTAAGTTTGAGTTTTTAAATGCTATTGCTGCTTTAAGCATATTTTCATCCTCACCATCCGCAAAGATTACTTTTTTTGGTTTTTTCCTTATATAAGTATTTACTCCCTGCATGATCGTAACTGTTGGGTCTAATCTTTGTCTTAATTGATCTTTGTAGTCATCAAAATCTTTTATATTAATTCTAGCAACACCAGTATCTATCGCTGCTTTAGCTACAGCAGCTGGAATTACGCTTATTAGTCTTGGGTCAAATGTTGAGGGAATTATATAATCTTTTCCATAATGTGGTCTTTCACCTCCCATCGCAGCAACAACCTCATCTGGGACCTCTTCTTTTGCTAGGTTAGCGATCGCGTGAGCTGCAGCAATTTTCATCTCCTCGTTTATAGTTTTGGATCTTACATCTAATGCACCTCTAAAAATGTAAGGAAAGCCAATCAAATTATTTACCTGGTTTGGATAGTCTGATCTTCCAGTAGCCATGATGACATCATTTCTTACCTCTGCAACTTCCTCTGGTTTGATTTCTGGATCAGGATTTGCACATGCAAATATGATAGGATTTTTCGCCATTGTTTTAACCATATCTTTTGTCAAAGCACCTTTTGCTGATAAACCCAAAAAAACATCTGCATTATTTATTGCATCTTTTAAAGTTCGATGTTTGGTTTCAATAGCATGGGCTGATTTCCACTGGTTTAAATTTTCTCTTCCACTGTAAATCACCCCCGTTCTATCAACCATGGTAATATTTTTTTGAGGAACACCAGTTTTTTTAAATAAATTTGCACATGCCATTGCTGATGCTCCTGCACCATTTACAACTATTTTTACTTCGTCAATTTTTTTTTTGGTAATATCAAGTGCATTAATTAATGCAGCTGTAGTTATAATCGCTGTACCATGTTGATCGTCATGAAAGACAGGGATATCTAAAATTTCTTTTAGTTTTTCCTCGATAACAAAACAATCGGGAGCTGCAATGTCCTCTAAGTTAATGCCCCCAAAACTTGGAGCAAAATTTTTAATACTATTGATTATCTCGTTATGATCTTGTGAATCAATTTCAAGATCTATTGAGTCGATATCAGCAAACCTTTTAAATAATACTGCTTTTCCTTCCATAACAGGTTTTGAGGCTAAGGCTCCTAAGTTACCCATACCTAAAATTGCGGTACCATTACTTATTACTGCAACAAGGTTTCCTTTACTTGTGTAATCAAACGCAGTTTCTGGGTTTTCACTTATGGCTTTTACTGGTGCCGCTACCCCTGGCGAATAAGCTAAAGCGAGGTCTCTTTTTGTAGTCATGTTTTTTGAGGATGAGATTTCAATCTTCCCTGGCTTATTATGACGGTGATAATCTAAAGCTTCTTTATCTGTATAATGATCAATTTTAGTTTTTTTCATTTAGCTTAATTAGGTGTACAAATGAGGTAAATTTAAGACTAATATGATTTATGAATTTAGTTAAGTCAACAGGGACTTTTGGTTTCTATACTATTATCAGCAGATTACTTGGATATTTGAGAGATGTTTTAATAGCAATTTTTCTTGGAACAAGTTTTTTGGCGGATGCTTTTTTTGTAGCATTTAGAATACCGAACACTTTTAGAAGACTTTTTGCTGAGGGAACTTTCAACTCAGCTTTTGTGCCTAGCTACATGTCTGAACTAGTTAAAAATAAATCAAGATCAAATAAATTTGCCAACGATGTCTTTAATTTATTATTCTTAGTTTTATTTTTTTTAGTTCTCATAATTGAAATTTTCATGCCAATTTTTGTAGGATTAATAGCCCCAGGCTTCGTTGAAGATATTAAAAAATTTGAATTAGCAACTACTTTAACAAGAATTACCTTCCCTTTTTTATTATTCGTAAGTTTATCCTCTTTTTTTGGTGCAATTTTGAATTCACATAATAAATTTGCTGCTGCTTCAGCAGCGCCAATTGTATTAAATTTAGTTTTAATATTCATTTTATTATTTGGAAGATATTTAGGTGATGAATTAATTTATTATCTTTCTTATGGAATTTCTTTGGCCGGATTATTGCAATTAATTTTTTTATATAGATTTGTAAAAAAATATTATGTTATAGATTTTGATCTTAAATTTAAAATTACTAATAAAGTAAAAATTTTTTTTAAAAAATTATTACCTAGTATTTTTTCTTCAGGAGTTACCCAAATAAATATTTTGGTTGGAACAATTATAGCTTCATTCCAGGCAAGTGCTGTATCATACTTATATTATGCAGATAGGATATATCAGATTAATTTAGCTATAGCCGGAATAGCCATTGGCATTGTTGTTTTACCTCAGCTTTCAAAGCATGTTCATCAAAAAAAAAAGAAAAAAATATTATTAATTCAAAATAAAGCATTAGAGCTAAGTATGTTTTTAAGCATACCTGCATCTGTAGCGTTGGTTATAGGATCTGAACAAATAATCTCAGCTCTATTTGGATATGGTTCTTTTACAATGGAATCTGTTCTCAATGCATCAAAAGCACTTTATTATTTTGGTCTAGGACTCCCAGCATTCGCATTAATAAAAGTTTTTTCGACATTTTTTTTTGCAAATCAAGATACTAAAACTCCATTTTATATTTCCTTAGTTTCTGTTTTGCTAAATATTTTAATAAGTGTTTACTTTTTTAAAGATATTGGTTTTATAATAATTCCTATAGCAACGACCATATCTTCATGGTTTAATTCTTTAATATTATTTATTTATTTAAAAAATAATAACTTATTTGAATTTAACAAAACTTTTTTTAAACAATTTGTTAAGATAATTTTTGCATCAATTATAATGGGTATTTTCTTTCAATACTTGATCTTATTATTTGAAAATCAATTGAGTTATGCCTATTTCTTCAAGTCTGCTTATTTATTATTATGTGTTTTATTCACAATAATTTTTTATTTCGCAGTGTCATATTTTATCAAAGCTTTTAATTACCAAGATATTAAATTAAAGTATTAGAATATGAAAAAAAAAATTTTCTCCGGTGTTCAACCTACGGGAAATCTTCATTTAGGAAATTATTTAGGAGCCATAAAAAACTTTGTTGATTTAAATAACGATATTCAAAATGAGTGTATCTTTTGTGTAGTTGACCTTCATGCAATAACAGTAAGCCAAAATCCAAAAGATTTAAAATCAAATATACATGAGACAGTAGCTACATTTGTTGCTAGTGGAATAGATCCTAAAAAAAGTATAATTTTTAATCAATCTCAAGTGAGCGCTCACTCAGAGGCAGCGTGGATTTTAAGCTGTGTTGCCAGAATGGGATGGCTAAATAGGATGACTCAATTTAAGGAAAAAGCTGGCAAGGATAAAGAAAAAGCAAGTATCGGTCTTTATTCGTATCCTGTTTTAATGGCAGCTGATATTTTATTATATGACTCAACTCATGTACCCGTTGGAGATGACCAAAAACAACACTTGGAGTTATGTCGTGATATAGCTCAAAAATTTAACAATGATTATAAAATCGAAAATTTTTTTATAGTCCCTGAACCTTTAATTAAAAAAGAATTTTCTAGAATTATGAGTTTAAAGGATGGTCTTAAAAAGATGAGTAAATCAGAGGTATCAGACTTGAGTAGAATAAACTTAACTGATGATAAAGATCAAATAATAAATAAAATTAAAAAAGCAAAAACTGATACTTTACCTTTACCTAGTAAAATTGAAGAGTTAGACAAAAGACCTGAGGCTAAAAATTTAATTGGTATTTATTCAAGTTTGATGAATAATACACTCCAAAAAACGATTGATGAATTTGCTGGAAAAAATTTTTCAGAATTTAAAGAAAAATTATCAGAAATAGTTGTTAATGAAATTAATCCAATCTCATTAAAAATTAAAGAGCTATTAGATGATAAAGTTTTTTTAGAAAAAATACTTAAAGATGGATACGAGAAAGCTAATGAAATTGCCTCAAAAAAAATAAAAAAAATTCATGAAATCGTAGGTTTTTGAGGATATTTTCATAAAGCGGTACCATTTTTAAAAATATTGCTTATATATAATTTATGTTTGTTCAGACTGAGATTACACCAAATCCTAATTCTTTAAAATTTATACCAGGCAAGGTTGTTTCAAGTGCAGGATCATTTGAAGTAAATAAAAATGACAATGTAAATAATGAGCTAATTAGAAATATTCTTTCAGTAAATGGTGTAGAGGGAATTTTTTTAAGTAAAGATTTCATTTCAGTTAATAAACGTGATGAAAATTCTTGGGACGATATCAAGCATATAGTGGTTTCACATATTAATGAATTTTATGCATCAGGAAAAGAATATGTCATAAATAAAGATCTAAACGAACAAAATGATAGTTTTGATGAAATTGAGAAAAGAATAATCCAATTACTTGAGGAGAAAATTCGTCCAGCAATTGCAAGAGACGGAGGAGATATTAAATTTAAAGAGTTTAAAGATGGAGTTGTTAAAGTTCAATTACAAGGGAGCTGTTCTGGATGTCCTAGTTCAACAATGACTTTAAAACAAGGTGTTCAAAATCTCTTATGTCATTATTTGCCAGAGGTTAAAAAAGTTGAAGCTGTTTAATATATGAGAAAAATCTTTAAAAAAAATAGAATAAAACCATTTAGAGTTTTTGATGAAAATAACCTAAGTTCGCTACCAAGAATTATTCTAAGTAGTGTACTTGTTATCTTATTTTTTTATTCTTTGCCGATTATTGTTAATTTTACCAGCAATAAAATTGAAAGTTCGGCTGGAATTCAAAATAATTCAAAAGCAATACTTGCATACACTCTTAATAAAAAATCCTCAAATTCATCAAATTCCCAAACACTTAATGAGGATGATCTATTAATCGATATTTATAGTTTAAATGATCAAGAAACAGATACAGTAAGATTAGATGCTTCAACGATTAAACAACTTTTTGAAGATACAGATTATAAGCTTGATGATGTAAGAAAAAAAAAATTAGTCAAGCCTATAGCTTTAACTTTACTTCCTGCTGAAATAAAAATGATCGAAAGCGTTAAAAAGAGGAAAGAGTTTTTTATACAAATAGTATTACCACTAATTTTAGAGGAAAATAAAAATATTAAATTAGATAGAAAAAGATTATTTAGTATAATTAATAAGAATAATAACTCGAGCTCAGAGAAAAGATGGTTAGAAAAAAAATATAAACAATATGGTATACCCTCAAAAGATTTATCAATATTAAAAAGAAGAATGGATATAGTTCCAGTTTCATTAGCACTTGCTCAAGCTGCTAAGGAAACAGGATGGGGAACTTCAAGATTTGCTCAACAAGGAAATGCATTATTTGGTCAATGGACTTGGTCAGGCGAGGGATTAAAACCAAAAGATGCTGAAAAAAGTGAAGGCCACAAGGTGATGAAATTTAATGTTTTGCAAGCATCTGTAAGAGCTTATCAGAGAAATATAAATACTCATTCCAGTTATGAAGATTTTAGATTAGCCAGAGCTAAATTAAGAGATTTAGGACAACCACTGGACAGCATGATTTTGTCAAGTTATTTGGATAAATATGCTGAAACAGGAAATGAGTATGTGAAAGTTTTACAAAAGATTATTCAACAAAATAATTTAAAAGATTTTGATGATGCAAAATTGTTACCCTCAAGTATTGAGTTAGAAAGTTTAATTTAAAATTTATTATCTAATAATAAACTGTGTACCAAACCATCTCCATTTACCATTATCATTTACAGAACAATTAATACGACCTCTTCTTGGCAAGAATGGTTCCCTAAATTTTATTGTAAGCTCTTTTTCAACAAGTTTAATATTTGATTTCATCCATTTATCTCCTTCATTTGAGTAGCAATTAATATTTTCAATATTTTTTTGATCATCAAAAAAATTAACTTTAAATTTAGGTGGATTATTTTCTTTTGATAATTTTTTTTCCACAGGCTCCAATTTTTTATATTCGAGTGGATAATAATTTATTATCGATTTAAATCTTTTAATTTCTCCGTATTTTTCATTAATTGGAAACCTCGGAAGTTCAAATTTATTTTTATTTACGTCGATAATTCCCGAATGTTGTCCAAATGCAATTTTGAAATTTTGAGATATATAATCTCTCATAAATCCTGAATATTCTCCAAATGGGTAAGAAAATAAAGTCGGTACATATCCTAATTTTTCTTTAAAAATAAGATTTGATGTTTTTATATCATTTAAAAAAATCTCCTGTGATTTATCGATTAAATAATCATGGGAGTGCGAGTGGTGTCCAATAACACCAAATTCACTACGTTCAATTTCTTTAATTTGATCCCAATTCATGTATCCATTATTTCCAACAGGTTCAGTAGAGACAAATAATACAAATGGAATTTTATTTTTTTTCAAGTAAGGCCAGGCATTATCGTAAAAGGATTGAAATGCATCATCAATAGTAAGTAGAATCTTTTTTTCTTTTTTTGGAATATCAAACTCATTTTCAAAATCTTTTGGATGATAAAAGTTTAAATTAGCATCTAAAATAAGTTCGACATGTTTCTTGAAAATATCCATTGATATATTAGTTGATGGATATTTAAACTCATTAAATCGATGATACATAATTGACAATACACCCTCATCATTAGAAAAATATTTAATATTTTCTTGTGCGTTTGAGTTAAAAGTCAATATAATTAAAAAAATGAATAAATTAATTATAGATGCTGCAAAGGATAATATTTTTTTTATGATCATTAATAATAATAATTATAGTGTTACTCATGAAAATAGCAAAAATAATTATGAAAAACTGTTTGTTTTACTCACTGATTTTTTAAAAAATAATAATTTAGAGATTAGTGATATTGGATTAATTTATATAAATAGAGGCCCTGGTAGTTTTGCAGGTATCAGAAATTCTTTATCGACAATTAAAGCAATTCATATGATTAAAAAAATTGATTATTATTGTTTTAGTTTTGAGGACTTTGAGAATGAAACGAATATAAAGTATGAAAATATACCGCATCTTTGCAGTAAATTTAGCCTCAAAAAAAATTTGATTAAACCTTATTATATAAGTTAAAATTAGGTATGACAGACACTGCAGATACAATTGAACAAAAGTGTTTAGCTAAAGGTGTTAAACTAACAGAACAAAGAAAAATTATTGCAAAAATAATTTCGGAGTCAAAGTCAGAGTATGGAGAGTCAGATCATCCTGATGTAGATGAACTTTATAGTCGTGTTTCGAAAGTTGATCCAAAAATAAGTATAGCTACAGTTTATAGAACAGTAAAACTATTCGAAGAGGCTGGTATCTTAACAAAACACGATTTTAAAGGTGGAAAGGCAAGATATGAAGCAATGATCGAGAGCCATCATGATCATTTGATAGATATCAAAACAGGTGAGATTATAGAATTTGTTGATGATGAGATTGAGAAACTTCAAAAAAAAGTTGCTGAAAAATATGGTTATAAATTAGTAGATCATAAATTAGAATTATATGGGGTTAAAAAAAAGCCTCAATAAATGAGTCAAAAAATTTTCATTAAAACTTTTGGATGTCAAATGAATGAGTATGACTCTAATAGAATATTAGATACTGTTAAAAAAATTGGTTATGAAAAGACAGAAAAATACGAGGATGCTAATTGTTATTTGTTAAACACATGTCATATAAGGGATAAAGCTAAAGAAAAAGTCTATTCTGAAATAGGTAGAGTAAAAAAAATTTTTAGATTTAAAAAAAAACCTTTAGTTATTATTGTAGGATGCGTTGCTCAAGCAGAAAATCAAGAAATGCTAAAAAGAGAGCCTTTCATTGATTTGGTAATAGGTCCTCAAGCTTACCATAAAATTAATGATACAATTTTAAATTATGTTGAAAAAAAAAGGAAACTTGAAGAAACAGAGTTTGATGCGGTTACAAAATTTGAATACTTGAGTAAAATAAAAACTAAAGTAGAAAAAGTTTCATCTTTTTTAACAATTCAAGAAGGCTGTGATAAGTTTTGTCATTTTTGTGTAGTTCCTTACACTAGAGGACCAGAGTATTCAAGGCCACCTAGTCAAATTTTGGACGAAGCAAAATATTTAGCAGACAACGGTGTAAGAGAAATAACTTTGTTAGGCCAAAATGTTAATGCTTATGAAAGTAATGGGTTTCGTTTATCAGATTTAATATTAAGTATTGAAAAATTAAATGAAATTAAAAGAGTAAGATACACAACATCTCATCCAAAGGATATGACCAATGACCTGATTGAAGTTTATAAAAGTTCAAATAAACTTATGCCACTTGTACATTTACCAGTGCAAAGTGGATCGAATAGAATATTAAAATTGATGAATAGAAATCATACTATTGAGAATTACATCGAGACATTTAATAAGCTTAAAGAAATTAATTCAAAAATAGAATTTTCAAGTGATTTTATAATTGCTTACCCTGGGGAAGAAAATCAGGACTTTGAAGATACTTTAAATCTTATAAAAAAAGTAAAGTTTATAAACTCTTACTCGTATATTTTTAGCCCTAGACCTGGAACTGTTTCAGAAAATCTAAATTTAATTGATAAAAAAACTTCATTTGAAAGGTTAGAAATAATTCAAAATGAATTGTTTGAAAATCAGATCCAAAAAAACAAGTCTTTAGAAAACAGTATTGTGGAAGTATTAGTTGAAAATTTCACAGAAGATAAAACTAAAACATTTGGAAGATCTAAGCACATGACATCAGTAATCTTTGATGGTAAGAAAAGTGATATTGGAAAAATTGTGCAAGTAAAAATTAGTAAAAGTAACAGAAGTACTTTATTTGGTGAAATTGTAGATAATTCTAATCAGAAAGTTGCATAAATTTGAGCGGAATAACAAAAAAAAATATTGATCAGGCAATAAAGTTTGTTTACTCGGATAATAACTCTTTAAGTGTAATATTTCATGATAACGATTTGTTAATGGGTATTGCTGGGGAATTTAATAAAAATTTACAGGAACTTGAGAAAATCACAAAATGTAGTTTGTACTCAAGAGGAAATTCTATTCTTATAAAATCGGACCCTGAAACAAATGAAAAAGTAAAGAATGCGATCCAATTTTTAGTTAATCAATTTATTAATAATGGTAATATCGAAAATAAAGATATACTTTCTTCGGTAGACAAATTTATGATTAATGAAAAAATAAAAAACAATAATGTAACTGATATAATTAAAACTCCTAAAAAATCAATAATTCCTAGATCAGAGAAACAAAAGAATTATGTTAGAGCTTTAAGACAAAGTGATATTGTAATTTCTGCTGGACCAGCAGGAACAGGTAAAACGTTTTTAGCTGTTGCAGTTGGTTTGACTATGCTTTTGGAGAAAAAAATTGAAAGAATAATTTTATCAAGACCTGCTGTTGAAGCTGGAGAGCGTTTAGGATTCTTGCCTGGTGATATGAAAGAGAAAGTAGACCCTTATTTAAGACCGTTATATGACTCTTTATATGACTTGTTTGATTTCGAAAAAATCCAAAGAATGATTGAAATTGGAGATATAGAAATAGCACCATTAGCTTTTATGAGAGGTCGAACTCTTAAAAATTCCTTTGCAATTTTAGATGAAGCACAAAATGCAACCGATACTCAGATCAAAATGTTTCTTACTCGTATTGGTGAAAATTCAAAAATTGTAGTTAACGGAGATCCAACCCAAATTGATCTACCTAACAAAAATATGTCGGGACTGGTAAGATCAAAAGAATTACTTGGACATTTAAAAGAGATATCAATAGTTGATTTTGATCACTCAGATGTTGTTAGACATCCACTTGTATCAAAAATAGTAAAAGCATATTCAAATAATGATTAAAGTTAGTGTCTTCTCTGAAGAGAAGGCTTGGTCAAAAAGACTGAAAAATAAAGATATTTTTTTCAAAAAAATATGTAGGGCTTTTCCAAAGAAATACCAATTTTCAAACAAAAAAGTATTATTTAGCTTACTACTTTCTAATAATAAAAATATTAAAAAATTAAATAAAAATTTTAGAAATAAAAATAAATCTACCGATATTTTATCTTTTCCATTCAATAAAAAAATTAAACTTCCAAAAAATAAAAATATGTATTTGGGAGATATTATAATTAGTTATAATTATTTAGATAAGCCTAAATCTCAGGATTTAGAGTTATTTAAACAAAAAACCATTAAAATTTTTATTCATGGTTTTCTTCACCTTTTAGGATTTGACCACAAAAAGAATAAAGATTATTTTAAAATGTTAAGAGAAGAAAACTTTATATATAAGCATGTAAAATCTAAAATAAATTAATTTGAAAAAAAAACTTTTTATTGAATCAATTATTTTAATTTTACTAGGTTCCTTTTCGTCATTAAGCTTACCTCCATTTAATTATATACTAATTAATTTTTTAACTTTTAGTTTACTCTATATTCTTTTGATAAAAATCTTTGAGGTAAGTAAAAATAAAAAGTTATTTTTCCTCTATGGTTGGTTATTTGGACTTGGATATTTTACAAGTAATCTTTACTGGATTTCGATATCATTAACTTTTGATGAAAGTTTTAAGTTTTTGATCCCTTTTAGTATAGTTTTAGTCCCAGCTTTTTTAGCTTTATTTTATGGTTTAGCTTCATTTTTATTTTTAATCCTTAAGCCAAAGAAAAATTTAAGCTCTTTTTTTCTTTTTTCTTTAATATTTGGAACAATTGAATTCATAAGAGGAACTATTTTGACTGGGTTTCCATGGAATTTAATTGCTTATAGTTTTTCTAATTATATTGAAATTTTAAGTATTAACTCGATTATTGGCACTTATAGTTTTAATCTTTTTTGTATCTCTCTTTTTACTAGTACTTCATTTTTAATTTTAAGAGATAACAAAAAAGAAATTATTGTTTGTATTTTATTTTTCATAATAACTTTATCTTTTTATTTCTTTGGATCTCAACGATTAGAAAATTTCAATAATATTAAGGCTAATAAATTAGATTACAAACTAAGAGTTATAAGCTCAAATGTTAGTATTGATAGATTTTATAACGATACCGATCCTATTTCAGTAATCAATGATCTCATTAAAATCAGTTCTCCACAAAAAAATAAAAAAACGATTTTTATTTGGCCTGAGGGTATATTGCCAGACATTTCAAAAAACCAACTAAGGGAATATAAATTTTTATTTGAGAATGAATTTAATCAAAATCATATACTATCAATTGGGATCAATGATATCAAAAAAGAAGGTCAAATTATTAGATATTATAATTCATTAACAATTTATAATCACAATTTTGAAATATTAAATTCATACAACAAAGTTAATCTAGTTCCCTTTGGTGAGTTTTTACCCTTTGAAAAAATGCTGAGCCTTATAGGATTAAAGACTATTACTAATAATTATCAATCTTATTCAAAAGGAGAAAAAAGAAATATTATAGAAGTTAATAACACTAATTTTTCGGTAAGACTATTACCACTTATTTGTTATGAAATAATTTATAGCGGAAATATTTTTAATAATAGAGATTTTGATTTTATTGTAAATATTTCCGAAGATGGTTGGTTTGGTCAGTCTATAGGTCCCCATCAACATTTTGTGCATAGTATTTATAGAGCCATTGAAAGTGGCAAATATGTTTTAAGATCTGCTAATAACGGAATAGCCGCAATAGTTAATCCCTTGGGAGTTGTTGAAAAACAAGTCGATTTAAATCAATCCGGTTTTGCTGATTTATCTCAAACAAAAAAAATAGAGCCAACAATATTTTCAAAATATGGAAATAAAATTTTTGCAATAGTAATTTTATTGTATATTTTTTTAATATTTTCATTTAATAGAATTGGAAATGAGTGATTCAAAAAACTATCTTTTTACTAGCGAATCTGTTTCTGAAGGACACCCAGATAAAGTATCTGATAGAATTTCAGATATGGTTGTTGATACTTATATATCTGGAGATCCGTATTCTAGAGTAGCCTGTGAAACGTTAACCACTACTAATAAAGTTGTTTTAGCAGGTGAGGTTAGAGGACCAGAAATTAAAAAAGATGAATTAATTGAAAAAGTTAGAGCCTGTATTAAAGATATTGGTTATGACCAAGAGGGGTTTACCTGGAGAGAAGCAACTAAAATTGAAAGTCATTTACATTCTCAATCTGCTGATATTGCCATGGGTGTTGACTCGAGCGGAAATAAAGATGAGGGAGCTGGAGACCAGGGTATTATGTTTGGTTATGCGTGTGATGAAACTGAAGAATTAATGCCAGCACCAATTCATTATTCTCACAAGATTTTAAGATTAATGGCTGAGGATAGAAAATCAGGAAAACTAAAAAATATTGAACCAGATTCTAAGAGTCAAGTAACATTTGAATATGTTGATGGCAAACCCTCAAAAGTAAAATCAGTTGTTATTTCTTCTCAACATTCAGCTGATATAAATCAATCACAAGTTAGAGATTTACTTAGACCTTATTTATTAAAATCTATACCTGAAAATTTTCTTAATGATTTTAATGAGGATGAGTTTTATGTTAATCCAACAGGTAATTTTGTTATTGGTGGCCCAGATGGTGATTGTGGTTTAACAGGTAGAAAAATTATAGTTGATACATATGGTGGGGCAGCACCTCATGGTGGTGGTGCTTTTTCTGGAAAAGATCCAACAAAAGTTGATAGATCAGCCGCTTATGCAGCAAGATATATTGCAAAAAATATTGTTGCATCAAAAATTGCAGATAAATGTTTGATTCAGCTTGCTTATGCAATTGGAGTATCGAAACCTTTGTCCATTTATGTAAACTTGTTTGATAACAGTTTAGAAAAAAATAATTTTGTTGTGAGAAAAATTAAGGAGAGTTTTGATTTAAGTCCTAGAGGTATTAGAGAGATGTTAAATCTTAACAAACCCATTTACGAAAAAACTTCTGCTTACGGTCATTTTGGTAGAGCACCAGAAAGTAATGGCTCATTTTCTTGGGAAAAAACAGATAAAACAAGCATTTTTTCAAAATAGTTTTTGTTGAATTAAAAAAAAACTTTACTATATTCCTCTTACATTATTGATCTTTACAAAATGGGCTCATGCCCATTTTTTTTTGGAGTAAACAAAAATATGTTAAATAAAAGAGCTGATAAACTTGAATTATTAAGGATTGCAGAAGCTGTTGCATTAGAGAAGTCGATTGATAAAGAACTTATTATTAGTTCAATGGAGATTGGAATTGCTAAAGCTGCAAAATCTAAATTTGGTCAAGAAAATGAGATAAAAGTCTTGATCGATAGAGATAGTGGCAACATAGAAATTTTTAGAAAATTAATAATTACAGAAAATCCAGAAAATTCTAATACTGAAATAAAACTTGAAGATGCAGTAAACCTAAGTGATAGTAACAAAGGTAAATCAGTTGGAGATGAAATATTACAACCACTACCCTCATTTGATTTTGGTCGTATAGCAGCTCAAATAGCAAAGCAGGTAATTAGCTCAAATGTTAGAGATGCTGAGCGTGACAGGCAATTTAATGAATTTATAGATAAAAAGGATAGTATATTAAGTGGAATAGTAAAAAGATTGGAATTTGGCAATGTTATAGTCGATTTAGGAAGAACAGAAGCTATTATTCAAAAAAGTGAGCTCATTCCAAGAGAAATCATTAAAGCTGGAGATAGAGTAAAAGCATATTGTTTCGATGTAAGAAGAGAACAACGTGGACAACAAATATTTTTATCTAGAGCACACCCAAAGTTCATGGAAAAATTATTTATACAAGAAGTCCCAGAAATATATGATGGACTTATAGAGATAAAATCATCTTCAAGAGATCCAGGAAGTAGAGCAAAAATCTGCGTAAAAGCAGTTGATACCTCGTTAGATCCTGTTGGAGCATGTGTAGGAATGAGAGGTTCAAGAGTGCAAGCAGTAGTCAATGAACTTCAAGGTGAAAAAATTGATATTGTGAATTGGTCTGAAGATCCAGCAATTTTAGTCTCAAATGCACTTTCCCCAGCTGATGTAATTAGAGTCAACGTTGATACAGAAAGGAAAAAACTAGATGTTATATTGACTGAAGAAAATTTAAGTAAAGCCATTGGAAGAAGAGGTCAAAATGTTCGTTTGGCAACAAAACTTTTAAATTACGAAATTAATATAATGACTGATCAAGAGGACTCAGAGAAAAGGCAGATTGAGTTTAAAGAAAAAACTGAAAATTTTGTTAAAAATCTTGAGTTAGATGAAACTTTAGGACAATTACTTGTTGCTGAAGGTTTTTCAACAATTGATGATATTAAAGATAGTTCAACTGAAAACTTACTCAAGATAGAAGGTATTGAGGAAGACACAGCAAAAGCACTAATTGAGAGAGCTAAAGAATTTTATGAGAGAGATCAAGAAGATATCTCAAAAAGAATAAAAGAACTTGGTCTTGAGGAGTCTTTAATAAACTTAAAGGGCATGACACCTGGAATGCTAGTTACATTAGGTGAAAAGAAAATATTAACTTTAGAGAATTTTGCTGATTTAGCTTCTGACGAATTAACTGGTGGATATGATATTGTTAGGGGTTCAAAAGTAAAAATAGAGGGTTATCTTGAGGACTTTGCATTATCAAAAGAGGAAGCTGATAATTTAATAATGTCTGCTAGAGAAATAGCCTATAAAGATTGAGTAATGACTTATGGAAAACAAAAAATTAAAATTAACAATTTCTGGGAAACCAAAAAAATCTTTTAAGAATTTTGAAACATCAAGATCTCAAGGAAAACATTCTGTCGTAATTGAAAAATCACAAAATAAGTTTTCTAAAAAAGGAAGTTCATTCAGGCCCAATAAACCAAAGCTTTCGACGAAATTTCAAATCAACCCTAATGACTTTGAAAAAAGAAAACTTGCAGAACAAAGAGCTACTAAAAGACTTAAAGATGATGGAAGCACGAAAGATAAAAAGTTAAAATCAGGTACAAAAAAAAGGGAAGTTAAGCTAACAGTTTCTAGAGCATTGAGTGATGAGATTGAGGCTAGAGAGAGAAGCTTGGCTTCTGTTAAAAGAGCAAGGGAAAAAGAAAATAAAATTCAAAACAAAGACCAAAGTAAAGATAATCTTAAACCTGTAAAAAGAGATATTAATATACCTGAAGCTATAACAGTAAGAGAATTAGCAAATAGAATGGCCGAACAATCAAGCAACGTTATCAAGCACTTGTTTGAAATGGGTGCTACAGTCACGATTAATCAAACGCTTGCGGCTGACACAGCTGAATACTTAGTAAAAGAATTTGGACATAACCCAATCAGAGAGGAAAGAGCAGAAGAAATAATTCAAAAAATAAAAGCTTCAAGGGCTGAGAATTTAAAAAACAGACCCCCAATTGTTACTGTCATGGGACACGTTGATCATGGAAAAACTTCTGTGCTAGATGTTTTAAGAAGTGCAAATGTTGTTTCAGGAGAATTTGGTGGAATTACTCAACATATAGGAGCTTATCAAATAGAAAGCCAAGGAAATAAATTAACTTTTATAGATACTCCAGGTCATGCAGCTTTTACAGAAATGAGGGCAAGGGGATCAAAATTAACTGATTTAGTTGTATTAGTAGTTGCAGCAGATGATGGTGTGAAACCTCAAACAGTAGAATCAATTAAACATGCTAAGGCAGCCAATGTTCCAATTGTAGTAGCAATAAACAAATGTGATCTACCAGAAGCTGACCCGCAAAAAATTAAAAATCAATTATTAGAACATGAATTAATAGCTGAAGATTTATCTGGAGATACTTTAATGGTTGAAATATCAACCAAGACAAAAAAAAATTTAGACAAATTAGTGGAGTCAATAATTTTGCAAGCTGAAATATTAGATTTAAAAACTGATTTTCAGTCAAAAGCTACCGGTGTTGTTTTAGAGTCAAAAATAGATACAGGTAGAGGACCGGTTGCAAGTATAATTGTAACAACTGGAATGCTTAAAAAAGGAGATTTTTTTGTAAGTGGTTTAAAATGGGGAAAAGTAAGGGCAATTATAAATGACAAGGGTCAGAGTATTGAATTTGCTTCACCTTCGACCCCAGTAGAAATTTTAGGAATTAATGGTGCATCAAAGGCAGGAGATGATTTTATTGTTTTAGAGACTGAGAAAGAAGCTAAAACCCTGAGTGAAAATAGAGCTCAAGAAAATAAAGTTGGAAAAAACCCCTTATCTTTTGCAACTCAAGAGTCAGCTTTTTCTAGCAACTTATCAAAAGAACTTAATCTTATAATTAAATCAGATGTTCATGGATCCTCAGAGGCAATTAAAAACGCGGTCAATCAAATTACTCATGATGAGGTTAAGCCAAAAATAATTTTAGCTGATATAGGGATGGTAACAGAAACAGACGTCACTCTAGCAAAAGCATCAAATGCAGTATTAATAGCTTTCAATGTTAAACCAAGTAAGGAAGCAAAAAAACTTGCAGAAAATGAGAAAATAAAAATATCCTCATACAATATTATTTATGAAGTTTTAGATTATATTAAACTAAGAATGTCAGGATTATTGGCACCCGATGTTCAAGAAACAATTACTGGTACAGCACAAATTTTGGAAATATTTAAAGTCTCAGGTGCTGGAAAAGTTGCAGGTTCAAAAGTAACTGAAGGAGAAATTAATAGTATTTCAGATATTAGAATTATTAGGGATGGTGCTGTTATTTACACAGGAAAAGTTTCATCAATATTTAGAGAAAAAAATCAGGTAAAACAGGTAAGTGTTGGTCAAGAGTGCGGAATTACAGTTAAGGATTATATGGATTTTCAAAAAAACGACACAATAGAAGCATTTAGTGTTACATCTACTGAGAGGTCAATTTAATGGCAGATAGAATAGGAAAACCAGTGTCACAAAGACAGTTAAGAGTGGGTGAAATGATAAAGCAGTCTTTAAGCATGATTTTTATAAGAAATGAGGCTAAGGTGCCGAATTTAGAAACAAACACTATAACGGTGACCGAGGTTAGAATGAGTCCTGATTTAAAAATTGCTAAAGCATATGTTCTCCCATTGGGTGGAAAAGATGCGGAAGAAACAATTAATGTTTTAAAGGAATACTCATTTTTAATTAGAAAAATTTTATCACAAAAAGTGGTTATGAAATTTTTACCAAAATTACTTTTTAGAAAAGATGAATCTTTTGAGTATGCGGAAAAAATAGAAAACTTAATAAAACAAACAAATAAATAGGAAGAAAGAGGCATGAACAAAAAGGCACAAGAATTAGCAATGCACGATAAAGATACTGGATCTTCAGAGATACAGATCGCTTTGCTAACAGAGAAAATTGAAACTCTCTCTAAACATATTAAGCAATTCAAAAAGGATAAACATTCATCTGTTGGATTGTTGAGAGCGGTAAATAGAAGAAAGAAATTGTTAGAATACCTAAAGAAAAATAAAATGGATTCTTACAAAAATGTACTGTCGAAATTGAATTTAAGAAAATAGAAGTCAAAATAGATAGAACGGAATGGAACGAAACGAACGAAACGAAATGGAAATGAAATGTTTAAAGTATATAAGAAGGAAATTAAAGTAGCAGGAAAGAAGATAAGTTTAGAAACAGGTAAAGTAGCAAGACAGGCAGACGGTGCAATAATCGCAACATGTGGAGAGACAGTCGTACTAGCAACAGTAGTAGGAGCAAAAAAAGTAGATCCTGATATGGATTACTTTCCATTATCTGTTAATTACCAAGAAAAATACTACGCAGCTGGAAAAATTCCAGGTGGATATTTTAAAAGAGAAGCAAGACCAACAGAAAGCGAAACATTAATCTCTAGATTGATTGATAGACCAATCAGACCATTGTTTCCTGATGAATTTAAAAATGAAGTACAGTTATTACCAACAGTAATTTCATACGATAAAGAAAATGAACCAGATATTTTATCAATCACTGCATCCTCTGCAGCATTAGCTATATCAGGAATGCCATTTATGGGTCCAGTAGGAGCTTCTAGAGTTGGTTTTATTGACGGTAAATATGTTTTGAATCCTTCTAAAACTGAATTAGAGAACTCAAGTCTAGATTTAGTTGTAGCAGGTACAAAAGATGCTGTGCTTATGGTTGAATCTGAAGCAAATGGTTTGAGTGAAGAAGAAATGTTGAATGCAGTAAAATTTGGACATGAGGGTTTTGTTCCAGTAATTGAAATGATTGAGGAACTTGCAAAAGAATGTAGAAAACCTGAGTGGACAGTAGAAATGAAAGATTTATCTAAAGTTAAGAAAAAACTCGAAGAAACTTTTACGGAAGACCTTAAAAAAGCTTTTGCAACTAGAGACAAACAAGATAGATCAAATCAAATTTCTGAAATCACTGATAAAGCTAAAAAACTTTTTGATGAAGACGAAAATTACACAGATCTAGATGTAAATTCTGAACTTAAAAAGATAGAAAAATCAATTGTAAGAACAGATATTCTTAAAAATAAGAACAGAATTGATGGTAGAGGATTATCAGATGTTAGACCTATTTCTTGTGAAGTTGGAATTTTACCAAGAGTCCATGGTTCTGCTCTATTCACTAGAGGAGAAACACAAGCAATTGTAACAGCTACTTTGGGCACTTCTGATGACGAACAAAGAATTGAAAGTTTGGATGGATTACAAAAAGAGAGATTTATGCTTCACTATAATTTTCCGCCATTCTCAGTTGGAGAAACGGGAAGGATTGGAACTGGAAGAAGAGAAATAGGACATGGTAAATTAGCGTGGAGGGCTATTCATTCTTCATTACCATCAAAAGAGGCGTTTCCTTATAGCTTTAGAGTAGTATCTGAAATCACGGAGTCAAATGGTTCATCTTCAATGGCTACCGTTTGTGGTACATCATTAGCATTAATGGATGCCGGAGTTCCGATTAAAGAACCAGTTGCAGGTATAGCAATGGGTTTAATTAAAGAAGGTGATGATTTTAGTGTCTTATCAGACATTTTAGGTGATGAAGATCACTTAGGAGATATGGACTTTAAAGTTGCAGGAACTAAAGATGGAATTACTTCTCTTCAAATGGATATTAAAATTACTGGTATTACATTTGAAATTATGGAGCAAGCATTAAGTCAAGCTAAAGATGGACGAGTTCATATCTTGGGAGAAATGAATAAAGCATTATCAGCTTCAAGAGCAGATGTTGGAAAACACACTCCAAAAATGGAAAAAATAAATGTCGATAAAAAAGACATTGCGGCTGTGATTGGAAAAGGTGGAGCAACGATTAGAGAGATAGTCGAGAAATCAGGTGCAAAAGTAGATGTAAACGATGAAGGCGTAGTTACAGTTGCTGCTCCGGATGAAGAATCGAGAAATATTGCAATGCAAATGATCAAAGACATTACTGCCAAAGCTGAATTAAATAAAATTTATTCAGGAAAAGTTATGAAGATTATGGAATTTGGTGCATTTGTTAATTTCTTAGGAAAACAAGATGGACTTGTTCATATTTCAGAACTTGCAGATAAAAGAGTAGCTAAAGTAACTGACGTTGTCAAAGAAGGTGACGAGGTAAAAGTTAAAGTGATTGGTTTCGATAGAGGTAAAGTTAAGTTATCTATGAAACAAGCAGCTGAATAGATTAAAAATTATGGAGATATTTATATTTTTAGTTTGTTTAGTATTTGTGATTTATTATCTATTTAGGCCTACTTCTAAAAAAGAAAAGGATCAATTTAACGATAAAAGTAATTGGCGAGGTGGGTTTTAAATTTACAATTAACTTATATTTTTAGGATCCGGCATTCCAACCTTATTATATCCGGCATCTACATAATGGATTTCGCCTGTTACACCATTCGCAAGTTCACTAAGCAAATACAATGCTGAATTACCAACATCATGAATATCTACATTTCTTTTTAAAAAAGAGTGATCTTCGTTCCATTTATACAAAAATTTTGCATCACCTATTGCTGATGCTGCTAATGTTTTGATAGGCCCAGCACTTATAGCATTTACCCTTACTCCTTTTGTACCTAAATCTCTTGCAAGATATTTAACACTCGCTTCAAGAGCAGATTTACAAACACCCATCACATTATAATTTGGAATTGCTTTAGTGGACTCGTAAGTCAAAGTTAATAAACTTCCACCCTGCTTCATTACCTTTGAAGCTTCTTTTGCTACTTCAGTAAATGAAAAACATGAGATTAACATACTTCTTAAAAAGTTTTCTCTAGTTGTATTTAAATATTCACCTGATAATTCTGATTTGTCAGAGAAAGCTACTGCATGAACTACAAAATCAATTTCACCCCATTGGGACTTGATATCTTCAAATAATTTTATTACTTCATCTTTTTTTTCAACATCACAACTAAATGTAACGTTTGAATTTAATTTTTCTGCTAAAGGAACTACTCTTTTTTTAAGTGCGTCACCTAAATAAGTAAATGCTAGTTCTGCTCCTGCATCAGCTAATTTTTGAGAGATGCCCCACGCAATAGATCTCTCATTGGCAACACCCATTATTAATCCTTTTTTACCTTTCATTAAACTCATAACTAAACCTTTTCAAAAATTAATGCTGCATTAGTCCCACCAAAACCAAAACTATTAGACATAACTGTGTTTAAAGTTGCCCCAGTTTCTGTTTTTGCAATTATTGGGAATTTTTTAGCTTGCTCATCCATTTCGTTAATGTTTGCTGATCCTGTAATGAAATTATTTTTCATCATAATTAAACAATAAATTGCTTCATGAACAGAAGCAGCACCCAACGGATGACCCGATAAAGATTTCGTTGAACTTATTTTTGGAATATTCTCTCCAAAAGTATCTTTTACTGCATTTAATTCTGTAATATCTCCAACTGGAGTTGACGTTCCATGTGTATTGATGTAATCAATTTTATTTTTTGCTGTAGCCATTGCCATTTGCATACATCTTACAGCTCCTTCACCTGAGGGTGCTACCATATCATATCCATCAGAAGTAGCTCCATAACCAGTTAATTCTGCATAAATTTTAGCCCCTCTAGCCTTTGCGTGCTCGTATTCTTCAAGTACCAAAACTCCACCACCACCTGCTATTACAAATCCATCTCTGGTTTTGTCGTATGCTCTTGATGCTGTTTCTGGTTTATCATTATATTTTGATGATAAAGCAGTCATAGCATCAAACATAGCAGTCATCGCCCAATGAATCTCTTCACTTCCTCCAGCGAATACAATATCCTGTTTGCCCATTTGTATTAATTCCATAGAATTTCCAATGCAGTGGCCGCTAGTCGCGCAGGCAGAACTCATTGTATAGTTTGTTCCTTTTATTTTGAATGGAACTGCAAGTGTAGCAGAGGCAGTGCTTGCCATTGTTCTTGGAACAATAAATGGGCCCATTAATTTTGGAGTTTTGGCTCTAGTTTTATCCGCGGCTAAAATTACATTTTCGATAGAGGGACCCCCAGAGCCCATTACAATTCCAGTTTTGAAATTGCTAACTTCATTTTCCTCTAAGCCCGAGTCTTTAATTGCCTCCTTCATTGCAATATAATTATAAGCTGAGCCTGAACCCATAAATCTTATTGTTTTTCTATCTACATGATCTTCAAGTTTAATATTAGGTTTTCCATGAACATGACTTTTAAGATTGTGTTCTTTGTACTCTTCAGAAAAAGAGATTCCTGATTTTGAGTTTAAAAGTGATTGATGCACCTCCTCTTGATTATTACCTAAACAAGAAACAATGCCCAGCCCTGTAATAACTACTCTTCTCATTATTTAAATAATCCTACTTTCAAACTTTCTGCTGAATAAATCTTTTTTCCATCAGCCAAAACAATCCCATTAGCTAGGCCAACAGTAGTTCCGCCTGGGGACATAATTTTTTTCATATCAATTTCATATGTTACTAGCTTAACATTTTGTAATACTTCACCTGTAAACTTTACTGTTCCAACTCCCAGTGCTCTTCCCTTCCCAGGTTTTCCTATCCAGCCCAAATAAAACCCAACTAGTTGCCACATAGCATCAAGCCCAAGGCAACCTGGCATTACAGGGTCTTCTTTAAAGTGACAATCAAAAAACCAAAGATCATTTTTGATGTCTAGTTCAGCTTTTAATAAACCTTTTTTAAAAGTTCCCTTGTCATCATTAATTTCTGTAATTCTATCAAACATAAGCATTGGTGGAAGAGGTAATTTAGCATTACCAGGACCAAATAACTTACCCTCACCACAATTTATAAGTTCATCATATGAGAAAGAGTTTTTTTTCATAAAATTGAGTATCTTATTTACTTGATTTTGAAATTATATAATATAATTATAATGCTAGTTTAGAATAATTTTAACTAACAATTTACTTAAATAGTGAAATATATAGAAAAATTAAGAAATTCAGGATTAAGACCTACTAAACAAAGAGTCCAAATATGCGAAGTACTGTTTGATACAGAAAAAACATTTCATTTTACAATAAATGAGCTGGAACAAAAAATTAAAGATAAAATTGATAATAAAATATCCTTAGCAACGATTTATAATACGGTCCATGCCTTTGAAAAAAAGGGATATTTAAAACAAATTCCTATAAATTCGAATCAAACTTATTTTGACACAAACATTACCAATCATCATCATTTTTATGATTTGAAAGATGGTAAATTAATTGACCTAGAAAACTCTGATGTAGGACCTATAAATATTAAAAGAAAAATTAATGGAAAGAAAATCAAGTCCATTGAAGTTTTGGTCAAACTTGAAGACTAATCTATTAACTTGCTGAGCGTCATTATTAACCAATTGACAGCTATTTAGAACCATTATAAACTACAATATATATTGAATTTAATCATAGGAATATAAATGAGCACTGAAAATTTTAAAAATAAATCTTTTAAAACTAATGAATTAAGTAAATGTCCTTTTACAGGAGCGGGCACACCTGCAAAGTTTTCTGCAGGAAGAGGTCAAACAGTAAGAGATTTCTGGCCAAATAGTTTAAATTTAAAAATTCTTAGTCAGCATTCAAATTTATCAAACCCTATGGATAAAAAATTTAATTATGCAAAAGAATTCAAAAAACTTAATTATAAGGGGCTTAAAAAAGATTTAAAAAAATTAATGACAGACTCACAAGAATGGTGGCCTGCAGATTATGGTCATTATGGTCCTTTATTTATCCGACTAGCATGGCATGCTGCAGGAACTTATAGGACTGGTGATGGTAGAGGTGGTGCCGGCACTGGTAACCAAAGATTTGCACCACTTAATTCTTGGCCAGATAACGTGAATTTAGACAAAGCAAGATTACTTTTATGGCCAATTAAAAAAAAGTACGGAAGAAAAATTTCATGGGCTGATCTATTTATATTAGTTGGAAACGTAGCATTAGACTCTATGGGTTTTAAAACTTTTGGTTTTGGCGCAGGTAGAACTGATATCTGGGAACCAGAGGATGATATTTATTGGGGTTCAGAAAAAGAAATGCTAGGCGTGGAAAGATATAGTGGAAAAAGAGATTTGGAGCAGCCGTTAGGCGCTTCTCACATGGGCTTGATTTACGTGAATCCACAAGGTCCAGATGCAAATCCAGATCCACTACTAGCAGCACATGACATCAGAGAGACATTTGGAAGAATGGCTATGAATGATTATGAGACAGCAGCTTTAGTTGCTGGAGGACATACATTTGGAAAATCTCATGGAGCAGCATCAGAGTCTTACAAGGGTCCAGATCCAGAAGCTTCAAAACTTCAAGATCAGTCTACTGGATGGAATAGTGGATATAAATCTGGTAAAGGCGTCGATACAATAAGCAGTGGTATTGAAGGTGCTTGGACTCAAAATCCTACAAAATGGGATATGGGTTATTTGGATTGTTTATATGGTCATGATTGGGAGTTAACAAAAAGTCCAGCTGGAGCTCATCAATGGACTCCAAAGAAAAATGGTCAAAAAATTAAAATGGTTCCTGATGCGCACCAAAAAGGTGTGCTTCATCCGCCAATGATGCAAACAACAGATATATCAATGAAAGTTGATCCGAGTTATGGACCAATTACAAAGCATTTTCATCAAAACCCTAAAGAGTTTCATGATGCATTTGCTCGAGCATGGTTTAAATTAACTCACAGAGATATGGGTCCTAGAGTTTGTTACTTGGGAAGTGAAGTTCCAAAAGAGCAATTAATTTGGCAAGACCCAATTGATAAACCAAAGTACAAACTAAAATCAAAAGATATAAAAGATTTAAAAAACAAAATTTCTAAATCAAAAATATCAATTTCAGATTTAGTTTCTACTGCATGGGCATCAGCTTCAACTTTTAGAGGATCAGATAAAAGAGGTGGTGCTAACGGTGCAAGAGTAATGCTAGAACCGCAAAAAAACTGGGCTGTGAATAATCCTAAGAAATTATCAACTGTGGTAAAAGCTTTAAATAAAATTAAAGATCAATTTGATAATAAAAAGAAAAGTGTATCAATGGCAGACTTAATTGTTTTGGCAGGTGGCGTTGGTATTGAGATGGCAGCTAAAAAAGCAGGTCATAAAGTTAATGTTCCATTTTCAGCAGGTAGAGGAGATGCAAGACAAGATCAAACCGATATTCATTCTTTTGGTCTTCTTGAACCTCAGGCAGATGGTTTTAGAAATTATCTTAATGGCGGAGCTTCAAATGTCTCAGCAGAAGAAAAATTGGTTGATAAAGCGCAACTAATGGGTCTGACTGCACCAGAAATGACAGCACTTATAGGTGGTATGAGAGTTTTAAATACTAACTATGATGGTTCAAATTATGGTGTATTTACAAGTAAACCTGGTTCTCTTACTAATGATTATTTCGTAAATCTATTAGACATGAATACTACATGGAAAGAGGAAGATAAATCAGAACAAACTTTTGTTGGAAAAGATAGAAAAACTCAAAAAACTAAATGGAAAGCAACAAGAGTTGATTTAATTTTTGGTTCAAATTCTCAATTAAGAGCTCTTGCGGAAGTTTATGCCTGTGAGGACTCAAGTGAAAAATTTGTTAAAGATTTTATAGCTGCATGGGTAAAAGTTATGAATTCTGATCGATTTGATTTAAAATTAAATTAAATTTGAAAAAAAGATAAAGTTATATGGCAACAGCAAATTTTGAGGATTTTTACGAAGTTCCAAATTTAAATTTTGACATTTCAAAGTTAAAAGACGACTTAGATAAAATTTTGAAATTAAAAAAATTTAATACACCAGGTGTTACACATTTTGGTGCAATTCCATTAAACCAAATTCCAGACGATAAGAGCTCGATTGAAGGGAGCAATATTAGAGGAAAATATTGGACAATTGCAGATGAAACTGGAAAAGAGGTTTCAAGAGATGTTGATATAGATGAGTCTAAATATACACAATTAATACCTGAATTTGAAAATACATACTTTGCAAAAGTTTACGAAGTTTTAAGCAAGAGATTTAAATTGGGAAGGGTTAGGCTCTTATTAAAAGAGCCTAGATCAACTTTGAGTTGGCACAAAGATCCAGAATGTAGGCTTCATGTGCCTATAATCACAAATAAAGGGTGTTCAATGGTTATAGAGAATGTTGCTAAACATTTACCCGCAGATGGTAAAGTTTGGATTACAAATAACACTAAATATCATAATTTTTTTAATGGAGGTGAACAGGCTAGAATACACCTTGTAGCTTGTGTTCTTGAGAGTCCTTTTAAAAACTGATGGAAATTACTAAAGGCATATTTCAAGCATCTCAAAATATTTATCAAAATAATAAAGGTTCATTACTTAGAACAGTAATTTATACAATTGGACATTTTGCAATTGCAATTACTGTTTTAATGTTGGTTGCGGATGTATCTTTTAAAGTTGCTCTAACTGATGCAATTGTTGAACCAATTGCAAATTCAATTTGGTATTTTATTTTAGATAAATGGTGGACAAGCAAATCAAAAAATAACTAGTTCATAATATTAACTAAAAAAAAGCAATTAGTAATCATTCGCAAAAAAAAATCACGATAATAATAATCATTCGCATGGATAATTATTGAAAAAATTTTATTTATGATTAATTTTTAATTATGCAAATAGAAAATTATAATTGTAAAAAATGTGGACTGACAATTTCTTCAACTTGTTCTAAGTGTGATAAAATTGTTGATGTTGAAGTCCTTGATGATGGTTGTATTGTCCAGAAAACAAAATGTTTAGATTGTGCAAATGCTCCGGTAATCAAGGATGTTTGTGAGCAACAAAAATAGTTTAGGATAAAATTAAATAAGGGTGATAAAAATTAGTTAAGGCCCCATGAATTTTCTATTTTAATCCAGCCTTTAAAACTACCAGTTTTAATCTTGCACCAATTATTATTACATTTCTGAACTAACAAAACTCTACCCTTTTTTATTTTCGCCAAAGGTTTTGAAAAATTTGTTGGTTTACTAAATAAAACTTTATCTGTTTTAGGTATTATTGAATTTACCTTTTTAAGTTGAGAAACATGTATCCACCCACTATTATTTTTGAGATCAATAATCCTTCTAAAATTTTCTTTTTTATCAATCTGTTTTATGGGTAAATTGATCTTTTTATAGATATATTTAATAGGATATTCAAATCCTGGACCGTATCTAACATTAACTTTATTTTTTTTTAATGAAAGGAAAGTTTCATTTGCAAAAACGTAAAATGGAAAAAAAATCCAGATTAAAATTAAAAAATATAGTTTTTTCATTATTTAGCGACAACTTATTTCTTATTAAATTTAACTTTTCTAAAATTAAGATTTAAAAGATCAATAATTAATATTTGATTTTTCAAGTTTTGCCCAATTTTCATTATCATTTTCAATGCCTCATTTGCTTGGGTTGTTCCCACAATTGATGCAGTTGTGCCTAGAACACCCTCAAATTCACAATTTAAGTTATCGTCTGAAATCTCATTTTCTTGGTAGAAACTTTTTAAAGAAGCAGTTTTTCTATCATTAAAGTCAAATGAAAATACATGACCATCAAATTTGCTAATTGCTCCTGTTATTAATTTTTTTTTTAATTTTTTACAATAATCATTAATTAAAAATTTAGTTTTAAAATTATCTGACCCATCAATTATGATTTCATAATCTTTAATTATTTTTTTAATGTTATTCCTATCAAGCCTTGCTTTATAAGTTTTAATTTTGGTAGAAGGATTTATTTCTCTTAGTTTTTTTGCAGCTACATTAACCTTTGATTTTTTTATATCTTTAGAGGTAAATAAGCTTTGTCTATGTATATTAGAAAGATTAACAATATCGTTATCGATGAGGCCAATATTTCCAATACCAGCTCTTACTAGATTTTCTGCAGCCGGACAACCCAAACCTCCAACACCAACGATTAAAATTTTAGAGGATAAAATTTTTTTTTGACCTTTCGCTCCTATGTTTTTTAAAACTAATTGTCTTGAGAACCTTTCAATTTGAGATTTGTTTAGAGTTTCTCTCATTTACCAGTCGAACCAAAACCTCCTGCTCCTCTTACAGACTCTGGAAGTTCATTTGTTTCTTCTAAATCCATTTTTATAATTGGAGTTAAAATCATTTGAGCTACTCTATCATTGTTATTTATATTAAAGCTTTTGTTACCATGATTAAATAAAATAACTTTTATTTCTCCTCTATAATCACTATCAATTGTGCCAGGTGTATTTAAAACGCTTATATTATTTTTTGCCGCCAATCCTGATCTTGGTCTAATTTGAATTTCATATTCTTTGGGAAATGCAACTGATAATCCAGTTGGTATAAGGCATGATTCTCCTGGTTTTAATTCAATTGTTTTATCTATATTTGCCATTAGATCCATACCAGATGCACCGTCAGTTTTATATGAAGGTAATTTTACAGAAGGTTTTAATTTTTTAACTAAAACTTTAATCATTAGTTTAAATGATCAATAATTTTTTCAACTAATTCATCTGAAATTTCTGATTTGGATTTATAATTAAGTTTATCAATTTTTTTATTTTTATAAAAAATCGAAACTTCATTAAAATCTGAGTCAAAACCAATTGATTCATTTGATACATCATTTGCAACTATCCAGTCACAGTTTTTTTCACTTAGTTTTTTATTAGCATAGCTCTCTAAATTATTCGTTTCAGCTGCAAAACCCACCACAAGTTTTGGTCTTAAGGAGTTATGATTGGAGATACAATCAAGAATATCAACATTTTTCTCTAATTCTAAACTAATTTTATCTTGTTTTTTTATTTTTATTTTAGAGGTTTCTTTCACTTTATAGTCACACACTGCTGCTGAAAATATTGCAACATCCACTGGTAAACTTTTAAGTGTCGATTGAAACATTTCCTCAGCAGTTTCAACCTCAATCAAATTAACATCATTATTTACTTTTAAATTAGTTGGCCCTGAAATTAAAGTTGTTTCAAAACCCTTTTTTGATAATGATTTCGCAATTTCATAACCTTGTTTACCACTCGATTTATTAGATATATATCTTACCGGATCGATGTACTCTTTGGTTGGTCCTGCAGTTACGACTGCCTTTAATTTAGTTTTTAGTTTTAAATCTTTGAAATAAATTTTTAGCTTACTTATTATCTCTTTTGGCTCTGACATTTTGCCTTCACCATATTCTCCACACGCCATATCTCCAACCTCAGGACCAATTAATTCATAATTATAGGTTTTAAGTTTCGTTATATTTTGTTTAGTAGACTGATGTTCCCACATTCTTACATTCATCGCAGGAGCAATAAAAATTTTTTTATTTGACGCAAGAGCAACAGTTGAGGCTAAATCGTCAGAATTTCCATTAGCAAGTTTAGATATCGTGTTAGCTGTTGCAGGCGCAATTAAAATGAGGTCTGCCCATCTTGAAAGACTAATATGATCCATTTCTGCTTCATTTTCCACACTAAAAAGATCCTGATAAACTTTGGATTGAGATAACGAACTAATTGAAAGAGGTGTTACAAATTCAGCACCATTCTTAGTAAGAATTGTTTTTATACTTACACCATCTTTTTTTAAAAGTCTGATTAATTCAAGACTTTTATATGCAGCTATACCTCCACAAATTATTAATAAGATTTTTTTATTATTCAAGTTACTCATGTAGTGAATTAAAATACCAATAGACCAAAAATTACAAGGACTAAAAAGCCAATAATAGATTGGTTTCTAAAAGCGATCATTTCTGATTTTTTTGTATTCAAAGCGGTATAAGAGTTTGAATTTTGTGGAATTTGACCACTAGCCAAATATGATAGAGCTTGGTTAGCTTTATCCATTATTTCTGGAAATTCTGGTAATCTTTTAATTACTTCAGAAGTACTTTGAATTGTCTCATTAATTGTGGTCATAGGATCTTTTGTTTCTCTCAACCAATTTTCCAAAACAGGTTTAGACGTAGTCCAAATGTTTGTATTTGGATTTAATTTTCTAGCTACCCCCTCCACAACAACCATTGTTTTTTGTAGCATAAGAAGTTGAGGTTGGGTCTGCATATTAAATTTTTCTGTAACATCAAACAATTGTTTTAATAATTTTCCACCTGAAATATCTTTAACTGTTTGACCAAAAATTGGTTCCCCGATAGACCTCAAAGCTTGAGCTAAGTCGTCTATTGGAACCTCTTTAGGAACTAGTCCGGCAACTAAATGCACTTCCGCCACTTTACGATAATCTCTTTGGATAAAACCAAATAATATTTCCGCCAAAAATCTTTTACTCATTTTATCAAGTCTGCCCATAATTCCAAAATCAATTGGAACTATATGACCATTATTATCTATAAATATATTTCCTTGATGCATATCAGCATGAAAAAATCCATCTCTAACTGCATGTCTTAAAAAATTTTGAATAATGTCGTTTGCAATTTTTTCAGTATTTAAATTTCTTTTTTTTAATTCCTCAGTTTCTCTAATAGAAATTCCATCAACCCAATCTAATGTCATTACATTTTCACTTGTAAAATTCCAATAAATTTCAGGCACTCTAAACCCAGCATCATTTTTAGTATTTTCTGCGTATTCGTTAGCTGCAGCCGCTTCAAATCTTAAATCCATTTCTAGATTTGTTATTTCTTTAAGTAAAAAAACTACTTCAACCAACTTTAATCTTTTTGTTTTTTTGATGAAAGACTCAACTAAAAAAGCAAAAAGCATAATTGCATCAATTTCATCATTAAAAACTTTTTTAATGTTTGGACGTAAAATCTTTATAGCAACATCCTTAATAGTCCCATTATCGTTAATTTGTGCTTTGTGAACTTGTGCTATTGAGGCTGCTGCAACAGGCTCGCCTAAATTGATAATTGTATCGTATGTCTCATTTCCTAAATCATTTTTAATGATTTCTTTAGCTTGTATAAGTGAAAATGGTGGCAACTTATCTTGAAGGTTCTCTAATTGTTTTGAGAGATCCTCCCCAATTATATCTGGTCTTGTAGCTAAAAATTGTCCAAGTTTTATAAAAGTTGTGCCCATAGATTCTAAGGTGTCTGATAAGCGTTCACCCTCACTTTTAATTGATTTTTTTTTTTTAGGTGAAAAAGATATTGATAAAAATTTAAATAGTAATGTTATTGCGAATGGTGGTTTTTGAAATTTTGAGATTATTTCTAATATATCTGAATTAGCTATTTTTCTTCCAATTTTAAATAAAGTTATAAGTTTTTTAATCATTAAATTTTCCAACCACTATGTATGGATACAATTCCATTAGAGAAGTTCCTGTAATTGCATTTTTGAAATTTATTCATTTTCATATATTCTAAAAGTTCCTCTTGATTGACAAAATTATCAATACTTTCAATAAGATAATCATAGGGTTCTCTTTGTCCAACAACGTATTTACCAACTAAAGGAATTAATTTTGAGTATTTTTTATAGATAAATTCTAAGTTTTTATTTTGTATTTTCGAAAACTCTAAACAAAAAAATCGTCCGCCTTTTTTTAAAACTCTGTATGCCTCGGATAAGGATTTATCTAAATCTTTTGTATTTCTTAATCCAAAACTAATCGTATAAAAATCAAACGAATTACTTTTAAGGGGAAGCTTTTCTGCACTGGAAATTATCCATTTTATATTTTTATAATTTTTTAACTTTTCTTTTCCTTTAGTTATCATTCCTTTATTAGGATCAATACAAGTAATATGATTATTGATATCAGTGTTATCTAGGTAAAGTTTTCCTATATCCCCAGTACCACAGGCAATATCAACCAAGCTTTTATTTTTTGATGGCCCCATCATATTGATTAAGTTTTTCTTCCATAGCCTATGTATTCCAAATGACATAAAATCATTCATTAAATCATATTTATCAAAAACTTGATTAAATACGCCTTGAACTAACCCTTTTTTATTCTGAAGATGTTGTTGCATTTTTAATTAATAATTCATTTAATATAATAGTAAATGCCAGAATTACCAGAAGTAGAAATTGTCCGACAATCTTTATTAAAAAATATAAAAGGCAAAAAAATCAATAAAGTTTTAGTTAGAAATAGAAACTTAAGATTAAAATTAGAAACTGCTTTTGAAAAAAAGCTAAAAAATAAATTTATTTCAAATATCAAAAGATTCTCAAAATATTTGATTATTGAATTGGAAAATAAAAATTTTTGTATAGTTCATTTAGGCATGTCAGGAACAATTCATATTATTAAAAATAAAAAAGACAATCTACCTACCAATACCAGTTTTTATAATACACCAAATTTGCCTAAAAATCACAATCATGTTGAATTTTTTTTTAAGGATATGAGATTAATTTATAATGATCCAAGAAGATTTGGTTACTTTCAAATTTTTAATGATTTTAACAGTTTGAAAAAAAAATTTAAAAAATTTGGTCCAGAACCTTTTAATAAAAAGTTTAATTCAAAGTATTTGATTAATTATTTTAAAAAAAAAGAAAAGAGTATAAAAAATTTTTTACTAGATCAAAATTTTGTATCAGGGATTGGAAATATCTATGCAAGTGAAATTTTATACTTATCAAAAATTAATCCTTCGCTATCAGCTAAATATTTGAAACAAGATCAATGCAAAAATATAGTTATAAATTCAAGAAAAATTTTACAAAATGCTATTAGAAAAGGAGGATCAACCATAAGAGACTTTAAAAATACTAAAGGTGATCAAGGTAATTTTCAAAAAGAGTTTAAGGTTTATGGTAGAGATAAACAAAACTGCAAAAGATTTAGTTGTTCGGGAACAATCAATAAAATAACTCAATCAAATAGATCGACATTTTTGTGTGAAATATGTCAAAAATAATCAATATATTATTGACTAGGCCTATTTAAGTAGTTATACCCCTGCAAAATTATGGCTAATACAAAATCGGCAATTAAAAGAATTAGAAGAATATCTAAACAGACCGCTGTTAACAAGGCGAGAAAAAGTAGATACAAAATTGCATTAAAAAAGATGAACGTTCTAATTGAAAATAAAAAAAAGTCAGAGGCTTTAAAGTTCTTACCTAAGTTGAATTCTGAGTTAATGAAAATTGCCAAAACTGGAATTATAAAAAAACAGAATGCATCCAGAAATGTATCGAGAATTACAAAAAAAATAAGTTCCTTATAATTCTTTATACTTCAAGTTGATTCAACCAAAAGAATACGCTTCATATATGAATGTTTGATTTTTAATTACAATATTTAGAATTAGTAAAAAAATATTATATTTTATTCAATCATAAATTTTATTTTTTTTTTAATACACATAAAAAAAAATTGTCAAAGAAATTTTTAAAAAAAATTTTTTACACAATCCCAGATTTAATTTATTTTCAGTTTTGGAAAATAATTTGTTGCAATAACTGTCATTATTGATGTAAGTGGACCCTCTCCATAAAAATGAACAATACACATATAAATAAAAGTTTTGATAAGATTAATCTTGATTGGGAACTAATTCAATCTGAATTAAAACTTAAATTGGGAATAGAGGTTTACGAAAGTTGGATAAAAAAAATTGATTTACTTGAAGAGTTTAATAATTATATTTTATTAACTGTTCCAACAAGGTTTATCCGTGACTGGATTACATCAAGATATTTAGACCAAATTCTGCAAACTATCAAAAAACATAAAAAACAAATTGTTAGAATAGAATTTAAAATTATAGAAAAAAAGAACGATAATAGAGAAAATTTGAATGATCTTAATCAGATAAACAAAACTCAAAATATCTCATTTATCAAAGACTCTCATCTCCAATACAGTCGAATAGATCCCAATAAAAGATTTGAAAATTTTCTAATTGGTTCAAGTAATAAGATTGCTTATGAGGCATCCTTAAAAGTATCAGAGAATATTTCTCATTATAATCCGCTTTATATATACGGGGGCGTAGGTCTAGGAAAAACTCACCTTCTAAATTCAATAGGCCATGAAATGAGTAAAGATAAAAAAGTAATGTTTATTTCCGCTGAACGTTTCATGTATCAATTTGTAAAGTCAATAAAATCTAACGATATGGTAAAATTTAAAGAGTATTTTAGAAATACAGATGTTTTATTAATTGACGATATTCAGTTCATGAATGGTAAAGAGGCAATGCAAGAGGAGTTTTTTCATACTTTTAATGCACTTTTGGATAAAGAGTCACAAATAATTGTTTCAGCGGACAGGCCTCCTAATAAGTTATCTAGAATTCAAGAAAGAATTAAATCAAGATTCTCTGGAGGTTTAGTTGTAGATATTCAAAAACCTGAGTATGACTTAAGAAGAAAGATCATTAATCACAAGATAAATGAATTAACGACCCTTCATACAGATAAATTAAATATCTCAGACGAAATTCAAGATTTTATTGGTAATAAAATTACTACTAATGTGCGGGAATTAGTTGGAGCAATAAATCGTGTAGTTTCATTCTCGAGGATTTACAACAAATTACCAAGCCTATCTGAGACAAAGATTATTTTGAAAGATTTATTAAATCTAGCAGAAAATAACGTAACAATAGATTCGATTCAAACTATTGTTTGTAAGTTTTTCAAAATTAGTAAAAATGAAATGTTATCTTCAAGAAGATCTAGATATTTAGTTAGACCAAGACAGACAGCTATTTACCTAACAAAAATTTTAACTACAAAGTCATTACCAGAAATTGGACGAGAATTTTCAAACAGAGATCACACAACTATAATTCATTCTGTGAAAACAATAGAAAAATTAAAAGAAAAAAATCCAGATATGAATGATAATATAAATAAATTAAAAAATATTATTTTATACAATAAAGAAGGATGAAATTTAACGTTAATCAAAAAGAGCTCCAGGAAGCCCTAAGCTACTGTCAGGGTGTTATAGAAAAAAGGAGCACATTACAAATACTTTCTAATGTTTTACTGAACGCAAGTAATTCAAAATTAACTATCACAGCCACAGATCTCGATTTGATTTTCATTCATCAAATAGAAAATGTTGAAATTTTAGAAGAGGGAAATACAACTACTACTTCCTCAATCATGTTTGATATTGTTAGGAAATTTTCTTCAGATAAAAAATTAAACTTATCTATGAATAGTCAAAATAAACTTCAACTAGAGTCTGAAAAATCAATTTTTAATTTAAATTGTATAGATTCCTCAGAGTTTCCACTCACTGAGGAAAATTTTAATGATAATACTTTTGTAATAAATTCCAAACATTTTTTAAAATTACTTAATAAGTGTAAATTTTCAATATCAAATGATGAAACACGTCATTACTTAAGCGGAATATATTTTCATCAGACTGAAGTCGAGGATAAGATCTATTTAACCGCCGTTGCAACCGATAGTCACAGAATGTCAATCTCAAAAATAAGATTAAGTGAAAAAATAAATTTTGACCCAATTATTCTTCCAAAAAAAACTATTTTCCAACTTTGCTCTTTACTAGATAATTATGATGGTGATCTTAAAATATCTAACTTAAAATCAAAAATTAAGTTTGAATTAACTAATAGTATTCTAATTTCTAAATTGATTGATGGAAAATTTCCAAATTATGTTCAAGTAATTCCCAAAAATAACCAAAAAAAATTAGAGTCGAATCTAAAATCATTTTTAGGATCTATTGATAGGGTTGCATCAGTATCGTTAGATAAAAAAGATGGAGTTAAGTTTAAATTATCTAAGGATACGTTAAATCTTTCAGTTAATAATACTACTAGTGGAGACGGTAATGAAACTCTAGGTGTTAAATTTGATCATGATTTAGAAATTAGTTTTAATTCAAGATATTTAATCGATGTTGCCTCACAGCTTGACGGTGAAAAAATAGAGTTTTTTTTAAATGATACTGGATCTCCAGCTTTAATAAAAGATCCTAGTGATTTTGATAGCATCTATGTGGTGATGCCCATGAAAGGCTAATTCATTAGATTTAATTCCGAATAAATTTTATCCTCTAAAGTCCTGAGGAAAATTTGCTTGTCTAAATCGTTATTTATTTTAGGCATTATAGATATTGTAATAGTTTTATTGCTAATTTTTCTTCCTGATTTTGGCCAGACATATCCAGAATTAATTGCAACTGGCTGACAAGCAATTTTAAGTTTCTCATAAATTCTAGAGGCTCCTTTTTTGAAAGGTGGTCTCTCATCTGGTAAAACCCTAGTTCCTTGAGGAAAAATTATTAGAGGCCTGTCTGAATTTTTGACTGTACTCGAGATTTCATCATAAAAATTAAGATTATCTTTTGTAATTTGACTCCTTTTAATTGAAATGGACCCAATTTTTTTAAGATACCATCCAAATATAGGTATGAAAAGTAATTCTTTCTTAAGAATAAATACTGGGGAATTAAACAAAGTTTGAAGAAAGAAGGTTTCAAACATTGATTGATGTGATGCAGCAATAAAAAATTTTTCATCATTAATAATATTTTCAGTTCCTTTGATTATTATTTTTGTTGAGAGAAAAAATTTTAAACAAAAACCAGTCCAGTAACCCATTAACTTACCACCAAATAACACTACTTGCTTAGGTAAGAAAAATGAGGGCAAAAAAATTATTAAAACAATAATAATTCCAGTAAAAAAAAATAATGAAAATATAAAGTTTCTTAACATTGTGTTAAAAGCTAGATTATTTCCGTGTACTTTTGTCTTTTTCTAATTACATTAATCTTTGAACCTTTAATTAATAATTCTATTGGCTTAGGTCTTAAATTATAATTTGAGCTTAAAGACATACCGTAGGCGCCAACATCGCATATAGCTATTAAATCATTTTCCTCTAATTTTTGAAATTTCTTTAACGTTATAAATTTATCAGTACTTTCGCAGATTGGACCAACAAATTCATAAGGTTTATTTGATATTTTACTAGATTTTATTACTGGCAATGTCATATGAAATGCCCCATATAATGCGGGTCTCATGAGATCATTCATAGCAGCATCTAAAATTATAAATTTTTTCCTACCACTGTCTTTAATATAAATGACTTTACTAATTAATATGCCAGTATTGCCAATTATAGATCTACCAGGTTCAAAAATAATTTTTACTTTATGTTTTTTGAGAAAATTATTAATTGCAGTGTTATACTTTTTATAATTAAGTTCTTTGTTTTTATCAGAATAATTAATTCCCATACCTCCTCCTAAATCAATAAATTCGAATTGATGATTAGTCTTGTCTAAGATATGACTAACAGCTTTTAGCATTTTTCCATAGGGTCGATGATCTAAAATTTGACTACCTATGTGAACACTCAAACATTTTAAGTCTATGTTTTTTGAACTTTTACAAAAATCTACAATTTTATGAAATGTATTTTTATTTACTCCAAATTTATTCTCTTTTTTTCCAGTAGAAATTTGATTTAGTGTTTTTGCATCTGTATTAGGATTAAGTCTAACTCCAACTCTCACTTTTTTGTTCTTTAATTTTGCAAGTCTATTGATTTCCATTATTTCACTTAATGACTCAGCGTTAATGAGAAGTATTTTTTTATTTATTGCAAAATTTAACTCACTAGAAGTTTTCCCAACTCCAGAAAATACTATTTTATTTGGCTTTATTCCTGCTTTTATGGCCATCATAAGCTCACCTAAAGAAACTACATCAGCTCCTAAACCAAATTTTTTAATTTCTCTAATTAAATTAACATTAGTATTAGATTTCACTGCAAAACAAATTAAAGGTGAAAAAGATTTAAAATTTTTTTTAAAATTACTTACATTTTCTTTTAATTTTGAATATGAATAACAATAAAAAGGTGTTCCAAATTTTTTAGCTATTCTCTGGAAATTGACCTTTTCCATTGTTAGTCTTTTATTAATATATTTCATGAAGTTTTGTTAATTATAATTGTTGGTATTTCAATTTCTTTGTTTAAAGCTTTATATTCAGGGTCACTTTTCTTTCCACAAGAAACTAAAATACAACAAACTAAAATAACAAATGTAATTTTTTTAATCATTTTAATTTTTTATATTTCCTTATCATCTTTTTGATATTATCAAAAGATGTTCCACCATAAGATTTTTTGGAATTGACAGAATTCTTTAAATCAAACACTTTTAGCACATCATTTGTTAATGTTGGCTCTATCTTTTTTAAGTCTTCTAAGGATAATTCATTTAGTTTTTTCTTTTTCTTTTCAGCTAAATTCACTAGTAAAGCTGTTTTTTGGTAAGCTTTCCTAAAAGACATTGAATTATTCTTAACAAGATAATCTGCTAAATCTGTTGCAGTAATGTAACCTGAGTATGCTAATTCAAGCATTCTTTTTTTATTAGGACTTACATTTTTAAGAATTTCATTAAATATTTTTAAACTTTCAAACAGAACATCATATGATTTAAAAATAATTTCTTTATCATCTTGAAGATCTTTGAAGTATGAAAGAGGCAATCCCTTTAATATAGTAAACATTGAAAATAAATTGCCAAAGGTAATTCCTGATTTACCTCTTAAGTGCTCTAAAAGATCAGGATTTTTTTTTTGTGGCATTATTGATGAACCAGTCACTATTTTGTCTGAGAGGTTAATTAGATTAAATCCGTCAGAATTCCAGATAATTAATTCCTCAGAAATTCTTGATAAATGCAATGAACAAACAGAAACACTATAAAGAAAATCTAAAACGAAATCTCTATCTGCTACAGTATCGATTGAATTATTTGTAGGTCTTTTAAAACCAAGTTTTTTTGTCGTATAGTTTCTGTCAATATTAAATGAAGTTCCGGTTAATGCAGCAACACCTAATGGGTTTTCATTTAAACTGTCTAAATTGTTCTCAAATCTGTCTTTGTCTCTTTTAAACATCTCTACGTACGCCATTAGATAGTGTGCAAATGAAACTGCTTGTGCATTTTTTAAATGAGTAAAACCTGGCATAATAGTATCTACATTTTTTTCAGCTAAATTAATTGAATTTTTAATTACATTATTTAACATCACACTAATTTTTTGATTTGCTGATTTAATCCAGATCTTAAAGTCGGTTATTACCTGGTCGTTTCTAGATCTTGCTGTGTGAACATATCCCGCTTCTTCACCAATTATTTGAAACAGCCGGTTTTCAATATTAATATGAATGTCCTCGTATTTTTTATTAAATTCAAATTTTTTATTAGATATTTCTTTTTCAATTCTATTTAGTCCATAAATAATTTTATTTTTTGTTCTAAAAGAAATTATTTTTTGTTTAAATAACATTTCTACATGAGCAATAGAACCATTTATATCCTCTTTATACAGTCTTTTATCCACATCAATAGAGCTACCTATTTTTTGTGAGAGATTAGAAGAATTATTTTTAATTCTTGTATTCCATATTGTCTGGTTGTTTTTATTTTTTACCATGATAATTAATTATACCCATTAAACATGAGATTATTAATAATATTTATTTTAATGCTATCAAATTCTTTTGCTAGTGACGCTTCCGGTATAAAAAATTTAGTCATTAATAAAGAGTTAAAAAATTACAGTGATATAACGTTTTTAAACATTAAAAATAAAGAATTAAACTTAAATGATTATAAAGGAAATCTAATTTTATTGAATTTTTGGGCAACTTGGTGTGCTCCATGTAAAGATGAAATGCCATCTTTAGATTTGTTAGCTGAAAATCCAAATTTAGATAATCTGAAGATATTTCCTATAAATATTGGTAAAGATACTAGTCAAAAATCTTTAACTTTCTTTGAAGATTTGAAGATAAAAAATTTAGAAATTTATTTTGATTCACCCAATACATTGGCAAAAAAATTTAAATTAAGAGGTCTTCCCACAACTATACTTTTTAACAAAGATGGACTAGAGTTTGCGAGAATAATTGGATCAATCGACTTTGTTGATGAAAAATTTATTGAGTGGTTAAGTAATTTTAATTAATTTTTAAAAAAATATGCAAAAGCAACTAAGGCTATAATTGCTATAAATTGTAACAAGACTCTTAACTGCATTAATTTATTAGAGTATTTCTTACTTGTTTCTCCACCTTTGAATAAAGTTCCAATACCAAGAATTAGAACTAAACCAACAGCCACTAGTAAGATTATAGATAAAATTTTTACTAATATTCCAGAAATCATAAAATTATAGTAGGCTGTTTTATAGATAAAAAAACATAAATCAATTACTATGACATTTTGCCTTGATACAACCATTATAAAACCAGAAAAAGATGTAAAAATTGAAAACGCAGTCATTTTACTACACGGTTACGGAGGTGATGGCAAAGATATAAGTATGCTTTCATTAAATTGGAAAAGACACCTTACAAATACAATTTTTCTCTGCCCGAATGGTCATGAACCTTGTCCAATAAATCCATCTGGGTATCAATGGTTTGATCTTACAAAAGATGATCCAAAATACATTTTAGATGAAACAATCAAGGCTGAAAAAAAACTCAATCAATTCATAGATGAAGTAAAAAATAGATATAATCTAGAAAACGATAAAATTTGTTTATCTGGTTTTAGTCAAGGATGTATGATGTCAATTAATTTAGGGCTTACATCTAAAAATAAATTTAGTTGTGTAGTAGGTTTTTCTGGCAAGATTATTAATCAAGAAGATCTCAAGCAAAGAAAGAGAACATCAACAAATATTCTTTTAATTCATGGTGATTCTGATCAAGTTGTCTCACCCAATTATATGTTAGAGGCAAAAGATTTCTTTATCAGATCTAATATTGAAATAGAGACCCATTTAATTAAGAATTGTGACCATCATATTCCAATCGAAGCTTCCAGCATAGCATTAAATTATATTTTAAAAAAAATAAAATGAGTTCTTAATATTGAAATCATTTTTTATTTAAGTTAAAATTAATTTATGAACAACTTCATTGAACAAGATGTATCATTAGAAAAATGTCCTGCATTAGTTTTAAATGCTGATTATAGACCTTTAAGCTATTACCCTTTATCATTGTGGTCTTGGCAAGATACAGTAAAGTCAGTTTTTTTAGATAGAGTAATTATAGTAAGTAGTTATGATAGAATTGTAAGAAGTCCATCATTCAAAATGCAGCTTCCAAGTGTTATTGCTCTTAAAGATTACATAGTTCCACAATCTAAACCAAGTTTCACAAGATTTAATGTTTTTTTAAGGGATAAATTTTCTTGTCAATATTGTGGAAGTGGAGAGGAATTAACTTTTGATCATTTGTTACCAAGATCAAAAGGTGGAGAAACACACTGGGATAATGTTGTAACAGCATGTTCAGCATGCAATGTTAAGAAAGGTGGAAAATTGTTAAAATCTTCAGGAATGAAGCTCAATCAGTATCCTTATCAACCATCAACTGAAGATTTACATAGAAACGGAAAGAATTTCCCTCCAAATTATTTACACAAAAGTTGGATGGACTATTTATATTGGGATGTTGAGCTAGAAGCTTAAAATTAAATTTTCTCAGAGATATTTATTGCTAATTTAGATCCAGTTTTGATAATTCTATCCATTATAGCATAAAACCCTTTTTTTGTTGCACCCTCTTCATAAGCAATGTCCTTATGATCCAATTCATCTTGTCTAAATTTTGTTATTTTCTTTTTTAATTCTTCTTCTTCAGGACCTAGTTGATTAATTTGATCTAAATAATGTTTATCAATAACTTCTTCAACAGATGCCGTACATAGCATTGCAGCTTTTTTACCTAATAGAGTAGAGCCGAAACCCAATCCAACACCTAATAAGTCCCATAAAGGCAAAAATTTTGTTGGTTCGATATTTCTTTTTTTTATTTCGTCTTCAAAAAATTGACAATGCTCTATTTCGTGTTCTTTCATATCTTCAATTGTTTTTTTTAAACTTTCATTTTTTACAATAGTATTTAAAGCTAACAATTGACCTTCATAGATCTTCACAGCGCCTCTCTCACCAGCATGATCAACTCTAATAAACTCTTGCACTCTTTTATCTTTTTTTTTCATATTTATTAAAAATTTTTAAAAGCGTTATAATAAACAATAAACTAATTACAATATTAATGCTTGTGAGTGATAATCCAAAAACCCTAAATGTCACATCTCTACAGCTTACTATTTTCTTACTTAATTGTTTTAGTAAATCCTCTTTAGTAATACTTTCAGTTAAACTCTTTACTCCACAAATAGATGACTCTTGAAAAAAACCTTGTTCAATTCCAAAATGATAAAATGAAATGGCAAAAGAGAAGATGAAAGTAAGAATTAATAATAAAAGAAAGAATTCATGATTTTTTTTAATTAAAAAAATCATGAATATTATCATAATACTTAATCCATAAGGAATTCTCTCTATTAAACATAAATTACATGGCTGATGTCCAAGAACATGTTCTATAAAAAAAGCAGAAATTAGAACAATAAAGCTAAATAGAAAAATTACTTTTAAGTAAAATTCAGTCTTTATATCAAACATTAGATTTAAAAATTAGATAAACTACTAATCCAATAATAACAATTAATATTCCAATTATCGTAAACCATTTTGACCCATGTTTATCCATAAATTCGTTAAATAAGTGTCCAAACTTATAAGAGAGATATGAAACTAAAAAAAATCTTAACCCTCTAGAAATTAAACTTATTAAAACAAAAATTACAAAATTAAATCCGATGAGACCACTTGCGATTGTAAAAACTTTATAAGGGAGAGGAGTAAAGCCTGCTAAAAAAAGTATTCCTAGCCAAGCATAAAAACCATCATTTTTAATCAGGCTTTCTTTTAAATTATATAGTTTATCCTCATAACCATAAAAATTCATAATATGTGCTCCAAATTCGAAAAAGAATGCTCCAATTACATAACCAAGCATACCACCTAAAACTGAAAATATTGTTGTTATAAAAAAGATTTTTTTAAAATCAGTTTTTTTGGAGATTACCATTGGAACAACCATGACGTCTGGGGGAATAGGAAAAAATGAACTTTCGACAAATGACACAATCGCTAAGTAATATTTAGAACTTTTGTGACCCGCCAAATCTAAACATTTTTTGTAAAGATTTTTAAACATTTTTTGGTTTTAATATAATTTTAGTTCTTATACTATTTAATAAATTAATAAACAATCAGGGCGAATGGCGGAACTGGTAGACGCGCACGACTCAAAATCGTGTTTCGCAAGAAGTGAGAGTTCGATTCTCTCTTCGCCCACCATTTTATGCAATTAAGTAGAATAAACAATTTAGTAGAACTTTTTTTTACAAAGTATGAGGAAATAAACTCAGTTGGTGATAAGCGATTTTTAAAATGGTTAAAAGAAAATGAAAAAGATTTTTTAACTTGGCAACAAGTTGCATTAAAAATTCAAATTTTTTCTGAGTACTTAAGAACCAAGTTAAATAAAGGAGACCGGTGCATACTATTATCTGAAAATCGACCTGAATGGCTTATCTCTGATATATCAATAATGAATGCAGGTGGTGTCACAGTGCCATTATTTACAACTTATTCAGAGAAAGACTATGAATACATCATTAATGATTGTAAACCGAAAATTTGCGTCGTCTCGAATGAAATCCAATTAAAAAAAATTGAAAAATTTATCTCTGATGAGATAAAAGTTCTTTCTATTGAAAAGATAATAAGTAGTGAAAGAGTTGAGAACATAGAAAATATTTTCAATGAACATTCAAAAAAAAATAAATCAAATCCTCATATAAGTTTTAATCAAAATCTTGAAAGAAAAGATCTTGCCTGCATTATTTATACATCTGGTACGACTGGTAATCCTAAAGGAGTGATGCTTAGTCATGGGGGAATTTTATCAAATTGTGAAGGAGCCCAAGAAATATTAAATCAATTAGTTCAAGATAGTGAACCCACCTTTTTGACATGGTTACCCTTATCTCATTCATATGAACATGCAGTTCAATTTGTCCAAATCTCACTTGGTGCAAAAATTTATTATGCTGAAAGCCTAGAGAAGTTACTATCCAATATGTCTATTGCAAAACCTACGATTATGACAGCTGTTCCTAGATTTTATCAAAATCTGTACAGTAAAATTTCAATGAATTTTTCAAAGCAAAAAGGTTTTAAGAAAAAATTGATATCATCAACTATCTCACTAGGAACTAAAGAACTTAATAATAAGAGTTTTACATTGAGGGAAAAATTAATTAATTTTTTTTGTGAAAAACTAGTTAGAAAAAAGATTAAGAATCAGTTTGGTGGAAAACTAAAGGCCTTTGTATCTGGGGGGGGGTGCCTTAGACCAAAAAATTGGAGAATTTTTAAACGCTATAGGATTACCCACTCTTCAAGGTTACGGTCTTACCGAGGCCTCACCTGTTGTGAGTTGTAATATTCCTGGAAAAATCAGAATCGACACAGTTGGGCCTCCTTTTAAAACAAACCAGGTAAATATAGCTGAAGATGGTGAAATTTTAGTAAAAGGTGAAAATGTCATGCTTGGTTATTGGAATATGAAAAAAGAAACAGACGCTGTAATAAGAAATGGCTGGTTACATACTGGTGATATTGGGGAAATCACAAAGGATGGAAACTTAAAAATTACAGATAGGAAGAAAGAAATAATAGTTAGCCTTGGTGGAGATAACATTTCACCGTCTAAAATTGAAAATTTATTATGTTTAAATGAAAAAATTAAACAAAGTTTTGTTTACGGAGACAAAAAAACTTATTTAGTTGCTTTAATTGTTTCTGAAAGTTGTGAAAATAGAAAAGAAATTGAAATTTTTTTAGAAAATATAAATAAAACTTTATCTTTAGTGGAAAAAGTTAAAAAATTTAAATTAATTGAAGAAGAATTTACAATCGACAATGGAATGTTAACACCAACATTAAAACTAAAAAGAAAAAAAATTTTGGATAAATATAAAGGTGATTTAGAAAAACTTTATTAATTTATTAATAATATTTGATTATAAAGCGCATAAACATTAACTTTTTTACACTTAAAAAAAATATAAAAATATTATTTTTATAAAATTTTTTTTCAAAATTTTTTACTTTAATTAAAGAATTGACATAACGTGTATAAAAAAATAAAAATAAGTTAATCGCGAATCAATTTGATTCGTTTAACTAAAAAGGGAGCTAAAGATGCCTAAGAGAAGAAAAAAAGCAAAGAAGGCTAAGAAAAAAGCTAAGAAAAAAGCTAAAAAAAGAAGAAGAAGATAATAACTTAGTATTCTTTATAAAAAACGCTTCTCATAACTTTTTGTGTGAGAGGCGTTTTTTTTTATTCCTCTATTTGCCCATCATCCTCTGAAATCGGCTCTTCGACAGTTAAATCACTTGTGCTTGTACTTGATGTTTTAGTACTTTTATTTTCTTCTTTTACTTCATTATTAAGGTTTCTTTTAAGAGCTTTATCAAGTTTTTTTTGTGTATCTTCTCTTGAAACATTTAAAACAATTTGGAATTCTGAAAGAATTCTATCATAGGCTTTTTCAAAAAGTTGTCTTTCACTATATGATTGATCAATCATTAGATCATCACCCTTATTTAGATCTCTAACCACCTCAGCCAATTCATAAATTTTGCCAGAGGAAATTTTTGTCTCATATTCCTGTGCTCTTCTACTCCACATAGACCTTTTAATTTTTGGTTTACTTTTTAAAATCGAAATACTTTTGTTAACTTGATTTATTGTTGAAAGTGGACGTAAATGGGATTGCTTATTGACTGGTACCATACCGTTTGCTTTGTCTTTTTCAAACTTTATAATATAGGTTTCAACATCTATTCCGCCAATGTTAATTTTCTTAAATTCTGTAATTTGACCAACACCGTGTTTAGGATATACAACATAATCTTTAATTTTATATTCTCTTTTTTCAGTATTTTGTTTTTTTACTTTTTTGATTTCAGGTTTAATTTCACTACTCTTAGGAATTCTCAGGTTTTCATTTTGAGATTCAGTTTTGTGTTTGCTCTTTTTTTCAACTTTTTTTGGAATTTTCTTTTCTTTTTTTAACTTAATAATTTTTGTTTTTTTAACTTTTTTAATTGTTTTTTTTTTGACTTTTGACTTTGTTTTTTTTTTAAAGGTTTTCTTTAAAATATTTTTCAAACTTATTTTGCTCATTTTTATATTTTTCATGATCCGAAGGTGGATCTTTTTTCTCGCTTATGTTGGGCCAGATCTCAGAATACTGTTTATTGATTTCTAACCACTTTTCACTCCCAGGCTCTATATCAGCTTTTATTGCATCAACAGGACACTCAGGCTCGCAAACGCCACAATCTATACACTCATCAGGTTTAATTACAAGCATATTTTTTCCTTCATAGAAACAATCTACAGGACAAACTTCAACACAATCCATTAATTTACATTTAATACATTTATCATTTACAATGTAAGTCATGTCATATTTTACTTTTAATTCTTTCTTTAATATCGCCCATTAATTTACTGTCAATATATAATAGCCCACCTAGTCTTCTCATTAAACTCGTCTCATAAATATCTGCCTCATTATTCGAGTATATTATTCTCCAAAGTGTCTCAACTATTTTTATCTTATCATTTTCTTCCATGTTTTTTACTTCTTTCGTAAACTCTAGAATTTGATTTGAGTTTTCTTCAATTTCTTTTCCTTCTAAAAATATTTCATCTAAATTTTCACTGTTTACACCTATTTGTAAAAGAGCTTGTTTTATAATTTTTTCCTCGCTTTTTGAAAAGTTTTCGTCAATTTTAGCTGCATGAATTAAAAGTGCGGCTACTTTTGAGAAATTATTATTTTTGTTTTTATCTTTTTTAAAAAACATACTTTTAATTAAGATTTAAATTTTTCAGAACACCAAAAGGATTTTCTTTTATATTTTCTTTATTTTGAGGTTTTGCCTTCTTTTTTGGATTATATTTAAAGAAAACTTCTTTATCTTTTTCCAAAACCTTATAACTCATAGCTTTAAGTAGTTGCTTAAAGTCATCTTTTTTACATCCCAATAAATTTAACATTTCTGGGATCATTTTTATTTCATTCATATCTTTTGTATCAGAATTTATTATTTGCACAAATAACCTCTCTAAAATGTCTATTCTAATATAGAAATTATTAAATTTTTCAAATCCACAAAGTAACATAAAATTTTTATTATGAATTTTGTTATCATTTAAAAAATTTAAACCGAAAGTTGGGGGCTGCAAATTAAAGTATTTTTGATTATAATTTTTCCACAAAAGGGTTCTTAATGAAACTGGTTCTGGTTTTATCAATTTAAATAAAAAGATATGGTATCTACCAAATTTTACGCCGAGGTCTCTTAAAATTTTTCTATCATTTTGATCTAACTTATTTAGATATTCGGATACCTCATCTCTTTTAAGAACACCATTATTTTCATAAAGTTGATAAGCCAAGGCTTTTATCGATGAGTTCTTATCTTTAAGATCTTTTAAATCATAGAGACTTTTTAAAACTGATGAAATTTTATTTTTTACCCATTTTTCTAAAAAATTAATTAATTTACTTTTTGGATTTTGCTCTAACATATCATCTACTAATAATTCTATGTTAGGGCTCAAATAATCTTTACCAGGAATTAATTTACCAATTGTTGCATTATTCCAATATATCTTAGAGTCATTTTTTAACTCAACTAGACCTGTATCAATTACAATTTGAATTCTCTTTTCTAGTTCTGGCCCTATCGTTTTTCGTGCAGCTTTTTTTAGAGATTTAATATCAGTCTCTAGGGCTCCTTTCTTAAGATCAAGTTCTAATTTAAGTCCATTAATTTTACCTATAAATTGATCATCGATCATAACATTATTATTTTCTAAAATTTTAGTATCAAATTCCATATCTTGTTTTAAGCCTCTAGCAAGCACACTTGCTCTTTTATCAATAAATGTTTTTGTGAGTTCTTCATGAAGTCTATCTGAAAGTTTATCCTCTAAGAATTTAGTTTTTTCAATCCAGTAATTTTGATTTTCAACCCAATTGTTTTTATTTGAAACATATGACCAAGTTCTAACATTTGCAATTCTATTTGCTAAAGAATCTACATTTCCATCCAATTTATTAAGTTTCATGAGCTGTAAATGCATAAAATTATCTGTTATTTCCCCTTTATCACTGTTTAAAAAATTGAATACCTTTTCGACAACTTCAATATGATTTCCATAAGTTTTTTTTACAAAGTCAGGAATTTGGCAACATTCCCATAATAATGTCAGTGTTTCTTTTGCATTAGGTAAATTATATAAGTCTAACTTCTTTAAAAAATACTTTAAAACTTTCTCATCTTCACACTCATGAATTTTCCTAAGCCAATCTTTGTTTGGCCTTTCTTCAAGTGATCTTAATAATGAAGTGGGGTTATTAAAATTTAAATCTGAATTTCTCCAAAATAATGTTTTAATATTTTCAAATTTATGATTTTCTAAAAGCTCAACTTCTTCAGCTGTAATTTCTTTACAATCACCTGTGATACCAAAATTACCATCATTGAGATATCTACCTGCTCTTCCTGCAATTTGGCCTATCTCGGATAGATTAAGTTTTCTTAATTTTTTTCCATCAAATTTTTTTAGGTTTGAAAAATACACTTGGTCTAAATCCATATTAATACCCATTCCAATTGCATCAGTCGCCACTAAAAAATCTACATCACCTGATTGGTATAATTCTACTTGTGCATTCCTTGTTTTTGGACTAAGAGATCCCATAACAATTGCAGCCCCACCTTTTTGTCTTCTTATTAATTCTGCAATTGCGTAAACTTCTTCAGTTGAGAAAGCTATAATTGCTGTTTTTCTATTTATACGTGAAATTTTTTTGTGACCTGAGTAAGTAAGTTTAGATAATCTTTTTCTATCAATGAACTCTACATCGTCATTTAATTTTGAAACTATTCCTTTAATTGTGTTTGAACCCATAAACATTGTAAGTTTACTTCCTCTCATATTAAGTAATCTGTCTGTAAAAATATGCCCTCGTTCATGGTCTGCGCACATTTGAATTTCATCAACACCTACAAATTCTAAATCTTTGTCTATTGGCATTGACTCTACTGTACATAAAAAATATTTTGCATTTGAAGGTATAATTTTTTCTTCACCGGTTATTAAAGCAACTTCATCATATCTAGTTTTTTTGATAACTTTGTCATAGACTTCCCTAGCCAAAAGTCTTAATGGAAAACCAATCATTCCAGTATCAAAAGAAAGCATCGTTTCTATTGCTAAATGGGTTTTGCCAGTATTTGTTGGGCCGAGTACTGCTGTAATTTTATTTTTATTCATTTTCTATCTTTGGTATGTTTAATATTTAACCTACAAGATGTAGTTGCTCGTAAAGAACAAAAATAGACTAAAACATGACCGAATCGTTCTAAAAAAAGTTCTCATTTCAGGTTCCTAAAAAGTGAAGTCTAACATAATTAGATTTTTTGTCCAAATTACTATTAAAACCAAAGTTTTAAGATTTAATTTTAAGAATTTTCCAAACTCCAGATGCAGAAGTAATAATTTTGTCATTACATTTCAATTCACAAAATAAAAATACTAAAGTTTTTGTTTTTTTTAGAATTTTTACATTTCCAATAATTTCATCACCAATTTTTGAAGCACCGATATATTTAAGATCTAATGAAATTGTTACACAAGGTGCATTTTGAGCACTACGATGTGCTGCGGTTCCTGCTCCAGCATCAATTAAAGCTGCCAAGTATCCTCCATGAGTTATACCTGCCGCATTCAAATGGTTTTCATTTATGACTGATTTGAATTCATATTCACTTTCAGAGACATTTCTAAACATAACACCACCATTATGTTTCATGAACCCATGTTTTAAACTTATTTGTTCAAATGAATTAGACATAATTCGTTAAAGTATAAAAGTTAAAATAATTAAAACTATAAGAATAATTACGAAAAAATAAATAACAGACATTTGAAGAGAAGATTTAATCAGCCATTTCATCATAATTTATCTTATTAATGGTGCGCCTGCTAGGAGTCGAACCCAGAACCTCCTGGTCCGTAGCCAAGCGCTCTATCCAGTTGAGCTACAGGCGCATTTTTAAATTTTATTTATTATTCTATATCATTTTTTAGTGTATTTTAATGCTAAGACAAATTTAAATTATTATGAATAATTCAATGAATGATGTTGTAATTATAGAGGCTATTAGAACTCCAATTGGAGCTTATAAAGGCTCTCTTAAAGAATTAAGTGCTGATAAGTTAGGATCAATTGTCATTAAAGAAATTTTAAGAAAAAGTAAAATAGATAAAGATGACATTGATGAGGTGATTATGGGCCAAGTACTCACGGCTGGTGGAGGCCAAAATCCTGCAAGACAGGCCGCAATAAATGCGGGTATTAATATTTCTAAACCAGCCCACCTAGTAAACCAAGTTTGTGGTTCTGGACTTAGAGCCGTGATCTCAGGTTATCAATCAATTAAATTAGGAGAGGCAAAAAATATAATTTCTGGTGGCCAAGAAAATATGTCATTAGCCCCACATTCAATTTTCTATCGAGATAATAAAAAAATTTTAGAGAAACATTTGGTAGATACAATGATAAATGACGGATTGATAGATGCATTTAATAATTATCATATGGGTGTAACTGCTGAAAATGTTGCAAAGAAATTTAATATTTCACGAGTTGAACAAGATGACTTTGCATTAAATTCTCAAAAAAAAACAGAAACTGCAATTAATACTAATAGATTTAAGGAAGAACTAATTAAAATAAATCAATCTGGTATCAATCTTGAGAAAGATGAACACCCAAGAAAAGATCTTAATAAATCAGATTTAGAAAAGTTAAAAGCAGTATTTCTAAAAGATGGGACCGTGACACCTGGAAACTCATCAGGAATTAATGATGGTGCTGCCGCTTTATTATTAACAACCTTTGCAGAGGCAAAAAAAAAATCAATTCAACCTTTAGTAAAAATAATCTCATGGGCCTCAGTTGGAGTTGATCCAACTTTGATGGGTATTGGACCAATTGAGGCTGTACGTGAAGCAGTTAAAAAAGCAAAATGGAATTTAAATGATGTAGATCTTTTTGAAATTAATGAAGCTTTTGCCGCTCAAAGCATTGCAGTAATACGCGAGTTAAACATTGATGAAAATAAAGTCAATGTTAATGGAGGAGCTATAGCTTTAGGTCACCCTATAGGAGCATCAGGTGCTAGAATATTAGTCACTCTCATTCATGAAATGATAAAACAGAAAAAAGATAAAGGTTGCGCTACACTATGCATAGGTGGTGGAATGGGCATAGCCATATGTGTTGAGAGAATTTAAGAATTAATTTTTTTAAATTTCTCTTCAAGTAGAATTTTTTGTATCCAAATTTTAGCATCAATGTAAGTGCTTTCTTTTGGTTGCAAGAGTGTATTTAATAACTTTTTAATCATTTTTTAAAGGATACTTAGAAGAGTGTCAAAAAATTGAGCAGAATGTGTTAAAATTAGCAATTAAGTAAAATTATATAGTGTATAAGATCTAAATATTAAATGAGCGAAAAACTATTAGTTCCTGATATAGGTGACTTTGAAAATGTAGAGGTCATTGAATTGCTTGTCAAAGAAGGGCAAAAAATTGCCAAGAATGATCCAGTAGTTACTATAGAAAGTGATAAATCGAGTGTTGAAATACCTTCAACGTTATCAGGCATTATCGAGACAATAAAAGTTAAAGTAGGTGATAAAGTTTCAAAAGGTGATTTAATTTTGAATATTTTAGGGTCAAATGAAGAATATTCTACAACAAAAACTATTCCAAAAGACACTGAAAATTTGATTAAAGAAGCAGAAAAATCATTAGAAAAAAAACAAGAACAAATCATCCATACAAATAATATTGAGAGAAAAAAACCAGAGATAATTCAAGTAGTTAATGACAGCGATATCGATCCATTAGAAACTAGTGAATGGTTAGAATCACTTACTGCAGTAATTGAAAAAGATGGAAATCAAAGAGCCCATTATTTAATAAAGGAATTAATTAATAAAGCTTATATGGAGGGCGCAAATATTCCTTACACGCAAAATACACCTTATATAAATACTATTCCAGCAAATGAGGAAAAGAAGTCGAACGGTGACCAAAATATTGAGAGAAGAATTAGGTCTCTTATAAGATGGAATTCTGCAGCGATGGTTGTTCGTGCAAACAAAAAATTTCCTGAACTTGGAGGACACATTGGAACATTTGCATCTGCAGCCACACTTTATGATGTAGGTATGAATCATTTCTGGAGAGCGAAAAATAATAAATTTGGCGGAGATTTGATTTATTTTCAAGGACATAGCGCTCCAGGTATGTACGCAAGAGCATATCTTGAGGGAAGACTTAATGAAAAACAATTAGATAGTTTTAGACAAGAAGTCAATTCAGGTGGTTTGTCATCTTACCCACATCCTTGGTTAATGCCAAACTTTTGGCAATTCCCTACAGTCTCAATGGGTTTAGGACCAATGTTGGCTATTTATCAAGCAAGATATATGAAATATTTGATTAACAGGGGTCTTATCAAAGATGAAGGACGAAAAGTTTGGGCTTTCTTAGGAGATGGGGAAATGGATGAACCGGAGTCTTTAGGAGCAATCGGTTTAGCAGCTAGAGAAAATTTAGATAACCTAATATTTGTGATCAATTGTAATCTTCAAAGATTGGACGGGCCTGTAAGGGGTAATGGAAAAATCATACAAGAATTAGAGGGTATCTTTAGAGGAGCTGGATGGAATGTTATCAAAGTAATTTGGGGTTCTTATTGGGATCCGTTATTGGCTAACGATAAAACTGGCCATTTAATTAAAGTTATGAATGAAACTGTCGATGGAGAATATCAAGCGATGAAAGCAAGAGATGGAGCTTATGTGCGGGAAAAGTTTTTTGGCAAATATCAAGAGACAAAAGAATTAGTTTCGAGTCTCTCAGACAAGGATATTTGGAGATTAAATAGAGGTGGCCACGATCCACACAAAGTTTTTGCAGCCTACGATAAAGCTTCAAAAAACATTGGGAGTCCTACAGTTGTAATAGCCAAAACTATTAAAGGTTATGGTATGGGTAAAAGTGGAGAAAGTGTAAACACAACTCACCAAACTAAAAAATTAGATATAGACGATTTAATGTATTACAGAGACAGGTTTGATGTTCCTTTAACTGATAAACAGGTGCAAAATATTGAGTATTATAAGCCAGACCAAAACTCACCTGAAATAAAATATATCAAAGAAAGAAGACTTCAATTAGGAGGATTTATCCCAGAGAGAACTACTTATGCAAAACCCATTAAAGCCCCTCCGAAAAACATTTTTGATAATATGAAAGAGTCTACAGGAGATAAAGAAATGTCGACTACGATGGCATTAGTAAGAATGCTTACTAATCTTCTGAGAGATAAAAATGTTGCCTCGAGATTAGTACCAATCATTCCTGATGAGGCAAGAACATTTGGTATGGAGGGTTTTTTTCAAAAAATTGGTATCTATGCTCACGAAGGACAAAAATATGAACCCGAGGACTCAGCACAATTAAGTTCATATAGAGAAGAAAAAAGCGGACAAGTTTTGGAGGAAGGAATTAACGAGGCAGGTGCAATGTCTTCATGGATTGCTGCAGGCACTTCATACACAAATCATGATATTGAAATGATCCCTATCTATCTTTTTTACTCAATGTTTGGTTTTCAAAGAATAGGTGATTTTGCTTGGGCGGGAGCAGACAGTCAATCAAGAGGGTTTTTAATTGGTGCTACTGCTGGGAGAACAACATTAGCGGGAGAGGGCTTACAGCACCAAGATGGACATAGTCATTTAATGGCATCAACTATTCCAAACTGTAAGTCTTATGATCCAACATTTCATTATGAACTAGCAACAATTTTTAGAGAAGGATTGAAAAGAATGCACGAGAAGAAAGAAAATATTTTTTATTACATTACAACAATGAACGAAAATTATCCTCATCCTGCCATGCCAACTGAAAAATCATGTGAAGAAGGTATTTTAAAAGGAATGTATAAAATTAAAGAATTTAACAAATATAAAAAAACCAAAATTCAATTTCTAGGATCAGGCACAATTTTAAGAGAAATGATAGCTGGTGCGGAGATTCTACAAAAGGAATATCAAATTGATAGTGAAGTTTGGAGCGTAACTAGTTTCAATGAATTAAGAAGAGATGGCTTAGAGGTAGAAAGATATAATTTATTAAATCCTGAAAAAGAACCAAAAAAATCATATGTTGAAAGCTGTTTAGGCAAAACTGAAGGTCCAATTTTGGCTGCATCAGATTATATGAGGATGAATTCAGACCAAATTAGACCTTATATTAACAAGAGCTTTTACTCGTTAGGAACAGATGGATTTGGTCGAAGTGATACCAGAAAAAATTTGAGGAAGTTCTTTGAGGTTGATAAAGAACATGTCGTTGCATATGGACTAAGTGTTTTAGCTAAAGAACAATTAATTGCATCTAAATATGCTCAAGAGGCAATAAAGAAGTATCAAATTGATAAAGATAAACCAATGCCGACAAAATTATAATGTCAAAGAAAGATATAAAAGTTCCAAATATTGGTGAGTTCAAAGATGTGGAAGTCATCGAAGTTTTAATTAAAAAAGGTCAAAAAATAAAAAAGAATGATCCACTGATAACTATAGAAAGTGATAAATCAAGTGTGGAAATACCATCCTCCGATGATGGAACCATAATTTCTTTGAATGTTAAAATTGGAGACAAGGTATCGGAAGGTGATAAAATTATTGAAATTGAAAGTGAGAAAGAAATAAAAGAAACAAGTGCTCAAGAATTACCAAAAAGTCAATTACCAAAAGAAATAAAAAAAAATGATGTAAAAAAAACCAATAAGTCTGAAAATATAATAGTTAAAGATTTTTCTACAAAAGCTTCTGCTTCACCAAAAGTTAGAAAATTTGCAAGAGAACTTGGAGTTAATATCAACCAAGTCCCAGGTAGTGAAAGACAAGGTAGGGTTACCGAGAGCGATGTAAAGTTATTTGTTGCAACTAAATCTGATAAAAATTTCAAAGATCAAAATACAACTGAACAAAAAATTGAAATAGAGTATTCCCATTCAGATTTTGGAGAAGTAGACATTAAAGACATTCCTAGAGTGAAAAAGTTGTCGTCTAAATATTTAATGAACTCTTGGACAAAAATTCCTCATGTAACCAATCATGATGAAGCTGATATAACCGAATTAGAGGAATTTAGAACTTCTCTTACGGACGTATATACTGGTGAAAAAAAAAAAATTACACCATTAGCTTTCATTGTAAAAGCATTAACAACATCATTAAAAAAATTTCCAAATTTTAATACCTCAATTGATCAAATTGAAAACGGTAAAATGACTGTTAAAAAGTATTATCATGTTGGCATAGCAGTGGATACACCACATGGTTTGATGGTTCCTAAATTAAGAAATGCAGATAATAAAAATATTTCTTTAATAAGCACAGAATTAAAAAAAATCAGTCAGCAATGTAGAGATCTTAAAATTGATAAAAAAGAGTTATTCGGAGGTTCTATGACGATAACTAGCTTAGGGGGAATTGGGGGATCTTTTTTTACACCAATTATAAATTATCCTGAGGTTGCTATTTTAGGAGTAGGGAGAGCAGAAAAAAAACAAGTATTCATGGATGGAAAATTTGTAACGCGTACTATGTTGCCACTTTCACTATCTTATGATCATAGAATTATTGATGGTGCGGAGGCAGCTCGATTTAATAATGATTTAAAAGAAAATCTTGGTAAAAATTTTGCTTATAAGTTAGCCGTTTGATAAAAATTATGTCTAAAAGCGTTTCATTGTTTAGTGCTTTGCTGTGTACATTTATTTGGGGAACTACATTTATTGCTCAAGACACTGGCATGGATGATATTGGTCCGTTTACATTTAATGCAGTAAGATTTTTTGTGGGTTTTTTGGCAATTCTTCCTTTAGCATTGTTATTTGAGACTAAAAAATTTAAATTAGAATTTAAAACTGGTTTTAGATATTTTGTTATTCTATCTTTTTTAATAGGATTATCATTATTTTTAGGATCTGCATTGCAACAAGTAGCTCTGCTATACACAGATGTAGCTAATGCTGCTTTCTTTACGATTTTTTATGTTCCGATGGTACCAATTATCATTTTTATATTTAAGAGAGACTCATTACATTGGAGTGTATGGCCTTCAGTTATTTTATGTTTAATTGGTGGATATCTTTTAACCAATTTTTATGATGCCACAGTTAGACTTGGAGACACATTGGTTATTCTTGGAGCATTATTCTGGAGTACTCACATTATATTTACTGGAATGATTGTTAAAACATATAACTTACCCTTAACACTAGGTGCAATCCAAACTTTATTAGTGGCTTTATTTTCTTTTATCATTGGTTTGATTTATGAAGAATTTGTAATTAAAAATATTCTCAACGAGATAGACTCTATACTCTATGCAGGAATTTTATCGGGTGGTTTTGCATTCGTTTTACAAATTTATGCTCAAAAAAATATAACACCTGCACCAGCAGCCATAATTTTTTCATTAGAAGGTGTTTTTGCAACTATTGCAGCATGGTTTTTATTAAGTCAAATTTTAGATTTTAATAATATATTAGGGTGTTTGTTTATATTATGTGGTGTTTTAATTTCTCAACTTTTACCCTTAATGAGGAAAGTAAATTACCAATAATAAAATTAAAGCGACAAATAATCTATAAATTACAAATACAGTTAAAGAAAAATTACTGACGTATTTTATAAAATATTTGACTGTCAAAAATGAGAAAATAAAAGAAAAAGTGATTGCAATTAATAGTAAATAATTGAATTCAACAGATTGTTGTACGGCATCTTTCAGACCTAAAAAACTGGCACCAGCTAAGGCAGGTATAGATAGTAAAAAAGCGATTTTACTTGAGTCGACTCTGTTAAATTTTAGAAATCGAGCAGCTGTTAAAGTTATTCCTGCTCTACTTACCCCTGGCACAAGAGCTAAAATTTGAAATAGTCCTATAAATAATACTGTTTTTATATTTAAGTTATTTGAGATATTTTGATTGATATCTCTTTTGTCTGATAAAAAAAGGAGCAAACCAAAAAATAAAGTCGTCCATGCAATTATTTCTATGCTTCTTAAAAGACTAATGATTTCAGTCGAATATATTATATACCCAAAAATTATAAGGGGTATCGAGCCAACTAAAATCAAAAATAATAGTTTTTGATTGTTTCCTAAATTAAGTAAATCTTTTCTAAAGTAATAGATTATTGCAAACAAAGAACCTGAATGCAGGCCAATATCGATAAATAAAGAGCTTGAGGTAAAATCATAAAAATTTGATATCAAGATTAGATGTGCTGAAGAGCTAATAGGTAAAAATTCAGAAATTCCTTGTACTGCAGAAAGAATAAGGATTTCTATAAAATCTCGAAACATATATACGTCGTAACTCAAAAAATATTCATTTCAAACAATTCGATTTCATCATAATAGGTATGCAAAAAATAAATTTCATATATTTCTAGCTAAATAAAGTTAATTATAGGTCATAGTTATTGACCTAAATAATACTTTTATTAATAAAAACAATGTATAATTTGCCGAAAATTAAAAAATTCTATGACTGATAAAATGTTAAAATTTGTGAAAATAGGTCAACAAACTCCACCTAAAAGGAAGATTGGTACTAGAAGAGAAGATTTTAATGAGATCTATGACGAGTTTGTTACCAAAAAAGCTGAAGAACAATCGAGTAGATGTTCTCAATGCGGGGTTCCTTTTTGTCAAGTACACTGTCCTTTAAGCAACAATATACCAGATTGGTTAAAACTTACAGCTGAGGGAAGATTAAAAGAGGCCTACGAACTATCTCAAAGTACCAACAATATGCCAGAGGTATGTGGAAGAATTTGTCCTCAGGATAGACTGTGTGAGGGTAACTGCGTTATTGAACAATCTGGACATGGAACAGTAACTATTGGTGCAGTTGAGAAATATATTAATGATACAGCGTGGGAACAGGGCTGGGTTAAACCAATTTCTTTAAAACATGAGAAAGAACAAAGTATTGGAATAATTGGTGCCGGTCCCGCAGGTTTAGCAGCTGCTGAGCAATTAAGAAAAAACGGATATAAAATTACTGTTTATGATCGATATGATCGTGCAGGTGGATTATTAATTTATGGTATTCCAAATTTCAAACTTGAAAAACATGTAGTTGAGCGAAGAATAAAATTATTAAAAGATGGTGGAATAGAATTTATTCAGAATTTTGAAGTTGGTAAAGATGCAACCTTAGAACAGTTACGAAAAAAGCATGATGCAATTTTAATTGCTACAGGTGTATATAAACCAAGAGAAGTTGAATTACCTGGTAATGATCTAGGTAATATTTTTCCTGCAATGGAATTTTTGACAGCATCAAACAAAAAAGGCCTGGGTGATAAAGTGGAGTTGTTTGATAAAGGAATTTTGAATGCAGAAGGAAAAGATGTTGTTGTGATAGGTGGTGGCGACACAGCTATGGATTGCGTAAGAACTTCGGTAAGACAAAAAGCAAAATCGGTAAAATGTTTATATAGAAGAGATAAAGAAAATATGCCCGGATCTGCTAGAGAAGTTGCAAATGCAGAGGAGGAAGGTGTAGAATTTGTTTGGCTTTCTAGTCCAAAAGAATTTAAAGGAAAAAACAAAATTGAAAATTTAGTTGTTAATCGAATTGAATTAGGTGAACCAGACGAGTCAGGAAGACGAAAACCAGAGATAAAAGAGGGTTCAGAATTTACGGTTAAAGCTGATATGGTAATCAAAGCTCTTGGATTTGATCCAGAAAATTTACCATTATTGTTTGATGCACAAGATTTACAAGTAACGAAATGGGGAACAATCAAAACTGATTTTAATTCGATGGAAACAAATCTAAAAGGTGTTTTTGCTGCAGGAGACATTGTAAGAGGAGCTTCGTTAGTAGTATGGGCAATCAAAGATGGGAGAGATGCAGCCTCTTCTATAAAAAAATATTTAGAAAGTATGGAACTAAAAAAAACAAAAGTGGCTTAATGGAAAATTATAAAAAAAATTTAGAGTTACTTACAAAAAATCATGTTTATTCAAAAGAGATGGAACATGATGCTTGTGGAGTGGGCTTAATCGCATCTACAGAGGGAAAAAAATCTAGGGCTATAGTTGAGTATGGAATTGAAGCTCTAAAAGCAGTTTGGCATAGAGGTGCTGTTGATGCAGATGGAAAAACGGGCGATGGAGCTGGAATACATGTCGAAATTCCAAAAGATTTTTTTATAGAAAAAATACAAGTTACTGGACACGATTATGATAATTCTGAAATCTGTGTAGGAATGATTTTTTTACCCAGAAATGACTACTCAGCGCAAGAGAGCTGTAAAACAATTGTTGAGAGTGAACTAACAAAGAATAATTTTAGTATATATGGTTGGCGACAAGTGCCAGTTAATCCAAAAGTTTTGGGAGAAAAAGCTCTTCAAACTATGCCAGAAATTATACAAGTTCTTTTTAAATCTAACGATCCAAATTTATTAGATAAAAACTTAGAAAGAAAAATTTATGAAACAAGAAAGAGAATTGAAAATAAAGCTTTTGATGCCTCATTGAATAATTTTTATATTTGTTCAATTAGTTCAAAATCTATAATTTATAAAGGGCTATATTTAGCAGAAGCAATATCTGATTTTTATTTAGATCTTAATGATACAAGATTCATTTCAAGATATGCAATTTTTCATCAAAGATTTTCAACAAACACTGCTCCAAGCTGGAGTTTGGCTCAACCATTTAGAGCCATAGCTCACAACGGTGAAATAAATACTTACAAAGGAAATAAAAACTGGATGAAAGTTCATGAACAGGAGATGAGCAGCCCACTTTTTGATAATATTGAGAATTTAAAACCAGTTATCCAAAAGGGAGTTTCTGATTCCGCAGCTTTAGATAATGTGTTTGAATTATTAAATAAATCAGGTCAATCGGCACCATTAGCTAAATTGATGTTAGTACCTGATGCATGGTCAAAAAAAAATAAGACATTATCAAGAAGTCATCAACAATTATTTAATTTTTTGAATAGCACAATGGAACCATGGGACGGACCTGCTGCCATTGCAGCCACAGACAATGAGTGGGTTATAGCTGCAAATGATAGAAATGGTCTTAGACCTTTAAGATACGCAATAACAAAAGATAAAATGCTTTTTGCAGGTTCTGAAACTGGAATGATAGAACTAAATGAGAAAAAAATTTTAACCAAAGGTAGGTTAGGTCCTGGTGAAATAATTGGAGTTAGAATTGAAAAGGGTAAAGTTTTTTCAAATAGTCAAATCAAAGATTATTTAGCAAAAGAATTTAAACATTTTAATTCTCAAATAATTGATTTAGATGAAAAATTATCAATCTCTAATGAAAAACATAATTTTGATGGCGAAAGTTTAAGGAGAAGACAATATACTTTCGGAATAAGTTTAGAAGATCTCGAGCTTATTTTACATCCAATGGCAGAAGATGCAAAAGAAGCAACTGGCTCAATGGGTGATGATACTCCATTAGCGGTGCTATCTGATAAGTACAGACCTCTCTATCATTTTTTTAGACAAAATTTTAGTCAAGTAACAAATCCACCAATTGATTCCTTGAGGGAAAATAAAGTAATGAGCTTAAAAACTAGATTTGGAAATTTAGGTAACATTCTTGATTTTGATACTTTAACAAAAGAGAATATTTATGTTTTAAACAGCCCTATTTTATCTAATTCACAATTTAATAAGTTCACTAATTTTTTTGGTAAAAATTCAGTGACTATTGATTGTTCTTTTTCAAAAGACGATAATTTAGCTAACTCTATTAACAGGATTCAAAAAGACTCAGAAATTGCTGTTAGACAAGGTGTTACCCAGTTAATTTTGAGCGATAAAAATATCTCCTCTCAAAGATTACCAATGCCAATGCTATTATGTGTTGGAGCTATAAACACATTTTTAATACAAAAAAAATTAAGAGGATATGTTTCTATCAATGTCCAGTCTGGTGAAGCTATTGATACACATTCGTTTGCAACATTAATTGGAGTTGGTGCAACAACAGTAAACCCATATCTTGCTTTTGATAGTTTATATCAAAGATATAAAAAAAAACTTTTTGGTCAATTTAGTTTTGATGAGTGTGTGCAACGATATATAAATTCAGTGAATGCAGGTTTGTTGAAAATTATGTCTAAGATGGGAATTTCTGTTTTGAGTTCTTATAGAGGAGGATGTAATTTTGAAACTGTTGGATTAAGCAGAACAGTTGTAGATGATTATTTTACTGGAGTTACATCAAAAATTTCAGGTATTGGTTTAGTTGGAATTGAAAAAAAAATAAGACAAATTCACAAAGAAGCATTTGAAAGCACAGAAACCGTATTGCCGATTGGAGGTATTTATAGATATAGAAAAAATGGAGAAACGCACCAATATCAAGGGAGGCTAATTCATTTATTACAGAGTGCAGTAGGTTCAAATTCATATGACGCATATAAAAAATATGTTGAGGGAATTTATAATTTACCACCGATTAATTTGAGAGATTTAGTTGATTTTAGAAAAAAGAAACTAGGTCCCTCAATAGACATATCTGAAGTAGAGCCAATAGAAAAAATATTAAAAAGATTTGGTAGCGGAAGTATGTCTCATGGTGCTTTATCTAAAGAAGCACACGAAACACTTGCTATTGGAATGAATAGAATTAAAGGAGCGTCTTGCAGTGGTGAGGGAGGAGAAGATGCAGAAAGATTTAAGGTGATGGATAGTGGTGACAGTGCGAATTCTAGAGTTAAACAAATTGCATCAGCTAGATTTGGCGTGACTGTAAATTATTTAAATAATTGCAATGAAATAGAAATTAAAATGGCTCAAGGTGCTAAACCAGGGGAGGGAGGACAATTACCCGGCTTTAAAGTAACAGAGGAAATAGCGAGACTTCGACATTCCACACCAGGAGTAACATTAATTTCTCCACCTCCACATCACGATATTTACTCGATAGAAGATTTGGCACAACTGATTTATGATTTGAAGCAAACAAATCCAAAAGCACGAGTTGGTGTTAAGTTAGTTGCATCATCTGGAATTGGAACCATTGCTGCAGGTGTAGCTAAAGCAAAAGCAGATATTATTTTAATTTCAGGCCATAATGGAGGAACGGGAGCAACCCCTCAAACAAGTGTCAAATATGTTGGAATACCCTGGGAGATGGGTTTGACTGAGGCAAATCAGGTTTTAACACTAAATAATTTAAGACACAAAGTTACATTGAGAACTGATGGTGGTATTAAAACTGGAAGAGATGTTGTTATGGCTGCAATGATGGGAGCAGAAGAATATGGAGTTGCTACAACGGCTCTGGTGGCAATGGGATGTATAATGGTTAGACAGTGTCACTCAAATACTTGTCCGGTAGGTGTTTGTACACAAGATGAAAAATTAAGAGAAAAATTCACTGGCACCCCAGACAAGGTTGTTAATTTATTCACTTTTATCGCTTCCGAAGTAAGAGAAATTTTAGCTGGACTAGGCTTTAAATCACTGAACGATATTATTGGAAGAACTGATTTGCTAATGCAAGTTAATAAAGCATCACCAAATTTAGATGATTTAGACCTAAACCCATTATTTGTTCAGGCAGACCCTGGAAATAATAAAAGATATTGTGAGTCTTTAGAGATAAATAAAGTACCTGAAACATTAGATCAAGAAATTTGGCCTGAAATTGAAAAATCTTTAGACAATTCGCAAAAGATTGAGAAAGAATTCATTATCAAAAATACAAACAGAGCAGTCGGTACAAGAATTTCACACCATCTTTACAAAAAGTATGGTTATGAAAAATTAGATGAAAATTTTTTAACACTAAATTTTAAAGGCTCTGCAGGTCAGTCTTTTGGAGCTTTTTCATCGAAAGGATTAAGATTAAATCTTAAAGGTGATGCAAATGATTATGTGGGTAAAGGATTGTCAGGTGCTACAATCTCAATAAAACTTTCAGATGAAAGTAATTTAGTTTCTAATGAAAATACAATCATTGGAAACACAGTACTTTATGGAGCTACATCAGGTAAACTTTTTGCTGCAGGTCAAGCAGGCGATAGATTTGCCGTGAGAAATTCTGGTGCAACTACAGTTATTGAGGGATGTGACTCAAATGGTTGTGAATATATGACTGGGGGAACGGTGGTTATTTTGGGAGGTGTTGGAGATAATTTTGCAGCCGGTATGACTGGTGGTATGGCATTTATTTACGATAAATTTAATGAATTTGAAAAAAAAGTAAATCCAGACTCAGTTATCTGGCAAAATGTTGAGACAGATTATTGGATCAGTTATTTAAAGAAATTAATTTTGGAACATTCATCAGAAACAGGTTCTTTGATATCAAAAAATATTTTTGAAAACTTTAAAGTTGAAATTAAAAATTTTGTTCAAGTTTGTCCAAAAGAGATGATCAATAAACTTAAAAATCCTATTACATTAAAGTCTAAGATAAAAGAAGTTAGTTAATAATTATTTCTAACTCTTTTTTTAAAATATTTAACCATTTTGAAGAAGATAAGCTGTGATCACCATTTTTAACGATAACTAGTTTTTTTTCAGAATTAACGAAAATCTTTAAAACTTTTTTTGAATAACTGATAGGAACAGACTCATCCTTTTCCCCATGAACCATGGTAACTTTTAATCTGTCATAAATTTTTTTATTTAATACTTTATTTTTTCGGCCATCTTTAATTAATTGTAAAGAAATTGGGTATTCATAATTGCCGTGTTTTAAATTGATTATTTTATTTTGTGTTATTTCTTTTTTCATTTTTTTTGAAAATTTATTCCACATTAACCCATCCAAAAATTGAGGCGCAGAACCTATTCCTAAAAACCCTATAATTTGTTTTTTAAAAAATTTAAATTGATTTAAGGAAATCCAAGATCCCATACTTGAACCAACTAATATTATTCTATTTTTTTTAACAATTTTTTTAATTAATATAGTTGTTTCTCTGGTCCATTTTGTGATGTTCCCATTAGTAAATTTACCAGACGATTTGCCGTGACCAGAGTATTCTAGTGCAAGAAAACCAAGTTTATTTTTTTTTGCAAAATTTAGAAATGCTTTAGGTTTTTTTCCCTCTAAATCAGACATAAATCCGTGTAAAAAAACAATGTAAGTTGCATTTTTTTGGTTGTATTTTGAGTACCTGATTTTTTTAAATTTATTTATTTTAAGGTAACTGAATTTGTTCATAAAAGTTTATTAGTTATCTCTATTATTATATAATCTTTTTACATGTCATCTAATATAAAAGTCTTACAAGTGATACCAAAATTAGGTTATGGGGGTGCAGAAACTGGATGTTATGATATTGCTCATTATTTACCAGAAAATGGGTGTGAGTCTTTTATAGTAACTAGTGGAGGGGAATTAACAAAATTTGTGGATAAAAAAAAAGTAAAATTAATTAAACTTCCAGTACACAGCAAAAATCCTTTATTGATTTTGATCAATACAATTTTATTAATTGGGATAATTTTGTTTTTTAAAATCTCAATTGTTCACGCAAGAAGTAGAGCACCAGCTTGGTCTTGTTTATTTGCAACAAAGTTAACAAATAGAAAGTTTGTAACCACATTTCATGGAACTTACAATTTTAGTGGTAAGCTTAAAAAATTTTACAATTCTGTCATGGTAAGATCTGATTTGATAATTGCGGGATCAAATTTTATTTTTTCTCATATTAAAGAAAACTATTCTGAATTTTTGACAAGCCGAAAAAAATTTTTAGTTATTTTTAGAGGAATAAATGTTGATTATTTTGACTCTTCTACAAAATTAGAAAATGATGAAAAAAATTTACTTCAAAAATGGAATATAAATGATGAAAAAAAAATAATTCTAATGCCTGGTAGGCTTACTTCATGGAAAGGACAAGAATTGTTTATTGAGGCAATTAACTTAGTTAAAATTGAATTAGGTTATGAAGCTTTTCACGCGGTTATACTTGGAAATGATCAAGGAAGAGATCTATATAAAAAAAAATTAATTCGTCTTACAGAGCAATATCGTTTAACAAACCAAATAAGATTTATAGATCATTGTGAGGATATGGCGTTAGCCTATAAAGTTTCGGATATAATTATATCAGCCTCAATAGAACCAGAAGCTTTTGGAAGAGTAGCAGTAGAGGCACAATCAATGGAAAAATTAATTATAGCTAGTAATATTGGAGGATCTAACGAGACAATTAATGATGAAAAAACAGGCTTTTTGTTTAAATCAGGAGATGCAGAGTCTTTAAGTAAAAAAATAATTCGTGGATTAACAATGGATGAAACATCTATAAATCTAATGGGCAAAGAGGGAAGAAGTAATATAATTAAAAAATTTAATGTTGAAAAAATGTGTTTTTCTACATATTCAGAGTATAAAAGACTATTAAACTAAATGCCTATAATTACACTACCAGATGGAAAAAATATTGAATTTCCAAAAGAGGTTACAGGTTTAGATATTGCAGAAAAAATAAGTAAGTCATTATCAAAACAAGCATTGATAATGAGTGTGAACGGTGAGCTAAAAGATCTATATTTTTCAATTAAAAAAGATTGTTCAGTAAAAATTTTTACTGCAAAAGACCCTGAAGGACTTGAGGTTATTAGACATGATACCGCTCATATCATGGCGATGGCTGTTCAAGAATTATACCCTGGTACGCAAGTAACTATTGGACCTGTAATTGAAAATGGTTTTTATTATGATTTTGCTCGCAAAGAACCCTTTACAGAGGATGATCTAGAAAAAATAGAAAAAAAAATGTCTGAAATAGTTGACAAAGATATAAAAACAAAAAGAGAGGTTTGGAAAAGAGATAAAGCAATAAGCCATTTTAAAGAAATTGGTGAAAACTATAAAGCAGAGATAATAGAGAGTATACCTGAGGGCGAAGAACTAACTGTTTATCATCATGGTGATACTTGGTATGACTTATGTAGAGGTCCACACTTAGTTTCATCTGGCAAAATTGGTAAAGCTTTTAAACTTACAAAAGTTGCTGGAGCATATTGGCGTGGAGATTCAAATAATGAAATGTTACAAAGAATTTACGGAACTGGCTGGGCCGCTCAAAAAGATTTAGATGATTATTTAAAAAGAATTGAGGAAGCAGAGAAAAGAGATCACAGAAAACTTGGTAAAGAAATGGATTTGTTTCATTTCAGAGAGGAAAGCCCAGGATCTGTTTTCTGGCATGAGAAGGGTTGGGCATTATTTCAAAAATTGATTAACTACATGCGGGCTCGGCAAGATGCAGCAGGATATAAGGAAGTAAATACCCCAGAGGTATTAGATAGATTATTATGGGAAAAATCGGGACATTGGGAAAAATATGGAGAAAACATGTATACATCCGAGACTCCTGATGAAAAAGTTTTTGCGATAAAACCTATGAATTGTCCAGGTCATATACAAGTTTTTAATCAAGGTTTAAAAAGTTATAGAGACTTACCATTAAGAATAACAGAATTTGGCAAAGTACATCGATATGAGCCCTCAGGTGCTTTGCATGGACTTCTAAGAGTAAGGGCTTTTACACAAGATGATGCTCATATTTTTTGTTCGGAAGATCAAATCACTAGTGAGTGTTTAAATGTAACTAATTTAATTTTAGATATTTATAAAGATTTAGGTTTTGAAAAAGTGGTTTTGAAATATGCTGACAGACCAGAAGTAAGAGTGGGCGAAGATAAAGTTTGGGATAAAGCTGAGGCTTCATTACTGGAGGCAGTAAAAGCAACTAAATTAGAGTACAGTATTAATAAGGGAGAAGGAGCCTTTTATGGTCCAAAAATAGAATTTGTTTTAAGAGATGCAATTGGTAGAGATTGGCAATGTGGAACAGTACAAGTAGATTTAAACTTACCTGGAAGATTAGATGCTACTTATGTAGATAAAGATGGAACAAAAAAAGTTCCTGTGATGTTACATAGAGCATTGTTTGGATCACTTGAAAGATTTATTGGAATTTTAATTGAAAATTATGCTGGAAAGTTTCCATTTTGGATATCTCCATTACAAATAGTAGTAATTCCTATCTCAGGAGATTTTGAGGAATATGCAATAAAAGTTTCAAAAAAAATAAAAGAAGCTGGGATGAGTTCAACAGTCGATTTAAAAAATCATAATTTGAATTATAAAATAAGAGAACATTCCCTTGCAAAAGTCCCTATTTTATTAATTTGTGGTAAAAAAGAAGTTGACAGTAACTCGGTAACTATTAGAAGATTGGATTCTAATAAACAAGAAAATATGGAATTAAATAAATTTTTAAAAACATTTTCTGCTTTAAATAAAGCACCCTCAATTTAAGTGACAGATTTTAAGCAAAATTATTTTCAGAGAAGAATTAAAGATCGAGGTCCAAGATCTAACAACAGAATTTCGTCTCCAGAAGTTCAAGTTATAGGTAGTGATGGAGAAAATCTTGGTGTGATAAGCACAAATGAGGCAATATCGATGGCAAGAAATCAGGGTTTAGATTTAATTGAGATAGCTCCAAATGCCAAACCACCAGTTTGCAAAATCATGGATATGGGAAAGTATAAGTATGATGCGCAAAAAAAAGCAAACCTTGCAAAAAAAAAACAAAAAATTATTGCACTAAAAGAAATTAAGATGAGACCCGTAACCGAAACACATGATTATGAGTTCAAGGTCAAAAATGCAAAAAAATTTATTGCAAAAGGTGACAAAGTAAAATTTACAATAAGATTCAAGGGAAGAGAACTTCAACATTCACATTTAGGCAATGAGTTAATGACTAAGATAAAAGAGGATATGAAAGAAATTGGTAAGGTAGAATTGCACCCGAAGTTTGATGGAAAGCAAATGATTATGGTAATTCAGCCTTTATAAGCTTTAATAGTAGTTGTAAATTAATAACATTCTTTGTATAAACTCGCAAAATTATGCCAAAATTAAAAACAAAAAGCTCTGCAAAAAAAAGGTTTAAAATATCTGCAAAGGGTAAAGTAATAATGGCCCAAGCTGGTAAAAGACATGGCATGATAAAACGAACAAATTCTCAAATAAGAAAATTAAGGGGCACTACAACTATGTCGAAACAAGACAGTAAAATTGTTAAGTCATATATGCCTTACAGTCTAAGGGGTTAATATGGCAAGAGTTAAAAGAGGTGTAACTAGTAGAGCAAAACATAAAAAAGTTTTAAAAGCTGTTAAGGGCCAATGGGGCAGAAGAAAAAATACCATCAGAGTTGCGAAGCAAGCTATGGAAAAAGCTATGCAATATGCATACAGAGATCGTAGAAATAAGAAAAGAGATTTTAAATCACTGTGGATACAAAGAATAAATGCTGGGGTGAGAGCAGAAGGTTTGACATATTCTAAGTTTATTAACGGATTACATAAATGTGGAATAAAAATTGATCGAAAAATTCTAGCTGAGATAGCGTTTGATAGTCCGGAAGCCTTTAAAACTATCGTTCAAAAAGCTCAATCTGCTTTAAATTAATCTTCACTATTGTTTTATTTCTCTGAAGAAATAATCTGTAAAAATGTCAGATCTTAAAAAAATAAAAGATGAATTTCTCTTAAAATTAAAGGGAAAATTAGATATTTCAGAAATTAACCAAATTAAATCTGATCTATTTGGTAAAAGTGGATTAATTTCAACTCAATTTAAAAAAATTGGAACAATAGCAGAGTCAGAAAGAAAAAAATTTGCCTCTGACTTAAACACTATAAAAGATGAACTCCAAGATTTAATAAACTCAAAAATAAATGAAGTAGAAAATGCTGAAATTAACAAAAAATTAGAAAAAGAGAAAATTGATATTACTTTACCTGAGAGACCATTTGTTCGAGGAAAAATTCATCCAGTTTCACAAACGATCGACGAAATATCATCAATTTTTTCTGAAATAGGTTTTAGCGTTGAGGAAGGGCCAGACGTTGAGAATGAATATAATAATTTTACAGCACTAAATACACCTGAAAATCATCCAGCTAGAGACATGCATGATACTTTTTATCTAGATGAAAAAAAACAGAAATTATTGAGAACACATACCTCCCCAGTTCAAATAAGGACTATGTTAAAAGGTAAGCCGCCATTTAAAATTATTGCACCTGGAAGAACTTACAGATCAGATAGTGATCAAACTCACTCACCAATGTTTCATCAGGTTGAGGGACTTCATATAGATAAGAATATAAATATGGGTCATCTAAAGGGATGTTTAAATTATTTTATCAAAGAATTTTTTGAAGTAGATAAAATTAAGATGAGATTTAGACCGAGCCATTTTCCTTTTACAGAACCATCTGCTGAAGTTGATATTGGGTATGAGATGAAGGATGGAAAAATTGTAATAGGAGAAGGCAATCAATGGTTAGAGATTTTAGGATGTGGAATGGTTCATCCGAACGTCTTAAAAAACGTTAAAGTAGACCCAACGAAGTTTCAGGGATACGCATTTGGTATTGGGATTGATAGACTTGCTATGTTGAAATATGGGATAAACGATTTAAGAGCTTTTTTTGATTGTGATTATAGATGGTTAAATCATTTTGGATTTGACCCTTTAGATGTACCTACAAATTACAGAGGTCTTAGTCGATGAAAGTAACATTTGATTGGCTAAAAGATCATTTAAAGACAAATTTGAAAGAAAAAAATCTTTTAGAGCAACTTACCAATATTGGTCTAGAAGTAGAAAGTGTAGAAAATCTCTCTGCTGATAACGAATTATTCAAAGTAGCTGAAATAATAAAAACTGAAAAACACCCAAATGCAGATCGACTAAAAGTGTGTGATGTAAATATTGGAAAAAATGAAATTAAAAAAGTTGTATGTGGTGCTGCAAATGCAAAAGAGGGGTTACTTACTATATATGCTCCTCCAGGTGCAGTAATACCCAAAACAAAGATGAAATTAGTAGTTGCTAAAATTAGGGGTATTACCTCTTACGGAATGCTTTGTTCTGAATCTGAATTAAATTTGTCTGATCAGAGCGATGGAATTACCGAATTACCAATGGGATATAAAAAGAATATTGGTAAAAGTTATTTTTCAAAATCAAAATCAAACCTTATTGATTTATCTATAACACCCAATAGACCAGATTGTCTTGGAATTAGAGGAATTGCAAGAGATCTTGCCGCATCAGGTTTTGGAAAATTAGTAGATTTTAATGAAAAAAAAATTCATTCAAAAAACAAACACACCTTAAATGTAAAAATTAATAAAGAAAAAGGACAAGGATGCACTGCGTTTGGAAGTTGTTTAATAACAAATGTAAAAAATTCAGAAAGCCCTCAATGGCTTAAAGATAAATTAATTTCTATTGGTCAAAAACCTATTTCAGCAATAGTTGACATTACAAACTATGTTATGCTTGATATTAATCGTCCATTGCATGCTTATGATGCTGATAAAATTGAAAAAGGTATAATTGTTCGAAACTCTCAGCCTGGAGAAGAGTTCACAGCACTTGATAATAAAAATTATAAATTGGAGAGTGGCATGTGTGTTATTAGCGATAATAGAGGTGTTTTAGGACTTGGAGGAATTATTGGTGGCACAAGATCTGGTACAGAACTTGATACAAAAAATATATTACTTGAGTCAGCTTATTTTGAACCAGGGTCAATAAGAAAGACAGCAAAAATATTGAATCTCGAAACTGATGCAAAGTTTAGATTTGAAAGAGGTGTAGATCCGTTATCAATCGAAGATGGTTTAAATAAAGCTGCGAAATTAATAAAAGAGATTTGTGGTGGCGAAATTAGCAAAATTGATATTCAAAAATTAGAGACTTACAAAACAAAAAAAATAGTATTTGACCCAAATATTTTTGAAAAAATATCTGGTTTTAAAATCTCTTTTAAAGAAATGATTAAAATTTTGGAGGATCTTGGTTTTGAAGTTAAAAAGGATAAGAAAAGACTCAAATTAGCCGTCCCTTCATGGAGACCAGATATTTCACAGGAAGTAGATATTGTTGAGGAGTTGGTAAGAATAAGTGGTTATGAAAAGATAAAGTATATAGAGCCAATTAAACAAAGAAAAAAACCTACTTTAAATAAATTTCAGAAATTATTTCATTTTTTACAAAGATCAATTGCCTCCAAAGGTTATTTGGAGACAATCACTTGGTCGTTCACAGACCAACGTTATAATGACTATTTTAGAGATACAAAAAAAGAGATTAAAATTATTAATCCTATAAGTTCGGAATTAGGAGTTTTAAGGAATTCGATATTTTCTAATTTAATCATGTACATGAATAAAAATCTCGATAGAGGTTTTAAGGATTTATCAATATTTGAAATAGGCCCTATTTTTAACGGTCTTAATCCTGGTGAACAGAATACAGTAATCTGTGGTTTGTCAGCAGGAAAAAAATCAAGATTATCTTGGATTGAAAAAGATAGAAACATAGATGTATTTGATGCGAAAAGAGACGTAATCCAAACTTTAGTTGAAGCTGGTTATGACTCTCAAAAATTTTTTGTTGATAACAAAACACCTGATTATTATCACCCTGGTAAATCAGGAAGATTATTTTTAGATAATGGAAAAGATCAAATGGCTGCATATTTTGGAGAAATACATCCTAATATTTTAAAGCAGATTGATATGAAAACTGAGGCTTTAGTTGGTTTTGAGATTTTTATGGATAATTTAAAATTACCGGAGAAAACTCTAAATGATCTTAAAGTAAAATTTTCGTTTTCTGACTATCAAAAGTCAGAAAGAGATTTTGCATTTTTAGTAAACAAAGATGTGAATGCCCAAGATTTGATAAATTGTATTTCTAATATTGATAAAAGTTTAGTGAAAGATGTTAAAGTTTTTGACCTTTATCAAGGTGATAATATCCCCGAAAACCAAAAATCAATTGCAATCAGTGTAACAATACAGTCATCTGAAAAAACTTTAAATGAGGCTGATTTAGAACAAATTAATAACTTGATAATAAAGACAGTTGAAAATAAAACTGGCGCTAAAATTCGATCCTAATACTCAAATGAGCACTATTGATAATATTAGAAATTTTGCAATAATTGCGCACATCGATCACGGTAAATCAACGATAGCAGATAGAATTATCCATAAGTGTGGAGGCCTGACAGAGAGGGAAATGAAAGAGCAGGTTCTAGACTCAATGGATATCGAAAGAGAGCGAGGAATTACAATCAAAGCCCAAACTGTTAAATTAAATTATAAATCTAAAAATGGAAAAAATTACATATTAAATATTATTGATACACCAGGTCATGTCGATTTTAGCTATGAAGTGAGTAGATCGTTATATGCATGTGAGGGATCAATATTAATTGTTGATAGCACACAAGGTGTCGAAGCTCAAACATTGGCTAATGTATATCAAGCTTTAGACATTGATCATGAAATTATTCCAGTTCTTAATAAGATTGATTTACCAGCGTCAGACCTAGACAGAACTAAAAAGCAAATTGAAGATGTTATAGGGATTGATACTGATAAAGCAGTCCCTTGTTCTGGCAAAACTGGAGAAGGTATAAGTGAAATCTTAGAACAAATAATTAACCAACTTCCTGGTCCTGAAGGAGAAATTGATAAAGATTTAAAATGTTTACTGGTTGACAGCTGGTATGACACTTATCTTGGTGTTGTAATTTTGGTAAGAGTTATAAATGGTCGACTAAAAAAAAATATGAAAATAAAAATGCTTTCTACAAATCAAGATTATATTGTTGAAAAAGTTGGAGTATTTACTCCAAAAGCAAAAAATATAGATGAACTAAATACTGGTGAAATAGGCTTCATTACAACTGGAATTAAAGTTTTATCAGAAACAAAAGTTGGTGATACTATTTGTGATGCTACCAAAGAATTGGTAGATCCTTTGCCAGGTTTTAAACCCAGCAAACCAGTTGTGTTTTGTGGTTTATTTCCGGTAGATAGTTCTGAATATCAAAAACTAAAAGATGGTCTAGCTAAATTACAACTTAACGATGCAAGTTTTTCTTTTGAACCTGAGTCCTCATCAGCTTTAGGACTTGGTTTTAGATGTGGATTTTTGGGATTGCTTCATTTGGAGATAATATCAGAAAGATTAGAAAGAGAATTTGACGTAAATCTTTTAACAACTACCCCAGGTGTTGTATACAAAGTGAATTTGAATAATGGAAAGAGTATAGATTTACAGAATCCCACTTCACTTCCAGATCCCACATTAATCAAGTCAATCGAGGAGCCTTGGATTAAAGCCACAATTATAACTCCAGACACATATTTAGGTTCACTAATTAAGTTATGTCAGGATAAGAGAGGTATTCAAACAAACCTTTCTTATTCGGGGAATAGAGCTGTAATAAATTATGAATTACCTCTTAATGAAGTTGTCTTTGATTTCAATGATAGAATAAAATCAATGACTAGTGGATATGCAAGTTTTGATTATGAGATTATTAATCATAGAGAAGGTGATCTAGTCAAACTTGGAATTTTAGTAAATGGTGAACCAGTAGATGCCTTAGCCATGATGATACATAAAGATTTCGCACAAAAAACTGGAAGAGAAGTATGTGAGAAACTTAAAGATTTGATACCTAGACATAATTTTATGATACCAGTTCAAGCAGCTATAGGAGGCAAAATTATTGCGCGAGAAACAATCAAGGGATTTAAGAAAGATGTATTAACTAAAATTCATGGGGGAGGCGCAATTGACAGAAAAAGAAAGTTATTGGAGAAACAAAAAAAGGGAAAGGCAAGATCTAAACAGTTTGGTAGAGTAGAGATACCGCAAGAAGCTTTTATAGGAGTTTTAAAAATCAACAAAGATTGAAAATGAATATCATAGATTGTTTTCTTTATAATAATGAGGATCTAATATTAGAATTAAGGTTAAATTTATTAGATAAACATATTGATAAGTTTGTGATCATTGAGGCAAGATATAATCACAGTGGAGTAATAAAAGAAAATTATAATTTCAATATAGAAAACTTTAAAAAGTTTAAAGAAAAAATCATTTATTTAAAATTAGAAGATTTTCCAAATGGTTTTAATAATTGGGAAAGAGAGAATTATCATCGAAATTATATTTTAAAAGCTTTAGAAAATACACATCAAGAAGATTACATAATTATTTCAGACATTGATGAAATACCAAATTTGGAAGAAATTAACCAAGTGCTTATAGATAAAAGAAAATATACTGCTTTCAAACAGAAAATGATTTACTATAAATTTAACTTACTCAACGCCTCTGAGCCAAATTGGTATGGGTCGAAAATGTGTAAATTAAAATATTTGAAAAATCCCCAATGGTTAAGGAATCAAAAAGTAAAAAATTATCCGTTTTATAGATTGGACAAAATCAAATGGAACATTGTAGATAAAGGTGGCTGGCATTTTTCTTTTGTAATGCCTCTCGAGGATGTCAGTAAAAAAATAAAATCATTTGCTCACTCGGAGTTTAATAAAAAGAAATTTACAGATATTAATCAAATTAGTGAAAAAATAAATTCTCATAAAGATTTATTTGATAGAGATTTTAATTTTACAATTATAAAAGATGAGGAATTACCCAGTTATATATTAGAAAATAGAGAAAAATTTTCTGATTTTTTAGCTTAGTTTTTTTTAAGAAAATTATTGAATTTTAAAATTGCGGTGTATCGAGCAAAATAATACACAACTTTTTTGAACCTTACAGTGATTAAAGAAAAAATTATCTTTATTAAATAATTATTTTTTTTATCAATGATATTTTTCATCATATCTTTATGATTATCTGATTTATGAAAATAATGAAATTTATCTAGAAGATAATAATGTTCCCTTAAATAGATTTTTTCAAAAACATTTTTTACTTTACTGATACCATGTGAATGAATACATTTTGAATCAAATACTTGAATTATATGTTTATTTTTTTTTTTAATTTTTCTACATAAATCATCATCAGAAAAAAAAATGAAAAAATTTTCATCAAATAAACCTATATCAATAAAGTCTTTCTTTCTAAAAAACATGCAAGCCCCTAAAGTATTTTCAACACATATATCTCCCTCTAATTTGATTGGAAAATCTTTTTCTCCATTTTCAGGCAATAAACCTCCTGCATATGTTAGTTGGTTATTTTCATTGTAAGATGTAGATGCCGTCAAAAAACAATTTTCATTAAGAGTAAGATTTTCGTATAATTTTATTATGCTTCTGGTTTCAATAATACAATCCGGTCCAAGAATAAAAGAAAAATCTGTTTCACATAGTTTGACACCCTGATTATATCCAGCAGAAAAACCAACATTTTTTTTATTTAATATGTATTTTTCGACTTTAAAGTTTGCCTCTACTTTATTTTTTAAATCTACATTATTAGAATTATCAATTATTATCTTTTTAAATTCTCTTATTTTGTCTAAAGTTTTATAAAGAAGGTTATATTCTTCCCTATATAAAACAATTATTATCGTAATTTTATTTGTTAAGTCATATTGCTTCATAGATCTTTTATATCATTTAATATATGAATTAAAATTATGAAAAAAATTTATTACGGTAAAGCTGTCTATGACCATAATGAAATAAATGCAGTTAATAAAGTTTTAAAAAATAACAGTTTATCTCTTATCGATGGACAAAATGTAAAAAATTTAGAAAAAAAAATATCAAAAATTTTTGGAAAAAAATATGGGCTTATGGTTAACTCTGGATCTTCTGCAAATTTGTTAGCACTGAGCTCAATGAATTTTAAGAAAGGTAGTGAAATAATCACTCCATCTTTGACATTTTCAACAACTATAGCACCAATCTATCAATTAGGTTTAGTACCTTACTTTATTGGGGCTTTAGAGAATAAATTTGTTGCCGATATTTATCAAATTGAAAAGTGTATTAACAAAAAAACAGTTGCGATTATGATACCAAACTTATTGGGAAATATTCCTGACTGGAAAAAAATTTCACAAATAGCAAAAAAATACAATTTGAGAGTCATTGAGGACTCAGCAGACACAATTGGCTATAAAATAAATAATAGCATTAATGGTAAATATTCAGACGTTGCAACAAATAGTTTTTATGCCTCACATATTATAAATGGAGCTGGATTCGGTGGAATTGTGTGTTTTAACGATTATAATTTATATAAAAAAGCTAAGTTATTAAGAGGTTGGGGAAGATCATCAGCTGTTTTTAATGAGTCTGAAGATATTGCCAAAAGATTTAACGTAAAAGTTTCAGGCATTCAGTATGATAAAAAATATATTTTTTCTGAGCTAGGTTATAATTTTCTTCCATCAGAAATTTCAGCAGCATTTGCATTGGAACAATTAAAAAAATTAAATAAAAATATTTTAATCAGAAATAAAAATTTTGAATTTCTAAAAAATTTTTTTAAAAAGTTTTCTGATTATTTCAAGTTACCTGAATTTTATTCAAATGTGAAAACAGCTTGGTTAGCTTTCCCTTTGGTAATTAAGAAAAATAATAAATTTAATAGACGACAACTTCAAATTTTTTTTGAAAAAAATAAAATACAAACAAGAACAATTTTCACTGGCAACATATTAAGACAACCTATTATGAAAAATTTGAAATATAAAAAACATTATAAAAGTCATTTAATCTCAGATGATGTTATGGAAAATGGAATATTAATAGGGTGCCACCAAGGTCTTAAAAATCAAGATTTGGTTAATATGACAAAAATTTTTAAAAAATTTGTCAAATTTAAAAATTTATAAAAATTCCTTAAAGTCCATTGGATTAAAAAAAATATCACCTTTTTTTTCTTTATCTTCAAAATGGTTAGTTTCTATCAAATTAAAATTTAATTCCTTTATTTTTGAAATGTGTTGATCAACATAGTTTGGATGATTTTTTGGTTTTATTTCAATGATTTTAGTATTTTTTTTGCAAAATACTAAATTTGCGAATGCTGCTCCATGAGCACCTATAATTATTTTTGCATTATTAAAAAGATATATTTGCTCCTGAAATGTTAGCTGTCCAACTTTATAACTTGTAAAACCTTCATTTTCTAAGAAGTTTATAATTTCTTTATTATTAATAAATTGACAATGAGAAAAAGTTGACTCACTTCTATCAATAAATATTCTTTCGTTACAATTGAATTGTTTTCCATAATTAATAAATGAGTCATATATCCAATTTACAATCCATTCAGGTAATCTCTTGGCCTCTTCCAATATAAACCCTCTTTTATACCAAGGGTGTTCAGAACAAATGATCTCGTCAGCTTGAATATGTCTATTCTTATTTGCTTCAATTATTTTAAAATTATCATAACCCAAAATTTCCAAGGTTGATTTTTGATATTTTTCAAGCTTTGATAAATACAAATAATCTATTTCTTTTAAATTATAATTTTTAGAGCAAATATTTATTTTGGGTAAAATATCATAAAGCCAATGAAAATAATTTCTGTGACCACTAGCTCCCTGAGTTAATGATAAAACTCTTCCTTTAAATTTTTTCTTTAAATAAGGTGACCCTTTATAAAGAACCGAGTTATGATTTGCATCTTTGAATTCACCTTTAACTTGTTGGTAAGAAACTTTATCAATAATTTTATTACCAGATATAATTGCAACATTCTCTACAAAATCATTAAATATTCTCCCATTTTTAACTTTATAAATTAAATATTTAAGATTATCTGGACCTTTAAGATTTTCATCTTTTACTTCCTCAATTGAAATATCTTTTTCATTTTCAGGATTCTTACAAAAAATTATTTTACCATATATAAATATGAACAATAATCTAATTAAACTTTTGTATAAAAAACTAAGTTTTTTTTTAATCTTATTCATTTATTAGCATTAAAATTATTTAAATAATTACTTTGCTAAACTTTTCGAATATAAGTCAAATAATATGAAATTACGAACATTTTATAAGATTTACTATGAACATAGATTTAAAAAAGCAAATTATATTTTAAAATTATATATTCTAATTGTTATTCCAATAAAATATTTTATTAACTTAATCTATCTGCCAAAAATTATTAATTTAGATGAATTTATAGATGGATTCGGCTTGTTTGAAACTTCTGATTTAGGGAAATTATTTGATTTTTTTAATAGTGATAAAGGTAATCTATTTGAGAACCAATACGCGCACCCTTCCAAGAGGACTTCGCTAAAGATTAAAGGACATGGCTATAGCAATTTTTATCAAAAATATTTCGAAAATCTGAAATCTAAAAATCTTAATATATTAGAAATAGGATCATTTCACGGAAATGCCTCGGCTGCATTATTTTTTTATTTTAAAAATTCAAAATTTTTTGCTGCAGATATTTACCCTGATTTATTTAGATATAGATCAAATAGAATTCAAAATTTCTATGTAAATTCGTCTAATGAAGACTCTATACAAAAAAATATAATTGATAAATTTTCTGATAATTTTGATATTATTATCGAGGATGCAGGACATTCCTTGAAAGATCAAATTATAAGCTTGTTTATGCTTTTTAAAAAATTGAATAGCGGAGGTCTGTTTATTATAGAAGAACTTGATTTTCCTGACACAAGAAAAGATATGAACCTTAAGAATGAAAAACCAACACTCAGAGAAATCTTGTTTAAATTTAAGGAAGAAAAAATATTACTAAATTCAAATTATATCAAAAAAAATGACAGAGATAATTTTTTATATAATATTGATAGTATAGAAATTTATAAAGGTAATTTTAACGAAATAGCAATTTTAAAAAAAAAATAATAACTTATTTTATGAAAAAAAATATAGTAGTAACAGGTGGTACAGGGAGATTTGGAAATCACTTAAAAAGTATTTCCACTAAACATAAGCTTTTTTTCCCAACTAAAAATCAATTCAATATTCTAAATTTTAATTCCATGTTAAAATATTTTAATAAAACAAAACCTGACATCGTTATTCATTTAGCTGGATTCTCAAGACCAATGGAGTTACATGAAAAAGATATTAATAAAAGTATTAATCTCAATATAATAGGGACTGCAAACGTCACAATGGCTTGTTCTCAAAAAAATATTAAATTAATTTATTTTTCAACTAATTATGTATACCCAGGAATAAATGGAAACTATAATGAAGATGATCCCTTAAAACCTTTTAATAATTATGCTTGGTCAAAACTAGGTGGTGAGTGTTCAGTTAAATTATATAAAAATTCTTTAATTTTAAGGGTTTGTATGACAGAAAAACCGTTCATACACAAAAAAGCTTTTGCAAATGTAAAGACTAGCTTCATGTACCATGATGAAGTTGCAAAAATTCTTTTTAAGCTTTTAAATAAACAAGGGATTATCAATATTGGTGGAAAAGCACAATATATTTATAATTTTGCGAAAAAAGAAAATAAAAAAGTAAAAAAAATTTATCAAAATAAAAACATGAAAATAAAGGTGCCTTTTGACTCCACAATTAATATAAAAAAACTTCAGAAAATAGTAAAAGTAAAATTTTAGAAAATTAATGGCTAAAATGAAAATTTATTGTGTGACAAATGTTGAGTTAAAACACTTAGAACAATTAAATTTAAATTTGGCTGGTGTAGGAAATAAAAAGTTTAAAAAAAAATATATTTCAAGTTTATCAGGAAAAAACATACAATCTAAAGAGAGAAATTATTCAGAATTAACATTTCATTATTGGTTTTGGAAAAATGAATTAAAAAAACTAGATAAAAGTTTGTGGGTTGGTTTTTGCCAAAAAAGAAGATTTTGGCTTCAATCAAAAAAAAAAATAGCAAGTTTTAAGCAACTTCAAAAATACATTCTTAAAAAACCCCCCAAAAAATGGTCAGATTATGAGAGCATTATATGTAAACCAATTAAAATTGATAACCCTAAAAGAATGAAACTCCTGAAAAGAGGATACAAAAACTTATTAAAAGATCCCTCTATAATCTATGATAAGAAAAAACAAAATATTAAACTTCATTTTGATATGCACCATGGTTTTGGAATTTTAGACAAGGCCATAAATCATCTTAAAAAAAAAAATGAGAGAACTTTATTTAGAAAATTTGTGAACGAAAATAGTAGTTTTAATCCACATATAATGTTTATTTCAAAAAAAAAAATAATTGATAAATGGTTTAAAAGTTTATTTTCATGGCTCTTCAGCTGCGAAAAAGAGTTTGGGCTCAAAAATTTAAATGGTTATGATCAACAACGTTTATATGCGTATCTAGCAGAACGGTATTTGTCTTTTTGGTTTAAAAAAAATACAAAATATTTAGAATGGTATTGGACTTTTTTTGAAAAAAAATCTAACTCATAAATTGAATGAAAATTAAAAATGTTAACATTGCTGGTTTAAAGATAATTAAAACAAAAATGTTTTTTGATAATAGAGGTTTTTTTAAAGAGGTATTTAAAAACAATTTGATTAAAAAAAATTTCAAATTTGATGTAATGTCATCATCAAAAAAAAATGTAATCCGGGGTTTACATATACAAACTAAAAAACCTCAGGCAAAAGTCATTACAGTTGTTTTAGGAAAAATTATGGATGTTGCAGTAGATTTAAGAAAAAATTCAAAAACGTTTGGAAAATATTATTCTTTAATAATATCAGATAAGTCTGAGTATTCTTTTTACATTCCAGAGGGTTTTGCTCATGGATTCTTATGTTTATCGAATAAATGTATAGTTCATTATAAATGTTCTGAGTATAGACATAAAGAAAGTGAAACAACTTTAGATTGGAGAGATCAAGAAGTTAAAATTAAATGGCCAATTAAAAAACCAATTCTGTCTAAGAAGGATAAAATTGGTAAAAATTTAGAATTTTTCAGATAATTTTTTTGGAGAGATGGCCGAGTGGTTTAAGGCGCACGCTTGGAAAGTGTGTGTACCCTCACAGGTACCGTGGGTTCGAATCCCACTCTCTCCGCCACCAATTTAACTATATAATTAAGAGTGTTTTTTATTCATTAAAACCACCATTTTAAAAGTTTTTTAGGATTAAATATTTTTACTTAGTCTAGTTTGTAGATCAGTTTGATGCTAAAAAATAGTTAATGGGATTAAGAAAAAAAATAAAAAAATTTTTTTATACTAGAAAATTTTCAAAAAAAAATTATTTGGCAAATATAAATAATAAAAATATTTTAATAACTGGAGCTAATTCTGGCATTGGTCTCGCTTTAACAAAAAAAACTTTAGCTTTAGATAATAAAGTTTTAGCAACTTATCGAGAAAATTCTCAAAATCTAGAATGTATAAAGAATAAAAATTTAACAATAGTAAAGTATGACCAAAGAAATATACATGAATTCAAAGATCTTGAAGAAAAGATTAAGGAAACCTCTATTGATTTGGTATTTAATTGTGCTGGTGTATTTGGAGGTTCTTTCGAGGACCAACAAATAGAAAAACTTGATTTTAAAAAATTTCAAGAAGTTCTAATGGTTAATTCATTTTCTATCTTAAAAATTATGCAAATAATTTTAGATGATAAATCATCTACAAAAAATCTTGAGATTTTAATAAATATTAGTAGCGATGCTGGCAGCATTAAGTTAAATAATCAAGGTAACGCATATATATATAGAGCCTCAAAAACAGCTTTGAATTCTATAACAAAGAATATGTCTGTAGATTTAAATGATAGATTTAAAACAATAGTATTTGCTATAGATCCAGGCAATGTTCAATCAGGAATGAATCCTGGAGGACAAATTAAAAGCGAAGTTTGTGCTAATTTAATAATTGATTTGATTTCATCTAATGTTCAATCATTAAACGGAAAATTTATTAATTTATTGGGTGAAGAAATACCCTGGTGATTTTTTTAATATAATTACTTGAAAAACATTCTTTAGGATCTCATTTTATATAAGATTAAATAACCCTTGAAATATCTTACTTATTTCACATTTATATCAGAAATTTGAAATTATAATTGAGCAATTTTTATTAAAAAATGTTATAATTTTTTTTTCCTTAATAACAAAAAATGACAAATAAAAATACATATCAAGCAGATTCGATCAAAGTACTTAAAGGTTTAGAGGCAGTAAGAAAAAGACCAGGTATGTATATTGGTGATACCGATGATGGAACTGGTTTGCACCACATGGTTTATGAAGTTGTAGATAATTCAATTGATGAAGCCCTAGCAGGATATTGTAAAAATATTAATGTAAAATTAAATTCTGATGGAACTGTGACTGTTAATGATGATGGTCGTGGAATTCCTACAGATATACATAAAGGTGAAAAAAAATCTGCTGCCGAAGTAATCATGACCCAACTTCATGCTGGTGGAAAATTTGACCATGACTCTTACAAAGTTTCTGGAGGTTTGCATGGTGTGGGAGTATCTGTTGTTAATGCTCTTTCAGAAAAGCTTTTTTTAGAAATAAACAGAGATGGAAAAAAACATTCTATTGAATTTCGTAATGGTGAAGCAAAAGCACCTCTAAAGATTGCTGGTAAATCAAAACAGACAGGTACTCAAATAACTTTCTTGCCTTCAAAAGAAGTTTTCTCATCAATCAAATTTAGTGCAAATATTCTAATCAAGAGAATGAGAGAATTAGCATTCTTAAATAAAGGTATAAAAATAACTTTCACTGACAATAGTCAAAAAAAAGAAAAAATCTTAGAATTCAAATATGATGGAGGATTGATTGAATTTGTAGACTATTTAGATGAAAAGAGAGAAAAGTTACAAAACAAAAATGGAAATGATTTATTTAGAAAACCTATATATATTGAAGGCAAAAGAAATAATGTAGAACTAGAGTGTTCATTAAAATGGAATGCAGGTTATTCAGAGGATATTTTTCCTTATACTAATAATATTTACCAAAAAGATGGAGGAACACATTTATTAGGTTTCAGAAGTGCTTTAACAAGAATTATAAATAAATATGCAAACGAAAATAATCTTCTTAAAAAGAATAAACTAACAATTTCTGGAGATGACATTAAAGAAGGTTTAACATGCGTTTTATCAGCCAAAATCCCTGATCCTAAATTTTCTTCTCAAACAAAAGACAAGCTAGTGTCTTCAGAAGTAAGAATGATAGTTGAAACACTAGTGAATGAAAAATTATCTATCTGGTTTGATCAAAATCCATCTGTAGCTAAAATAGTTTTAGCTAAAATTATACAGGCCGCAATGGCTAGAGATGTGGCTAGAAAAGCAAGAGAAAATGTTAGAAGGAAAGGAGCAATTGAATTAAGCGGCCTCCCAGGAAAATTAGCAGATTGTCAAATAGGGAAACAAGAGGGAACAGAACTATTTATTGTTGAGGGAGATTCAGCAGGTGGTTCTGCAAAACAAGGGAGGAATAGATCAAATCAAGCAGTTTTACCCTTGAGAGGAAAAATACTTAATACTTATGTTGAAGATTTAAATATAAAAAAAAATGGGAACGGAAATGGCTCTGATCAAAGAACAAAGGCATTGTCTAAAATGATATCTTCAAATGAAATATTAACTTTGATTAACGCACTTGGACTTGATCCAAAAGCTCATGAAATTGATTTAAAAGATTTAAGGTATGGGAAAATAATTATAATGACGGATGCTGATGTTGATGGATCTCATATCAGAGCATTATTATTAACTTTCTTCAACAATAAACCTTTTAATAAATTGATTGAAAATGGTCACGTGTACCTAGCTCAACCACCGCTATTTAAGATTAATAAAGGCTCTAAAGGAATATATATTAAAGACGAGGATGAATTAGAAAATTATATAATGTCTAATAGCAAGGAAATTAAAAAATCTAAGAGAGGTTCAAAAGAGTTTTCGAAATTGATAGAAATGGAAAAGTCTAAAATGAGCATACAAAGGTTTAAGGGTTTGGGAGAAATGAACCCGGATGAGCTTTGGAGTACAACTCTTAATCCAGAAACTAGAAATTTACTTCAGGTTCAATATTCAAAAAACTCAAAAAAAGACCAGGAATTAATACATACTTTAATGGGCAACGATGTAACATTAAGAAAAGATTTTATTATTTCTAACGCAATAAATGTTCAAAATTTAGATATTTAGATCATGAAGTTTTTTGAAACTTCTAAATTTCATACCCTAAAAAAATCAACTTATATTTCTTTAAGATGGATCGGAATTATAGGTCAATTAATATCAGTTTATATAGTTTATTTTTTTTTCAATTTTGATTTTAATTTTATTTTATCAAATCTAATAATCTTTATTGGAATTTTGAGTAATTTTTATTTGATTTTTATTTATAATAAAACTCAACTTTCTGATAGATCTGCACTAATTTTTTTAATGATTGATATATTTCAATTAAGTTCACTAATATATCTTACAGGCGGTATCGTAAATCCTTTTGTAATTTTTTTATTAATTCCCAGTGTTTTTGCGTCATCAAATCTGGGTATTAGAACGAATTTATTTCTTGTTATTACAACAATATTAATGATTATTTTTTTGACATTTTATTCAGAGGATTTACCTGCGCCATTAAATAATCATTTTCATGTTGATCCATATTACTATTATTCAATTCCAATTTCTTTCATAATAGCACTAATTTTTTTGAATTATTTTGCGATAGTATTTGGCTCAGAGTCTAGAAAAAGAAAGGAAGCTCTAAGTAAAATGGAAGAAATAATGGCTCAAGAACATGAAATGTTATCTCTAGGGGGACAAGCTGCAGCAGCAGCACATTCTCTTGGAACACCATTGTCTACGATAAAAATAATCTCCCAAGAACTTAAAGATCAGTTAAAAGACCGCTTTGAACTGACTTCTGATATAGAGCTATTATCAAGTCAAGTGGAGAGGTGTAATCAAATTTTAAAAAGGTTGTCTTTAAATCCAATTGAAGAAGATGATTTTATAGATGAAGACTTAAATTTTAAAAAATACATAATTCAAATTGTTAATTCATTTCAAGAAACAAGTAATAAAAGCTTTGTTTTAAATTTTGATCAAGATTCAAGTCCTAGAAAAATTCCAAAATCAGTAGAAATTATTTATGGTTTAAGAAATTTTATTGGAAATGCAAATAAATTTGCTAAAGAAAAAATATTTATAACTTTGAAAAGTAATAATGATTTCACAGAAATTATTATTGAAGATGATGGTGAAGGATATCCTAATGAAATATTATCAAAAATAGGTGAACCTTATTTAAGATCACTTAAAAATAAAGATAAGAATCAATCTGGTTTAGGTCTAGGAATATTCATAGGCAAGAACTTGCTTGAAAAGAATTTTGCTTCTTTAATTTGTCAAAATTCTAAAACAAGAACTGGAGCGGAAGTAAATATAAGATGGAAAAATCAAGATTTAAAAAAAATTTAATGTAATTTTGTTTTATTATCAAATAATGAACTCAATTGAGAAATCATTACATCACCAAGTTCGTTTACATCAGTAATTTTAATTGCTTTTTTATAATATCTTGAAACATCATGACCAATTCCTATAGCTAAAATTTCTATTTCAGATTTATCCTCTATAAATTTAACCATTTTTTTCAAATGTTTTTCCAAAAAATCTCCTGAATTTACAGATAAAGTTGAATCATCAACTGGTGCACCATCTGAAATTACCATTAAAATTTTTCTTTCCTCTTTTCTTTTCTTAATTCTATTGAAAGCCCATGTTATAGCCTCCCCGTCTATATTTTCTTTTAGTAAACCTTCTTTTAACATTAGCCCAAGATTATCTTTTGCCTGTCTCCAATGAGTATCAGCTCCTTTATAAATAATATGTCTTAAATCATTTAATCTTCCAGGTGTTTTTGGTTTATTATTTTTATTCCATAACTCTCTACTTTGGCCACCTTTCCAATTTTTTGTTGTGAACCCTAATATTTCTACTTTCACCGAACAACGTTCTAAAGTTCTAGATAGAATATCAGCACAAATAGCTGCAATTGTAATTGGTCTTCCTCTCATTGAACCCGAGTTATCAATTAGAAGTGTTACTACAGTATCCTTGAAGTCTAAATCTTTTTCCTTCTTAAAAGATAATGAATTATATGGATCCATTATAATTCTTGGTAACTTTGAACTATCAAGCAATCCTTCTTCCAAATCAAACTCCCAAGCTCTATTCTGTTTTGCCAATAATTGTCTTTGAAGTTTATTAGCAAGTTTAGTTATAACATCTTGAAAACCAATTAATTGTTGATCTAAAGTTTTTCGAAGTTTATTTGCTTCATCTGCGTTTTCAAGATTTTCAGCTTTCGTAATTTCGTCAAACTGTGTTGTAAAAATTTTATAATCTACGTTAGAGTCTTTTAAATTTTTCTTTTGAATAACTTGCTCAGAGTTTTGCTCTTCTGATTCTTTATCTACAAGTTGTTCATCTAATTTGTATTCATCAATGTTATAATCTGAATCTAAACTTGCTTCTGCTTCATCTTGCTTATCAGGATCCTTTTTGTCCTCATCTTCACTATCATCATTTTCACTTGACTGATTTTCTTGATTATCCTCAGGGTTTTCATCTTTTTTTTCCTCATTTTCCTCTGATTGAAAAATGTCCATTTCTTGCAATATCTGAGAAAACTTAGAACTATAAACATTTTGATCTTCTAAATTTTGTTTAAAAAATTCTATATGCTCGAAGATTGATTTATCAAAATCTTTTTCCCAGAAGTTTAACATTTTTGATGTTAAAGCATTGAGTTTGATATTGTGGAAATTTTTCAGCATATATAATTCAAAAGCCTCAACTACAGGCACGTCATCTTTAGATTTAATTTGATCTTTTCTTTTGTAATTAATTAATTGAGTATAGTTATCTCTTAAATTTTTATCTATTCCTTTTAACATTTTTGATCCCAATTTTTCGTATCTTATTTTCTCTGTAATTGTATAAAGTGATTTACATGACGAGCTGGTCGGTAAATTTTTCTTAAATATTGACTCATTAGAAAATTTTTTTTTAAGAGCTTTCGAATCTGTTTCCGCTCTAGCCTTTATAAAATCATTTTTTGAATTTAAATTTTCTAGTTCAATTAAATCTTGTTTTTCAGAATTTTTGATATTTTTTTTAGGGTGGATAATTAAATCATCTGATATTACACGTGCTGTAGAGGATAGAGCTTGTCTTAACTTTTCCTTTAAACTCTCAGTTTTGTTATTCATTAAATTTGAATATTTAACAAGGATTCTGGTAATTCCTCACCAAAACATCTTTGGTAATACTCTGCAATTATATTTTTTTCAACCTCATCACACTTATTTAAAAACGTCACTCTAAAAGCATAACCTGTATCTTTAAAAATTTCTGAATTTTCAGCCCAGTGCAAAACTGTTCGTGGACTCATCACTGTAGATATATCTCCAGCTATAAATCCTTTTCTGGTTAATGATGCAACTTTAATCATATTTGAAACTTTTTCTTTCCCTTTTGCATTATCTAAACTTTTATTTTTTGCTAAGATTATCTCCATTTCTTTATCAAGGCTAAGATAATTTAAAGTTGTAACAATATTCCATCTATCCATTTGTCCTTGATTTATTTGTTGCGTTCCATGGTAAAGTCCCGTTGTATCTCCTAAACCAACAGTGTTAGAGGTTGCAAATAATCTAAAAAATTTATTTTGTTTAATTACTTTATTCTTATCTAAAAGAGTAAAATTACCTTCTGCTTCAAGCACTCTCTGGATAACAAACATCACATCAGGTCTTCCCGCATCATACTCATCAAACACTAAAGCCACAGGGTTTTGTATGGACCAAGGCAAAATCCCCTCATTAAATTGTGTAACTTGTTTACCATCCTCTAAAACAATCGCATCCTTTCCTATCAAATCTATACGACTTATATGACTATCTAAATTTACTCTGATGCAAGGCCAATTTAACCTTGCAGCAATTTGTTCTATGTGAGTAGATTTTCCTGTTCCATGATAACCTTGAACCAGAACTCTTTTGTTAAAAGCAAAACCCGAAATAATTGCCAAAGTAGTATCTCGATCAAATTTATAATTTTTATCTATTTCTGGCACATATTCACTTTTTTTAGAAAATGCATCCACTTCCATATTAGAGTCTATACCAAAGGTCTGTTTTATTGAGAGTTTTATGTCAGGTTGGTTGTTTATATTTGGTGTCAATTTTTTTCTCTATAAGTATTTTTTAACTGGGTATAAGCCAAAGTTATTGATTTAAGTTTTTCTTCAAATTTTTTGTTACCGGAATTCATATCAGGGTGAAATTTTTTAACAAGTATTTTAAACTTATCATAAATTTTTTCCCATTTTGAGCCTACTGAAATACCTAATATTTCAAATGCTTTGATGTCTTTGTTATTATATCTAAATTGTCCCATGTGATTAAAATCACTTTTTAACTTCTCTTTATCAAGGTCATCTCTCAAAGTATTATTCCACAAGACTTTAAAAAAGTTATCTGAGGAACTAAAACTTTGCGTAGGTTTATGCCAAACCATATCTGATTTTAAAAAGTCAATTACCTGATCATCATTCATGTCTGAAAAATAATTCCAATTCTTATTGAATTCTTTGACATGATTTAAACATAACAATCTAAATTTTTTACTATTATCCTTTTCAACTGGTGCTTTATATTCACCAATTTCATTGCAATTATCCCAGTCACAGATATTTTTCATGATATAATTATATCAAATGAATATAGATGAATTAATCACAAACGTAAAAAAAAAAATAAAAAAAAATATTAATATCGAAAATATTTTAATTGAAGACAAAACATTTTTACATAAAAATCATCCAGGACATGAAAATAATAAATTTCATTTAAAAATAACTATCAAGTCTGATGAGCTAAAGAAATTAAATAAAATTGAAAGTAACAAAAAAATTTATAAAGTATTAGAAGTGGAATTAAAAAACCATATTCACTCTCTGCAAATTTTAATTAATTAGTCTTTTTTTTAAAAAAAGTCTTATAGTGGCATGAGAAAATTCTTTTTCAATTATTGGCCCACCAATTTTTCTAATAAGCATAAGCTTGATATTTTTTGAATTATTTTTTTTGTCCCTCATCATAAAGGATATGATCTGATTAATTTTTTTTAATGTAAAATAATTTTGAATAGAATCTGGAAAATGAGAATTATTGAGATGTTTAATCGCAGAATTAAATTCTTTATTGGTAATCAACTTTTTATTATGACTAAATTCAAATGCTGATTTCATACCTAGAATTACGGCTTCTCCATGATTTAATTTTTTAGAAAAATTTAAACTTGCCTCGTATGCATGAGCAAAAGTATGACCAAAATTTAAAATTTTTCTAAGATTTTTTTCATTCTCATCCTTTTCAACTATTGATTTTTTGACTTTACAACTTTCATAAATAGATTTTTCAATTGTTGGAGACTTAAGTTTAAGTATTTCATTAACATTTTTATCCAAAAAATTATAAAATTTTTTATTTGCAATTAATGCATGCTTTACTATTTCAGCGTAACCACAAACTATTTCTCTAAAAGGAAGACTTTTCAAAAAGTCTACATCACTGATAACAATTTTAGGTTGATAAAAACTTCCAATTAAATTCTTACCTTGAGATGTATTAATACCTGTTTTACCACCAACAGATGAGTCAACTTGTGATAGCAATGTTGTTGGGATATTTACAAACTTTAAACCTCTTTTGAATAAACTTGCGGCAAAACCTGCCACATCACCAGTAATTCCACCTCCAATAGATATTAAGCAGTCATCTCTTGAAAAATTTTTCTTAAGTAAAACATCTAAAATTTTACTAACATTTTTCTGATTTTTATTTTTCTCATTGGCATTATAAATAAATTTGTAAAGCTCATATTTTCTAAGGGAGTTTACAATTTGTTTGATATATTTATTTGGAATATTTTGATCTAAAACTAAAAAACATTTTTTAAAGCTTATAGAATTTTTTTTTAATATATGTGATAAATTAGAAATTAAATTTCTACCAATTATAATTGGATATTTCTCAGAATTAGTTTTAACTATCAGTTTAATTGGCCTCATAAATATCTATGATTTTTTTTGCGATTTGTTGTTTTGTAAAATTCTCACAATCTATTTTATATAGTGCTTTAGAATAAATAACTGAACGTTTTTTTATGATTTTTATTAGTTCATTCTTAGTGGAATTAACTGCTAATGGTCTTTTTTTGCTGTTTTTAATCCTTTTTACCAATGTATCGATATTCCAATTAAGCCAAAATGATAAGTGACTTTCTAGAATCTCATTTTTAATTGCTCTAGTTATAAACGCTCCTCCACCAAGTGCAATTACACCTATTTTATTTTTTAAAATATTAAGAGTTATCTTTTTTTCAATATCTCGAAAAGCGTCTTCTCCTTTTATTTCAAAGATTTTTGATATTTTCATTTTTTGATCATTTTCAATTAATTGATCAATATCAAAAAAATTAAGATTTAGTTTTTTTGAAACTATAGAGCCAATAGAGCTCTTTCCAGAACCCATCATTCCGATAAAAACTAAATTTTTCCTAGATTTCATAAGTTTCTTTATTGAAAAAACACAAATATGTCTTAATTTGAAATTAATTAAACCTATATGCAATTTACTAGAAAAACAAGTTATAGCAAAAGTATAATTGGATTATTGATAAAGTTATTAATAATCGCAACTGTATTTATTGGAATAGTTTTTCTTTTAAATAAATTAGACTTTCCAGCACCAAAAAAATCAATTGAAAAAATAATCCCTAATGAAAATTTTAAAATTGTTAAATAAAATTTATTTATCAATTCTGATTATCTTTTTCTTTTCAATAGCCAATTCTTTTTCACAAGATGAACCTGTAGATATATGGAATATTGATAAAGAGCAAATACAAGAAAATTCTGAAAACAAGGAATTAATTTCAATTTCAGAAAGTGAACTTGAAAATGAAAAAATCGACGTTTTTAATATGCAAACTAAAGATAGATCTGATTCAATTAAAGTTGATGAAACTCTAAATTCGAAAGAAATTAAAATAATAGGTCTCTACGATCCTGAAGATTTTGGATTAAAAATTGATATGTGGTCGAATTCTAATGGTGATCAATTAAAATACCTTTTCTCTAATTTGGCTAAAATAGACTTATCACAAGATGCTTCGGAACTTATGAATATTATTTTATTAACCAATGCTTATTATCCCAAAAAAAATATTAGTGAAAAAGATTTTTTAAAAATCAAATCAGATTGGTTGATAAAACATAATGACTTAGAGCTGATAGAGGAGTATTTAATCAAGAATGATATTTTAAATTTACACCCTAAACTAAGTAAATATCTAGTTGATAGGTATTTATCCGAGACTCAGTTTGATAAAGCTTGTAAAATCTTTTTAAATAACTCTGAGCCAATAACAGATAATTATTTATCCAAATTTAATATTTATTGTTTGATAAATAATGGAAAAAAAGATGAAGCACAATTAATTTTTGATTTAAAAAAAGAATTAGGTTTTAACGATCAGTATTTTGAAAATAAATTGAATTATCTTTTTGGGTATACAAATGAAATTGATAAAACTATTTCTGAAAAAAGTATTCTAGAGTTTCATTTGGCTCATAAAACAAATCCAGAATTTTCATTTGATCCAAAAGAAAATACTAATCCATTAGTATGGAAATATTTAGCTGCTTCAAATTTATTATACGAGACCAATGAAATTGACTTGAATGAATTAGAAAAAATTGAATTAATTGAATTTGCTACACATAACAAGAATTATCTTGAAGATGATTTATTTCAAATTTATAAAAGATTTCAGTTTACGATTGATCAATTTTTGAACGTTAAAACAGTATTCAAATCTTTAACCAATATTGAAAGTAGGGCACTTTTATACCAAAGTGTATTACTAGAATCTGACATAAATAGAAAAATAGAGTTAATGAAACTTTTAAAAGAAGTATTCATCAAGGATAAAATTGGTAATGCTTTTGAAAAAAAACTTAAAGATCTGTTACAAGATATTGAATTAGATCAAATTTCATCAAAGCATACTAGTTTTTATTTAGAGAATATTAATACTGATGAAAAAAAACAAACTAAAATAAAGTATAATGATGATCTTTTACATCAATCAAAACTTATAAAATATTTTATAGGAGATTATAATCAGACAAAAATAGAAAAAGATCTCAACAATTTTCTTAAAAAAATAAAAAAGGATAAAAAATATTCAATTTCAAAAAAGGATATCATTTTAATCGAGTCATTAAAATCAGATGGAATAAAAATTGATAAGAAGTATGACAATTTATACAAAATTCAAGACTCTGAAATGCCAACAGATATTCAAGTCATGATCAATAATAATGATTCAGCTTCAACAATTCTTAGAATTATAGAGGTTATTGGTCAAGATGAGCTAAGCACTTTAGATCAGGATACACTATTTTTTATAATTAGTGCACTTAATCAATTAGACATAGACTCTTTACGAAATAAAATTCTATTAAAAGTTCTTCCTTTAAAAGTTTAAAAATTAGTTTATTTATTTATCTAATGAGCATTAAAGATATAATTACAGTTCCTGATGAAACCTTAAAAAAAATCTCAGAACCATTAGAAAAAGTTAGCACTAACGAAAAAAAACTTATTAATGATTTATTTGATACAATGTACGCCTCGAAAGGCATCGGATTAGCTGCAGTACAAATAGGTATCCTGAAAAGAATTTTAGTAATTGACGTATCTACTAAAGACGAAAAGAGGGAGCCTCTAAGTTTCATAAATCCTGTTATTAAAAAAGTTAGTAATGAAACCTCAATTTATGAAGAGGGTTGTTTATCAATTCCAGATACATTTATAGAAATTGAAAGGCCAAAAATTTGTGAAGTGGAGTATATTGATATAAGTGGAGAAAAAAAAAATTTAAAATGTGATGGTCTTTTATCAACTTGTTTACAACATGAAATAAATCATTTAGATGGAAAATTGATAATTGACCATTTATCAAAATTAAAAAGAGATATTATCATTAAAAAAATTTCAAAAACAAAAAAAAATCCTGACAGAATATTAGTTTAAAAATGCCTAAGAAAATCATCTTTATGGGTACACCCATGTTTGCAGTCCCAATATTGAAATCTCTCTATCAAAATGGTTTTCCAATAAACTTGGTTTACACGCAACCACCTCAAAAGTCTCACCGAGGTCAGAGGATAAATAAATCACCGGTTCAAGGTATATCGGAAACTTTAAATATAGAATTCAGATCTCCACAAAACTTAAAAAACAACACAGAGGAATATGATTTTTTAAAAAAATTGGATGCTGATCTTGCAATTGTTGTAGCCTACGGACAAATAATTCCTAAAGAATTTTTAAGTTTAACAAAAAAAGGTTTTATAAATATTCATGCATCTTTACTTCCAAAATGGAGGGGTGCCGCACCCATTCAGAGAGCTATAATGAATTTAGACACAGAAACAGGGATCAGTATAATGAAGATCAATGAAGAATTAGATAGTGGACCTGTAAGTAATACTTATAAAATAAAACTTGACCAAAGTCTCAATGCAAAAGAGGTCTCAGAAAAACTTGCTCTAATAGCAGCGGATAAAATTTTAGATGTTGTAGATGAAATTTTTGAGGGTAAATCAAATTTTGTTGATCAAGATAATTCTAAAGCAACTTATGCGAAAAAAATTACTAAAAATGAAGGACAAATAGACTGGAAAAGTGATGCTTTAAAAATAATTGGAAAAATTAATGGTTTATACCCCTCCCCAGGAGCTTTTTTCAATTTTAATGGCCAAAGATATAAAATTTTAAAAGCAGAAATCGGAAACGGAACTGGTAAAAATGGTGAGGTTATTTCAGACGATCTTGAAATAGCGTGTGGAGGTGAAAAATCTATTAAAGTTTTTGAAATACAGAGAGAGGGAAAAAAGGTTCAAAAAACAGGAGAGTTTATGCTCGGATCCCAAATCAGAAAAGGCTCAATCATATCTAATGTTTAGATATCAAATATTGATTGAATATGTGGGTACCGATTTTAGAGGTTGGCAAATTCAAACAAAAGGCAAAACTATACAAGGTCTTATTCAAGAGAGAATTTCAAAATTATTAAAAGAAAAAACTATTTTGTTTGGTGCTGGAAGACTAGATAAAGGAGTACATGCGCTTGAACAATCTGCACATTTTGAGTGTAAAAAAAAAATTGAAAATTTGAATAAATTTGTCAAATCTTTAAATTTTTTTTTAAACAAGGAAATGATTACAATTATTAAAATTAAAAAAAGAAGTAAAGATTTTCACGCAAGATTTTCTGCGAGAATGAGAATATATAAATATATAATAATTAATCGTTTAAGTAGACCTGTATTAGATAAAAATAGAGGATGGCACATTATTAATAAACTCGATTTAATAACAATGAAAAAAGCTGCAAAAAAGTTAGTTGGCACAAAGGATTTTTCTACATTCAGAGCTTCTAGTTGTAGAGCCAAAAGTCCAATTAAAACTATGAAATCTGTTAAAGTAAAATCTAGAAATGATAAAATAGAAATAGAATTTCAATCTCAATCTTTTCTTCAACAGCAAGTTAGATCAATGGTTGGTTGTTTAAAATATGTAGGCGAAAAAAAATGGACTTTAAAAAAATTTAGCTTTGTTATGAACTCAAAAAAAAGGATATTGTGTGCACCGCCAGCACCACCTGAAGGACTTTATCTAGCAAGAGTTATTTATTAATTTTTTCTTGTTACTCATTGCAAACTTTTTATTTATTCTCCATCTAGACTCTGCTCTTACAATATAGCCACAGCAATTTTTTGAACCACATTTGCAAGGAAATTGTTTATAGTCTTTATCATAACCAAATCCATAATCACATGTAAACTCCTCTCCTTTTTTAATATCGCGAATTGCAGTAATCCATACTTTAAGACCTTTGCCATTATAATCACAATTATTATCGCAACTATGGTTTACAAGACCTGCGATATTCCATGAAAAATCTCCATCGAGGGTATATTTTTTATTTAATGTGAATAAGTAAATAGGTTTTTTATTATCAAACTTGGCTGACTCGTCTACCTCTTTATTTGTAATAATCTTACCAACGTAATTTATTATTTTTGTTCCCTCTTTAATATCGCGCACAGCATAAAGGCCTCGTCCTTTCTTATCAATTTTAGATCTTTTAATTCTATAAAGTTTCATGTGAGAGATTTATTATTTACTTTGTTTAAATCAATTGAATTCTACAAGTGCGTTAACATGTTCATTGGCACTTTCAGATAACGCATTTAAATCATAACCACCCTCAAGAATAGAAATAGCTTTCCCTTTAGTAAACTCGTTGGTTGCAGCTAAAGTTCTTCTGGTGATTTCGTAGAAATCTTTTGATTTTAATTTAAACTGAGCTAAAGGATCATCTTTATGTGCATCAAAACCTGCTGAGAATATAAGAAAGTCAGGTTTATAATTGATTAATCTATCTAAAACTCTATTGAATGCATTAAAGTATTCATCAGAGTTTGTGCCTGCTGGCAAAGGTATATTCAAAGAATTATCAAAGTCACCCTTATCTTTGTCCGTACCTCCTCCGGGATAAAAAGGATACTGATGTGTTGATATATATAACGAATTTTTGTTATTACGCATGACATCATAATTTCCATTTCCCCAATGCACATCAAAATCTACACATGCTACTCTTTTATATTTATAATTTTTAATCAAATAATTAGTGGCTACTCCAGCATTTGATATACAACAAAATCCCATTGCCTTATCCTTTTCCGCATGATGTCCAGGAGGTCTTGCTAAACAAAATGCGTTTTTAAACTCTTTATTTTCAATTCCATCTATCGCCCTGATTGTTGAGCCAGCAGCATCAAATACTGCTTTTTTACTGTCTGGTGATACGACAGTATCCCCATCTAAAAACTTTAGACCTTGTTGAGGAAAGGAATTATTTAAGTTACGAATATATTCTTTTGAGTGTGTCATTGCCAATACATCATCAGGCACACTACTTGGTTTTTCCCAAATCAGATCACTTCTTTTTTTTAATTTTTCTTTTATTGCAATTACTCTTTTAGGTTGTTCAGGATGGCCGTTACCAGTGTCATGTTTTTCATAAGAATCAGAATTTATAATCGCTGTATTCATTTGAAATAATTTTTTAAAATGCTTTCATAAATTTTAGTTAGATTTTTTAAATCTTTTAAAGATACTGCCTCATCAACTTTATGCATAGTTTTTCCAACTAAACCAAATTCAAGACCAGGACATATAGTTCTTATAAATCTTAAGTCTGAGGTTCCACCTGTTGTAGATAATTTTGGCTTCATTTTTGTTATTTTTTTAATGACATTTTGTATCATAAATGTTGTTTTATTAGGTTTTGTTAAAAAAGCTTCACCGGAAACTCTATACTCTATTTTAAATTTTGATTTATGTTTTTTAGTTATTTTTCTGAAAATTTTATTAAGTTTTTTTTTAAGAGAAGTTGATGAATGTTTATTGTTAAATCTTATATTAAATGTTGCTTCAGCTATTGCTGGAACAACGTTATCTGCAGTATTATTTATATTTATCCGAGTAACTTCTAAGTTTGTAGGCTGAAAATCTTTACTTCCTTTATCAAACTTAATTTCTTTTAATTCTTTTAAAATATTAACAATTATTGTTGAAGGATTATTTGCTCTAGCAGGATATGCAACATGACCTTGTTGGCCAATTATAGTTAATTTACCAGTCAAACTTCCCCTACGCCCAATTTTAATCATCTCACCTAATTTATTTGGATTAGTTGGTTCACCAACAAGACAAAAATTTATCTTCTCTTTTCTTTTTTTTAAATATTCTACAACTTTTTTGGTACCATTTATTGCATCACCCTCTTCATCTCCAGTAATTAATAGACTAATTGATCCATTAAATTTTTCATTTTTTGATAAAAAATTGCTTACAGCAGAAACAAAAGCTGCAACAGAACTTTTCATATCATTTGCACCTCTTCCAATTAAATGATTATTTTTTACAGATGGTTTAAATGGATTTATCGTCCAATCTTTTATATTACCCGGGGGAACAACATCTAGGTGACCCGCATAACAAAAATTAGGTCCTTTTCTTCCCAACCTTGCATATAAATTTTTAACTGGTTTGAAATCTTTCTCTTTAAATTCAAGTAATTTTGTTTTGAAACCAAGTTTTTTCAATTTTTTTTCTAAAAATTTCATAACCCCAGCGTCTACTGGAGTAACAGTTGGAAACCTAATTAGCTCTTTAGCTAATTTTAATTCATTAATTTTTTGCATGTTTAGTCTCTTAAAAGATCATTAATTGATGTCTTTGATCTAGTCTTTTCGTCTACTTGCTTGATTATTACTGCACAGCTTAGTGATGGAGCAGATGGATTTTTTTTATCAGGAAGAGAACCTGGTACTACAACTGAGTATGGAGGAATTTTTCCATACGTGATCTCACCAGTTGATCTATTTACAATTTTTGTAGATTGTGTAATCAGCATTCCCATGCTTAACACAGATCCTTCTCCAACAATCACTCCTTCAACCACCTCAGACATTGCTCCCAAAAATACATTATCTTCTATTATTGTGGGCAATGCTTGAGCAGGTTCTAGCACCCCCCCAACTCCTGACCCAGCAGATATGTGACAATTCTCCCCAATCTGACAACAACTACCAGCACGACTGAATGTATCCATCATTGTTTTAGCTCCGATGTAAGCACCAATGTTTACATAACATGGCATAAGAACAGCATCTTTACCTACAAATGATCCTTTTCTTACAGGTGAGTTTGGAACCATCCTAAAACCTGCTCTCTCATGGTCTTCTTTCGTCCAGCCAGCTGTTTTCCCTTTTAACAAATGTGCCTTATCATACCAACTGGAATAAGGTCCATTTAAATTTTCCATTGGATAGATTCTAAAACTCAGCATAATTGCTTTCTTTAGGTGTTGATGAGTTACCCATTCTCCATTTATTTTTTCAGCAACTCTTGATTTACCACTATCCAAGTCACTTATTACTTGATTGATTGCATCCTTTAAAGATTGATCCGAATTTGGATTCACTTGATCTTTGTTTTCCCAAGCATCATTAATAATTTTTTCTATAGACATAATTTATTGACTTTTTAATAACCTTATTTCCTTAAGAAATAAAGACAGATTTTCAATTTTATGAGAAATATAATCTTTATCAGAATCCATCTTACCAAAATGTTCATCATTAATTAACCAAACAGTTGCACATCCCCTTTCATAACCAATACTGAGGTTTTTTGCGATATCTTCTATATAAATTGTTTCTTTTGGATTCAATCCAAATTTTTTGACCATTAAATCAAAAGTTTTAGCCTCAGGTTTTGGCACATACCCAGCATCTTTAATATCAAAAACTTTATCTCTCCCAAAAAGATCATATACTCCTAAATGGGTTAAAATATTTTTAGCATGTTCGGCGCTCCCATTTGTAAAAATAAATTTTTCCATATCTAATTTTTCAAGTTCATTTCTCATAATCTTGTCCTCTTTCATAAATGAAAGATCTATTGTGTGTACATATTTTAGGAATTCTTCTGGGGGTATATCATGATGTATCATTAAACCATTTAAACTAGTATTGTATTTGTAAAAATAATCAGTCTGTAATTTTTTTGCTTCTTCCATATCTATTTTCAGTCTCTCAGATATGAACATTGTCATTCTTTGTGATACTTGGCCAAAAACTTTTTCTAAAGAGTAGTTATTGTGTTTACCGTAACAAACTCCATCTAGATCTAATAGAAGATATTTCATTTCTTTAAAATTTTTCATCTTCTAATCAAAGTCCCAGAGCCCTTGTCGGAAAAAATTTCAAATAATATAGAGTGTTGTTTTCTACCATCAATTATTCCAACTGCTGTTACTCCATTGTTCACAGCATCCAAACAAGTATTAATTTTAGGTATCATACCCTCGGTGATTGTATTATCCTCAATCATTTTCAAAATTTCTGATGAAGAGATTTCATCAATCAGTTTTTTGTCTTTATCTAAAACTCCTTCGACGTTAGTCATTAATAGCAATCTTCGAGATTTTAATGACTTCGCAATTGCACCTGCAGCTGTATCTCCATTGATATTATATGGACGATTGTCATTTCCTAAACCTAATGGTGAAATTATTGGGACTTGTTTTTTATTAAGAATTTTTTTAATCAGATTATTATCAATTTGATTAGGTATTCCTACAAATCCAAGCTCTTTAGCCTCTGGAGTTACTTTGATGATATTATTTTTTTTTGTATGAATAGAGACAGCATCAGTTCCAAATTTTTTCAAAGAGTTAACAATATCATTATTAAAATCAATTAAAACTGACTCAACGATGTTTATAATTTTTTCATCAGTCACCCTTAAGCCTCTGATAAATTTTGATTGGATATTTGATTTGTCTAGTTCCCTTTTTATTCTAGGACCTCCTCCATGAACAACTGTAAAAGAAACACCTAATTTATTTAGTATGTTTATATCTGTTATAAAATTATCAAATATTTTTCTATCTATAAAAACATTTCCTCCATATTTTATTACGATGAGATCATTTTTATATTTTTCTATGTATTTTGAAACCTCATCTATTGGTGGTCCATCTTTCGGAAGTATTTTTTCTAAATCCATTTATTTATTGTCTTATGACAATCAATTATTTAAGTGACAGTCTTAACAGTTGTTCTTTTCATAATGAACACTTGTTGGGCCATAGTTAGTATATTATTCACAGTCCAATAAATTACCAAACCGCTAGGGAAAGGCGCTAGTATTACAGTTAAAAAAAGTGGAAAGAACATAAATATTTTAGCCTGCATAGGATCAGTAGGAGCAGGATTTAATTTCTGTTGCACCCACATAGAAACTCCCATTGCAACCGGCCAAGCACCAATCATTAAAAATGATGGCACATCATAAGGTAGTAACCCAAATAGATTAAATATACTTGTAGGATCACGTTCACTTAAGTCATGAATCCATCCATAAAAAGGCATATGTCTCATTTCTATTGTCACGAATAAAACTTTATACAAAGCAAAAAAAACAGGGATTTGAACAAGAATAGGAAGACATCCTGACATTGGATTTACTTTTTCTTTTTTATATAGAGCCATCATCTCTTGTTGTAACTTCATTTTATCATTCTTATGAAGTTCTTTTAATCTTGCCATTTCTGGTGTTAGCGCTTTCATTTTTGCCATGCTCCTAAAAGAAAAATTCGCCAAAGGAAAGAAAACTAAACGTATACAAATTGTTATTGCGATAATTGCTAACCCATAATTTCCGAGTAATTTAAAGAAATAATCAATACCAAAAAATAGAGGTTTTGTTATGAAATATAAAAAGCCCCAATCAATAACTAAGTCAAACTTATCAATAGCTAAACTTTTTGCATAACCGTCAATAACATCCACTCTTTTAGCAGCAACTATTATTTGTAAATTTTCTTCAATAGAACTATTTGGACCTAATTCAAGAGGTTCAGTTGCAATAAAATTAGCCCTAAATTTATCTTTATAATCAAAGGTTGTTTTAAATTCTTTATTTTTTTGAGGTATTAATGATGTAATCCAATATTTGTCACTTATACCTAACCAACCTTTTTGAGCAGTTTTAGCAAATTTCTTTTCTTGAATATCATCATAATCTTCCTCAATTAATTCATCATCTAAAGTTGCAATTAACCCTTCATGAAGAATTAAAAAGTCAATTATGTCTGGGATCTCATTTCTTATAATTTGACCATAAGAATAAAAGTCATATTTCCCGTTTGTTTTATTAATAACTCTTTGTTTTATTGAAAATAAATATTTATCATCTAAAGAAATTTCTTTTTCAAAGGTAATTCCTTGATCATTAGTCCAAGATAATTTAATCGGAGAATTTTCAGTTAATTTTCTATTTCCTTTAATAGACCAGATAGTCTCTGATGTTGGTATATCTATATTTTTATCTGATGTTACAAATCCACTTTCAATTAAATAGCCTTCTTTAATATTTCTTGGCCCTAAAAGAGTTATTTTTTCATTACCCTCAAGTTCAACATTATAATTTTTAAAGGTTAGATCATCTATTGCTGCACCTTTTAAAGATATTGAACCAATTACATTAGGATTTTCAAAATCAACTCTCTCACTTTCAGTTAAGGCATCTTTTCTCGAAATCTCAATAAAAGTATCTTTTTGTTCTAAGCTTGGTGTATCAGTACTTTGTTCAATTTTTTCTTTCTCAACTAGACTTTGATCTGTTGATGATTTTTCAGGAACAAAAAATAATGAATATAAAACTATTACTGCCGAAGATAATGCAATAGCTGCTATTGTATTTTTTGAGTCCATTATTTTTTTACTTTCATTTCTTTTTTAATTGGATCGAATCCACTATTTCCCCAAGGATGGCAAGACAAAATTCTTTTAAAACTAAGCATAAGCCCTTTAGAGAAACCATAGGTTTTAAGAGCTTCAATACTATATTCGGAGCAGGTTGGTAGATATCTGCACGAGGGGCCAATTAAAGGACTGATTAAATATTTATAGATTTTGATAAATTTGATCAATATCTGCGTAAAAATACTCATTTTTTTATTTTATTAAATTCTTGAAACAAGGTTTCTTTTATTAATTTAAATTCATTATTTAGCATAGTTGGCTTAGCAATAACAAGATATGAATAATGCAAATTTATTGATATTTTTTTAAATGCTTCATTCATTATATTTCTTAGACGTCTTTTTATTTTATTCCTCTTCACTGCATTTCCGATTTTTTTCTTTGTTACAAATGAAATGTTCAACTTATTTTTATTTTTATCATTTAAATAACCAAAAAAAATTGTGACATATTTATTTGACACCTTTTTTTGCTGAAGTAACTTTCTAAATTCCTCGTTTTTTGAAAGAGCAAGTATTTTGCTTTTCATTGATTAACCAGATACAGTTAACGATTTTCTGCCCCTTGCCCTTCTTCTGGCCAGAAGTTTTTTTCCACCTTTAGTTTTCATTTTTGATCTAAAACCGTGTTTTCTAGCTCTTTTGATTTTAGAAGGTTGATAAGTTCTTTTCATAAAATGAATTAAATTTATTAAAAATTTCGATCTTTATAGTAATTAAATATATAAATAGCAAATATAAGATTTTATAAATACTGTATCTAATCATGGAAAAAACTAAAAAAATTAAATTATTTATAGGGTTATCTTACCTAGTATTATTGATAATATTTTTACTATTATTTTTTTCAAAATTTAGTCTTCAAGAAATAACATCCTATGATTTCATAAAAAATAACAGATCGTATTTGGTTGAACTTAAAAATTCAAATTTATTTCTTGTTTCCTTAGTTTTTTTGTCATTAACAATATTATGGGTATTTCCTTTTTTGGGATTTGGTTCTCCAGTTGCTTTGATGGGTGGTTTTATTTTGGGTAAATGGATTGGCACTCTTATTGTAGTTTTAGGTTTAAGTATAGGTGCTACTTTTTTATATATTTTTGGAAATTATTTTCTTAAAGATTTAATTAGAGATAAATTTTTAAACAAATATCAAAACCTTGAAACAAAATTTAAAAAATCAGAATTTATTTATCTTTTAGTCTATCGATTTATAGGAGGTATTCCTTGGCAGATTAGTTGTCTATTGCCAACAATATTTAATGTAAGAGCTGTAAATTTTTTCTTTGCAACTTTAATTGGTATTATTCCGCAAATATTTTTAGCTGTATCGATTGGAAGTGGCATAGAAAAAATAATTGATAAGAATTTGGAGGCACCAAGATTTTTAGAACTAATATTGTCTTCTGAGATTTACATACCTGTGATAGGATTTTTTATTTTGGTGATATTAAGTATTATTGGTAGGAAAATATTTTATAAAAATTGATTTACTCTATATATTTTTTATGCCATTTCATTATAGGACTTTCTTGAAATAATCTAAAGCTATCAAACCCTATAATTCTTTTACTTGCGTTATACGGTACCTTCCATAAAGGGTTTGTTCCAATATCTCCGGTTAGACTAGTTTTTGGATTCCATCCAAAACAAAATACTATAAAAAAAATTATATATATATATTTTTTGTTTAAAACTTTTACAAAAAAATTTTCCAATATTTTATCATTAACAGATACAAGTTTCTTTTTATAAAGATTCAAAAATGAAATAACAGAAAAAGTATAGAATATATTTACTATCCTGCCCCAATCAGACATCATCATGAATAAAATAAATATCGGTGGTACAACTGAGAACAAAAAAAATTTATCATTTAATCTTTTAAATTGTGAAAATTTAATTAGTATAAATAGTGGTCCAAAACCAATTAGAATAATTAAAAAGTATCTTAAAAATATTTTGAAATTAAAAAGACTCAAGTTTGCTTGGAATTGATCATATATAGTAGATTTGCTCAATAATAGTGCACAAGACATATAACAATTTTCATTAAAATTTTCTTTTAAAAAAAAAGCCATATTTTTATGATCAATTTCAGAAATTGGATTGAGAGCAATGTAAATACCTATTAAAATTGCTGGCATAAAAGTGAATAGATATTTAATTAATGATTTATAATTTTTCTCAAAAACACCCTCTATGTAATCTACTATTAGCCAAAAAATAAAAAAAAAGATTACCGGTTCCCATATCAGCATTAACAAAGGCAGCAAAAAAATTCTAAAATAATTTCTTTGATTGAAATTTTGAAGTGTTAAATAGAGTAAATAAAAAGAAAAGATAATAATTTCTTTTCTTCCTAAGACTTCAATTTCCGCCACTGGATATAAAAGAAATATAGGAGTAAATATACTTAATAAGATGATTTTGTTAAATTTAACCGATTTAAAAAAATTTACTAATAATAGATAATATAACCCAATAGAAAAAATTTGAAAAAAAAGAATTGATTGCCGTAAATTTATATTAAAAAATTCACCAATATTTATAGCAATTTGGCCAATCAAGCCTCTTTTAGTGAATCCACCTTCATAATTTATTAACCACTCAGAAACTGTAGAGTCGTTTCCAACATTATATTTTCCATGTAAGTAAAAAACACTAAAAATAAATAATATAGAAATATATAATTTGAAATATTTAATCGAATTAATTGTATTGTTCATTTTTATGTTAATGGTGCCCTGACTAAGAATCGAACTTAGGATTTATCCTTACCATGGATACGTTATACCACTTAACTATCAGGGCAGACTATTTAAAATCAATTTATAATTGATTATATTGTAATTATTTCAAATTATTGCCTTAATTTTTTGGCCAATTTGATTTATATAACATGAAGGAATTTTATGGGTATTCATTACGATTATAAGTCTACAAAAAGTGCTAAACTTATGGAAAAGCAAGCTAAAAGAGAGAAAAAGCTTGCTGAGAGAAAAGCAAAACGTTTAGCTAAAGAGGGTATTAAAAAAGAGAGCGATAAAGATAAGGTCCTAGATGCATCAAAACCAATTACTCTAGATTTTTTAACTAATCCAAATAAAAAATGAAGACAAAAGGTAAAAATGAGCGATTGAGTTCGGCCCTTAAAAAAAATTTAAAAAAAAGAAAACTTTTTCAAAAAAAAAATAAAAAGAAAAATAGATAATGTCTATCCAGCCCGATTCTTGGATTAAAAAAATGTGTAAAGAAAACAATATGATCGAACCATTTTTAGATCATCAAGTTTCTGAGGGGAAAATATCTTATGGCCTTAGCAGTATGGGTTATGACGTGAGGATCTCAGATGAGTACAGAATATTTACTAATGTAAACAGTTCTTTAGTGGATCCTAAAAATTTTTCAGAGGATAATTTTATTGAGAGGAAAGGACCTCATTGTATAATTCCACCAAATTCTTTTGTTTTAGCTAAAACAGTTGAGTATTTTAGAATACCAAAAGATGTTTTATGTATTTGTGTTGGAAAAAGTACTTATGCTCGTACAGGTATTATTTGTAATGTAACACCAATAGAGAATGAATTTGAAGGAAATATAGTTATAGAACTAAGCAATACTACGCCAAATCCCGCAAAAATATATTCTAACGAGGGTATAGCTCAATTCTTATTTTTTAAATCGGATACCCAACCGGAGACGACATATAAGTCTAAGAATGGCAAATATCAGGGGCAAACTACAATTCAGGTAGCAAAAATAAAAAAATAATTTATGGATAAGTTTTCTATTGAAGGCCCAAGTAGGATAAGGGGAGAAGTTGAAATTTCAGGATCCAAAAATTCCTCACTTCCAATTTTAGCGGCAACTTTACTTTTCAATAAACCAGTTGTGATAAAAAATTTACCAAGAGTAAAGGATATTAATACGATGATAAATTTGTTAAGATCTTTAGGCTCAAAAATTATTTTATCTAAAGATAGAAGAATTGCTAAAATACATAATAAAACAAAACTAAAAACGTTTGCAAGTTATTCACTTGTTAAAACAATGAGAGGTTCAATTTTGGTATTAGGTCCTCTAATTTCAAAATATTATAAATCAAAAATTTCCTTACCTGGTGGATGTTTAATTGGAGCAAGACCAATAAATTATCATTTAGACTCTTTGAAAAAACTTGGGATGAGCTATGTTTTAAAAGATGGATATATTATAGCCAAATCCAAAGGCAAATTAAAAGGAACAACTATTAAGTTTCCTAAATTGACTGTAGGAGCTACAGAGAATTCTATTATAGCTGCTTGTTTAGCAAAAGGGACTACTATCTTAAAAAATTGCGCTATTGAACCTGAAATAAAAGATTTAACTAATTTTTTAAATTCTGCAGGAGCAAAGATTTCCTGGATTGGGAGAACGTGTAAGATTGTTGGAATAAACACTTTAAATCCAACAGAGTACTCGGTAATGGCTGACAGAATAGAGGCTGGTACTTTTTGTGTTGCTGCAACACTGGCAAAAGGGAACCTTAAAATATCAAATTTTGATCCAAAAATTATAAACACAGAAATGGGATTATTAAAAAAATTTGGTGCGAAAATAAAAGTACATAAAGAAAAAATTTTTATTAAAGGTCCCGAAAAAATTAGATTTATTAAAAAAATAAAAACTAAAGAATATCCAGGTGTAGCAACTGATCTACAATCGCAAATTATGGTTTTGATGTGTAAAGCAAATGGAAAAGGTTCTATAACTGAAAATATATTTGAAAATAGATTTATGCATGTAGCAGAACTTCGCAGACTTGGTGCAAAAATTGATGTAAAGAATAATCAAGCACATATATATGGAAACACAAAATTTATAGGTGCTGAATTAATGTCTAGTGATTTAAGAGCATCGGTTTCATTGGTTTTGGCAGCGATGGTTTCTAAAGGCAAATCAATAATTAATAGGATTTATCATTTAGACCGTGGTTATGAAAATATTGAGCATAAATTAAAAAAAATTGGAGTTAAAATAAAAAGAATAAAACAGTGAGCAAATACTTAGCTAAAATTATTGCTAATGATCATGAGGGATTGCAAGTGATTTCAGCATGTGTATCAGGTTCAAAAACAAAAGTTGATAATATTAAGTATTTAGCATCAAGCAAAGTTTTTTTAGTATCGATCGAAAGAATTAAAATTGAGTCCGATCAAAAGAATAAGAAAATAAACAGCATTTGCAGATTTGATTTTGTTGATAAGGTTAAATCCAAAAATATTGATCAAACAAATAAAGAAGAAATATTAAATTTAATTGGTATCGATTATTTGAAAAATAAAGATGATTATGAAATAAATTTAATTTTTGATAATAATAGTCACATTGTTTTGACTACAGAAACAATTGAAGTAAGGTTAGAGGATCAAAATGAGATTAGATAAATATGAAAATATTAAATACTAAATTAAGAAATTTTAATAAAAAGTTAGATGATTTATTATTAAAAAGGAAAACCAAAGTTCAAACGAGCTCTGTGTCTGTTATAAAAATTATTGAAGAAGTTAAAAAAAATGGAGACAAAGCATTGTTAAAGTATGAAAAAAAATTTAATCAAAACAGAATAATTAAACCGAGTCTGAGACAAATTAGACGATCTATAAAATCTTTAGATCCTAAAGTAAAAAATGCCATCGATCTAGCTTATTCAAGAATTTATAAGTTTCATTCACTACAAAAATTTAAAGATATTTCTTACACAGATAAATTTAAAAATAAATTAGAATATAAGTATTTACCAATTGAGTCAGTCGCAATTTATGTACCAGGTTCATCCGCGTCTTATCCTTCAAGTGTTTTAATGAATGCTGTCCCTGCGATAGTTGCAGGAGTAAAAAGAATAATTATGATTAATCCAGGATATAAGGGAAAACAAAATGCCGCTGTATTATATGCAGCTAAAAAATGTAAAATTAAAGAAATATATTCTATTGGTGGCCCATCAGCAATTGCAGCAGTTGCTTATGGAACAAAAAAAATTAATAGGGTGAATAAAATTGTGGGTCCTGGCAATATGTATGTAGCAGCAGCTAAAAAGGAAGTTTTTGGAGACGTTGGAGTTGAAGGAATGATAGCTGGACCATCAGAAGTAACAGTTGTTGGCGATAGATTTTCTAATCCAGACTGGATAGCAAGTGATCTTATTGGTCAAGCAGAACACGATGAACTCGCTCAATGTATATTAATTTCAAAAAGTAGAGATTTGATAATTCAAACTAAAGCCGAAATTTCAAAACAATTAAAAAAAATTCCAAGAACGGCTATTGCAAGAAAAAGTTTATTAAATAATGGAATTTTAATTCAAGTAAGTTCAGACAATCAAATAATTGATATTGTAAATAAAATTGCTCCTGAGCACTTAGAATTGAATGTAAAAAATTACAAATCTTTAATTTCAAGAATTAAAAATGCTGGTTCTATTTGTTTAGGAAAATATGCTGTGATGGCAATGACTGACTATAATGCTGGTTCAAACCATATATTACCAACCAATGGTTCAGCTAAATTTTCAAGCGGCATAAGTGTTAACGAATTTTACAAAAGAATTTCATATATAAATTTATCAAAAAAGGGTATTGAAAAGCTTGGACCATCAGTTATAACTCTTGCAAATTATGAAGGGTTAGCTGGACACGCTCAATCTGTGAAAAAAAGAATTAGGAGAAAATAAATTTGTCAAAACAAGATTTACTTGAATTCAAAGGTAAAGTAACTGACTTGTTACCTAATGCAATGTTTAGAGTTCAATTAGAGAATGGCCATGTAGTAACAGCACATACCGCAGGCAAATTGAGAAAAAATAGAATTCGAGTATTACAAGGTGATAATGTGACTGTGGAAATGACACCTTATGACCTTACTAAAGGCAGAATTATCTTTAGAGGATAACTTTTTGCCTCGGTAGCTCAGGAGTAGAGCAGAGCCCTGAAAAGGCTTGTGTCGGAGGTGCGAATCCTTCCCGAGGCACCATCAAAACATCTTGAAATTAATATACAAAGAAATTAACTTCTATCTATAATAAATAACAAAAGGAAGAGTAAAAAGATGAGTACAATTCAAGGAAAAGTAAAGTGGTTTAATGGTAAAAAAGGGTATGGATTTATTGAGAGAGACGACAAAGAAAAAGATGCCTTTGTTCATGCCAGCGCAGTAAAAGCTGCTGGAATGAGATTTCTAAATGAAGGAGATAAGTTAGAATTTACATTAGAGGACGGTCCAAAAGGCCCTTCAGCAGTAAATTTAAAAAAATTAGATTAATTTAAATATTTTATAAGGACGTTTTCTTAGAAATTAGGAAAACGTCCTTTTCTTTTTAGGGTTGAATAATTTTAATTTTTGTCTAAAACGCTGCTCATGAATATTAGTGAAATAAATTACAGATTAAATTCAGGTACTTTTAGACTTGCTCTAAGAGGAACTAATAGAGGTGTGCACTCTCATTTCCATGCTGGCTAAAGCTAGCGAATAATCATTTATATTATAATTTTAAATAACAACAAAATAAGATAAAACAAAAAAGGATATGCCTTGATGGTGAAATAGTATCACGTCGGTTTGTGGATCCGAAGTCGTAGGAGCGTAACCTACTCAAGGTACCAAAAAATGAATAAAGAAAATAAATTAATTCCTGGATTACCCTCAGGTTTTGAAGATAGATGGAATAAAAAATTACTTCTCAAAAAAAGACTATTAAGGGTCATTGAGAAAAATTTTATTAAATATGGATTTGATCCATTAGAAACACCATCATTCGAAATAAGTTCAAATATAGGCTCCTTTCTTGCAGAGGATGAGAATAATCCTATGTCTGATGTGTTTACATTCGATGACGGTGAAAAGAATATTACTTTAAGATATGATTTATCAAGTCCACTTGCTAGATTTGTTGCACAGAATAATCAAGAGCTTCCCTCAATATATAAAAGATATGCAATTCAAAATGTATTCAGAAATGAAAAATCTGGAAATGCCAGGTATAGGGAATTTACTCAAGCAGATTGTGATATAGTTGGAAACGTTAATCCAGCACAAGCCAATGCCGAGTTATGTAATTTGATCTCAAATACTTTGGTAGATTGTGGTTTAAAAAAAGATCAATTTACCATCAATGTTAGTAATAGAAAAATTGTTCAAGGTTTGATTGAGGATTTGAAAATTGAAAATGAAAAACAAATTAAAGTAATGAGAGCCATAGATAAACTTGATAAACCTGGGTTTGGTTTAAAGGGTGTTGAAGAATTACTAAAAAAAGAGAGAAAAGATAAAAGTGGAGCTATAACAAAAGGAGCAAACTTAAGTGATGAGCAAGCTTCAAAAATCTTAAATTTTTTAAAAATTAAAGATTTAGAGGAACTTAAAGAAAATTTTAAAAATCCTATTACCCAAGAGGGTATTAAAGAATTAGAAGAATTATTTAAAGTTTTAAACTTTGGAAATTGCTCTGATCAAGTAAAAACTAATTTTACAATAGTTAGAGGTCTAGATTATTACGATGGGTTTTGTGTTGAAACAAATCTAAATTTTAAAGCAAAAAATATTAAGGGTAAGGAAGTGGATATTGGAAGTATTTGCTCAGGTGGACAGTATAATAAATTAATTTCAAGATTTAAGGGTGTAGATATTCCAGGGACAGGTGTGAGTATTGGTGTTGATAGATTGTTATTTGCAATGATGCAATTAAATCAAATAGAAGTTGATACACAAAATCCAGTTATTGTTTGTGTAATGGATGAAAAATATTTAAAAAATTATTACGAAATTTTGGATAATTTAAGAAAAAATAATATCAATTCTGAAATATTTTTGGATAGTAAAAAAAATCTAGGTAAGCAACTTACTTATGCTAACAAAAGAGAATGTCCAGTCGCAGTTATCTGTGGTGAAAATGAGTTTAAGAATAATAAAATAACATTAAAATATCTACTGGGGACTAAAGGGGAAAATAACCAAATCACATTTCCAAAAGAGAATTTAATAAATGAAATTAAAAAATTTATCTGAAAAAATCCTTAGATCAGTTCAGTCTAAAGGATTTAAATATATTGAATTACCTTCAGTTATCGAGACTAGTCATATAGTTCAAAGGTCTGGGGAGAGTTTTAGAAAATTTATTTTTTCATTTACAGATCAGACAGGTAATGAATTATGTTTAAGACCTGATCTTACCATTGCGTCTTGTCTTAGATATTTAGAAAACAATCTAAAAGGTAAAGAAAAAATATTTTATAGTGGACAGGCTTATAGAAAATCTCAAAATAAAAAAAACTCTATAATTCGAAATCAAGTTGGTTTTGAGATTATAGGATCAAAAGATGAAAAAAATGACGATAAAGAAATAATAAATACATCACTTAAATCGCTTAAAAATTTGAAATTTTCTACAGGTACGCTCACTATTGGCAATGTGGAGATTTTTAATCTTCTAATGTCTAAATTAGATATACCAAAAAGATGGAAATTAAGACTTACGAGACATTTTTGGCGAGAGGAATATTTCAGTGATTTATTAAAAAGATTAGAGACAAATTCTGATGTAGACCCAACTATTGTTGAGGTTGATAGAAGAAGATATTTAAAAATGTTAAAGGATGATCAATCATCAGTTGTTGCAAGCAGAACATTAAAAGAAATTCTAGAGAGATTTGATAAAAAAATTAAGGATCCAAGGAGAGCAAGTAAAGGAAGCAATACATCAAAAATCATTAAAGAGTTTTTGAAAATTAAATGCCCAATAAATAAAGCTGCAAAGGAGTTAAATAAATTTTTTAAAAAATATAAAATAAACCTTTTTGTCGATCAGAAATATTTTCCTATATCAAAAAATAAAATATCTAAATTGAATGTAGTTTTCTCAACCGCCTTTGGTAGACAATTAGAATATTATACTGGTATAGTTTTTAAAATAGACATCAAATCAAAGTCGAAAATTATTAATTGTTGTAATGGTGGTCGTTATGACAGATTAATTTCTGATCTTGGTTCAAAAAAACATGTGCCAGCAGTTGGAGCAGCTCTTAACTTAAACTCTCAATTATGAAAAATTTAATAAATATAGGAATACCTAGTAAGGGGCGGTTGAGAAAAGATGTTTTAAAAACTTTTTCTAAAAAGAAATTAAAGCTTATTTCTGAGCGAGGGGAAAGAGATTTGATAGGTTCAATAAAAAATAAATCAAACATAAAAATTTTATATTTGCACGCTAGAGAAATTATTGAAAGATTAGGAGATGGCTCTTTAGATATTGGCTTCTCTGGCTTTGATTTATTAAAAGAAAGTGAGATAAATACTCAAAACAAAATAAATGTTATTAAAAAACTTGATTTTGGAAATGCTAATTTAGTTGTAGCTATACCGGATCCTTGGATTGATGTTCAAACAATAGCTGACCTTGAGGAAATCGCATTTGAATTTAGAGATAAAAAGAAAAAAAGATTAAGAGTTGCAACCAAGTATCCAAATTTGACTAGGGATTTTTTATTTTCTAAAGGTGTTACCCAATTTAAATTGGTTGATAGTTTAGGAGCAACCGAAGCATACCCTTTCACTGGTTCAGCTGAATTAATTACAGACATAACATCTACAGGTGAGACTCTTAGAGCAAATAACCTACGTATATTGAAAGATGGAGAAATCTTAAAATCTCAAGCTTGTATTTTTACTTCAAAAAAAAATAGTAAAAAAAAAGGTTTAAAAAACTTTGTTAAATTACTTTCTAAGTAATTTATTTATAATCAATTTTGAATTATATTTGATATTTAAATAATCACGTATATCTTAGAACACATGGATACGATTCTACTAATTATTTTAATTATACTGCTTGTTGCAACTTTAGGTATTTTATACTTAAATTTAAAATCAAAGCCTAAAAATGAAAACGATAATAAAGAAGCTGAAGAATTAGCAAATTTAAATGCTGAAATAGTGAGGTTAAAAGACAGCCTTAATTCTACAATCAATACATCCCTAAGTTCGATGTCTAATTCATTTAACTCTTTATCAACTGGGGTTACAAAAGATATGACTGAGGCCTTAACCAAAGTAGATGAGAAGGTTGGAAACTTTAATGAACAAGTAAAATTATTAAATCAAAGCCAAGAGGGGATTACTAAAATTTTAGCAGGGGTTAAAAAGTATGGAACTCTAGCTGAATATTCTTTGGATGCTTTAATTAAAGATTTATTACCTGCGTCTCAATATATGACCAATGTCAAAATGAAAGAAGATACAAGTGAAAACGTAGAATTTGCAATCAAGCTTCAAGGAGATGTTTTGGTTCCAGTAGACTCTCATTTTCCAATAGAAAAATTTAAGACAATTACAGATGCGCACGAGGCAGATGATAAGAAGGCAGTTGCTGATGCTAGAACAAAATTAGCAAGCGCATTTAAGGCTAAAGCAAAAAGTGTTATGGAAAAATATATTGTTCCACCAAAAACTTCAAATTTTGCAATAGTGTACGCTCCTACAGAAAGTCTTTATAAAGAATTAACTGAGTATCAAGACCCAAGCACTAAAGAGCTATTAACTCAAGAGTTAATGAAAAAATATAAAATAGTAATTTGTGGCCCGAATACTCTTTCAGCTTATTTACAGTCTTTACACATGGGCTTCCAGTCTCTTAAAATTTCAAAACACGCAACAGAGATTTATGATCATTTAAAAACTATAAGTACGAGATTTTCTAGTCATTTTGATAATATTTATAAATTAAGAAAAAAACTTGAAGAGGCTATGACAGTTGTTGATAGTTTTGGAAAAGATGCAAGGTCAATTACTAGAACTTTAGAAAATATAAAAGATCCCGAGCAAGTTGAAAAAGCTGTTCTAACAGAGAACGTTGAGAGTTTCGTTGAAAGAAATAAACAAATCAAAAAATAATTTCTTTTTTCAGAAAATACCGACTATAAGAAATCACATGCGTTGGAACAAAAAATACGACTATCCTAAAAGTTCAAGAGCAACAGAAGATGGAATAAGAAGATACGTATTAGGAGAAGCAAAGTTACCGAGTGTAACTTCAATACTTGATGCAACTAAATCCGAGGAAGATAAAGCAGCTTTAGCAAACTGGAGAGAGAGAACCGGTCACAAAGAAGCTGAAGCTATAACAAAGGCAGCAAGTAGCAGAGGCTCTCAAATGCACAGCTATTTAGAGTCTTTTCTTTTAGGTAGAGAAAATTTGAGTTTCTTTGAAGACAATGAACAATATAAAAAAATGGCAAAAGAAATTATTGATAAGGGCTTAACAAATAGATTAGAGGAAATATATGGGGTGGAGTGCACTATGCATTATCCTGAGAGATATGCAGGCACAGCAGACTGTGTGGGCGTTTATGAAGGAAAAGAAACAATAATTGATTTCAAGCAGTCCAACAAACCAAAAAAAGCTGAGTATATAGATTCTTGGTTTTTACAAACTGCGGCTTACTCTTTAGCGCATAATGTTGTTTACAATTCAAACATTAATGCATGTGTTATTCTAGTTTGCACAGTTGATAATTTGTTTCAAGAGTTTAAGATTCAAGGGCCCGAACTAATAACGTATCAAAATTTGTTTCTAGGTAGATTAAAAAAGTTTAATGAAATGAATAATTTAGTTTAATTTAAAATGGATAAAATTGTAATTTACGATACCGAAACTACGAATTCAACAATATGGGGATCCATTATTGAAGTTGGGGCTGTTGTAGTTGATAAAAATTTAAAAGAAATTGGGAAGTTAAATATAAGGGGGCGAATGCCAGAAGGTGAGGTGCCAAGTGCAAAGGCTTTACTTGTAAATTCAACCAGTATTGATTTATTAACTAAAGGTAACTATTCACATTATGATTTCTTAGGTGCTGTTGAAAATTTTTTCTCTAAATGTGCCCCAGCAATGTTTATGGGGTGGTCAAATTTAAATTTTGATCGAAGGATGTTTCATTTCAATTTTTTTAAGGGTAATCGTTATCCTTACGCTACTCACTCATCACCTAACAGTGAACATGATGGTTTACATATAGCTAGGGCAGCACAAACATTAAATTCTGAAACTTTAAAAACAGAATTAACTGAAGCAGGAAACCCAAGTCTAGCATTAGAATCTTTATCAAGAATGCAAGGTTTCGACACCTCAGCAAGTCACACTGCCTATGTAGATGCTCAAAATTCATTAAAGGTCCTTCGAATTATTAAAGATAAACATAAAGAAAATTGGGAAACATTTTTAAAAACATCAACTAAAACAAGCGTAGAAACGTTTTTAAAAAATGAAGGCATATATTCTATTTTTGAAAATGTGAAAGGTAGAAATATGATGTATCTTACTAGCACACTACATCCTAATCACTGTTTTCATCCATCTTATGCATCGTGGGGATATGTTTGGGATTTAAGAAGAGATCCAGAACCACTATTAAAATTACCGGTTAATCAATTGAGAGATATTTTAAAAAAATATAGTCCTAAGGCTTTAAGAGTTTTAAAAACAAATAAAGCTCCAGTAATTTTAGACAAAGAGTTTGCCTTAAAACAAAAACCTTATTTAGATTTAGATTTAGAAACAATTAAAAAACGTGCACAAATGGTGAGAAATAGTGAAAATTTTTGTAAAAATATACAAATTATAAATAGAGAGGCTGCAGAGGAAAAAGAGCAAACTAAAACACAAGAAGATCTATTACCTGAAGAAACTTTGTATGAAAAATTTATTCCTAATAAAGATACTGCTCTTTTTAAAACCTGGCACAGCTCATCTTGGGAAGATAAGTTGAGATTGCTAGATAAATTTCAAGATAAAAGATGTAGTTGGTTTGGTCAAAAAATTATTTATCAAGAGGCACCGCAAATTTTACCACCTGATTTATATAAAAATATTAAAAGTGAAATTGCTAGACGTATACTAAGCAAAAATAAGGAGAAGTGGCAAACGGTAAATATGGCATATAATGAGATTGACTATTTGAGAGATCAAGCAGATAAAAGAGATGATAAAATTGAATTAAATAAATTAGATGAAATTAACGATTTTATTATGTCTATTGAAAAGAAATATGAAATTGCCTAGTTGACTTTAAGATACAAGTTTATAGAAAGGATTTATGCTAATAGATTTTAAAGATGAAGATTTTGAAAACAAAATTAAAAGTGAAGACGTTTCGGTAATCCAGTTTAGTGCAGCTTGGTGTGGGCCTTGTAAGTCTTTAAAACCAATTATGGACAAGCTTGCTATTGAATATAAAGACAAGGCTGGTTTTTATTACGCTGATATAGAAGATGGTGGTATTAATACTGGAAGTGCTGCAGGAATAAGAGGTGTTCCAACAGTGATAATCTATAAAAAAGGTGTTGAGGTTGATAGAAAAGTTGGTGGCGTACCAGAAAGTCATATGAAAGAGTTTTTAGAAAAAAATATCTAATTTAAGTTTAATATTTCGCCAGCTAAATACAAAGATCCTGTAATTATTATCATATCATTTTCTTTAAGTGTTAAGGACTTAATTGCTTTCTCAACATTGTCCTCGTATCTAGCATTAAAAACATTTTGAAATTTTTCTTTTAATTTTTTACCACTGATAGCGTTTTGCTGATTAGGGATATCAACAGTGGTTAGAGACGATATATCTTTAAAGTGGCTAATATATTCTTCATGATTTTTATTAGACATCATTCCTATAATAAAATGCTTATTACAATCTAAGGTTTGGAGATATTCATTTAAAACTCTAGCACCATCCTCATTATGACTTCCATCTAATAGCAATTTGTTATTTTTGATTAAATCTTTGATTTTTCCAGACTTTATTTCTTGTAATCTGCCAATATTTTCTATTTTGGTAATTCCTTTTTTTATATCATCATCTTTAATTTCTAAATTTAGTTGTCTAATCGTTGCTATTGCTGTTGAAATATTTTCTAACTGAAACTGTCCAAGAATATTTGGTAATGGGAGTTTTAAGCCACCAAATTTATCTTCATAATAAAAAAAACCATTCTCTCCATTAGAATAACTATAATCTTCATTAAAAAACAATTTGTTAGATAAGTTTTTAGAAATTGATTTTTTGATACTTTCAGTTGTTTCAACTGAGTTTTGTTTAGATACAATTATATTAGAATTTAAAAGAGAGGATGTTTTTTCAAATACAATTTTTTCTATAGTTTGTTGACCCTTTGGTAACCAATCGAGGTGATCTTTACTAATAGAGCATACAATACTTGCTAAATTATTTTTTAGTATATTGGTGGCGTCAAACCTATGAAACAAACCTGCCTCTATTAAATTAATATTATTGGGATATTGAGCAGCTTTATAGAAATAACAAGCAGATAAAGCCTCAAAAAAAGTTAAAGGATTTTGATCATTTATTTTTTCAACTTCTTCAAAAAGATCAATTAATTCATCATCACTAAGCATATTGTTATTAAAAACAAATCTCTCATTAATTTTTTGAATGTGAGGACTCGTATAAACATTGCATTTTACTTTTGCTTCTTTGAGAATCGAAAAAATTGCATTAATGGTAGATTGCTTACCATTTGTCCCTACTACTGATATTGCTTTTATTTTTTCTTGAGGATTACCTAATTTTTCACAAAGAATCTTTATACGATCTAAACTTAAATCTATTTCTTTAGGATGCAGCTTTTGTAAGTGACTGACTATCTTCTGAAGTTTCATTTTCTTCAGTGCTTATAACAGGTTTCTTATTTAATAGAATTGAAATTAAAATTCCAATTTTTTCTTGAAGATCTTTTCTATCGAGAATTAAGTCCACAAATCCAGTTTTCTGAACATAAGAGCTCTTTTGAAAATTTTCCGGCAAACTTTCTTTTACAGTTCCTTCTATAACTCGAGCCCCAGCAAAAGCAATTAAAGCGTGATCTGACTCTGCAATGTGTAAATCTCCCAACATCGCATAAGAGGCGGTAATTCCACCAGCAGTCGGATCAGTTAAACAAACCAGATAAGGAAGATTATTTTTTTTTAGTTCGTTAATAGCCATTGTTGTTCTTGTCATTTGAGATAATGAAATCAAACTTTCCATCATTCTCATTCCTCCTCCAGAACTAAAACAAATAAAAGGAGTTTTGTTTTCGATGGCATGCTGAATACCATATAGAAATGCCTCACCCTCTGCAGCTGCCATTGAGGCACCCAAAAATTCAAAATCAGATGCAACAGCAGTAACTTTAATATTATTAATAGAACCAGAAACAACCATCATGCCACAATCCAGTCCTGTTTTTTTTCTGGCACTTTTTAATCTATCTTTATAAGATTTAGAGTCTGTCCAATCTAGTGGATCATCTTTTGGAATTGGTGTTTTAAAAATTTCATAATTATTTTTTCCAAAAAAAATGTCAAATCGTTGTTTTGGATTTATTCTGTGGTGTTTATTGCAATCAGGACACACCCAAAGATTTTCCTCTAAATCTTTTTTTAAAATTGGTCCTTTACAGCAGCTAGTCCAATCGCTATTTGCAATTTCTTCTTTAGTTGCTCTTTTATGAATAGCTGTTTTTATTTTTTCACCAGCTTTAATTATTTTTGTTATCCAATTCATTTAATTTTTTTTTTTAATCTATTTACGACATTATAAACATTTGTGACCGGATTTTGTCTTTTTTTTATAGAATTAGTTATTTCTCTACAAATAGCACTTCCAACAACTAAACCATCGGCTTTTTTGAGTGATTTTATAGTTTTTTCAGTGATACCAAAACCAATCACAACATTTTTTTTCGAGTTGACTTTTTTTATTTTATCATAGTTAGACAATATTTCTTTAGAGGAAACTTTAAGCTTTCCTCCAGTAGTAGAAAGCATCGATATGAAATAAATCATTTCATGCGAGTCTTTAATTATTTTTTTTAACCTATTTTTAGTTGTAGTTGGTGATAGTAGTTGAATAAAAAATATTGATCTGTTTTTGCATTTACTTGCAAATTTCTTATTTTCAGGCCAAGGCAAATCTACAACTATTAATCCATTAACTCCTGAAATTTTACATTTTCTTAAAAATTCGTTTTCACCATATTGAAAGATCATATTATAGTACCCCATCAATATAACTGGTTTATTTTTATCAAATTTTTTAAAATCTTTCACAATTTTAAAAATATCATTAATTTTAACTCCATTTTTGATTGCTCTATATGAGCTTGTTTGAATTTGACTTCCATCAGCAACTGGAGTGTTGTGAGGCACGCCAATCTCCAATATATCAACTTTTTTAGAGATTGATTTTAATATTTCCAAGGATTGTTTTTTTGTACTATCTCCAGCTACAGTATAAGTCAACAAAGCAGGTCTATTTTCACTTTTAGCTTTTTTAAATGCATGACTGATTGGATTAGACATATTTTTTTCCTAATCTCTTCTCTATAATTCCTCGATCTTTGTAAGCATCTCCACAACTATTGACTACAACAATTGTATCTTTACTAAATCTTTTTGACTCAGCTATTGCAACTGAGAAAGCATGACTTGGTTCCAATGAAGGTCTTAATTTTTCAAATTTTGTTACCAGTTTGTAAGCGTTTAATGCTTCTTCATCACTTGCTGCAGTGTATCTTGCTCTTTTTGTGTCTTTAAGAAAACAATGAAGTGGGGAGATACCCGGGTAATCTAGTCCAGCAGAAATTGACTCTGTTTCTTCTATTTGACCATCAGTATTTTGATTTACATATTGAGCTGCACCATGAAGAATTCCTATTTTAGATCCATATGTTAGTGGTGCTGCATGTTTTTTACTTTTTGTTGGTCCACCAGCTTCTACACCAATAAATTCACACTGTTTTTTGTCGTAATCCATAAACTCATTCCAAAAACCAAAACTAGAACTTCCTCCTCCAACACAATTATAAAGTTTGAGTTTCTTTGGAACTGATCCAAACTCATCAACTAATTGAGTTTTTAATTCTCTTGATATTTGACTTGTGCTCCATCCACAGATACGAACGAAAACAGCTGGGCCAACAGTGCTGCCAACACACATTGCAACTTTATCACAATTTGCAACCCAGTAACGCATGCACTCAGATACAGCATCTACGAGAGTTTGACTTCCAGAATATACAGGAATAACTTCCGCTCCATTTTTTTTCATTGCTCTTACATTGGGTTGTTGTCTTCGAATATCTTTCGCACCCATGAAAATCTTGCATTTTAAACCAAATTTTTTGGCTGCCATACTTAACATTTTACCTGCATACCCAGCACCAGTGTCTCCACAAATAACTTTTTTTCCAGAACGCTTTGCAAGTAAACAATGGACAGTTGCATTATAAATTTTATGTGCACCCCCATTTGCATCAGATACAACTTTAGACCAAATTTGAGCCCCCCCCACATGTTTTGTTAAATTTTCTAATTTGATAAAACGAGTAGGACTGCCAACCCAATTTTTAAAATACTTATCTCTTTCATTTATAAACTTTTTATCTTTCTTGAGTTTATTAAAAAGAATTTCTAAATCTTCGATCGGTTTTTTTAATGTTTCGGGGACAAAGTTCCCCCCAAATTTACCTCCCCAAAATCCCTGTTTATCACCTTGATCTATTACTGGAATTCGTTTTTTAAGTTTCATGTATTTGCAAATAATTTTAACAATCTATCAATTTTATTTATATCTTTTTTTCCCTCATTATTTTCAATCGATCCAGATAAATCAATTATGAAGTCTTTATTTTTAAAATTAGGAATATCATCTATTTGAATATTTCCTGCAATCATTTTATTTATCGTACTAGGTACCTGTTCTAATAGCTTATGATCAAAGCTCTCAGACTTATGGTAACCCTTCGAGTCAAAAAGAATTATATCTGAGATTTTTAAATAATCTTTATATCTTTCCACGTCCTCCTTATTTGAAATTGTAAGGGCTGAAATTATCTTAATTTTGTACTTTTCCTTAATTTCAAAAGTTCTCAAAGGGTCAACATCATAAAGCTGGTAATAATCAAAATTAAGATCTTTAATTTTTTCTAATAATTGGTTTGTTGGACTCACAAGCACTGAAACAAAATTAGTTTGTTTTCTGTTAACATTAACCAAATTTTTTAGATTTTCATATGTAACATACCTTTTGCTGTTTTCATAATTTGTGATGAAACCGATAAATTTTGGCGGATATGGATGATTTAAAATATAATTCAAAGTTTCGGGATCTGAGATCCCACAAATTTTTAAACCTTTGATCATTGACTTAAATGATCAATTAATGTTTGGATATTTTTTCTTATGTTGCCTTTTGTTATTGGCCTTCCTATCACAAGCCAATCACTACCATTCTCATAAGCTTGTCTTGGAGTAACAACTCTTTTTTGATCATTTGTTTTAGTATTAAATCTTATTCCTGGGGTAATTATTTCTTTTTTGAAGAATTTTTTAACAATTTTAACTTCTCGTGCACTACACACAATAGCATCTAAGTTAGCTTTTTTTGCTAATTTAGCTTGATGTGCTACTAGTTGATTGATATTTTTACTGTAACCAATCTCTTTTAAAGATTTATTATTTAAAGAAGTAAGTGTTGTGACACCTATTAATTTTATTTTTCCAGATACTTTTTTACTAGCTTTTAAAGCCTCTAAGCCAGAACTTATATGTATAGTCAGGTAATTAACATTCAAATCTTTTATTGCTTTAATAGTCGATACACAAGTATTTGGAATATCATGAATTTTAATATCAGCAAATATTATCTTTTTTTTAATTTTAGATAAGAAAACTCTTCCATATTTTGAGTTTAAAAATTCTAAACCAAATTTATATCCAATATTTAATTTTCTACTTTGTGTTTCTTTTATAATTTTTTTAATTTTTAAAATATTAGTACTATCACAAGCAACAAATATTTTATTTTTTTTCATCATTTAAAATTTTAAACAAATCTTTTGACATTTTGAAGTGAATTGTTTTTTTTTCAGGCGTATGAATTTTTTTATTTGTTTTGGGGTTTCTTGATATTCTAGCTTTTTGAATTTTAGTTGAAAAAACTCCAAATCCTCTCAATTCAACTCTTTCTGTACGTTTAAGTGAATTTTTTATTTCTTTTAGAATGATATTTAAGAATTTCTCTAAATCTTTTTTTAAAAAATTAGGATAGTTTTTTGATAATTGTTTTAAAAGCTTTGATTTTACAATCGCCAATTTTATTTTTTATTTTTTTTGTTTAGATCCTCAGATAGAGTTGAAAATGGAAGGTTCTTTCCAGACCCTTCTGATCCATATTTTTCCAAAGCCTCTTTTTTTTGTAATTCCTCTAATAACTTTATACTTAAAGTTACTTTTCTTTTATTAAAATCTATTTCAGAAACTGCACAGTCGATTCTTTCTCCACCGGTAAATCTAGAGGTCCTAGCATCCGCAGGGTTTATTGCAATCTGATTTTTTTTAATTATAAAATCCATCTCACACTCCTCTGGTCTTACAATTAGTCCTTTATTATCTGTGGAAACAATTTTAACAGTTATTATATCATTTACCTTAATGTCTTTAAACCAGTCAAATGGGTCTGGTTGAGTTTGTTTTAAACCAACTCTTATTTTTTGATCACTAGTCTTTATCTCTAAAACTTTTACTTTAATTTTATCACCTTTATTAAATTTTTTTAATTCCTCCTCACCATTTTCTAGATAAGTCAAATCATTACAGTGTAAAAAAGCATCAATATCTGAATTTTCTACATTAACAAATAAAGAGTATTCGTTTTTATTCACAACTTCTCCATCTACTTCAGTTCCAACAGGATACTTTTTCTCAAAAGCTTCAAAAGGGTTTTCCTTGGTCAGCTTGTGAGAAATTGCAACACGTCTTTTTGTTTTATCAATTTCAGTTATTACACAGTCAATTTCATCACCAACATTAAACATTTTTTTCACAGAAATGTTTTTTTTGATCCAACTAATTTCACTAGAGTGTAATAGCGTTGTTAATCCCGGCTCTAATTCACAAAACGCTCCAAAGTCCATAATCTTAACTACTTTTGCCTTATAGATTTTATTTAACTCATAGTTTTCAATATGTTCGAATGGGTCGGGTGATAACTGTTTGATGGAACAACCAACCTGTAATTTCTCTTTATCAACACTAATAACTTTCAAATTATGTTTTTCACCAATATTAAATATTTCATCAGGATGACTAACTCGACTATATGAAATTTCTTGAAGATGGACTAGAACATCTAGTTCATTGTTTACATTAAAAAAACATCCAAAAGAACTATAACCTTTTACTTCTGCATCTTTTATAATGTCACCTACTTTATACTTTTCAATAATTTTTGCTTTATCTTCTTTTTTAAATGTTGATATTATTTCTCTTCTTGAAACACATGCATTTCCTCTAATTTTATCTAATTTTATTAATGCAAATTTTTGTGGTTCGTTCATAAGATGATCTATATTCTTAAGAGGTTTATCACTAATTTGCGACCCTGGTAAAAACATGAGGGAACCTGTGTCCAAATGTTCTACAATACATCCACCTTTACACTTTGATGTAATTTTACCCATGATGGGCTCTTTTTTCTCATATGCCTCAACAAGTTTGTCCCAACCTTTGATTTTTTGAGCTTTACTTGCTGATACTACAACATCACCATTCTTATCTTCTATTTTTTCTAAAAGTACTGAAATTGTTTGACCTATTGCAATATTTTTTGCAAGGCCCATGCTCTTAAGTTCATTAATATCAAGAACTGGTTCGCTCTTTAACCCTTCTATAAATAAAAAAACAAATTTCTCAGTTATTTTATTTATTTTACCTTCGATGATTTTTCCTTCCTCAATAGTATTTTTTGTAAATTGATTGTTAAGTAATTTTTCAAATTCTTTAGAAGCTGGGTTTGAAAGGTCTTTGTATATTTCCATTTATAAATTTGTTTATTGTATCCTTAATGTTAATTTTTTAAAAAACTCCGAATATTTAGATAAAATAATGGTTTTAATCAAGAATGAAATTTAGCAAAATCATTGAAAAATATTATATTTTACAAAAATATTTTTAATTTTTCTGATTATTTCAACTTTAAAGAAAAAATTAGTCTATTTTTGCACCTAAATGATGAATTTTTTCTAAAAATGAGGGGAACGACGTATTTATAGAATCTTTATCAAATATTTGCCATTCTCCCCCAAATGAAAGTGCAGCAATAACGCTTGTCATAAAAACTCTATGATCTTTTAGAAAATTTTTAATGATAATTTTTTTATTAATCTTTAAGTTTGGATTACCAAAAATCTTAATACTATTTCTGTTAACCACATTTTTAATACCAATTTTGTTAAGGATTATGGAGCCCCATTTGAGTCTAGGACTTTCCTTTTGGTTTAACTCAGATAAATCTTTAAAATAGGAAACTCCTTTTGCTTTAGCAGCAACCAAAAAGATCAATAAAAATTCATCAATTGCTGAACTATTTAATTTTATAGGACAATTGATTGATTTAATTTTGTTTGTGCTTTTGATACTCAAGTCAGCAATTTTTTCACCTTTATAGTTTTTTATATTAGATCTTAAAATTTTGATACCCATAAGTTTGAGAATAGAGAGCAGTCCTATTCTAGATGGATTTATATTTACGTTCTTTATTTTAAGTCTAGAATTTTTTGCTAGCACAGTTAATACAATAAAAAAAGCTGCCGAGCTAATGTCTGAAGGTATATTATAGTTTAATGCAGGTATATTATGCTTGCCAGTAATTTTTATAATATCAAAGTTATCTCTTTTTCTAATTTTTATTGGTAACTTTAAGTGTTTAAATAACAATTCACTATGATCCCTTGATTTTTTAGCTTTGATTATAGTCTCACCAAAAGTATTTAAAGCAGCAAACATCACAGCGCTTTTACATTGAGCAGATCCTTTATTTTCAAAGTATTTTATTGGTTTTGAGTGGTCTGTTCCTTGGATTTTAATTGGAAGCTTACCGTCGTTACTATTAAATTTTGCTCCAAATTTTTCCAATGGGTTTATAACTCTAAGAAAATCTCTTTTTGACAAACTTCTATCTCCTTTTAGTCTTATTTTTTTTTTTGAGTGAGCTAATAAACCCAATATAAGTCTAGCTAGGGTACCTGAATTTCCAGCATCTAAAATTAAATTATCTTTATATTTGAATCCATTTAGACCTAAACCTTTTATTTCACAAAAATTTTTTGAAATCTTTATTTTTACTCCAAGTTTTTTTAAACAATTTAAAGTGCTTATAACATCTTCTGATAGCAACAAATTTGATGCTCTACTTTTTTTAGAAGATTGTGAAGATAATAAAGCCCACCTTATTGATAAACTTTTATCGCCATCTATTAATAATTTTTTGCTAAATCCATTAATTTTATTCTTTATTTTTACAAAATTAGACATTGAAATAAATTAACTTATTTTAAAAGATTCACCGAAGTAGGCGTTTTGTGCATCGATATTTTTAATGAGATTATTAGGAGTATCCTTTGCAATCACTCTCCCATTAGATAATACAATTGCTAGATCCACGCAAGTTAACAGATCTCTCGCTTGATGGTCACATAAAATTATTGAAATATTATTTTGAGTTTGTAAATCAACAATTATTTGCTGGAGGTTCTTAATTGTCATAATATCTAAAGCTGCGAAAGGTTCGTCTAGTAATAAAATTTTAGGATTGCTTAATAATGCTAAAGAAATTACTAATCGTTTTTTTTGTCCCCCAGATAGAAATTCAGCCTTTATATTTTGTAATGGCTCAAGTTCAAACTTTGAAATTAAAAGGTTTATTTTTTCATCTCTTAATTTTTTATCTTCTATTACTATTTCGCTTATTGCTTTTAAATTTTCTCTTAAAGTAAGATCATGAAAATAACCTCCATGTTGAGGCACATATCCAATTTTGTAGTTTTTTGTTCGATAAAATATAGGATCTTGTGTTACATTTTTTTTTTCTATAAATACAGATCCATAATTTGGCTTTAACAACCCTATAATTAGGTTGAAAATTGTAGATTTACCAACTCCATTAGGTCCTAATAATCCAAGAATTTCACCCTGGTTTAAACTTAGACTTAAATCTTCTAAAATCTTACGCTTACCAAAATATAAAGAAATTTTATCTAATCTTAACAACTCCTTTTCTTGCTTAAAGTTTTTAATACGAAATTTTTTAATAATCGCCATAATCAGTATTTGCTTGTAATATTTACTTTATCTTTTTTGTTTATCATAGATATTTTTAATTTTTTATCTAATAAGTCAATCTCGACTTTATCTGCTTTAATTTTTGTATTTTCATTGACATAGTAAACATTTTGTAAAATTTCTATTAAATTAGATTCAAAGTTTAGATTTAAAATTTCAGAATTTATAGTTTGATTTCCATATTTAACATTAACTTTTTCCTTAAAAACAGTATTATTATTTATTTTATTATAATTGGCTGTTTTAGAGTAAATATAAATAACTTCTTGATTTTCCCTGGTTACCTCAGCATTTACCTCAAAAAGCTGAACTTCATTTAATTTATCTTCTTTTAAAGTAGCTGATTGAGCATTAACTGTATATTTGTTGCCCAATAAATCTTCAGAAATGTATTTTAAATTTTCAATAATATTTTTATCATTATTTTTTTGATTTACCTCAGAATTTTTTGTTTCTATTGTTTTTTCGGATATATTATTTTCAACTTTTGTTACGTCTTGAGTAAAATATTTAAAATAAAATAAAAAACTAACTAAAAAAAGTAAAATTAATAAACTGTACTGGAAAATTTTTTTAATATCCATTTATATTAATAAATTTTTCTATTCAAAATATTATGAATGTGCAAAATTCCTACAGTAATAAATTTTTTTTTATTTTCATAAACACACAGACTGGTAATTTTTTTTTCATTCATTATAGCAAGAGCTTTTGTAGCTAATATATCCTTATCTACTTTTATCGGATTTTTTGTCATTACGTCTTTAACTTTTAGAAATTTAAGGTTTAAATTTTTTAAATTAAATCTCCTTACTTGACCATCAGTAATGATCCCAGTTGTATAATTTTTTTTATTTCTAACAATTAGCGTACCTAATTTTTTTTCTGTCATGATCTTTAATGCTTTAGTCATCGATTTATTTTCATCGATAAAAGGTATTTTTTCTTTTGTCAGCATCAAATCTTGCGCAGTCTTTAATTTTTCCCCGAGGCTTCCAGCGGGATGGAATTTTTTGAAATCCAAGTTATTTATTTTTTTCTTTTTTAAAGTTGAAATAGCCAGAGCATCTCCAATACTTAGTTGATTTATTGTACTAGAGGTTGGTATCATTTCTAGACCAGCTTCTTTAACCTCTGGTGTAATTAAACCAATGTCACTGTTTTTATACAAATCTGAATTTTTTTTTGATGTAATACCAATTAACAAAACTTTATTTCTGTTTGCATAATTAATTATATTTTTTAATTCAATGGAGTTTCCAGAATAACTTATTAAAATTAAAACATCTTTTCTTGAGATGCTACCCATGTTCCCATGAGAACAGTCATTTGCTGAAAGAGAAAATGAAGGTGTCCCAATTGATGAAAGAGTTGCAGAAATCTTGCCAGCGATAATCCCACTTTTTCCAACTCCACATAAGATTACTTTTGATTGACAATTTACAATTGCATTTACAGCTTTATCAAAGTTTTTATTAAGAGCTTTTTTTAGTTTCCGCAAAGCTTTGATTTCTAAATCGATAACTTCCTTTGCAATTTTTCTATAATTTGTATTTTTATTTAATGAGCCCATATATCATCTTTGAATAAAGCAAGGTCTAAATCGACTCTTGTTTTTAAAAATTTAAGACATTCTTTATATAATTCAAATCTATTTTCTCGTACGAGAATTTTTTCAAGCTCCTCGTGAATCTTATGTAAATAAATTACATCGTTTGCACAATATTTTAATTGCGCAGGTGTTAGTTCTCCACCAAAATCAGAGCTTTGAAATTGTTTGTTAATATCAACGTTTATAAATTCTTTAATTAGTGTCTTTAATGAATGATTATCAGAATAGGACCTAGATAGTTTTGAGGCAATTTTTGTATCCAATATATTATTAGTTTCAGTTTTTAAATAAAATTTAATAAAAGCCAAATCTGCTCTCCCATAATGAAAAATTTTCTTAATCTTATCATTTTGTAAGACCCTGATTAGATTTGGGGCTTTATAATTAATTCTATCAAGTTGAATGATGTGTGCATCTGAATTACCACTTGAGATTTGAATAAGACATAATGGATCACGTCTTATATTTAACCCCATAAATTCACCATCTACAGCTATTAAATTGCCTAAATCTATATCATCTGGTAAGTCATTTTTGTGAAGTTTAATATCCATATTTTACTATAACATATATATATGAATGCAAAAAATTGTCTAATATTTGGTGGAAGTGGTCAAATTGGAAGTTCTCTAATTAGAAAACTGACAAAAAATAACATTAAGGTTACAGTAGTAACGAGAAATATTCATCAAAAAGGTCTAAAAATAAAAACACAAGCAAATGCGGGGTATATAGATATTGTAGAAGCAAACGTTTTTGAAGAAAAAAAGATAGAAAAATTATTTATTGAAGCAGATTGCTGTATAAATTTAATAGGTATTTTGTTTGAAAAAAAAAGAGGAAATACTTTCAAAAATATTCATACAATTTTTCCAAAGTTAATAGCCAAACTTTGTAAAAAACATAATTTAGATAATTTTATTCATGTTTCTGCATTGGGAGTAAATGAAGCGGTAGATTCTAAATATGCAATCTCAAAACTTGAAGGTGAAAAAAATATTTTAGACAATTTTTCAAAAAGTACAATTTTGAGACCATCTATAATTTTCTCAAATTCTGACAATTTTAGCACTCAATTCATGACCTTATTGAGCAGACTTCCAGTTTTTCCATTATATTACTCGGGAAAAACAAGTTTCATGCCGATACATTGTTCAGATTTAACTGATATAATTTATCATATAATCTCCGAAGGCTCAGAGTCGCAAATAATTGAATGCGTTGGTCCTGAAAAATTAACTTTTAAAGAGATTTTAGAAATACTCTTAAATTTGATTAATAAAAAAAGATTATTAATACCCTTTCCATTAACATTAGCTAAATTGTCTGCCAAATTATTTCAATTACTTCCTAAGCCACTTCTCACTGAAGATCAACTTAGATTATTAAAATATGATAATGTCCCCTCAGGTAAATACAAAACTAATTTTGATTTAGGTTTACCTAGTAAGCTAAAATTTAAAGAGGAAGTAGAGAAATATGCTTTTATGTGGAGGGATGGTGGACAATTTTCGACTAAAAAATATGAATCTGAAAATGTAAAAAAAAATAATATCTAATTAGCCAGTTTGAATTTTCTTTTCAACATATTCATGGATAACTTCTTTATCATTGCTATCTTCTTTTTTACCTTTTGGTTGATAAGCATAAAGCAAATGAAGTTTACAATAAGAAAAATCTTTTAAAGATGTTCTTCCACAAAAATAAAAAGATTTTTCATCAGGATGACCAATAGGCCATTTGCATGAATTATCATTTAGCTCCTCCAGTTGTTTTGGATTTTCTGGCTCAAAATCTTTCTCAATTATTAAAGATTTAAATCTATTTTTTCTACCTTTGCCCGTTTTAATTTTGTTACTTCCCTGATATTGTTTTGAGTTCTGATTAATACTTGAAGATCTGGTCTTAATTTTAGCAGAAAGATTTAATCTATGAGCTTTCCCAATAACTGCATTACGACTTATTCCACCTATTATCTCTGCAATTTGACTTGCAGTATTGCCTTTACCCCAAAGCTCTCTCAATTTTTCAACTTTTTCTTCAGTCCAACTCATTTAAAACTACATAATGTGTTAATTAAAATATGTAATACTATATAGGGGTTTTAATAAGATAATAACAAGCTGATATTTACAGTTATTAACAAAAAAATGAAAAAAAATTTCAATCCTGACTTGTATCAATGAAATCTTTAAATATAGAAGTATATTAATAAATTTTATGACCTATTTAGCAAAAAATTATAATAGAAAAAAAATCTCTTTTAAGTATGGAAAGGGAAGCTACCTATACACAAAAGATAATAAAAAGTATTTAGATTTTGTTCAAGGTATAGCAGTTAATTCTCTAGGACACGCACATCCAAAACTAATAAAAACAATAAATAGTCAATCAAAAAAACTTTGGCATGTTTCAAATGCTTTTCAAATCCCTGAGGGAGAAAAATTGGCTAAAAAAATATGCCAAAAAACATTTGCAGATTTTGTAATGTTTCAAAATAGTGGAGCAGAAGCTACAGAGGCAGCAATTAAAGTGGCTAGAAGATATTTTTATTCTATTGGAAAACCAGATAAAAATAGAATTTTATGTGTAAAAAACTCATTTCATGGAAGAACTTTAGCTGCAATTTATGCCAGTGGATCTAAAAAAATGACAGAGGGATTTGGCCCAAAAATATCAGGATTTGATCATTTTAGATTTGGAGACCACAAATCGCTCAAAAAAAAGATTACAAAAAAAACTGCAGCCATAATGATTGAACCAATCATGGGTGAAGGAGGGATTAAAGTAATTCCAGACTGGTGTTTAAAAGAATTAAGAAAATTATGTAATAAGAAAAAAATATTATTGATTTTAGATGAAGTGCAGTGTGGAATCTCAAGAACAGGAAGCTTTTTTTCATTTGAAAAGTCAAAGATTAAACCTGATATTGTTCCAATCGCAAAGGGAATAGGTGGTGGATTTCCACTAGGCGCTGTTTTAATGAATAAAAAAGTTGCCTCTGGAATGGTACCCGGAACCCATGGTTCCACTTTTGGTGGTAACCCTCTGGCTATGGCTGTTGGGAATACAGTAATGGATATAGTTTCAAGTAAAAAATTTTTGAAAAATGTTGAAAATCTATCAAAATATTTTCTTATTGAATTAAAAAATATTCAAGAGATATATCCACATATAATTAAGAGTATAAGAGGAAAAGGTTTCCTAATAGGAATTCAATTACATAAAGATCAAACAACTTTTATAAAAAAACTCATGGAAAATAGATTGCTCACAATAAGAGCTTCAGAAAATGTTATTCGTATACTTCCTCCGTTAAATGTGAAAAAAAGTGATCTGGATCTTTCTTTAAAAATTATAAATAAAGTTTGTAAAGAACTTAATTAGAATGAAAAATTTTATAAACTTAAAAGATATTCCCGTAAGTGACTTAAAAAAAATTCTTATTGATGCAAAAAGACGAAAAAAATGGAGAAAAAAATTAGATAATCTTCAGATTGACAAAGGGGCACCCTTAAAAGGAAAGTTATTAATACAAATGTTTGAAAAATCTAGCCTGAGAACTAGATTGAGTTTTTATTTAGCAATTAAGCAACTGGGTGGTAGCACCTTAACACTTAGACCAGATGAACTTCATTTGTCAAAGGGTGGAGAAAGCATTCAAGACACAGCTAAAATTTTATCTAATTTTGGAAACGCTTTTATGCTTAGAACCGATAGTGATGAAAAACTAGAGGAATTTAAAAAATATTTATCTATACCTATTATAAATGGCTTAAGCCCTAGTTCCCATCCTACCCAAATTTTATCAGATATTTTTACTGTGGAGGAAATTAAAAAAAAAACAATATCAACCTTGAATATTACTTGGATAGGTGACTCTAATAATGTTTTAAATTCCTTAATTGCTGCCTCAATAAAGTTTTCATTCAAACTGAGTATTGGATGTCCAAAAAAATATAAACCAAGTAAAAAAATAATTAGATATATTGAAGATAATAAAAATAAAATCCACTTTTTTAATGATGCAAATAAAGCAGCAAAAGGAGCAGATGTTATTTTTTCGGATAAAGTAATTTCTATGAATGATAAAGTGAATAAATCAAAAAAATTGAATCAATTTAAAAAATTTAAGATAAATAAAAAATTAATGAGCTTTGCAAAAAAAGATTGCATTTTTCTTCATTGCTTGCCTAGAGGTAAAGAGGTAGATGATAATGTTTTCTTGAGCAAACAATCAAAAGTATGGCAACAAGCTCTTAACAGGGTCCATGTTCAAAAATCTATATTACTTTATTGTTTTGGAAAATTAAGGTAATGGCAATGGATTATCTGAATTTTGATTTAAGTACAAAATAACAGAGGCTCTATCTTTTTCTTTTCTTAACCCAGCGAAAGCCATTTTTGTTCCTTTAATCCATTTAGCTGGTTTAACTAGGTATCCGTTAAGTTCTTCAAAAGTCCAGGCTTTTCCGTAGGCTGCAAGAGCTTTAGAATATTTATAATCACTTACAGCACCCACATCTCTACCAACGACATTATACAATGCTGGACCAATATTATTTTTTCCACCTTTTACAATAGAGTGACATGCAGCACATTTTTTAAAAACCTTTTCTCCAGTGGCAATATCTCCCATAGCGATTAGTGCAGCGATATCAATTTTATCTTCGGTTGCTTGTGAACTTGTTTCCGAACTTGCAACAGTAGTCTGCTCTACCTCAACTGAGTAACCAGGTGTTTCAGGCTTTTCAACATGAAAGATAACATTTGAAAGCTTTCCAATACCTATTATTAGAAGTGCTACCATTAATATTGCAGCTATTATTTTATTTAGCTCGAAAGAATCCATTTCTTAAAATTATTTTGAACATATAGCACTATAAATATAAAATTGCTTATATTTTTAATGTACATTTTTGCCTCTATTTATATTGTAATGAAAAATTGAAAGAAAAATGAAGACATTAGTTATAATTCCTTCTAGGTTATCAGCATCAAGATTACCTGGCAAACCTTTGCTGAAAATTAATGGATTATCTATTATTTCTCATGTTTACAAAACTGCTCTACAGGCTGATATTGGAGAGGTATTTGTTGCTGCAGAAGATCAAGAAATTGTAGAAGATGTAAGAAAGAATGGTGGAGAAGCAATTCTAACAAGTAATAATCATAAATCAGGAACTGATAGAATTTACGAAGCATTGGTTAAGCTAGGTAGAAAAGATGCAGAATTAGTGATGAATCTACAGGGCGACGAACCATTGATGAATGTTGAGGATATTCAAAATTTAAATAGCAACATGATTAAGACCAAGCGTGATTTGGGAACCTTGGCAGCAAAAATCAATGATAAAAAAATTTTTGAAAATCATAATATTGTTAAAGTAATTACAGAAGAAAGTTTAGATCATACAAAATTTCCTCGAGCATTAAATTTTATGAGAAAATTAGACAATGAAAATAGTCAGACTTATCATCATTTAGGAATTTACTGTTATAATGTAGAAATCTTGAAAAAATTTATTTCTTTTAAACAGTCTCAAAACGAAATTAAAAATAGATTAGAGCAGTTAAGAGCATTAGATAATAATATAAATATTAACGTAGCTCTTGCAAAATCATCACCAATTGGAGTAGATACTGAAGAGGATTTTATGGCTATAAAAAAAATTATGGAATATAAGTCTTAATGAGTAAAATTTATTTTCAAGGAACTTTTGGAGCTTATTCACACTTAGCTGCTTTATCCATTGATCCTAAAGCTGAAGTTGTGCCTTGTAAAACTTTTGATGATTGTTTTGTCCAAGCATCAAAAGATACAAATTCAAAAATTATAATTCCAGAGTCTAATAGAATTACTGGTAACATTGGAATTGAATATTTAATATTTGAATACAGACTAAACATTTATGCAGAGTATTTTCAAAAAATAGAACATAATTTATTGGGGATACCTGGAACTAAAGTTTCAGAGATCAAAGATGTTTATTCTCATGCCCAAGCACTTTCACAATGTTCAAAATTTATAAAATCTAATAATCTCACTGAACATGTAAGAGCTGACACGGCTGGATCTGCAGAGATGGTTTCAATAAGCAAAGATAAATCTAAAGCTGCAATAGCCTCTTCATTAAGTGCTAAAACATATAATTTAGAAATTATAAAAAACAATATTGAGAATGAGAAAGGAAATTTAACAAGATTTCTTGTTATGGGTAAAAAAATATTACAACCTGAATTTAGTGGAAAAAAATATATTACTTCTTTTTTATTTAAATTAAAAAGTAAACCTGCAGCCCTGTATCAATCTTTAGGTGGGTTTGCTATTAATGGAGTAAATCTAACAAAGTTGCAGAGTTATCCTGAAAAAAATTCTTTCGACTCTTTTTTCTTTTTATGTGATTTAGATGGTCATATTGAAGAGCCAAGAGTACAAAAATCACTTGAAGATTTAGGATTACATTGCCAAGATTTTCACGTCCTAGGTGTTTTTGAAGCTGACAAACAGAGAGAAATAAATAAATAACTTTTCTTGTAGATAAGAAATTATTACTGTTATAATAGTTTTGGAGGCTAGAGGTGGATGCTGCTTGAACCCGACCAGATCTTAACGGAAGCAGTCGTAAAGACAGTTTTTCAGGTTCTAGTCTCCTCGTAAATATGAGCAATGATACAAAAGTATTAGCACTTAAATATAGACCACAAAATTTTGATGATCTTATTGGTCAAGATGTAGTTGCAGAAACTATAACAAATTCAATAGTGGCTAATAAAGTTCCTAATGCATATTTATTCACTGGAATTAGAGGAGTTGGAAAAACCACTATAGCAAGAATAGTTGCTAAGGCACTTAATTGTAAAAATGGAATTCAAAAAAATTGTCAAAATAAATGTGATAATTGTCAGGCGATAACTAATTCTAATCATATTGATGTTTTAGAAATGGATGCTGCGAGCAGAACCGGTGTAGACGATGTTAGAGAATTAATTGAGTTTTCTAGATATGGACCAACTTCATCAAAGTATAAAATTTTTATAATTGATGAGGTTCATATGTTGAGCAAACAAGCATTTAATGCCCTTTTAAAAACTTTAGAAGAACCACCAGAATATCTAAAGTTTATTTTTGCAACAACTGAAATAAAAAAGATTCCAGTTACAGTTATATCAAGATGTCAAAGATTTGATTTATCAAGAATTAAATCGTCTGAATTATTCAATTATATCAAAAATATTAAAGATAAAGAGGGAGGCAAAATCACTGATGATGCATTAAAATTAATAGTAAAAATTTCGGAAGGTTCAGTAAGAGATGCACTATCCTTATTAGATAGAGCATTGTTAACTTTAGATTCTAAAACTGAATTAGATTTAAAAACAGCACAAAAAATTTTTGGTTTTTTTGATAAATCACAATTAATCGATTTATTTGAATTTATTCTTAACGGAGATGAGATTAAAGTTATAGAGATTTATAGAAAAATTTATGACCAAGGTGTTGAGCCAAAAATCTTTATCAATGATTTCTTAGAATTACTTTATTACTTTAAAAATATTAAGTCATTAACATTAGAAAGCACAAATTTCTCATTAAATGACCAAGAATTTCAAAGGATCAAAGATTTAAATAAAAATCTTGATCCGAGCGTATTGATTTTATTTTGGCAATTTACAATATCGACTCTTGATGAACTCGTTATAGTTTCAAATCAACATTTATCAATGGAGATGTTTTTGTTAAGGCTGATATATTTAAGTTCGATAAAATTGGAGAAAAATACAGATATAAATTCTTTAAGCGAAAATCCAGTTATAGATAAAGAAATTTATGATCAATCAAAACCAATAAATCAAATTAAGAATATTTATCAAGAAGAAAAAAGTAAACCAGAAATTCATAAAGAAATTAAATCTGAAAAAAAAATATTTATTAATAACTTGGAAAAGTTAATACAGACTTGTGTTGATAAAAAAGAAATTAAACTTAAGTATGAATTGGAAAAAAACGTTAATCTTGTAAAATTTGAAAAAAATATAATTGAGATATCTTTTAATGAAAATTTAGATAAAAATTTTGTTAAAGAACTTTCCTCAAAACTTTTTGAATGGACAGGTGAGAGATGGATGATTTCATTTAGTCAATTAAAAGGTGACGTTTCAATGAAAGAAAAAAGACAAGAAATAAAGAAATCTTTAATAGAAGAAATAAAAAGTTCAAAAACTTATAAAGATGTAATAAAAAATTTTCCTGACGCAGAATTAATTGATGTTAATTTAAATAAAGAGGATGAGCCTCATGACTGATTTTACAAAAATTTTAGATAAAGCAAAAGAACTTGAGTCTAAAATGAAAGAAAGTCAAAAAAAAATTAAGGAAATCAGAGTTGAGGGAGTTTCAGGTTCAAATTCAGTAAAAGTAATTCTTGATGGAGAGGGAGAGATGCAATCAATCAAATTATCAGAGGAAATCATGAAAGAAGATAAAACTATAATAGAAGATTTAATAGTTGCTGCTCATAATAGCGCTAAGTCACAACTTAAAACAAAAACAGCTGAAGAAATTTCAAAAGCAACAGGTGGGCTTGGGATACCTGGATTTAAGTGGCCACTATAGTAAATGCAAAATATCTCAGAGATAGAAGAACTTATTAAGTTGATATCAAAATTACCAGGTCTGGGACCTAAATCTGCAAAAAGAATTGTTTTAAAATTAGTAAATAATAGAAATGAGCTTGTAAAGCCGTTGGCGAATACTTTGGCTCAAGTTTATAAAAATGTTGTGAGATGTAATTTATGTGGCACCTTAAAGTCTAATTTAGCCGGATGTTCAAATTGTGAGAATACAAAAAATAAATTTACAAAAATTTGTGTAGTTGAAGATATTGCTGATCAGTGGTCGATAGAAAATTCAAATATTTTTCAGGGTTATTTTCATATTTTAGGTGGAACGATATCATCTGCTGGTAATAAAAAAGAAGATTTATTAATCAATTCTTTGATTGAAAGAGTAAAGAAAGAGAAAATTGATGAAGTTATTTTAGCAACTAGTGCAACAGTAGAAGGTCAAACAACGGCATTTTATATACAAGATAGTTTAAAAGATACAAATGCTAAGATTACAAAATTAGCGCAAGGTCTGCCAGTTGGTGGCGAAATAGAGAGTCTTGATGATGGTACTTTGCTTTCTGCTTTTAAAAATAGATCTAAATTAAACTCTAATTCAAGTTAATTTTTTTTTTAATCGATTTAAATGTAATAGTGGCTCCGTGTATCCTGAAGGTTGATCTTTTCCTTTAAAAATAAGTTCACATGCAGTTTGAAATGCTATGGACCTATCATAATCAGTGCTCATTTTAATATAATTTCGATCATTCTCATTTTGTTTGTCCACAATCTTTGCCATTTCTTTCATTATTTCTATGACTTGTATCTTTGTTGTAACACCGTGATGTACCCAGTTTGCAATATGTTGAGAAGAAATCCTTAAGGTTGCCCTGTCTTCCATCAACCCAACATTGTTTATGTCTGGTACTTTAGAACAACCTATACCTTGATCAATCCATCTTACAACGTAACCAAGTAATGTCTGAGCAGAATTTGAGATTTCTCTATTAATTTCATCAACTGACCAATTCGGTCTGTCTGCAATAGGAATAGTAAGTAGATCATCAATATTTGCCTTTTCTCTTTTGGCTAATTTTTTTTGAACATCAAAAATATTAATTTCATGATAATGTAAAGCATGAAGAGCTGCCGCAGTTGGAGACGGAACCCACGCACAATTTGCTCCCGCTTTAAGATGACCAGTTTTTTGATCTAACATATCTTTCATCTTATCAGGCATAGCCCACATTCCTTTACCTATTTGAGCTTTACCTGAAAAGCCACAGGCTAAACCTATATCAACATTGTTATTTTCATAAGCCCCAATCCATTTTGAGGATTTCATATCACCCTTTTTAATCATTGGTCCTGCTTCCATTGATGTGTGCATTTCATCACCTGTACGATCAAGGAAACCAGTATTAATAAAGAAAACTCTATGTTTTAAGGTTCTGATACACTCCTTAAGATTTGATGACGTTCTTCTTTCTTCGTCCATAATTCCAATTTTACAGGTGTATTTTTTTAATTTAAGTATCTCTTCAACTTTAGTAAAGATTTCATTTGTAAATGCTGTTTCGTCTGGACCATGCATCTTTGGTTTTACAATATATATCGAACCAGTTCTTGAATTTCCTTTTTTTTTAATATCCTGAAGAGCTGCTGCAGTTGTTATAAAAGCATCCATCAATCCCTCTGGAATTTCACTTCCATCTTTCAATATTATAGAGGGATTAGTCATCAAATGACCAACATTTCTAATTAATAAAAGACTTCTACCATGTAATTTTAATCCTTTTCCTTCTTTTGAAATGTAACTTCTGTTTGGATTCAGTTTTCTCTCTAATGTTTTTCCCTCTTTTTCAAACCGTGTGACTAGATCACCCTTCATTAATCCAAGCCAATTTCTATAACAGCTCACTTTATCTTGAGCGTCCACTGCTGCAACGCTGTCTTCATTATCACATATTGTTGAAACTGCAGATTCTAGTATTATGTCACTTATTCCTGCATGATCCTGCTGAGCACTAAAAGCTCTTGGATTTTTAAGTATTTCAATATGAAGGTTATTATTTTTTAATATTATTGCGGATGGGTTATCTGCTTCACCTCGATGACCAATAAATTTACTTGCATCTTTCAAAGTTGTCACATCAATACCTTTTAAAATTTTTAAATTTTTATCTTGAATTGCAATTCCAGTTATTTTTTTCCAGCTAAAATCCTTTAAAGCAAAATATTTATCTAAAAATTCCCTACCATACTTAATTACAATCTCTCCTCGTTCCGGATCATATCTTTCTGACGTGCTATCTTCAGATGCTTCGATTGCATCAGTACCATACAAACTATCGTACAAACTCATCCATCTTGCATTAGCAGCATTCAAAGCGTAACGAGCATTCATAATTGGAACAACTAATTGAGGTCCAGCTATTGTAGCGATCTCTTCGTCAATATCACTTGTTTCAATTTTAAAATCAGGACCTTCATCTTTTAAATAGCCTATTTCTTTTAAAAAATTTTTGTATTCTTTAATTTGAATGTCTTTTCCTTTGTTATCAATGTGCCATTTATCAATTTTTTTTTGAAGTGTTTCTCTAAAAACAATCAGTTCTTTATTTTTAGGAGCTAGTTCATGAACTGCTTTGTCAAAATCTTTCCAGAATTTTTCTGGGGAAATATCAGTGCCATTAAATAACTCATTATTTACGAAATGTAATAATTCTTCTGATACCTTAAGATTGCCAATAGAATGATATTTTGATGTCATCTGGAAATATTTAAACCCTAGTTTGTTTAAGTCAAATACATAATAGTATCATAGACATTTTATTGTCATTTTTCTTATATAAGTATAATCATATTAATATGAAAAATTATTTAAATTTTGAAACAGATATAAAAAATCTTGAAAATGAATTAGAAAAATTAAAAGATCCTTTTAATCAAGAAGGGTTGACAGAAGTCGATACAAAAAAAATTTCTAAAACTCAGGAAGAAATAGATGAGAAGCTAAGAAATATTTATGAGAATTTAGATCCCTGGCAAATTACATTAGTTGCAAGGCACGAGGATAGACCTAAATCTAAGTTTTTTATTGATAACTTGTTTGAAGATTTTATCCCATTAGAGGGTGATAGATATTATGGAGAAGACAAATCGGTTATTTCAGGCTTTGCAAAATTTAAAGGTCAATCAGTATTAGTAATTGGTCAAGAAAAGGGTGAAAATTTAGAAGCTAGAATTGAGAGAAACTTTGGCATGATGAGACCAGAGGGTTATAGAAAAACTATTAGACTAATGGAACTAGCAGATAGGTTTAATATTCCAATTATATCTTTTATTGATACTCCTGGTGCATATCCAGGAGTGGGGGCAGAGGAAAGAGGACAAGCAGAAGCAATCGCCAAGTCAATCGAGTGTTGTATGAAACTCAAAGTCCCAACTTTAGCTATAGTGATAGGTGAAGGTGGTTCAGGTGGAGCAATAGCTCTTGCATCATCAAATAAAGTTTTAATGCTTGAGAATGCAATTTATTCAGTAATATCACCTGAGGGATGTGCAACTATATTGTGGAGAGATCCAAAAAAAATGCTGGATGCTGCAAAAGCAATGAAGTTATCTGCTAAAGATTTATTGGAGCTAAATATTATTGATGAAATAATTCCAGAACCCTTAGGTGGCGCTCATAGAGACAGAGATATAATTCTTGAAAATATAAGGAATTCTATTTCTCAAAATTTAGATTTTTTTAAAACCTTAACTTCTGAAGAAATTCTTAATCATAGAAAAGATAAATTCTTAAAAATTGGAAGAAGTAAAGGATTTGTATCTAGTCCAGAAAGCCTAAGTGCAATTCAAACTTCTGGATTAGATTTTAAAGAAATAATTAAATCCAAAAAAAATATTGCAATAGCTGTAGCAACGATAGTTATCATAGCTGCTCTGACTTTATTTATTTTATAGAGCTCCACAACATTTCTTGAATTTTTTACCAGATCCACATGGACAAGGATCATTTCTACTCGTTTTTTTGTTAAGGTTTTTAAATTTTTCTTTTAATTGTCTCTGGTTTATTTCTTCAGTTGGTTCATTATAAACTTTAAGATTCATCAATATTTTTACATAATCTAATTTTAATTTGTCTAATAAATTAGAGAATAAATCAAAAGCTTCTTTTTTATATTCTATAAGAGGATCTCTTTGTCCATATGATCTAAGACCAACAACTTGTCTTAATTGTTCTAAATATTGAATGTGAGATTTCCAATTAAAATCAATGGATTGTAAGAGAATTCTTTTTTCTAATTCTTTTGATTGATTTACCCCAAGAATTTTAGACCTCTCTTCTCTAGCAAATTTGAATTTTTCAAAAATTTTCTCTCTTAGTTTTGCGTCGCTTAAAGATATTAATTCATCATATTCATTATCGTTTAGACTTTTTCCGAAAATAGTTTTTAATCTATTACTAAACTCATTATTTTTAGGATTCGATAATTTTTGAATTTTTAGGCTTATTATGTTGTCCACTATTTCTGATAAAAAATTATCTGAATAATCAAAAATTTTTTCACTATCCATAGCATCTTTTCTTTGTGAAAATATCACATGTCTTTGATCATTTAAAACATTGTCAAATTTTATAAGGGTTTTTCTAATATCAAAATTTCGTGCCTCAACTTTTTGTTGTGCTCTCTCTAGCGCCTTATTTATCCATGGGTGATCTATACTTTCACCATCTTTCAAGCCAAGTTTTTGAAGAATATTGTTCATAGACTCGGATCCAAAAATTCTCATAAGATCATCCTCTAAACTTACATAAAAAATAGAGCTTCCTTCATCTCCTTGTCTACCCGATCTTCCTCTTGCCTGATTGTCTACTCTCCTAGACTCCATTCTTTCAGTTCCAATAACAAATAAACCTCCTATAGATTTAATATAATCTTTATTTTTTTTGAGTTGATTGTCCTCAATTGATCCTTTTTTTCCACCTAACTGGATATCTACACCTCTACCAGAAATGCTTGTTGTAATTATCACTGATTTGGCTTTTCCTGCATTAGCTATAATCTCTGCCTCATTTTCATGATTCTTAGCATTCAATACGGTGTGCTTAATCTTTTCTTGTGTAAGTAATTTGGAATATATCTCAGATTTACTTACGCTAGACGTGAAGACTAAAAGAGGTTGGCTGTTTTCGTGGCAATCTTTAATTTTTTTAATGATCGCATCATTTTTTTCTGCTTCTGTTCGAAAAATTTGATCATTGAAATCTTTTCTTATCATCTCTTTATTAGTTGGAATTACAATTACATTCAGATTATAGATTTCAAAAAACTCCTCAGACTCTGTAGCGGCTGTACCTGTACATCCCGATATCTTTTTATAAAGTTTAAAATAATTCTGATAAGTGATAGAAGCTAACGTTTGATTTTCCGCCTGTATCTCAATTTTTTCCTTAGCCTCAATAGCTTGGTGGAGACCATCACCAAATCTTCTGCCCTCTAATATTCGACCTGTCAATTCATCCACAATTTTGATGCTGTTATCTTTAACGAGGTAATCTTTATCTTTTTTAAATAGATGATTTGCTTTTAAGGACTGATTCACAAAATGAACTAAATCAAGATTTTCTGGATCATAAAAATTATTGTTTTTTAAAACTCCTGCATTAGAAAATAAACTTTCAATATGGTTAATACCTTCATTAGTTAATAAAATATTCCTGTCTTTTTCATCAACCTCAAAATCATTTTTATTAAGTAGTTTTATTACTTTGTCTACTGCAATATATTGATTAGTTTTATCTTCTGCAGCCCCTGAAATTACCAAAGGAGTTCTTGCTTCATCAATTAGACAAGAGTCTATTTCATCAACTATTGCAAAATGGTGTCCTCTTTGAACCATTTCATCTTTTGAATATTTCATATTATCTCGAAGATAATCAAATCCTAATTCACTGTTCGTTGCGTAAGTAATATCGCAATCATAATTTTTCTTTCTTTCCTCATCGTTTTGATCATTATTTATATAGCCCGATGTTAAGCCCAAAAAACTAAAAATTTTTCCCATCTCCAAAGAGTCTCTTTTCGCCAGATAGTCATTTACTGTAACAATATGAACTCCTTTTCCTTCCAAAGCATTTAAATATGCAGCTAGAGCAATCGTAAGAGTTTTACCTTCTCCAGTTCTCATTTCTGCTATCTTATTTTCATGTAGAACAACTCCACCAATTATTTGAACATCGAAATGTCTCTCATTTCTCGATCTTAAAGAGGCTTCTCTTACTAAAGCAAAAGCTTCAGGTAAAATTTCGTTTAGGGAGGCTCCTTTTTGAATTTTCTCTTTTAATTTAATCGTTTTCTCAGGAAACTCTTTATCATTAAGTCTTTTTATATTTTCCTCTAAAAGATTGATTTGGTCTACTATTTTACCAATCCTATCTAGCTCTTTTTTATTGCCAGATTTAATAAATTTTGAAATAAAGTTTAGAGGATTAAACATTAGTTTTTGATATACATTTTAATTACAACTTTTAATATAGTTATTTAACTGAAATTTTAAATATCATGCGTATTAATTTATCAAATTTTTTAACCTCAAAATCTCATGATCGAAAAATGGGGCAATACCAAGACCTTGATCACCTAGATGGTTTAGCAATATCTTCAGTTAGTGCTAATTTATACAATTCTAAAAGAGATGATTTAGCAATGTTCTACTTTCGTGATGGTGCAAATTTTGCATCACTTTATACACAGTCTAAAATTTTGTCAGAAAATATTAAATGGAATTTAAGTCAAAAAACTCAAAAAATTTTTTCACTTATAGTCAATACTAGAAATGCAAACTCATTTACAGGAGAGCAAGGTTATAAAAGTATGCAGCATCTAGCAGACTTAATTTCAAAACAATTAACAGAAAAACAAAAAGAAGATGAAAACGATCCTAAAATAATTAAACCAAAGAATCTTATTTTTGGGTGTACCGGAACAATTGGGGAAAAATTTCCTGAAGAAAAAATTAGGTCAAAAATTCCAGAACTCATAAAAAATATTAAATATACTCAAAACAAATATATTTGGATGAAAGTTGCTCTATCAATAATGACAACTGACACACAGCCAAAAATAGCAATGGAGGAATGTAAAATTGGAAGTACAGCTATTAAGATTTATGGAGTAGCAAAAGGTTCCGGCATGATACAACCAAATATGGCAACCACACTAGCGTATGTTTTCACTGATGCTGATATTTCTAATGATGTACTAAAAAAGCTTCTAAAAAAAAATATTGAGAATACTTTTAATGCTATTTCGTGTGATAGCGATACCAGTACTAATGATATGATTTCAATTTTCTCTACAGGAAAAGCAAAGAACACTCCAATAAAAACAATTAATGATAAAAAGATTAAGTCATTTGATGAGGCCCTGAACAGTCTATTGTTAAATCTTGCGAAAAGAGTGGTGGCCGATGGAGAAGGAGCCTCAAAATTTATAACAATAAATGTGTTAAACTCTAAATCTGAGCATGATGCAAAAAAGATTGGTTTTTCGATTGCTAATTCTCCATTAGTAAAAACTGCAATTGCAGGCGAGGACCCAAATTGGGGTAGAATAATTATGGCAATTGGAAAATCCGATGTTGATATAAATTTAAATAAATTATCAATAAAATTTGGTGATTTGGTAATCGTAAGTAAAGGTAAAATTCATAATCAGTACGATGAGATTGAAGCCGCAAAATATATGAAGGGCCTAGATATTAATCTTAGTGTTGATATTGGAAATGGAAAAAAAAGTTTTACAGTTTACACTATGGATTTAACCAACGAATATATCAAAATTAATTCAGATTACAGAAGTTAGCTACATTGAAATTTTGTATAATAGTAATTAAATAAGCATTATGATTAAATATAATTTAATATGCAAAAAGTGCGAACTAACCTTCGACAGCTGGTTTGCATCTTCAAAAGAATACGATAAGCTTAAAAAGCAAAAGTTGATCAATTGTCATAGTTGTGGATCTCTAAAAGTAGAAAAAAATTTGATGGCACCAAAATTAATTAGTGAGAGTTTTAAACATAAAAATGAAAAAAAAGATCTAATTAAATATCAAAAAATAAAGAAAACTATAAATGAATATCAAAAATTTATTAAGAAAAACTTTGATTATGTTGGTGAAAACTTTGCTTATGAGGCAAGATCAATACATTATAACAATAAGAAAAAAGATAAAGGCATCTACGGCACTGCTTCAAAACAAGACTTAAAAGAACTTAAAGAGGAGGGCATTGATGCCCAGATGGTTCCATGGTTTGAGAAAGAAAACAATTAATTTTTAATAAATTTAGCAATGTAATTTACAGATTTATCATTACCTACACTCCACTTATTCTTTAATAAATTAAAATTCATTCCATCTATCTTGTCTAATGTTAGATCATTTTTTTTAAGTATTGAAATTAATTCCTCAGGTTTTATAAACTTTTCCCATTCATGTGTCCCTATTGGAAGCCAACGCAATACATATTCAGCTCCTACTATTGCAAAAATATAAGATTTTAATGTTTTGTTTAAAGTTGCAACAAACATAAGTCCATTTTTTTTTAAAAGTTTACAGCAGGATTTTAAAAAAAAATTCACATCCTCAACATGTTCTACAATTTCCATATTTAAGATTACATCGAATTTATCTTTTGTATTAAATTTTTCTGGGGATGAGCAAAAATAATCTATTTGAAGATTATTTTTTTCTGAATGGAGTTTTGCAACTTTGATATTCTTATCAGATGCATCAATGCCGGTCACCTTAGCACCCAACCTGCACATTGGTTCTGATAATAAACCCCCACCACATCCTACATCTAAAATTTTGATATTTTTAAGGGGTGTCTTATTATAATCAAGCTTAAATGTCTTAATAACATTTTCTTTTATGTATGAAATTCTAATTGGGTTAAATTTATGCAATGGTTTAAATTTACCTTCAGGATCCCACCATTCTTCAGCAATTTTAGAAAATTTTTCTATTTCTTTTTTATTTATTGTGTTATTTTTCATTTAAAGTTGACTTTATATTCAACATGTATTTATTCAATATTTTTTAAACTTAAAAGATTATTTTATCATGAAAATTGTCGTATTAAAATTTGGAGGTACATCAGTTGGCACTATAAAAAAAATAAAAAGAGTTGCTAAAATAATTATTGATTACAAAAAGAAAAACTACAAGGTTATTGTGGTTTCCTCAGCTATGAGTGGTGTGACAAATGAGTTAATAAAAAAATCATTTGAGATAAGTAATGGTTTTTCCGAGTCAGAACATGATGTTTTGGTTTCTTCGGGTGAACAAGTAGCCTGTTCTTTAATAGCCGGACGATTAATCCATGATGGGTATGAGTCCAGATCTTGGCTATCTTGGCAAATTCCAATTTTGACTAAAGGAAAATATAAAAACTCAAGGATTAATCAAATCAATAAAGGAAATATTATAAAATATTTAAAAAAAGGTGGTATACCGGTGGTCACTGGCTTTCAGGGACTAAATGATGAAAATAGAATTACGACTATAGGAAGAGGTGGATCTGACGCAAGTGCAATTATGCTTGCTAAGTTTTTTAAAGCAGAGAGGTGTATAATCTATACAGATGTAGAAGGAGTATATACAACTGATCCTAATAAATTGAAAAATGCAAAAAAAATTAAAACAATCTCATATGAAGAAATGTTGGAGATGGCATCACTTGGCGCGAAAGTTATGCAGCCAGTTTCTATACAAGATGCCAGATTAAATAGAATTGATATCGAGGTAAGATCATCTTTTTCCAAAAAATCAGGTACATTAATTACTAAAAGGTCTAATATTATAAATAATAAAATTGTTACTGGAATATCTTCAACTCAAAATGACTCAAAAGTCTCCCTTATAGGTGTGAGGGATAAACCTGGAGTTGCTGCGGCTATTTTTAAACCACTATCTAAAAATTTGATAAATGTTGATATGGTTGTGCAAAATATTTCTGCTAATGGAAAAGAAACAGATTTAACATTTACAATTAAAACAGATGACTTAAATAAAACAAAAAAGATTATTCAACAAAACAAAACTATTAATTATAGAAAATTACTTTTTGAAAAAGGTGTTTCTAAAATTTCAGTAATTGGGGTTGGTATGATAACAACACCTGGTGTTACATTTAGAATGTTTCAATCATTGGCAAATGAAAAAATAAACATCAAAGTAATCTCAACATCCGAAATTAAAATTTCAGTTTTAATTGATAAAAAGAATACACAAAAAGCTTTGATTGCGCTTCATAAAGAATTTAAATTAGACAAAAAAAAATGAGTATTAGACCCTTTAGAGACATAAAAAGAAGAAAAACTAGAGAGATTAATGTTGGGAAAGTAAAAGTTGGAGGAGAGAGTCCTATATCAGTTCAATCAATGACCAATACTCTTACAACAGATATAAAAGCTACAATTAAGCAAATTAATGAAATAAGCTCAGAGGGAGCTGATATAGTAAGAGTTTCTTGTCCTGATGAACCGTCATCAAAAGCATTAAAAGAAATAATCAAGCATGTTGATGTACCTATAGTTGCTGATATTCATTTCCATTATAAAAGAGCAATCGAAGCTGCTGAAGGCGGTGCTAGCTGTTTAAGAATAAATCCTGGAAATATTGGAAGTAAAGATAAAATTAAAGAAGTTGTTAAAGCTGCAGTTGATCATAATTGCTCGATAAGAGTTGGTGTTAATGCTGGATCTTTAGAAAAAGATATATTAGAAAAATATAGAGAACCTTGTCCAGAAGCATTAGTTGAGAGTGCTATAAGAAATATTAAAATACTCGAGGACGAAAATTTTCAAAATTTAAAGATAAGTGTAAAGTCATCAGATGTTTTTTTATCAATTGAAGCGTACAGACAATTATCAAAAACAACAGATTATCCGCTACATTTAGGGATTACAGAGGCAGGAGGCTTTATACCAGGAAGTGTAAAATCCTCGATTGGCCTAGGAACATTGCTTCTAGAAGGTATTGGTGACACTATTAGAATTTCTTTGTCAGATAATCCCGTCGAGGAAGTCAAAATTGGAAATGAAATACTAAAATCCCTGAATTTAAGGGAGAGGGGAGTTAAAATAATTTCCTGCCCTTCATGTGCAAGACAAGGCTTTGAAGTTATTGAAACTGTGAAAATTTTGGAAAAAAAACTTTCTCATATAAAAACTCCAATTACTTTATCTGTAATTGGTTGTGTAGTTAATGGTCCTGGAGAAGCAGCTTTAACAGATGTAGGAATAACTGGAGGTAAAAAAGGAAATAATATGCTCTATTTATCTGGAGTGCAGTCCAAAAAAATTTCTACAAGCGATATGATAGATAAGGTAGTGAGCGAGGTTGAAAAAAAAGCATCTGAAATAAAGAATTCGAAATGATACCATTAAAAACAGTTAACGATTTAATTAATAAACATACATTATTAGAAAAAGAATTATCCTCTGCAGAAATTGACAAAAACTCATTTGCTGAAAAATCTAAAGAATACGCGGAGCTAAATGAAATTATTAAAATTGCTAAATTTTATATCTCTTTTGAAAAAAATAAAAAAGAAATTCAAGCAATTTTAGAGGACAAAAATTCAGATACAGAAATGATCAAAATGGCTGAAACAGAATTGATTGATCTAGAAACTCAAAAAGAAAAAAATGAAAAAAGATTAAAATTATTTCTATTGCCTAAGGATGAAGCAGATAAAAAAAATGCAATTATTGAAATTAGGGCAGGAACAGGTGGCTTAGAAGCTAGCTTGTTTGCTTCAGATCTTTTTAAGATGTATGAAAAAGTAAGTAACAAAAAAAAATGGAGCCTTGAATTAATTTCAATTTCTAGAAGCGAGGCCGGTGGTTTAAAAGAAGTAATTGCATCTATAAAAGGAAATAATATTTATTCTACTTTGAAATATGAGAGTGGAGTTCATAGAGTACAAAGAGTACCAGATACTGAAACACAGGGTAGAGTTCATACATCTGCTGCGACAGTTGCAGTTTTACCAGAGGCTGAAGAGGTTGATTTAAAGATTAATGAAAGTGATCTTAGAATTGATGTCTTTAGAGCTGGAGGTCCAGGAGGGCAATCAGTAAACACTACTGATAGCGCTGTTAGAATTACTCATATTCCAACAGGAATATCTGTTTCTCAACAAGATGAAAAATCTCAACATAAGAACAAAGCTAAAGGGATGAAAATTTTAAGATCTAGATTGTATGAACTTGAAAGGTCTAGAATTGAAAATGAAAGATCCAAAGACAGGAAAAGTAAAATAGGCTCAGGTGATAGGTCAGAAAGAATAAGAACTTACAATTTTCCCCAAGGAAGGGTTACTGATCATAGAATAAATTTAACACTTCATAAGCTTGAAGAATTTTTAGAAGGTGAAGTATTCGATGAAATGATTGAGGCATTAACCCTTCAAGCACAAGAAGAAAGTTTAAATACTCTAAACTAATGAATATTGAAGTTGCAATTAAAGAAGCTAGCAAAGAATTGAAAAATAATCGAATAGAATCAGCTTTATTAGACAGTGAACTATTACTTTCTTCTGTAATTAAAAAAGACAGAAAGTTTATTTTATTAAATCTTGATAAAGAACTTGATCAAAATGATCACGATAACTTTAAAGATTTAATTTTAAAACGATCTAGAGGAAAACCACTAGCATACTTAACTGGTACCAAGTCCTTTTGGAAGGATAATTTTAAAGTAAATGAAAAAGTTTTAATTCCTAGACCAGATACAGAAATAATAATAGAACAAGTTTTAAAAATTTACAAAAATAAGGACTATATTAATTTTTTGGAGGTTGGAGTTGGTTCAGGATGTATAGCTCTTTCAATCTTAAAAGAAAAAAAGTCTTTTTTTGGAACTGGTATAGATTTAAGTCAAGATTGTATTGAAATTTGTAAATATAATGCAAAAAAACTTGGTGTTAATAATAGAATAAAATTACTTAAATCAGATGTTGACAATTTAATTTTTCGCAAATATGATTTAATTATTTCTAATCCTCCTTACATTAAAAAGTTTGATTTGAATAAATTAGATAGGGAAGTGATTGATTATGAGCCAAAAATGGCTTTAGATGGTGGTTTAGAAGGCTTATCAGTTATCAGAATGGTAATAAAAAAATCATCTGAGTTAATTAAAACACATGGCAGACTAGTTTTGGAAATTGGACATGATCAAAAAGAATTAGTAAAAAAAATGTTAAAGGATAATAATTTTTACGTCAATAGAACTTTAAAAGATCTAGCCAAAAATGATCGATGTATAATTAGTACAAAAAAATAAATTTTATGGTTACATTCAGAAATAATAATAATATCAGAAGAAACAATTTTAGAAGAAACGATAGAGGTTTTAAATCTAATACAGATAGACCTAAATATGGTTCTAATTTTTCAAAAAATGAAAATTTTCAGAGAAAATCCCCAGGCAGAAACAATCATAATGCATCAAAATTAATTGAAAAATATAGTAATCTTGCAAGAGAAGCTCTATCTAGTGGAGATAAGATTTTATCAGAGAACTATTTTCAACATGCTGATCATTTTACTAGAATTTTAAATGATCAAGATGCTCAAAGAAAACTAAATTCAATAAGTAATGATCAATCTGAATCTAAACAAAATATAGTTGAAGTGAATAAAGAACAAAAAGATACTGACGAAAAAAAAACCTTAACTCCAATTAAATAAAAATTTATCTAAAAAATCAATTAAGACCAACAATTTTTTCAGACTTTAATACATTTAACTTAATCTTTTGAGTTTCAAATATTTTTCTTTGTTCTCCTTTAAGAATTTTTCCAGAAGGAAGCTTTAAGGTTTGAGAATTAACTCTTTTGCCATTAATTAGAACTTCATAGTGCAAATGTGGTCCTGTAGATTTTCCTGTCGATCCAACATATCCAATTGTTTGCCCTTGTTTAACTCTAACACCACTCCTAATTCCTTTAGCGAATTTTGACATATGAGCATATATTGTTTGATAGGTTGAATTATGTTTTATAACTACACAATTTCCGCCTCCACCGCACCAACCTGCCTTTTTAACAACTCCTGATCCAGATGCCATTATTGGTGTTCCTGTTGGAGCAGCAAAGTCAGTACCTTTATGCATTTTATTAAATCCATCAATTGGATGTTTTCTCATTCCAAAGGGAGAGGAAAGTCTTGCCCCGTTAATCGGGGTTTTCATTAGAGCTTTTTCAACACTCTTACCATTCCTATCATAATGCCCAGCATTTTTTTCCTCATCAAAATAAAAAAGTGAATTATCTTCACCGCTTAAAATCAAATTTGCAAATAAAATGTTTCCTGTTTCAATTAATTTTTTGTTTTCATCAACATAAGCCTCATACATAATCTGAAATTTATCTCTTTTTCTAATATCCCTTTGAAAATCAACTTGAAAACCATAAATTCTAGCAAACTCAATTATTATATTTGGTGGTACTTTCTGACTCCTCGCTGATCTATAAAGGCTGTTAAGAATTGAGCTTTCATTATAAATTACTTTTTTTTCTAATTTCGTCAAAACAATTTCTTGTTTAAAATTTTTTTTACTTGTGTCTTGGGTCAGAATAATTCTCTCTTTATTAGATATTTGGAATATAAATTCCTGTATTGAGTTATCAGTTTGATCAATAATAAAATGTATCTTTTGATTAGTATTCAATCTGTTCACATTAAACTTGTTATTGATTTTTTCTTTGATAATAGAAATTTCATCTTTATTTAAAGAATAATATTCAAGAATCTCCATAAAAGTTTCTCCTTCTCTAACCTTATGGGAGATTTTTTTAAATCTTGGTTCAAATTTTTCAAAAAAATGATTTACTGTTTTCTTAAAGTAAAAGTTTTCAATAATTTTTTTATAACTATTGTTAATTCTGTTTTTTGTTTGATTATGGTAGATTGTAAAAATACTTGTTAAAATAATTAATATTATTAAGGCTAGAATTTCGTTTTTTACTTTTAATTTTATATTGAACTTTTTGATCATTGAAAGTTTTTGAATTATCAATTATTAGTTTAACCATGAAAGAAAATCAAAAAAAACCCCTAAAATTAAGGCTTTTTTATCCAATTTTTAATCATAATTGCTTGCTTTCCTATCATTTTAGCCTATAAGCACTGAACTTCCTCAAATAAATTATTGTTAATACAATAAATTATTATGGATCATTGAGCCTTTTTGCTCAATTAGCTATTTTAAAAGTGAAAATTTAAGAAGAGAAGTGTGGACGGTTAAGGTTACCAAAAATTTGTCGTACACACTTCAACATCATATAAATTTTATTCTTAGAATTTATATGGAAGCTAGTGTGCGCCGTTTTTAAACTTGAGAGTTTGATCATGGCTCAGAACGTACGCTGGCGGCACGCCTAACACATGCAAGTCGAACGAAGTAGCAATACTTAGTGGCAGACGGGTGAGTAACATGTAGGTATCTACCCTATGGCCTGGAATAACACGAGGAAACTTGTGCTAATACTGGATAAGTCTTTACGGAGAAAGCTTTATGCACCATTGGATGAGCCTGCACTTGATTAGTTTGTTGGTGGGGTAATGGCCTACCAAGACTTTGATCAATAGCTGATTTGAGAGGATGATCAGCCACATTGGGACTGAGACACGGCCCAAACTCCTACGGGAGGCAGCAGTGGGGAATCTTGCACAATGGAGGAAACTCTGATGCAGCGATGCCGCGTGAGTGAAGAAGGCCTTTGGGTTGTAAAGCTCTTTCGTCGGGGAAGAAAATGACTGTACCCGAATAAGAAGGTCCGGCTAACTTCGTGCCAGCAGCCGCGGTAATACGAAGGGACCTAGCGTAGTTCGGAATTACTGGGCTTAAAGAGTTCGTAGGTGGTTGAAAAAGTTGGTGGTGAAATCCCAGAGCTTAACTCTGGAACTGCCATCAAAACTTTTCAGCTAGAGTATGATAGAGGAAAGCAGAATTTCTAGTGTAGAGGTGAAATTCGTAGATATTAGAAAGAATACCAATTGCGAAGGCAGCTTTCTGGATCATTACTGACACTGAGGAACGAAAGCATGGGTAGCGAAGAGGATTAGATACCCTCGTAGTCCATGCCGTAAACGATGTGTGTTAGACGTTGGAAATTTATTTTCAGTGTCGCAGTGAAAGCGATAAACACACCGCCTGGGGAGTACGACCGCAAGGTTAAAACTCAAATGAATTGACGGGGACCCGCACAAGTAGTGGAGCATGTGGTTTAATTCGAAGATACGCGCAGAACCTTACCAACACTTGACATGTTCGTCGCGACTTTAAGAGATTAAAGTTTTCGGTTCGGCCGGACGAAACACAGGTGCTGCATGGCTGTCGTCAGCTCGTGTCGTGAGATGTTGGGTTAAGTCCCGCAACGAGCGCAACCCTCACTTTTAGTTGCCATCATTAAGTTGGGCACTCTGAAAGAACTGCCAGTGATAAGCTGGAGGAAGGTGGGGATGACGTCAAGTCCTCATGGCCCTTACGTGTTGGGCTACACACGTGCTACAATGGTATATACAACAGGAAGCAAAACGGCGACGTTAAGCAAATCCTCAAAAGATACCTCAGTTCGGATTGCACTCTGCAACTCGAGTGCATGAAGCTGGAATTACTAGTAATCGTGGATCAGCGTGCCACGGTGAATGCGTTCCCGGGTCTTGTACACACCGCCCGTCACACCATGGGAGTTGGTTCTACCTTAAGGCAAGGTTTCAAACCCTTGACCACGGTATAGTCAGCGACTGGGGTGAAGTCGTAACAAGGTAGCCGTAGGGGAACCTGCGGCTGGATTACCTCCTTTCTAAGGATGAATAAAAGTAAAATTTTATTCTAAAAAATAAACAGGTTAATGTTGACCGTCCTCATTTCTCTTCTTAAGATTTAGTGTTTCTCTTGAATGGGGGCCGGTAGCTCAGTTGGTTAGAGCACACCCTTGATAAGGGTGGGGTCGAAAGTTCGAGTCTTTCTCGGCCCACCAATCTATAAAATATAATGGGGGATTAGCTCAGCTGGGAGAGCGCCTGATTTGCATTCAGGAGGTCAGCGGTTCGATCCCGCTATCCTCCACCAAAACACTTAGTTATCTAAAATTGTAAATAAAATAATTAATATCAATATCTATATCCGAACATTAGAAATGTTATTAGCTAATGTTCAAATAAAAATTTGATTCAACACAGAATTTTTTTCTGTGCATAAATCAAGCGTTTAAGGGCGTGTGGCGGATGCCTTGGCACTGAAAGCCGATGAAGGACGTGATATACTGCGATAAGTTTCGGGGAGCTGTATGTAAGTTTTGATCCGAAAATTTCCGAATGGGGAAACCCACCACTTTATGTGGAACTTTAAACTAAATACATAGGTTTAAAGAGATAACCTGGAGAACTGAAACATCTAAGTAACCAGAGGAAAAGAAATCAATTGAGATTCCGTTAGTAGTGGCGAGCGAAAACGGAACAGGCCAGTAGTTTTGTTAAAAAAATTTGAATAGTTTGGAAATGCTAACCATAGAGGGTGATAGTCCCGTATGAGTAATGTTTGACAAAATTCTTGAGTAAAGCGGGACACGTGAAATCCTGCTCGAACATAGGGGGACCACCCTCTAAGCCTAAATACTCTTCAGTGACCGATAGTGAACTAGTACCGTGAGGGAAAGGTGAAAAGAACCCCTATTAGGGGAGTGAAATAGAACCTGAAACCGCATGCCTACAATCAGTCGAAGCTCTTTTTAGAGTGACGGCGTACCTTTTGTATAATGGGTCAGTGACTTAATTTATTAAGCAAGCTTAAGCCATCTAGGTGTAGGCGCAGCGAAAGCAAGTCTTAATAGGGCGATCAGTTTAATGAATTAGACCCGAAAACGAATGAGCTTACCATGAGCAGGTTGAAAGCAAGGTAACACTTGCCGGAGGACCGAACCAGTTGACGTTGAAAAGTCTTTGGATGACTTGTGGTAAGGGGTGAAAGGCCAACCAAATTCGTAGATAGCTGGTTTTCCGCGAAAACTATTTAGGTAGTGCGTTGAGTAAATAGATGTTTAGAGGTAGAGCACTAAATGGGCTAGGGGGAAGAGATTCTTACCAAACCTAATAAAACTCCGAATGCTAAACATTGTTCCTCAGCAGACAGACTGTGGGTGCTAAGGTCCATGGTCGAGAGGGAAAGAGCCCAGACCACCAGATAAGGTCCCAAAATTATGATTAAGTGTGAAAGGATGTGGAAATTCCTTAACAGCCGGGAGGTTGGCTTAGAAGCAGCCATCCTTTAAAGATAGCGTAACAGCTCACCGGTCTAATAGAGTTTCTGCGCCGAAGATGTAACGGGGCTAAAATCATATACCGAATCTGTGGATTTATAATTTTTTCGAAAATTATAACTGGTAGCGGAACGTTCTGTAAGCCTGTGAAGGGATACTCGTGAGAGATCCTGGAGGTATCAGAAGTGCGAATGCTGACATAAGTAACGATAAAAGAAGTGAAAAACTTCTTCGCCGAAAATCCAAGGGTTTCTGCGCAAGGTTAATCCGCGCAGAGTTAGTCGGCACCTAAGGCGAGGGCGAAAGCCGTAGTCGATGGAAACAAGGTTAATATTCCTTGACCAGATGGTAGTGACGGATCTTGTAAGTTGTGAATTCTTAATGGATTGAATTTGCTGCGAAAAGGTTCCAAGAAATAGCTCCATCATTAGACCGTACCCTAAACCGACACAGGTGGATTAATAGAGTATATTTAGGCGCTTGAGAGAATGATGTTGAAGGAACTCGGCAAAATGCTTCCGTAACTTCGGAATAAGGAAGACCTTTATTTAGGCAACTATTTAAGGGTGGCACAAGCCAGGGAGAAGCGACTGTTTATCAAAAACACAGGGCTCTGCTAACACGTAAGTGGATGTATAGGGTCTGACGCCTGCCCGGTGCTGGAAGGTTAATGCGATGGGTGCAAGCTCATTTCTGAAGCCCCAGTAAACGGCGGCCGTAACTATAACGGTCCTAAGGTAGCGAAATTCCTTGTCGGGTAAGTTCCGACCTGCATGAATGGCGTAACGATTTCTCCGCTGTCTCCAACATCAACTCAGTGAAATTGAATTCTCCGTGAAGATGCGGAGTTCGCGTAGTTAGACGGAAAGACCCCGTGCACCTTTACTGCAACTTTACATTGGTGTTAGGAAAAACATATTTAGCATAGGAGGGAGACATTGAAGCAAGGGCGTCAGCTTTTGTGGAGTCACCAGTGAAATACCTCTTTTGTTTTTCTTGATATCTAACTGATAGCCGTTATCCGGCATCAAGACATTGTATGGTGGGTAGTTTGACTGGGGCGGTCGCCTCCCAAATAGTAACGGAGGCGTGCGAAGGTAAGCTCAGAACGGTCAGAAATCGTTCGTAGAGTGCAATGGCATAAGCTTGCCTGACTGTGAGACTGACAAGTCGAGCAGAGACGAAAGTCGGTCATAGTGATCCGGTGGTTCTGAGTGGAAGGGCCATCGCTCAACGGATAAAAGGTACGCCGGGGATAACAGGCTGATACTGCCCAAGAGCTCATATCGACGGCAGTGTTTGGCACCTCGATGTCGGCTCATCACATCCTGGGGCTGGAGCAGGTCCCAAGGGTTTGGCTGTTCGCCAATTAAAGTGGTACGTGAGCTGGGTTCAGAACGTCGTGAGACAGTTCGGTCCCTATCTGCTATGCGTGTAGAAGAATTGAGAGGAGTTGACCCTAGTACGAGAGGACCGGGTTGAACATACCACTGGTGGACCGGTTGTAGCGCCAGCTGCAGTGCCGGGTAGCTAAGTATGGACGAGATAACTGCTGAAAGCATCTAAGCGGGAAACTCACCTCAAAACTAGTTCTTCCTATAGAGCCGTGGTAGACCACCACGTTGATAGGCTGGATGTGGAAGCGCAGTAATGCGTGCAGCTGACCAGTACTAATAGCTCAATTGGCTTGATTTATGCACTGAAAAAAATTTCAAAAAAATATTGTTATTAATTAAAACTATTTCAGATCGAATTTATCTTGTTATACTTTCGGTCAAGTTTTTGGATATCAACTCCAATTTTTTCAAAATTATCATTTAATCTCCTTTATATTAATATTAAAAAATTCTATTTATCTCTTATTTAAAAAGCCATATGAAAGATTGATTTAATAATTTATATAGAAACATCAAATTATGAAAATTTTAGGTATAAATATTGCTAGCCACGATACATCAGCTGCCTTAATTGAAGATGGTAAATTAATTTGTGCCTTTGAGGAAGAGCGTTTTAATAAAGAAAAACATACGAAAGCATTTCCAATCAATGCAATTAACGAGTGTTTAAAAGTCTCAAAAAATAAAATTAATTCAATTGATTGTATTGCGGTATCTACTGATCCAATGAGACAAATAAGAAAATTTTGGTTAGAGGGTGCGTTAAAATATGACTATAGATTAAAAATGATGGTAGAAGAAAAAGATTCCATTCAAAATTTCTATAGCATTGAAAATTCGATTAGAAAAAATTTAAAATATAAAAATAAAATTAAATATTACAGACATCATCTAAACCATCTAGCAAGTTGTTTTTATCCAAGCAATTTTAAAAAAGCTCTTGTAGTGTCCTATGACGGTGTTGGAGAGGGTGAAACAGGTTATTTTTCTGTTGGCTCAAACAAAAAAATTAAACTTATACATACAAAAAACCTGTTCCCCAATTCTCTAGGTTTATTATACGCTGCAGTCACATCGTATTTGGGCTGGAGATATAATTGTGATGAAGGAATTATTATGGGTTTGGCATCTTATGGTAATCCAAATAACAAAATTCCAAAAATTAAAAAAACTTACATTCAAGTATTTAGAGAGATAATTGGTTACAGAAAAAATCTAGATATTCATATTAATACTGATTGGATTACTTTTCATAAAGAGAGAAATACATGGTTAAGCGAAAAATTTATTAAAGTCTTTGGTAAAAAGAGGAAATATGAGAATAAACTTACTCAACATCACAAAGATATAGCTTCAGCTCTGCAATTACGCTTAGAGGAAATTGTTTTACATCAATTAAAGTTTCTAAAAAAAAAGTATAAAACAAAAAAATTATGTTTAGCTGGTGGTGTTGCATTAAATTGTTCAATGAATGGCCAGATAGTAAAATCAAAAATTTTTGATGAGGTATTTGTCCAACCAGCAAGTGGTGACGCTGGCCTAGCTATAGGTGCTGCGATTAATTGTTCATTGGAACATCAACCTAAAAAAAAGCTATCTTTTGAAACTAATTGTTATCTTGGATCAAGATATTCAAATCTTGAAATAAAAAACACGATAAAGAGATTTAGAAATAAGATTAGAATAATAAAAAATAAAAAAGATATATATGATTTTGCATCAAGTGTTTTGGTAAGAAAAAAAATAATTGGATGGTTTCAGGGTGCTGCTGAATTTGGTCCTAGAGCTCTTGGAAATAGAAGTATTTTGGCATCTCCTAATCCGGTACAAATTAAAGATCATATAAACAAAAATGTAAAATTTAGAGAAGATTTCCGACCATTTGCTCCAGCAATACTTCAAGAATTTGCAAATGAATACTTTAATATAGAACAAAAGAGCGAATATATGTTAATTGCATTTGATGTTAAATCAAAAATGAAAAGACATATTTCTGCAACAGTTCATGTTGATAATACATGTAGAGTCCAAACTGTAACTAAAAATTCAAATATTAAATTTTACAATTTACTTAATAAAATGCATCAAAAAACTCAAATTCCAGTACTGCTGAACACTTCGTTTAATATTAAAGGTCAACCAATAGTTAATTCCCCTGAGGATGCAATTATGTGTTTTTTAAAATACAAGATAGATTATCTATTTATTGGAGATTATATTCTTCAAAAAAGAAAATGAAAATAAAAGATGAAGACCAAATCATAAAACAAATAAAAGATTTATTTGAAATTAGTGATAGTAAAAAATTAGACATTAATTCTGATATTACCAAATTAGTTGATTTTGACTCATTAAATAAATTAAAATTAATAGGGTTTATTGATGAAAAAACCAAAAAAAAAATAAAAATTGATAATATTTCTAAGATTAAAAAAATTAAACATGTAATCAAAATCATAAATGATTAATATAGAAAAAATATATTCGTTCATTCCTAAAAATAAAATTTCTCAAAAGTTTATTAAAAAAAAGTTTGGTGACTCAAACTTTAAGAAAATAAAAAACTATACAGGTTTTACAAATTTGAATGTATTGAGAGATAACTTTACAGAGGAAAATTTTTTCTTAAATGCCCTGGAAAAATTTTTTAAAATGGAAAGAATAAATAAAAAAATAGATATGATAATTTTTTCATCGCATACACGAAAAAATGAAATGCCTATTTTTTCAGCCAAAATCCAAGAGAAATTTGAAATAAAAAATAATATTATTTGTTATGATTTGCCAGGAAGTTGTGCTGGCTTTACTAATGGACTTATACATGCAAGTGCATTTTTAACTTCTGGAATTGCCAAAAACGTCCTTTTAATTTGTGCAGATGCACACAGCAAAAAAGCAGAAAAAAACTTAATACCAGTTATTGGTGATGGAATAAGTTGTATTGTGATCACTAAATCTAAAACAACCAGTTTATTTGATTTTGGTGTAGATGGAAGAAATAATGATATTCTCAAAATAGATAAGAAAAAAAATAAATTAATTATGAATGGTTTAAAAGTTTTTGAATTTGCTTTAAATAGGGTACCTGAAACTTATCAGAGGATAATCAAAAGATACAATAATAGAATTGACTATTATTGTTTTCATCAACCTAATAAAACAATTCATGATCAATTGATTAAGAAACTAAGAATAAACTATGAAAAAGTAATCAGTTGTTTTGCACATGGAAACACGAGTGCACCATCTATTCCTATCTCATTAAGCCACTCTTTCTCAAACAAAAATGTTAATAATAAAGTTTTTTTATTTTGTGGTTTTGGAGCAGGTCTTAATTGGTCAACAGTTATTACCACTTTTAAAAAAACTTTTATTTCTAAAATATATAAAATATGAGTAATTTTCTTGAAAAAAAATTCTCCCTAAATAAATGTAAGAATTTTTCAAAATTAAGTGGTGACAAAAATCCACTACATTTAGACAAAAAGTTGTCTAACTATTCCCAATTTCAAAAACCTATAGTTCAAGGAATTCAAGTATTAATGTATATATTTGAAAAATCACTAATTAAAAAAATTACTAAGAATAGCAATTCTATTTCAGTTGTTTTTAAAAATCCAATATTTATTGATGAAAAAATTATTTTCAAAATAAGGAAGGAAAAAAAGAATATAATTGTAATTGCGAAAAATTTATTTCAAGAAAAGATCATTATAACTTTTGAAATTTTAAGTGAGTCTGAAAAAGAAATTTTCAATACAAATACTATAATTAAAAACTTACTTACTTTGACAAAATATGTAGGTAACTTTAGAAATAATTTAAATATAATCTCTACACTGGATATAAAAAAAAATGACAAGAAAAATTATAAAAAAGTAATAAAACTCTCAAAAAATTTTTATAAATTTGAACATGGCTTAAATGACATTTCTTTAAAGTCTTATTTCGTGAGTTTTAAAAAAAAAATTGAGGAGAAATTTGATAAAAAATCTAAAATAAAAATTAACAAAAATTTTTTTGAAAATAAAAAAATCTTAATAATTGGAGGAAGCTCAGGATTAGGTAGAGTTTTAATAAATTATTTTTTATCAAATAAAATTCTAATAGACTTTACTTACAATAAAAATTCGAGAAAATTAGATTTTATAAAAAAAAAATATAAAGTGCCTAATAAAAGAATATTCAAATTAAACAATTTAAATCTCAATTTATACAAAAAAAAGCTCAGCAAATACGATATTTTTTATTTTTTCCCGACATCTAAGATATTTAGTTTTAATGAAAAATTTTTTGATTATAAAAAATTTGATAATTTTAATCTAATTAATATAGATTTCTTATTAAAAATATTTAAATTTATAGGCAATTCTGAAGAAAAAAAATTTTTTTATGTTCCATCATCTAAACTGGCCGGAGAAAATGTTATGAGTTCAGAATATGGTTTAAGTAAAAATTTACAAGAAAAAATTTTAAAAAGAATAAAAAAATTATTCAAGAATATTAAGATCTCAAACCCAAGACTGGATTCTTATTTTACAGAGTCAACTAAAGGACTAATTAATAATAATTCTGATTATGACAAATTTATCAAATCTGCTATAGAATTTTAATGAAAAACAACAAGGTCAAAATATTATCAATTGTTAAAAAAAGTTATGAAAAATTAAGAGGCACTAATCCAAAATTAAAAAAATTTTCCTTAAAATTAAAAATTAAAGGGAATAAATCAAATTTTGATTCAGTTGATGTAGTGAGTTTTTTTTCTATTTTAGATAATGAAATTGAAAAAAATAAGTTAAAAAATCCGGATTTTATGAATGAGAATTTTTTTTTTAAATTAGATGATATAAATCTAGAGACTATTGTTAATAAAATTAAAAAAAATAATGACTAAAAATCAGTCTTTAATTGTATCCGACTTTAATAATGATTATCTGATTAATTATTTACGCTCAAATAAAGAATTAAAAAAAAATTCTTTTGGTTCATTGAATTTTGAAAATTTTCTTTCAAGTATTAATGAATTAAATCAAGTGAAGAAATGTGGTGATATTTTTATAATTACACAAATAAGCAAAGTTTTCGATATAGAAAAAATTCTTTTAAAAAATAATGAATTATTTACAAAAAAAGAGATAAATAAGGTTACTTCGGAAATTGAGAATATAGTTTTGAATTTAAGTTCTAAAATAAAAAAAATTTCATTTTTTTTATGGCCAAGTGATATAAATGACAATTATCTAAATGACCTAAATTTTAAAAAACCTGGGAAAAATTGGCTAGTGAATTTAATTAATTTAGAAACGTCAAAAAAATTAAGTAAATTTCAAAATGTTTCTTTAATAGATCCAAATTTTAAATTATTAAAAAATAATCATAAAATTAATATTTATGATGAAAAAACAAAGTATTTAGTAGGAAATCATTATAGTTTAGATTATTTAGAGTTTTGTGCTGAGGAAATAGCAAATTCAATTCATTCAAAGGAAATTAAAAAAATTAAATTAATAATTTTAGATCTTGATAATACTCTGTGGGGTGGAGAAGCTGGTGAGAGAAATATTAATGAACTAGACTTAGGACCAAATTCGATAAAAGGTACAGTATTTCATAATTTTCAAAAACGTCTTAAAATTTTAAAAAATCTTGGTTATGTTTTGGCTATTTGCTCAAAAAATGATTTTAAAAATGTTAAAAAAGTCTTTAAAGAAAACAAAAACATGATTTTAAGTGTTAAAGATTTTTCTTCAATTAAAGTTAATTGGAAAAATAAAAATGAAAATATTAGAGAAATTTTGTCTGAATTAAACTTAAGAGCAGAAAACACTTTATTTGTTGATGACAATGAGTATGAGCGAAATATTGTGAAATCTGATCTTAAAGAAATAAATATTTTTGATTTCCCAAAGAATATATTGCTGTTGAATAAAAACTTTAACAATTTAAAAAATATATCAAAAAATACTGTTTCAGAAACTGATAAAAAAAGAACAAAACTTTATTTAGATGAGCAAAAAAGAGATAAGCTTAAAAGAAAATATTTTAATCATAAAGATTGGTTATCTAGTTTAAAGATTAATATAAAGATAGAAGAGTTGAAAAATTTTAAAAGGGCAGAAGAAATGTATTTAAGAACAAATCAATTTAACATTTCTCACAAGCCAATATCTTCAGAAATGATAAAAGCTTTAATAAAAAGTAAAGAAAAAATTTTCTATGAGGTATCAATGTCAGATAGGTTTGGAAATTATGGAGTCATTGCTCTAATTGGTATTAGAAACAATATTAATTCTTTTGAGGTTACCGATTTTCTTGAAAGTTGTAGGGTATTTAAAAGAAACGTCGAGGATTATTTAATTAAATATATTTTAAACAATAAACGTTTTAAAAACAAAGACGGTTTAATTTATATAAACAGAAATAAAAAAAATATGTATGTTCAAGACCTATTTGATAAATCAAATTATTTAAAAAAAATAAACAAAAAAACTTATAAAATTTTGAAAGAATATAAGTTTACAGAATTAAATGGCACAAAAGTAAGAATAAATTGATGATTAAGAATAATAAATTTTATTTTAATGAACTTAGAAACGTTGTAATACTTGGAAATTTAGAGTCTTTAGAAGTTATAAAAAAAATTAATGATAGTTTAAAATTAAATACTTTTTTAATAACCTCACCATCTTTTAAAAACAACTCAAAAAATATTAAAATTAAAATTTTCAAAAAATTAAATAATTCATTCTTAAATTACATAAAATCAAATTTTAATATTGAAAAAACTTTGTTTGTAAGTTTTGGTCCAAGATGGATATTCAAAAAAAATATAATAAACAAACTTTTTAAAAAGAATTTAGTGAATTTTCATAGTAGTAGGCTACCAATTGATGCGGGTGGAGGTGGTTTTTCTTGGAGAATAATGAGAAATGACAGATTAGGTAATTGTTTAGTACATTTAGTAGACGAGGGTATTGATACTGGTCCAATATTAAAGAACAATGAGTTTATATTTTCAAATGATTGTAAGACTCCAATGGATTTTGAAAAACAAAATACAAAATATTTTCACGCCTTTTACAAAAGTTTTATAATGGATCTTAAATTAAAGAAAAAAATCCAAATAAAATATCAAAGCCAAAATCTTCGAAGATACAATCCAAGATTAGATACAAAAATAAATGGTTGGATTGATTGGTTTAACTCTTCAAATGAAATTTTTAATTTTATAAATGCTTTTGATGAGCCTTATCCTGGCGCTTCTACTTTTGTTGGAAAAAATAAAGTGCGATTAAAACAAGTTCATTTACATGGAGGGGAGATAAATGGTCATTCATTTTCAACTGGTATTATAATAAGAAAAAATAAAGACTGGATAATTGTATCAACAACGGATAATAATTGCCTGATTATTGAAAAAGTTCTTAATTCAAAGAATCAGAATATTATTAAAACTTTACGAGAAGGCGACAGATTTTTCACCCCAGTAAGCCAGTTAGTTTCATCAAGAAGTAAAAGAGTTTTTTATAACTCAATATCAAAAAAATCATTTATTAAGAAATAAAATATCTTTCTTTTAAGACTCTAATTACCTTTAAATACCCAGGTTCATCTGTATCTGGTTTAACATTTCTTTTAATATAAGATTTATAATTATCTAAATTGTTATTTAAAATAGTGTCTATAGATTTAATATCATCAATGCTTAAATTATCACTTATATTAAACTGCAAAATACCTAATTCATTTTTGTATCTATCACTTCCTTCTTTAATGGATTTATCTAAAAAATTTGAATAAATAGTTATAATTTTTTTTTTCAGAATTACAGCATCTATAATTGCACTTGATTCAAAAAAAATTACTAAAGCAGATTTTAATATATTTTCTCTTGTTTTATGTTGTATAATTTCAAAGTCTTTAAATATTTCTTTTTTCTCAAATAAGTCATCTCTTGGGTGCAAACATATCTTTACCTTTTTTTTGAACATATTTTCTATTTTTTTTAAAAATTTTATTAATTCAATATAATGGTTTTTATAATCTTGAATTGGTAGATTTCCTCTAAGAGCTTTATTTTCAACATTGTTAATAATAAAATCTAAAAAAGTGATATTTTCCTCTGATGATCTTCCAATCTCTTCAAGTGTCATATCATATGATTTGCTATTCACTAGAATATATTCTTTTACATATGCAAACTTAAAATAATCTAATATTTTTCTAAGTAAATTTTTTTTATTTACTAAAGCGTTGTTACTTGTAAATCTAATATCAATTTTGGGAACAATTCCAAAATTACTTAAAATAGTAATTAATTTATATGAAAAATTTTTATTTAAAAAATATTTTAATCCTCTAAAAACTTTTTTAAATTCTAATTGAGAGTGTTGTAAATTACCAACAAATGAAACCTGGATTTGTTTAATTTTATATTTTGCTAAAAGAATGTGTAAATAAATATCTGAAAAATATTTTCCAAGATTACTTATTGCTATGATTTCTTTAGTGGCCATAAAATTTCTAAATTCAGATTTATTTTTTGGATAAAAATATTCCACATTTTTATTGAAAGAGTAATTTCTTTTATCTTTCTCGGTTATTTCTAATTTTGTTTCGTTACTATGAAAATCTTTAAAAGGTTTAAGATTTTCTAAATTTATCAGATATATTTTTTTAAAATTTTCAGACAATTTCTTAATTAAAAAATAACTAGGAATTATTGATTTATAAAAATCAGTTCCAGTAAAAATCCATGCCAAATATGTTTTTTTCATTATTTTTTTGATTTTATTTAATTATTAATATAACCAATCACAATTATATTTTATTAAAAATTTAAATGTATTCAAATTATAAAATCTAATAATGAATTTTATTTGTATCATACAAGCTAGGATAGCCAGCTCAAGACTACTTGGTAAAATATTGTTACCAGGCTACAATAAACCACTTCTTGAACATTTAGTTGAGAGATTGAAAAAATCAAAAAAAATTAATAAAGTTGTGATTGCAACTTCAACCAATAAAGAAGATGATATTATAAATGAATTCTGTTTATCTAGAAAAATTCCAGTCTTTAGAGGTCATCCAAGTAATTTATTAAAAAGGTATTATGAGTGCGCAAAAGAATTCAAAGCAGATAATATCATCCGTATAACTTCAGACTGCCCTTTAATGGATTATAGATTAATTGATAAGATGATTTTCTCATTTTTAAAAAAAAAAAACCTAGATTATTATAGTAACGTACATCCACCTACATTTCCTGATGGCTTTGATGTTGAAATATTCAGGTTAGAAATTTTAAAAAAAGCTTATCTTAATGCAAAAAAAAAATATGAAAAAGAACACGTTACTCCCTATATTTGGGATAATCCAAATTTATTTAAATTATCTAATTATAGTTTGAAAAAAACTAATTATTACGACAAATATAGACTCACACTGGATTATAAGGAAGATTACTATTTGATTTGGAATATTTTTAAAAATTTATACAAGAAAAATAAATTTTTTAGTTTTGAGGAAATAATTAATTTTTTAAAAAAAAATCCTAAATATGTCGTAAATAAAAATTATATAAAAGTCAATTGGATGGGTTATTATTTCAAAAATTTAAAAACTATTAATAAAAAATATACCAAAAGAGAAAAAAGATTTCTTTATGTTTAGTAGATTAAAAAAAAAACCAAAAAAATTACAAGTATACGCCAAAAAACTTATTCCTGGTTTGTCGCAATTATTTGGAAAAAGACCTGATCTTTACTTACCAGGAGGTGAATGGCCAACTTATTACAATAGAGCAAAAGGAATTGAAGTTTGGGGAATTGATAATAAAAAATATCTTGATTTTACAATGGTTGGAATTGGTACTTCAACTTTGGGTTATTCAGATCCAGATATAAATAAAGCTGCGATCAAATCAATAAACTCAAGTACAATGAACACACTTAATCCGCCAGAGGACGTTGAGCTTGCTGAATTATTAATTAAATTACATCCATGGGCCAATAATGTTAGATATGCTAGAACTGGCGGTGAAACAATGTCAGTAGCTATTAGGTTGGCTAGAGCATATACAAGAAGAGATAAAATATTATTCTGTGGATACCATGGATGGCATGACTGGTATCTTTCAGCAAATCTCAAATCGTCAAAAGCATTAAACCAACATCTGCTAAAAGGGTTGGCACCATTAGGAGTTCCAAAAGGTTTGAGAGGAACTGTTATTCCATTTAAGTTTAATTCATTTGATGAGCTGGAAACAATTGTGAAAAAAAATGCTAAGAGGTGCGCAGCCATAGTGCTTGAACCCTGCAGAGAGACATTGCCTGATATTAAATATTTAAAAAAATTAAGAAAAATCTCAACTAAGTATAAGTGTGTATTAATTTTTGATGAAATTACATCAGGTTGGAGAATAAACTTAGGTGGAGTTCATATGAAATTAGGAGTTTACCCTGATCTAGCTATATTTGGAAAAACAATAGCAAATGGAATACCAATGGGTGCAATAATAGGTAAAAAAAAAATTATGCAATTTGCGGAAAAAACTTTTTTAAGTAGTGCTTTTTGGACTGAAAAAACAGGACCTGCGTGTGCTGTAAAATTTATTAAAAAATATAAAAAGCTTAAATTACATAACTTATTGATCAAGAGAGGAAAACAAATAAAAAGTATTTGGAAAAATGCTGCTAAAAATTCAAATTTGGATATCGAAATTAAGGGAATTGACCCTTTGGCAACTTTTAGATTAAATACAAAAACTGATTGGCCCATTACAATTACTTACTTTATACAAGAAATGTTGAAGAAAAATATCTTAGCATCTGATAGATGCTATGCTAATTATAGACATTCCGACGATAAATTAAGAAAGTATGAAAAAGCTTGTTTTGAAGTTTTTCGAAAAATCTCATATCTTGATGCAAAAAATGAAATTAAGAAACATTTAAAGGGTCCTATTAAAACCATGGATTTTGGCAGATTAAACTAAAAAATGTACAGTCTTAAAAATAAAAATATAATTGTTACTGGATCAGAGGGATTAATTGGAAAAAGTATTGTAAAAAATTTGATTAGAAATAAAGCAAAAGTTTTTTTGATAGATATAAAAAAAACTAATAATGATAAAATAAAAAATTATTATTATTGTGATTTAACAAATAAAGATTTAGTTTCACAGCTTAGTAAAAAAATAATAAAAAAAGCAAAATATATAAACGGATTAATAAATTGTGCTTCAGTCCAAGATAAAATTGAAGATAAAAAGAATTTCCTAAATTCAAAATTTGAAAATCTTTCAATAGAGTCATGGGATCATATGATAAAAGGTAATTTAAACTCCTTATTTATTTGCTCTCAAGTTTTTGGAAAGTATCTAATAAAAAAAAAAAATAGTTTTATAATTAACTTTTCCTCAACTTATGGAATGGTAGCTCCTGACAATTCCATTTATAAAAATAAATTTAATAAGCAAATCTTTTATAAAAATCCCGCTTATCCAGCATCAAAAGGTGCTGTAATCAGTTTTACAAAATATTTGGCGGCTTATTGGGGCAATAAAGGTTTAAGAGTTAATTGTATATCTCCTGGTGGCGTAAAGAATAATCAAGATAAGTTATTTATTAAAAAATATTCTGAAAAAACGATTTTAAAACGAATGGCAAATGTTGATGATATTTCAAATACAGTTAATTTTTTAGCTAGTGATGACTCAAATTATATTACAGGTGCAAATATTGTAGTAGATGGAGGGTGGACTTCTATATGACAGAAAAAAAAATAACAGAGAGTCTTGGAAGTAATAAAATTGAACAGATGTCTATCAACTCTGAGGTAGATATAGATAGAATAGTTTCAATATATAAAAAGAACCTAGATTTTTTTTTAAATAAACATAACATTTCAAATGATAAGTTTGCAGTTGAATTATTTGATGAACTTAAAAATGGAAATATTAAATTTCCGATAAATAAACATATAGAGATATATATTTTGAGGAATAAGAAAAATTTGGTTAAAATTTTTAAATATTTGATTTTTAGGTATAAATTTTATCTAGCAGGTAAAAAGAAAATAAATTTAGGCTATCCGCCATATCTACTTATTGAGCCAGTTTCTAGTTGTAATTTAAGGTGTCCATTTTGTTTCCAAACAGACTTAACTTTTACTAGAAAGCCGTTTATGGGAATAATTGATTTTGAATTCTATAAAAAAATAATTGATGAGGCCGATAAACTAAATGTTGGAGCAATTACTCTGGCAAGCAGAGGGGAGCCAACTTTACACAAAAAATTACCAGACATGATTGAGTATGTTGGAAAGAAAGAAAATATTTTTGAAAAAAAACTTAATACTAACGCAACTTTTTTAACTGAAAATTTGTGTCACAGTATTTTTAAAAATGAGTTTAATCAGCTAGTAGTTTCAGCTGATCATTACGAAAAAGATGAATTCGAAAAGTTGAGAAAAAATGCTAATTTTGAACAAGTAGTTAGCAATGTGGACAGGATGTACAGTATAAGAGAAAAAGATTACCCTAATAGCATAACTGAAATAAGAGTCTCAGGTATAGACTCCTCAAAAAAGTTAGATAGGGAAAAATTTTACAATTTTTGGATAAAAAGAGCAGATCAGGTAAGCGCTGGGTACCCTATGGAAAGATGGGATACATATAATAACAAAATTCATGAAGATATTAATGATCCATGTGAACAATTGTGGGACAGGATGTATATTTGGTTTGATGGAAAAGTTAACCCATGTGATGCCGACTATAAAAGTTATCTAAGTTTTGGTAATGTAAAAGAAAATTCTATTGAAAATATTTGGAATAACAAAATGATAAATGATTTAAGAGAGAGTCATTTGCAAAACAATAGAATAAAAATTGATCCATGTAATAAATGTGGAGCTTGTTTTACAAATTGATGATCGGCGTTATTGGAAAAGGAAGTCAATTTAAAAGAGTAAAAAAATTTTTTATAAAAAAAAAAATTAAATTTTTATTATATAAACCTAATAATAAAGATTATTTTGATAAAGATAAATTCAAAAAGTTACTGAATTGTAATATAATATTTATTCTTTCGCCCAACAAGTCACACTTTCATTATATAAAAAAATTTTATAAAAAAAGATATATATTTTGTGAAAAACCTCCAGTAAGTTCAAAAAAAGAAATTAAAAACTTAAAAAAATTAAGTAACAATAAAATTTTTTTTAATTATAATTTTAGATTTTCAAAAATTTCAGAGATATTATCAAATCCAAAAAAATATAAATTAGGAAATTTTCTATATGGTAATATTATTACAGGTCATGGTTTGGCGTTCAAGGATGAATATAAATATACATGGAGATCAAAAAAGAAATTATCTCCAAAAGGTGTTTTTGAGGTATTATCAATTCATTGGATTGACTTGATAAACTTTTTATTTGTTATAAAAAAAATAGACAAACCTTATTTAACAAAAATTTCAAAAAATGGAACAGCTTATGACAATAGTTATACAAAAATAACATTAAAAAATGATAAAATTGTCAATATATACACGAGTTATAGCTCACCTTTTATTGATGAGAAAATTTTTTTGTTTACTAATGGTACAGTGTATCAAAACGAAGATAAAATTGAGATAAGAGGACCAACATTTAATTTAAATGCAAAAAATCAATTCATCAAACCCAAACTTGTAAAGAAGTTCTTATTAAAGAATGAAAAAGATTATCACATGTCTTTAGAAAAAAGTTTAAGTTATTTCTTCAAAACTATAAGAAATAAAGATACATTCAGTAAAAAGGAAATTGAAACATCTTTAAGCTCAAATCAGTTATTGTTTTAAATAATTTAATATTATATATACCAAACATGAATTCTAAGCTAAATAGATGTACAAGATGTGACCTTCCTGAGACACATGAAACAATTGATTATGATAAAAATGGAACTTGTAATTTATGTAATAGTTTTGAATATAAAAAAAAAGACATTGATTGGAAAAAAAGAAAAAAACTTTTAGATGAACTTATTAATAAATTTAGAGGTAAATCTGATTATGATTGCATAATTCCATTTTCAGGTGCTAAAGACAGTACTTTTCAACTATATTACTTAATGAAAGAGTATAAAATAAAACCACTAGTCGTAAGATTTAATCACGGTTTCTTTAGAGAGACTGTTTTAAACAATTCATCAAAAGTGTTAAAAAAACTTGGGGCAGATTTTTTGGAATTTACACCTAACTGGAAAATAGTAAAAAAATTAATGATGGAAGCATTTAAAAGAAAAACAGATTTTTGCTGGCATTGCCATACAGGAATCTTTTCATATCCACTCAGATTAGCTTTGATGTATAGAGTTCCCCTGGTATTTTACGGAGAGTCAACAGCTGAATTTGAGAATTACTATGATTTTAGAGATGATAAAATAGATTATTATGATGAAAAAAAATTCAATATTAAATATACACTTGGTATCACGGCACAAGATATGCACGGCATGATTAACAAAAAAGATGATCCTGTAGATTTAAGAGATTTATTACCTTACACTTTCCCAGATAAAGAACAAATTAAACAACTTAAATTAACTCCTGTTGCTTTAGGAAGCTTTATTGATTGGGATGCCTCAAAGCAAACTGATATTATAAAAAAAGAGCTAGGTTGGGAAAATGATGAATTAGAACACGTCCCCAAAGAATTAAATAAAAACGGAGATAAAATTGAGTGTTTTATGCAAGGAACAAGAGATTATGTTAAATGGCTTAAAAGAGGTTATTCAAGGATGTCACAAATTAATAGCTTATTGGTTAGAAATGGAAAAATGTCTGCTTCAAAAGCAAAGGAGTTAAATGAGAAATATGATGGCTTAAAACCTCATTCATTAGAGATATTTTTAGAATATATGGGCTTAGAGGAAAAAGAATTTAATGAAATTATTCAAAAAATGGTAATTCCCCCTCATGAGCCAAATTTTCACAATAATAATGTAGCAAAAAAAACATGGGATTTTGATAATTGGTATAGAGAAAATAATCATAAACCAAAATGATTGGTATAATTAACTTTGGTTACGGAAATATACAATCTATTATTAATGCTTTAGATGAGATTGAAGTAGGCTCGAAAGTAATTAAAAACCCTAAAGACATATTGAAATTTAGCAAGATTATTTTACCAGGAGTCGGATCTTTTAAAACTTGTTTTCAAGAGTTGGTTAAAATGGGATGGAAACATGAAATAGATGAATATTTAAATAAAGAAAAATATTTGTTAGGAATATGTTTAGGAATGCAGCTTATGTTTGAATGGGGTGAAGAAGATGGAGGCTCAGAAGGTCTTAACTTATTTAAAGGTAAAGTTTCTAAACTAGAAGCTAGCAATTTAGAAAAAGTTCCTCATGTTGGTTGGAATAATATAAGTTTAAAAAAAAAAAGTCATTTATTTAAAAATATAAATGAAGATGTAGATTATTATTTTACTCATTCTTATATGTGTGTTCCAGAAAATAAATCAGATATTACTGCTACTTTTCAATATGGATTAGAAAATGTAATTGTTGCTTCAGTCTCAAATGAAAAAAATATCTATGGAACGCAGTTTCACCCAGAAAAAAGCCCTCCTAACGGCCTGAGAATTTTAAAAAATTTTGACAATTTATAAGCAATGTTAAAAAAAAGAATTATTCCTGTTTTGCTTTTAAAAAATGGTAGAATGGTAAAAGGAAAAAATTTTAAAAATTATATCGATACTGGTGATCCTAATAAGGCAGTGGATATTTATAGTTCTCAGGATGCAGATGAATTAATATTTATAAACATATCTAAAGATGATATTTCTAAAAAAAAATTTTTAGAAATATTGAATAGATCATCAAAAGAATGCATAATGCCGCTTTGTGCTGGAGGAGGAATAACTAACTCAGAAGATGTTAAAGAATTAATTGAATTAGGAGCTGACAAAGTTCTTTTAAATACAATTTTAACAACAGATTTAAGTGTAATTAAAGACATTTCCTCAAAATTTGGAGCACAATGTATTGTTGCTGCGATAGATTATAAAAGAAATAATAAAACTGGTGAATTAGAGGTTTGGTCAAATTGTGGAAAAGTTTTAACAAAATTAAATTTTTTTGATCACATTCAAAATATAGAAAGATTAGGAGTTGGTGAAATATTTATTAATTCAATTGATTGTGATGGAATGATGAGTGGGTATGATATAGAAATATCAAAAATTGTTTCTGAAAAATTTAATACACCCACAATTTTTTCAGGTGGAGCTGGCAATTTTAAAGATCTAATCGAATTATTTAAAAAAACACAAGCTTCGGCAGCTGCCTGTTCCAGTTTATTTCATTTTAATGATTATAATCCAATCCAGATAAGATCATATTTAAATAATAATGGTGTCAAAATGAGGAAATTAAAGTAAATTATTTGTTTTATGAAAAAAAATTTCTCAAAACCATTTATTATTGGTGAAGTTGGAATAAATCATAATGGATCCTTAGAATTAGCAAAAGAAATAATTTTGTTGGCAAAAAAAAGCAATTTTGATGCAGTAAAACTTCAAAAAAGAGACTTAAATATATGTATTCCAGACTCGCAAAAAAATAAAATTAGAGAAACTCCATGGGGAGAAATGACTTACTTAAACTATAAAAAAAAAATTGAATTTAATGAAAAGCAATTTCGCAATCTTAAGGAATTTTGCAAAAAAATAAATATAGAGCTTTTTTGTTCAGCATTTGATGTTGAAAGTTTAAAGTTTTTAAAAAAATTAAATTTTAGATATAATAAGGTTCCGTCGGCTTTAATCACAAATTTGAATTTTTTGGAGGAAGTTGCAAAACAAAAGAAAAAAACTTTTATTTCCACGGGAATGTGCAGTATGAAAGATGTTCAAAAAGCAGTAAAAATTTTTAAAAAACATTATTGTCCGTTTATTTTGATGCATTGTGTTTCCGAATATCCTTGTCCAGAAGAAAAGTTAAATTTGAATATGATACCAACATTAAAAAAAAAGTTTAAATGTGAGGTTGGGTATAGTGGTCATGAACCCTCATTATCGCCTACATTATTTGCATGGACATTAGGAGCAAATTTTATAGAGAGACATATTACAAATGACAGAACCAATTGGGGTACAGATCAATCTGCGTCTTTAGAAGGACCTGGGATGAGTTCACTTGTTACAATTCTTAAAAAAGCTAAAAATTTTTACGGTGATGGAAAAAAAACAATTACTGCAAAAGAAAAAGAAATGTTAAAAAAATTTAAATATTGGTAAATCTTAAATATTTATAATTTTTTTATATATAATTGTAGATCCTAGGAAATTACCTTTACTTTTAATATGTTTCTTTGTGAAAGAAATAAAAGATCTTATTGGTTTACTAGATTTTGCTAAAACATTTTTTTTATTAAAATTGAGATTTTCAATATTTAAATTTTGGATATCCAAGTATTTTTTAAATCCCTTGATATGATATTTCACATTTTCATCATTATATTGAGAATAAATTGCTAACATTCTTTTTTTTAAATAAAAACCATCTAAGATCGAAGTAGTATCAAAAAATAAAATTACATACGAATTGTAAATATAATGCAATGTTTCAAATTGGAAAACTTTAAAATTTTTAAATAATTTTCTTTTTTTAAATAAATTGTCTCTTGGATGTATACAAACTACTATTTTTTTTTTTAAAGTTTTTTGCATCTTTACTAAAAAAATATTTAATAATTTGTAATGTTTTTTTACAATCTTATATGGAATCTTCCCTCTTAATTTTAAAGATGATGGGTGATCGAAAAAATCATCTAACAAAACGATAAATTTTTTAGATAATTCAGGTTTTTTTTTTTTTAAATTATCATAATTTCTACTATTAATTAATTCTATTTTTTTGAAACTACTTAGGCCAAATTTAAAAATTAAACTTTCTTCTATTTTTTTGAATTTTTCATAATTACTTAAAAAAAATATTTCATATTTTGGAAGCAAATTTGTTGCTCTTAAAAAAGATTCAAATTTATTGGTTAATAATCTTACTATTTTATATTTTAAACTTTGGAAAATTTTTGTAAAAATTAATTTGTCTTCTTGATTAATTGTTGGGATATCTTTTAACAACGAAACTTTAAATTTTAGTTTCTTAAAAATAAAATTTGTAGAGATACTTGGTAAATTATTCCCAAAGTTATTTATTAAAATACAAACAACATTCTTATTGGAACTAAAGTTTTTTAACTCATTAAAATCCTTTGGCTCAAAAATTTTAAATTTTTTATTTTTCTTTTCTGGTTTAAAATTTTCTTTTGAATTATTAAGATAATAATAATTTAAAAGATAAAAATTTTTTAGTTTTTTATTTAACTCTTCAATTAAAAATTTGTGAGAATTGTAGATATTACTTGAAGATCTATCGCAATATAAGAGAAAATAAAATTTATTCTTCATGATTTAAAATTATAAAAATTACTATGGTATATTAATTTTTTTAATAGTATTTGTAAGAATAATAAAATAGTTTAATTATAGCAATATTCTTAATGATAAATAATATTAAAACTCTTTGCACTACAAAACAAATTATTTTTCTAATTCTTCTTTTATTTGCATCTTTGTTAATGGCAATTTTAGAATTTCTAAGTTTGGGATCTATTCCAATTTTTGCATCAGCCCTAATAGGAGGAGACTTACCTGAAAGATTAAGCTTTATAAATGAGATTGAAATTGATTTTTTAGATTTAGATAAGAGTAATTACCTATTCTTAGGTTGTGGAATTGTAGCTGCTTTATTTCTCTTTAAGAATATTTTTTTTGGATTTGTTGTTTACTTTGAGAATAAAGTAATACAAATAATTAGATCTCATTTAGGCTTAAATTTATTTAAATTTTACTTATCGAATGACTACTCTTTTCATTTGAAAACTAATCCAGCAATTTTATTAAGAAACGTAGAGGGAGAGGTGAGTCAAACTACAACTGTAATTTTAAGATTTTTAAAATTATTTAGGGAAATTACGATTTTAATCACAATTTTTTCATTACTGATTATTGTAAATTTTAAAATTACATTAATAATATTTGGAGCATTATTTACTTTTTTGTCAATATTTTTTATTTTAACTAAAAAAATTTTAGAGAGAAGTGGAAAAGAGATGCAATTTGTTAGAGCACAAAAAATTCAACACATAAATCAAAGTTTTAGTGCGATTAAAGATATTAAAGTAATGAATAAAGAAAAATATATAAGTCAGCTGACAAAAAAAAATATTGATGGATTTGAGAAACCTTTTCTTTTAGTTCAGGTAATTAATTCGTTACCAAAATTATTTATTGAAACTCTTATAGTTTTAGGTGTAATAATTTTCGCGATAATTTTTGTTGCTTTAGGTAAATCTTTATTGGCAACCTTGCCAATTTTATCTTTAATAGTTGTTGCTGCTATAAGATTATTTCCTTCATTTACAGCTATTTCTGGAAGCCTGATTGCAATAAAAACATATAGGCCTTCTTATAAACTTGTTACAAAGGAATTTGAAAAGTTGAATTTAAATAAAGCTAATCTTAAAAAAAATTTATCTCCATTAAAGAATTTGTTATTCAATAAATCTCTTTTGTTTAAAAATGTAAATTTTTCTTATGATGCAGATAAAAGATTAATATTAAAAGACATTAATGTCGAAATAATTAGAGGAAAAAAAGTTGGTATTATTGGTAAATCAGGCTCAGGAAAAAGTACTTTTGTAAATCTTTTGATTGGTCTGTTAAAACCAGTTAGTGGAAATATTTATATTGATAATATAGACGTAAATGAAAATTTAAAAAAATGGCAAAGTATGATTAGTTACATCCCTCAAGATATATATTTAATTGATGATACAATTAAAAGTAACATTGCATTTGGTATTGATAATCGCAATATTGATGAAATAAAAATTGATAAAGCTGCAGAAGACTCGAGATCAAAAGATTTTATTAAAAAATTACCTCAAGGTTTTGATACTTTAGTTGGGGATAGAGGAACAAGGCTTTCTGGGGGTCAAAAACAGAGAATCGGAATAGCAAGAGCTCTTTATGATATTAAAAATATAATTGTAATAGATGAGGGAACAAATTCGTTAGATTTTGAGAATGAAAAAAATATTATAAACAATATATTTTTAGCTGGTAAAAACAAAACTATAATTATGATTTCACATAATCATGAAACTTTAAAGAATTGCGATGAATTAATAATTATAGATGAGGGAAGAATTTTAGACAAAGGAAATTATAAGGATCTCTTCACAAAATACGATTTTACAAAATTTATAGATGATAAAAAGTAATAAACTAGCAATATTTGGTAATTCACTAATGGCTGAGATAGCTTATTATTATTTTAAAAATTATAGTGATTATGAAATAATTTGTTTTGTCTCTGAAGAAAAATTCATTAATAAAAAAAAACTTTTTGGTGTAGAAGTAATTTCACTAAAAAAATTTCTTAAAAAAAAAGATCAAAAACCTAATATTTTTATAGCAATTGGTTATAACAAACTTAATAAAATCAGAGAGAAGTTTTTTAAAATTTTTAAAAAGGAATATAATTATGAAGTTATAAATTTTATACACCCAAACGCGTCATGTTATCAAAATGATTTAGGGGTTAATAACTTCATAATGGACAATGTATCTATAAATCCCTTTACTAAAATTGGTAATAATAACATATTTTGGTCTAATTGTGTGATTGGTCATCATACAAATATTGCAGATAATAATTTTTTTAGTGGAAACTCAACAATTTCAGGAAATTGTGAAATAAAGAACAATTGTTTTTTTGGAGTTAACTCAAGTATTAAAGATTCAATTAAAATTCAAAGTGATTGTTTTATAGATGCAAACCAATACGTTTCAAAACATTTAAAAAAAAATACATATTTTAATCAAAAAATTAATCCTAAATTTCTAATTAAATCTAAGCAAATTTTTAATATTGACTAGCAAATGTTTTTTTATAATCGTCACAATATAAATAAATTAGATATCGAATATGTAAAAAAATCACTTAAATCAAATAATATTACCAAGGGTCAATTTTTAAAAAAATTTGAGTATCAACTATGTAAAACTTTTAAGTCTAAATATTCATTAGTCACAACTAATGCAACATCCTCCTTTTATATTTTATCAAAAGTTCTTAATTGGGATAAAAAAAGTAATATAATCGTTTCTCCTCTAACATTTGTTGCTGCAGCTAATAGTATAATTGCAGCAAGCGCTAGACCAATTTTTGTTGACATTCAAGACAACGATCAAAATTTAGATCCAAATTTGGTTGAAAAAACTATCCAGAAATTTAAGAAGAAAAAAAAAAAAATTGATGCCATTATTGTTACAGATTATGGAGGAACACCTGCTAATTGGAGGAAGTTCTATAAAATAAAAAAGAAATATAAAATTATTTTAATTAATGATAACTGCCATGCAATGGGTTCTAAATATTTTAATGATATCGGTTATGCTGTAAAGTATGCAGATGTCGTTATTCAAAGCTATCACCCTGTTAAAAATATCACTTCAGGTGAAGGTGGTTCAATATTAACAAATAACAAAAAAATTTTTTTAAAATCAAAAATTTTAAGAGAACATGGTTTTGAAACATATAATTCTCATAATTATTGGGAGAGAGAGGTTTTGACTCCTGGGCTTAATGCAAGATTATCAGAGCTAAATTGTGCTTTAGGTTTTAGTCAATTAAAAAGATTAAATAAAATAGTAAATGAGAGAAGAAAAATAGCGAAATTATATAATATTTATTTTAAAAACCACAAATATATTTCAATCAATAAATCAGACCCAAAAATTTTTTCATCTTATCATCTTTATTGTGTGAGAATAAATTTTGAAAATCTAAATATAAAAAAAACTGTATTTCATAAAATTTTGAAAGAAAAATATGGAATAATGCTTCAAGTTCATTATATTCCAACTTATAGACTACAGGCTTTTAAAAATAACTCAAATATCAAAAATCTTAAAAATAAATTTAAAAAAACTGAACAGTATTATAATGAGTCTTTTTCAATACCTTTACATTTAAAGCTTTCTAAAAAAAATATTACTTATATTTGTAAGGCCATCGATGAAACGATTAATGCCTTAAAGTAATGAAAAAAAATATTTTATTTTTTACAGAGGCATCAACTAAAATAGGATATGGTCATTTAAGTCGATGTTTATCTTTGTCTGATTTTTTAAAATCAAAGTACAAAATTTTTTTTATATCTGAAGAAAATATTCAGAGATTTTTACCAAAATCTATAAAAATGATTAATTTTGATAATCATAAAAATTTTTCTTTTAAAACTGTAATTATAGACTTAAAGAATTTAAATAAAAATAATTTTGATAAGATAAAAAAATTTAAAATTAAAAATAAAATAATAATTTCAGATCATATTAATTCAAAATTAAAATCATCCTTGACAATTATTCCTTATCTGAAAATTATTAAAGCTGATAGAGGCCAAAAAGTAATAAATGGCTTAGATGCACTAATATTAAGCAAGAAGTTAATTAGTTTAGCAAAAAAAAAAAGGTCTATTAAAAAAAAATTAAACTATTCAATTATTACCATATGTTTTGGCGGCAGTGACCCAAAAAATTATACATATAAAATTGTCAATGACATAATTAAATTAAATTTAAATTTAAATATTAAATTTAAAATTATAATTGGGAGCTTGTATAATAAAGAAAGTGAAAAAAAATTAAAAGATTTAACTTATAATTTTAAAAACTTTGAAATTTATAGAAATCCAAAAAATTTATATAAAATATTTAATCAATCAAATTTAGCATTAATTAATAGTGGAAATATTAAATATGAATTTGCCTCATTGGGCGTCCCCTTTTTTTTATTCGCAAATGACAAAAAATCAAAAGTTTTTTGCAGAATTTTTAAAAATTATTTTAAATTTTTTTATTATAAGGATTTTAATTTTCCTAGAAAAAAATATTTGAAAAATTTATTGTGTAATTTATCTAGGAAAGAAAAAAAACTAAATTTTTATGCTAAATTTAATAAAAAAAGGATTAATTTGAATAGTATTCATAACGTAGTAAAACATATAAATAACACAATTATTTAATCTTATTATTAATGCACAAAAAAATTTATAAAAAAGCTCAAAAGATTATACCTAATGGCTCAATGCTTTTTTCAAAAAAACCCGAATTGTATCTTCCTGGAGGTTGGCCAACTTACTTTTCAAAATGTAAAGATTTATACGTTTGGAATTTAAATAATAAAAAACTCACAGATTTTTATTTTGGAGTGGGTCAAAACATTCTTGGTTACACTAACAAAGAAGTCGATAAAAAAGTTATAAAATCATGTAAACAAGGGAATATGAGCAGCCTAAATTGTGTGGAGGAAATTAAACTTGCAGAAAAACTTATAGAGCTTCATCCATGGGCACATATGGTCAAATTTGCTAGAAGTGGTGGAGAAATAAGTTCTATAGCGATTAGAATTGCACGAGCAGCCTCAGGAAATGATAGGGTGGCAATATGTGGATATCACGGATGGCATGATTGGTACTTAGCTGCTAATTTACAAAATCGTCAAAATTTAGATAAACATATTCTTAAGGGTCTAAATCCGCATGGTGTCTCTAAATCACTCAAAGATACAATATATCCATTTTTATATAATGATTTTGAACAATTAAAAAAAATAGTTAACAAATATAAAGTTGGAACTATTATGATGGAAGTAAGAAGAGACCAAGAACCAAAAAATAATTTCCTTAATAAAGTAAGAAAGCTTTGTGATAAAAAAAATATTATATTAATTTTTGATGAATGTACATCTGGATTTAGACAAACACTTGGTGGATTACACAAATTTTATAAAGTAAATCCTGACATGGCTGTATTTGGTAAAGCTTTAGGAAATGGATATGCAATTACAGCGTTAATTGGAAAAAAAGAAATAATGAAAGAAGCACAAAAAACTTTTATTAGCAGCACATTTTGGACCGAAAGAATTGGTTATGTTGCTGGTTTAGCTTCTTTGTCTGAAATGAAAAAAACTCAATCTTGGAAAATAATAACAAAAAATGGCTCGTATATTAAAAAACTTTGGCAGCAAATAGCAAATAATAATAATCTGAAAATTAATATTGGTGGCCTTGATGCTTTGCCAATTTTCAATTTTGATAATAAAAATTTAGAATATAAAACTTTGATAATACAAGAAATGTTAAAAAAAAACTATCTTGTATCTAATGTTATATTTTTATCGATTTTGCATAATAAAAAATTTATTGATAAGTATATTTCTAATTTAGATAAAGTTTTCAAAATAATAAAAAAATGTGAGGAGGGTGAAAGTTTAAAAAAATATCTTAAACATAAAGTGTGCTTTTCTCCATTTGATAGATTGAATTAAAATGAAAATAAAAGATATTATAAATAAAAAAACTTTTATAATTGCCGAAATTGGATCTAATTTTAACCAAAGTTTGTCCAAAGCTTATAAATTGATTGATATGGCAAAATCGTGTGGTGCAGATGCAGTAAAATTTCAACTTTTTAAAGCAGATCAGCTTTATCGAAAAAATACAAAAGAATACAGGGTTTTTAAGTCTATAGAATTGAAATATACATGGGTAAAAAAATTAAAGAGATACTCAGATAAGAAAAAGATAATTTTTTTTGCATCTTCTTTTGATAAAGACTCAACAAAATGTTTGATTAAATCAAATGTTAAGATACTTAAAATAGCATCATCTGAAATTACAAAACTTCATGATTTGTGTTATGCGGCATCTTTCAAAATACCAATGATTATCTCTACAGGGATGGCTGAATTGTCTGATATCTCAGAGGCAGTAGATATTTGTAAAAAAATTGGAAACCATCAAATATGTTTATTATACACATGTTCACTTTATCCAACTTTGCCAAATGATTTAAATATTTCCAACATTGTAAAGTTATCAAAAATTTTTGACCTACCAATTGGACTATCTGATCATACAATTGGTAATACAGCGGCTATTTCAGCGGTATCACTAGGAGCTAAAATAATCGAAAAACATATTACTTTGGATAAAAAAGATGAGGGACCAGATCATTTTTACGCAGCTGAGCCCGATGAGTTTAGAGATTATGTTAGAAAAATTAGAGAATGTGAAAAACTGATTGGAAAAGAGGGTATAGAAATAAATACAAAGGTCAGAGTTTCTGCGAGAAGAAAAAGCATTTTTATTAAAGTAAATTCAAAAAAAAATTCAATTATTTCAAAAAAGAACATTTGTATTTACAATAATAATGCGCGTGGAATAGATGTAAGATATTTTAATTATTTACTAGGCTTTAAATTCAAAAAAAATGTAAAAAAAAATTCTCCTCTTAAGTGGCAAAATATAGAGTTTAATAAATGAAAACTAAAAATTTTGATTGGAAAAAATTGGGTAGGGTATGCAAACCAAGAAATAATTCTTTTTGGACAAAAACATATTGTATGCTTCCGACTCCAATAAGAATTAAATCAGACTTATTTAGAGTATTTTATTCTAGCAGAAATAAAGAGAATAAATCTTTCATAACTTATACTGATATTGAATTGAAAAATAATATTAAGATTATTGATCATGCAAAGAAGCCATGCTTGGCACCAGGAGAGCTTGGTTGCTTTGATGATAATGGTGTAACACCCTCATCTGTAATTAAGATAAAAAAAAAAATTTATTTATATTATGTTGGCTGGAAACCAAGATCTACTACTAGATATTCTTTAATGGGAGGAATAGCGATATCAAGTGATAATGGAAAATCTTTTAAAAGATACTCAAGATCATCAATGTTTATGTCTACAAATAAAGAACCGTTTCAAATTATGACTGCACCCTTTGTTTTAAAAGAAAAAAAAAAATGGAGAGTATGGTATGTATCATGTGAAAAATGGAAAAACAGTGACTATCCTATTTATAACATTAAATATGCAACTTCGAAAAATGGACTTAAATGGACTCAAACTGGAAAAGTTTCAATTAAATTAAAAAAAAAGGAACGAGCAGTGGCTAGGCCAACTGTTATTAAAAAAAACAAAATGTTTCATATGTGGTATAGTAAAGAAAATAAGGTAGGCACCTATACGCTTGGATATGCAATAAGTAAAAATGGTATTAATTGGAAAAGAAAAGATAATTTAGTCGGTATTTTTAAATCAAAGACCGGTTGGGATTCAGAAATGATAACATATCCAAATGTAATATATCATAATAAAAAATATTTCATGTTTTATAATGGAAATAATTATGGAAAATATGGTTTTGGTATTGCTATATCAAAAGAATAGTTAAAATGGTTATTGCAATCATCCAACCAACTTTTTTACCATGGTGTGGTTACATGTCATTAATAGATTTTGTTGATGAAGTTATATTTTTAGATAATGTTCAATTTGATAAGAGATCATGGCAACAGAGAAATAGAATCAAAACTTCAAATGGGACTTTAACTTTAACAGTTCCAGTGATAACAAAAAATTTATTCAATCAACATATAAAAGATGTTAAAATTGATTATAGCTCATCCTTTCAAAAAAAAATGACTAAGTCAATTTTTCAAAATTACTCAAAAGCAAAGTATTTTGATGATTATTCAAAAGAGATCTTTTCACTGTTAGAAAGTAATCATAGAAATCTTATGGATTTAAACATAAAATTGATTGACCATTTATGTAAAGTATTAAAAATAAAATTTCAATTTTCTTTTTCATCAAATTTAAATTTAAAGACATCAAAAGAACAGTTAATATTGGATATATGCAAATTAAAGAAAGCTAAAAAATACATATCAACTATAGGAGCAAAAAATTACTTAAATGAAAAAAATTTTAATTTGAAAAATAATATAGAATTAAGTTTTTTTGAATATTCTGGTAAAAAACATAATCAGCTCTATGGTAAATTTGTAAGCAATCTATCTGTAATAGACCTTTTATTTAATGAGGGACCGAAATCAAAAGACATTTTGAGAGAAAACTTTTTTATTAATAAAAATTTATGACTAAAAGATTGTTAATAATTCCAGCAAGATCAGGATCTAAAAGAATTAAAAATAAAAATATTAGATTATTTCAAAAAAAACCTATTATTTATTTTCCTTTAGAGGAGGCAAGAAAAAGTAAATTATTTGAAAAAATACACGTTTCTACTGACTCAAAAAAAATAAAAAAAATAGTGGAAAGTTTAAATTTTAAAGTGGATTTTTTAAGACCAAAAAAGCTAGCAGGAGATAAAGTTTCAACCGAAAAAGTTCTGAGGTATGTCGTAAGGGAATATGAAAAAATGAATCTTTATTTTGAAGAAATATGGTCAATTACACCTTGCTCTCCTTTAATAAATAAATCCGACCTTATTAAAGCCGCAAAAAAATTAAATCGATATAAAAAAAAGATTATTCTTTCAGTGTCAAAGTATTCAGTGCCTATTGATTGGGCCTTTAAAAAGAAAAAAGATTTTTTGATACCATTAATAAAAGACTCATATAAAAAAAGATCACAAGATATTTTAGATATGTATCATGATACAGGAAACTTTGTTGGAATACCTGTCTCTTTTTTTAAATCTAAAAAAATAAATTTTGATAAAAATTATATAGCTTATGAATTGCCGAAAAAAAGATCGGTTGATATAGATACTCTTGAAGATTTTCAATTAGCAGAAATTTTATATGTTGGGTCAAAAAAGATTTAGTAAGCATAAAATAATTATTGGATCAGCAAATTTCGGCTTGAATTATAGTCAATTGAATTCTTTTAAAAAAGTAAATATTAAAGAAATTAAAAAAATCATAAAATTTTGCGAAAAAAATAAAATAAATTATTTAGATACTGCCAATGGTTACGGAGATGCAGAAAAAATTATTGGGAGTATAAAAAAAAATAAGTGGAAAATAATTACCAAAATACCAAAAGTCAAAACACAAAATTCAAAAGAAATAGAAAATTTTATTTTTAATACAATTAATGTTTCTTTAGGCAATCTAAAAAGCAGATCTTTATATGCAGTTCTTTTACATGATGAAAAGCAATTGTTGTCTCGGAATGGTAAAAAAATTTTTAAACTTCTTAAGTATTTAAAAAGAAAAGGGAAAATAAATAAAATTGGAGTTTCATTTTATACCCCAAGCATATTATTAAAAACTCTATCAAATTTTAAAATTGACATAATACAAATTCCAATAAATTATATTAATAAAAATTTTCTGGATAAAAAGATATTGAGAAATATCAAGAAAAATAATATAGAAGTACACGCCAGGTCACTTTTTCTGCAAGGCTTGTTATTAAAAAAAAAAACCAATAATAAAAGATTTAAGAAATTTATAAAATATTTAAACACTTGGCACCATCAAAAAAAGATCAATCGTTTAGAGAGTGCATTAAATTTTTTTAATGACTTAAATTTTGTTGATAAATATATTCTTGGACTAGAAAATCTTAATCAACTCAAACAAATAATAAAAACAAAAAAAAAAATATTAGTGGACTTTCCTGAATTTGATAAAAAATATATAAAAGATCCAAGAAAATGGATATAAATATTTTTTATATTAAATTTATTTGAATTTAAAAAAAATTAATATTAAGTAGTACAATTCATGTTAAATAATAAAACTATACTTATCACAGGAGGCACTGGCTCTCTAGGAAATGCTTTAACAAAAAGAATTCTTTCAAAATATAAGAATATAAAAAAAATTATTATTTTTAGTCGTGATGAGTTTAAGCAATATAATATGGAAAAATCTTTCCCCGAAAAAAGATTTAATTGTATTAGATATTTTTTAGGCGATGTTAGAGATCTATCAAGATTAGAACAAGCACTTAAGGGTGTAGACTATGTAATACATACAGCTGCTCTAAAGCAAGTTCCTGCAGCTGAATATAATCCCTTTGAATATATAAAAACAAATGTTATAGGAGCCCAAAATCTGATCACTGCATGTATAAATCAGAGAGTGAAGAAAGTAATTGCGTTATCAACTGATAAAGCATGTTCACCAATAAATCTTTATGGTGCAACTAAATTATGCTCAGATAAATTATTTATATCTTCGAATAATCTTTCGGGAAAAAATGGCACAATATTTTCTGTTGTCAGATATGGAAATGTGTTTGCAAGTAGAGGTTCAGTCATACCTTATTTTATTAATTTAAATAAAAAAAATAAAGCAATTACCATCACAGATAAAAAGATGACAAGATTTAATATTTCATTAGAGGAGGGTGTTGACGCTGTAATGTGGGCACTTAAAAATATGAAAGGTCAGGAAATTTTAGTACCTAAAATACCAAGTTTTAAAATAATTGATTTGGCAAAAGCTATAAATCATAAAGCAAAATTAAAATTTATTGGAGTTAGACCCGGTGAAAAGATTCATGAGGAACTTATTTCAAATTCAGATAGTCAGTTGACTATTGATGTAGGAAAATATTACCTTATTTTACCTAATAAAAATTTATATAAAAGATACAAAACTTACAACACACTTAGAAAAGATTTTATTTATAGAAGTGATTTGAATCAAAATTTTCTTAATCTAAGTCAATTAAAAAAACTAATTGAAAATTTTGAAAAAAAATAAGCTAAGATCTAACATTAAAGTTTTTGTTTTGCAGGTGTTGTTTAATTTTGAATATATTATAATCATTAAAAATTAAAATTGTTCCCAAAGCAATATTTTTTACACCAATTTTTAGACAGTTTTCTATGTCTTCTAAACTTCCAATCCCTCCCTCAAATATAATTGGAATATTCATAATTTTTAAAAATTTTTCACATAATTTAATATTCATTCCTTTTCTTGAGCCTTCTAAGTTTACAAATGTGATTTTTAATTCCCCGATACCACTTGTCTCAAGCTTTTTAGCAAATTCAAAAGGATCAATATTTTTATAATTATGAACTAAACAATTTTTTTCATCTGCTATTAAATTTATTCCTCCAACAATTGATTGATTTCCATAAATATTTGCAATCCTTTCTATTAAGCTGGTATCTCTAATTATATTTGAAGACAAATAAACTTTATCTGCACCATTTTGAAATGATAATTTAATTTTCTCTAAATTATTTAAACCTCCACCATATGTAATTGGTGTATTACATACCTCTGATACATGACTCAAAGTTTTAAAATCTTGATTATTTCCATTATATCCATCAAGATCCATCAAGAAAATTTCATCTGATTTTTGACTGTTAAATGCCTGAATTGTTGTTTTTGGACTTCCCGCATTCTTAAAGTTTTTGAAATTACTTCCTTTGACCAACTTTTTATTTTGAAGCAATAATGACGGTATAATTCTTAGATAATTCATTAGAATTTATTCATAAAAAAATTTAGAAATGAGGCTCCATTTTCTTGACTTTTTTCTGGGTGGAATTGTACACCAATGATATTATCTTTTATGATAATTGCAGGAATAGTTTTACCAATATTTACTTCACCTAATATTAAATCATTATTTAACTTTTTATTTAAGTTAAGAAAGTAAGAATGACAAAAAAAAAATGATGAATTATTTCTAATATCAATCTTATCAATCTTATCATTCTCGTTATTCATTGCAATATTACACCAACCAATATTGAATATATTTTTACTTTTATTGATTGGTATAACTTCTCCATTTATGAAACCAAGTCCATCAGTTTTACCGTGTTCAAATAATGTTTTTGAAAAAATCTGCATACCTAAACATATCCCTAAAATTGACATACCTTTATTTTTATATTTTGTTAATTCAGAAATCATCTCAGTATTTTTTAAATACTTCATGCAATGATTTGCTGCACCAACTCCAGGAATAATTAGTTTGTCTACTTTTTTAAAATCGTTTTTTTTATTAATTATAACAGGATCATGACCTAAATTATATACCGAGTGGAACACCGAGGCTATATTGCAAGCTTTATAATCTAAAATGCCAATTTTCAAAATCTACTTTAATTTAAATTTATTTTCAAAATATTCAATATCTTCTAAAAAAAAATTGCTATCGTCGCTTTCAATTTTATCAGGGAATTTATTTGGGTAAACTACATGACCCTTGATAATTCTATAATATTCATCCTCGCTGATATCTAAAATTTTCAATAATAGAGAAAGAGTTTTAGGTTTTTTTCCATCATATTTTTTTACTAATTTTTTTGCTTTATCTCGTTCTATTCTTTTATTTCTTAAATCAATCGACATTAGATGTGTAGTTCTTCCAAATCCTCTTTTTAAAAATTTACTAAAATCCCTTGAACCTTGCATAATACATTCTATTTTTTCATAATCATAATTCTCAGGAATTCCCTCAACTCTATCACCTTTCCAATCTAATTCTTGTTTAATTATTTTTACTTGCTCTTTTACATCCCACGGTATGTAATTCCCTAAATATAAAGGCTTAATATTATTCATTACAATTTCTCTTTGTGATGGAAAAATATAAGGTTTAAAGTCTTTAATATTGAATTTTTCTTTAGGGTAGCTTTCTTTTAACATTTCCAACATATCTTCTGCATTTATTCCAAGGTTTGAAATTCTATTAAATTTTTCAACATCCAGCATTTCTATAGTGTCATATGAGTAATATGAACTATATTCTGAGGATGGTTCACCATAAAATAATAAAGGTATTTTTTTTTCAATAGCAGTATTTATTGGAAATGCACTAATACCCACATGACAGTGCCAACAAAAATCTCCTCTTCTTTTCAAACTTTCTAACATTATTTTTTGCACTAATTTAAAATTTGATTTGTAATTTAAGAAGTCTACTCCAAGTTTTGATAATGTTTTTTCAACATTCTTGTTTAAGTTTGGTCTTAAAAAATTATGATCAAATCTTACAGCTAATGTTTTAAGATTTTTTTTAACAGTTAAATACCAAAGAGTAAAAGTTGAGTCTTTTCCACCTGAAAAGGGCACAATACAATCATATTGATATTTGTTTTTATGTTCATCAATAATGATATCTAATTGCTTATGTCTTTCAGTCCAATTGATTTTTTCTTTTGTTCCTACTTGATTACAAACAGAGCAAACCCCTTTGTCATCATACTTGTTTGTCTCTGCAGTTTCAGGAATTAAACAACTATTGCAATATTTCATTTAGTGTGACATTAATCGATCAATTTATATGGCAAAGAGTGAAATTAAGCAACTCCATAACACTTATCAAAGTACAATTTCATTTTACAATTTTTTAAAAAAAAATAACGTATTAACTAATCCACAATTAAATTTACTTGACGCTGGATGTGGGATTGGTGCAAATATTTTATATTATTCAAAAAAACTTCCAAAAGCTAAGTTCGTTGGAATAGACTATCTTAAAGAAAGAATTAAATATGCAAAAAAGATAAATAAAAATCCAAATGTAGAATTTTTGGTAGACGATATATTAAAAAATAGAAATAAGATTAATAAAAATATTGATGTTATAACTTGTGTTCATACATTATGTTGTTTTAAAAAAATTGATATTCCATTAAGATATATGTTTAGATTAAAGCCAAATTGGATCGCTATAAATTCTTTATTTTATGATGGACCTCTGGATGTTCTAATACATATTAGAGATCATGAAAGCAATATTAAAGATGATAATGTTAATTCAGATTTTAATATTTTCTCATTATCAAACTTGAGAAATATTTTAAAGAAATCGAAATATAAAATTTATAAATCTCAGCCATTTTTTCCTTACAAAAAAATAGCTAAGCCGGCCAAAGGAAAACGTGGAAGCTACACAATGAAAACAGAAATTAATCAAAAAACTACTTTTTCAGGACCAGTGCATTTGCCCTGGTATTTTGTTTTGTTAAAAAAAAAAGAGATTAGATTAAAAAAGTGAAAAGAAAATTTTTATTTTTTTCTACTAGAAAAATAGAAAGATTATATAATTTCATAATTCCCGTAGCATCAAAACATGCTGAAAGATTGATAAAAAAAAAATCTTCAATAATTTATCCAAAAAAGTATTTTTTGAGCTTTGACTTTTTATTTTTTTTGTTGAAGGTTGTTTTAAATGGAAGTTTGATAAATAACCAAAAATTTATTAATTTAAGATATAAAGAATTTCTGATCGGTAGATATGTTCTGTCTCACGCAATGAGACACTCAAGTTTTTACGATAACAAAATTTATTTAAATTATTTAAAATTAAAATATCTTTTGGTTGTAGATAAAATTTTACAAAATATCCAAAAAATACCAAAAGAAACAAAAGCAGTTTATATTGATCATGGCATGTATCTCAATGGAATATATTTTCAAGGTTTCCAAAAAAAAAGGTTAATTATATATACTAATAATTATCCAAAAGGTTTTTGTGTTTTTGATTTTAGGAAATACAAGAATAAAATAATACAATATTCAAATTTGATGGCATTAAATAATAGGTATGTATCAAAAAAAAATATATTAGAAGCCAAGAAAAAACTTAAAAAAGTATTAAAAAATACAACAACACTTCCTTGGATGAAAAAATCTACTTTTAAAAATTTCATGGATATTGATAATTTGAAAAAAGCTACTCATTTAATTTATGCACATTCTTTTTTAGAGGCCCAATACATGTATGGTCATGATGGATTTATTTCCTTTGAAGACTGGCTAGAATTTTCTATTGAGATCTTAAATAATAAAAATAATTTCGTGATTATAAAAGCACATCCCAGTTTTTATGTAAAAGGTGGAAATAGCTTAAGTAATTATGATATTAATACTTTTAATAAATTTAAAAAAAAATACAGTAATTTTAAAAATATAATTTTTATAGATTATCCATTACAAAATAAAAAGTTGCTTAAAATTTTGAATAAAAATACTATAATTATAAGTAGGTGTAGCACCGCAATAATTGAGGCTTTATATTTTGGATATAAGGTAATTTGCTCCTCCGCAACATTCTGGAATACCAACAAACTTAAGTTATGTAATACATGGCAGAGTCCATTTGAATATAAAAAATTACTAATGAAACCTTGGATTAAATTAAAAAACACTAATAAGAGAGACTTTTACTCAGTGTCGTACGACTTATTTTGTAAAAAATCATTTAATTTAGGCAAAAACTATTTCATAAGATTAATATCAAAATTTTTTGATATTCCTATTATTAACTTAGAAAACTCAATATCTAAAAAATTAAAAAGTAAAAAAAGAGTTGAAAATTTAAAAAAATTAATATTAACCAATTCTTTAACTATTGAAAAGTTTTAAAATTTAAAATGCCCGGTTTTTTTTATTTGAAAAAATTTATTAAAAATTTTCTAGATAAAAAACTATTAATGATTGGCAAATCTCATATTTTAAATATTAGAAACAATTATAATTCAATTACTACATTAGAGGATGTTGACTATAAAGTTTTTTCCCAATTTGGTGAAGATGGGATAATTGATTTTATTTTAAAACAATTAAAAATAAACAATCCAAAATTTGTTGAAATTGGAGTGGGTGATTATAGCGAGTCCAATACTAGATTTTTGTTTGAAAATATGGGTGGAAAAGGTCTTATAATTGATTGCTTAAGTGACTTAGAAAACAAAGTTAAAAAAAATATAAAATTATGGCAAGGCGAACTTAGTATTTTAGAAAAATTTGTAGATAGCAGTAATATTTTAGAGTTATTAAAAGAGAATAACTTTGATCAAAATTTAGATTTTTTTAGTTTAGATATCGATGGAGTGGATTATTGGATTTTGAATGAAATGCCATCTGATTTTTCAAAAGTTGTTGTTGCTGAATATAACTCTAACTTTGGTCATGAAGCTGAAGTTACAGTGCCAAATATTAAGAATTTTGAGAGAAACAAATATCACTATTCAAATTTATGTTATGGTATGTCATTGAAAAGTTTAATTAATTTAATGAAAAAAAAAAATTTTTATTTCTTAGGATCAAATAAAAAAAACCATAACGCATTTTTTGTCTCGAAAAAATTCACAAAAGAAAAATTTTTTCCAAATATAATTATAAAAGATATTCAAAATTATACAGATACAATAATTAGAGAAAGCAGAGATATCAAAGGTAATTTAAATTTTCTATCTAAAAAAGACAAACTAAAAGAGATTGAAAACTGCGAGGTTATTGATGTAGCAAATAATTTAAATAAAAAAGTGTTACTTAAAGATATTAGTTATGATTAAAAAAAATTTAAAATTTACTTTAATTGCATATTTTTTTACTTCTTTCTTAATCTATGGAATTTTAGTAGTAGGCGATTATTTTTATCATCTTGCTCAATACTCAAAAATGAGAGTAACTAATGACATTTTGACAAAAAGAAAAAAAGAAGAGGATCGAAAATATTTAGCAGAGCTTAAATCTTTAGGATATGAAAAGATTATTTTCCCTTATATATATTATTATTATCCCGAAACTTCAAAAAATTATGTGAAAGAAATTGTTCCAATAAGCGCGCAACCTAATAAAAACGTTTATTATTGTAATGAAGGATATGGAATGATTAATTTTAAAACTGATAGAATGGGATTTAGAAATAATAACTCAGTTTGGGATGATTTAAAAAATAAAAAAAATATCTTATTTATTGGTGATTCTTATACTCAAGGAGCTTGTGTCGAGGAAAACAATGTTATTTCAAGTTATTTTAAAGACTTTAATTCTATAAATTTAGGTCTTGATGGAAATAATCCTTATATTTACGCGAATTTATCAAAGATTTTTATTCCAAGAATTAAACCCAAATATGTTATTCAAATTTTTCATGCTAATGACAATACCGAATTAGGTAAAATTTTTTTAAAAAATATGGAAATTGAAGATATAGATAAAAGATATTTTAAAAAAGATAAGTTAGAGCCTTCAGATGAAGTATTGTCAGTAATTGCGAATACAGGTAAATATATCGATAAAAATTTTACAAAATTACCAGGTGAAAGAGATTCTTTATTTAAAAGAGGCTCTAGGTATTTGTCGTTACCAACCATTAGGCATAATCTAAATATTACTTTAAAGAAAAGAAACTTTAAGTTACCTTATTCTTCTGTTTTATCAATTGATACATTAGTTCAGTTATGTAAAAAAAATAATTGTACTCCTATATTTTTATACATACCTGTGAGTAAATACTGGGAGGACAATAATCCTTTGGAAAAACCATATATGGACTCTCTTAATAATTTTTTTATTGAGAATAACTTAGTTTATATAGATATTTCTGATAAAATTTATAAAATGGGAAAATCTGCGTTTGCCCCAAAAGGAAAACATTTATCTCCTACAGGTTACAAATTAGTTGCAGAAGAGATTTTAAAAAAAATAAATTCATTAAATTAAAATTAATCTAACTCAAATTCTGATTTATAGTCTTTCTTGAGATTTTTATCTTGCTTTTTTTTATCTAGTATACAATTACCAATAACTAAATAGTCTAATTCAGTGCCCATGAAACAATTAAAGGCCTCAGTAGGTGTATTCACAATTGGTTCTCCTCTCACATTAAATGAAGTATTCACTATTATTGGACAGCCTGTTTTTTCCTTAAATTTTGAAATTAAATCATAATATCTTCTGTTGGTTTTTTTTCCCACAGTTTGAATTCTCGCTGAATAATCAACATGTGTTACAGCTGGGATCTCTGACCTTTTAATGTTCAGTTTATCTATTCCGAAGCATTTTTTTTGCTCCTCACTCATTTCAATTTTTTTATCTGGTTTAATATTTGCTACTATTAACATATAGGGACTATCTTTATCCGTATCAAACCAGCTAGACACGTCTTCTTTTAAAACCGAGGGTGCGAATGGTCGAAAGCTCTCCCTATATTTTACTTTAAGATTTAAATTTTTTTGCATTTTATCAGATCTTGGATCTGCCAAAATAGATCTACCCCCTAATGCTCTTGGACCAAATTCCATTCTGCCCTGAAACCAACCAACCGCTTTTTCTTGTGACAAAAATTCTGATGTTTTGTTAATTAGATCCTCATAATTCACTTTATCAAAATTCGCACCGATTGAATTTAATTCATCCTCTATATCCTCTTGAGAAAACTCTGTTCCCAAATAAGAGCCCTCCATATCATCATCTAAATTTATTTCTCTTTTATTAGCCTGCTCTATATGCCAAAGTGCTAATGCTGCACCCAATGAACCTCCCGCATCTCCAGCCGCTGGCTGAATCCAAATATTTTCAAAAATTTTTTCTTTTAAAATTTTGCCATTGGCGACACAATTTAATGCTACACCACCTGCTAAACACAAATTTTTAATATTATATTCTTTTCGGATTGACTTAGCTAATTTTATCATTATTTCCTCTGTTACTTTTTGAATAGAAGCAGCAACATCCATATGAAACTGAGTAATTTTCTCATTATCAGGATTTCGAGGCTTTTGACCAAATAAATTATTGAATCTACTATTTGTCATTGTAAGACCAGTTGCATAATTAAAATATTTTTGATCTAGCCTAAAAGTTCCATCTTGTTTTATGTCAATTAACTTTTTTATCTGATCTTCATAAACAGGTTTTCCATATGGTGCTAAACCCATTAATTTATATTCACCACTATTTACTTTAAATCCAGTGTAATAAGTAAATGCAGAATAAAGTAATCCAAGCGAGTGTGGAAAGTGTATTTCTTTTTTAATTTCTAAAGAATTATTCTTACCAACTGCCACAGTTGTTGTGGCCCACTCACCCACACCATCTGCAGTCAGAACTATAGCTTCATCAAAAGGAGAAGGAAAAAAAGCACTTGCTGCATGACTTAGATGATGATCAGAAAAAAAAATATTTTGATCAGATTTATAATTTTTATCATGAGTTTTAAGTTTATTAAATAAAAGATTTTTTTGGAAAAGTTTTTCCTTAATCCATAAAGGCATTGCTTTTGCAAAAGAAACAAAGCCTCTTGGCGCAAAAGCAACATAAGTTTCCAATAATCTCTCAAATTTTAAAAATGGTTTTTCAAAAAAAACGATTTGATCTACTTCACTTAATCTTAAATTTCCATATCTTAAGACAAATTCTACTGAGTTATGAGGATAGCTAGGATCATGTTTTTTTCTTGTAAACCTTTCCTCTTGAGCTGCTGCAATAATTTTTCCATCTTTCAAAAGACAAGCTGCACTATCATGATAAAACGCAGAAATACCTAAAATAGATTTCACTTTAAAAAATTGTGTAAATAAACGGTGCTACAGCTGAACCTTGAGTTAATACTATTAATCCTCCAAATAAAACAAGGACTAATATAATTGGTAATAGCCAATACTTTTTTCTTATTTTTAAAAATTCCCAAAATTCTTTTATAAAGCTCATATTAAAACTGATTTTTCATTTTACTCTTAGGACCCGTTTTTTCAATCCAATAAGTTTTATTCTTATTAAATTTTAAATTTAATAAATCTTTACCAATTATTCTCATTAGAAAAGCTATTGGAGTTACAACTAAAAAAAAAATCAACCCCATTATCATTGGAGATACTATTTTTCCCAAAAATAATCCAAATTTAAACCAAAGTTTATTTAAAGGAGTTAAAATTTTAGATTTTAATAATCCTAAAATTAAAAAAATTATAGAAATAATTAAAGACCAAATCCTCAGCTCTTCGTTGTTAATTAAAGGGTAAATTGCAATAAGTAAAAAAACTATAAAAAAAATTATACCAAAACTACGATTTGAGCTTATTTCTATATTATCATTATTCATTATTATTAAATAATTGTTTAATTTATTTATTATGAATTTAATTTAAAAGTTTTATACATTAAGACAAGAGTTTAAAAAAAAAAATTTTAACAAAAAAGTAAGTTTTTAGTTTATTAATTCAACTACACACAATAAACATAATTCATTTTTATTATAATTTTGATTTTTTATGAATATTTTTAATTTAATTAATATCTCTTCCTATCTAATTACATTCATAAATACTATTAAGATTTACTTTTTAACTAGTAATTACAAAAACGATAATCACATTATTTTTTACTTTCCTGTAAAAGCTTATAGTAAGAATATTGTTGATTTAAAATATAAATTAGAAAAACACAAAAATATTAAGTCTTTTCTACTTTATAATAAAGAGAGCAAATCTGAGATTTCATTTTTGGATGGCTCTTTATTTTTAGATTTTAGTTATTTAAAATTTATTCCTTTTAGAAATTTTTTTTTAAAAAATATTAAATTATTTATAAGCTCATATGTAAATTATGTTTTTCCTCCAAACTCAAAAAATATATATATTTGTCATGATATTTCTGATGCTCCAATGGTTAATAAAAAAATAGAGAAAAAAATTTTTTCTGCACTCTCTAAATTACACTATATTTTTTTATCATCAGAAAACGTAGTAAATTATTTTAGTAAAAAATTCATGTACTACAAAATTAATAAAAAAGCTCCAATACTTTTAAATACTGGATATCTAAAATTAGATAATGTAATCAAAAATATCAAAAAGTTAAATAATGATTGTAATCAAATATTATTAGCTCCGACTTATAGTAAACAGTTATCTAAATATAATATGACTCATAAAATCGATGAAATAATAATGAAACTTATTAACAATGGTTATAAATTAATCTACAGGCCACATCCTTTAGATTTAACAAAAAAAGGCAATCAAGGATTGGTAAGATTTATACAAAAAAAATATAAAAAATATAATAATTTTAAAATTGATATCTCTTCTTCTTATTTAAAAAGTTATTCTCAAGCAAAATTATTAATTACAGATTTTTCTGGCACCGCATACACCTTTTCTTACTCAACTTTAAAACCAGTGATATTTTTTTCTCCAAATGAGAAAAATTTAAATAAAGAAACACTTAAAAACCTTTATTATTTTAAAGATAGAAAAAATGTTGGAGTTGTAAATACCAAATTAAAAAAAATGCAAACTGATATTGAGAAACTTTTAGGTTTAAAAGCGAAATATAAGTCCAAAATCTTTAAATTAAGAAAAAAAAGGATTTTACATATTAACAATTCCTTAAAACAATCATCAGATTGTATTATAAAAATATTGAAAATTAAAAAATGAAAATTTGTGTACTTTTTGAAGGATCTCCAAAAAATCCTGGTGGTTTTTATCAAAATTTGAATTCTGCAATGTTGTTGAATGAAATAAAAGATAAAAGATTTGATGTAGAGTTCTTAGTAATAGAAGAAGATGCGTATGAAATTCTTAAAGAAAGAAATCTTAAAGTAAATAAATATAGAAGAGATTTAAAATTTAAATTATTTAATTTTTTTTTAAATTTTACTTTTTTTGAAAAACTTGTGACTAATTTTAATTTTAAACACCCATTTAGTAACTTTTTGATTACACAAAAATATGAATTAGTAATTTTTTTAAGTCCACACAATCTCGCGTTTCATTGTGGTACAACAAATTTTATAATTAATATTTGGGATATAGATCATAAAAAAAATTCAATTTTTAAGGAACATAGAGAAAATAGTAATTTTCTGAAAAGAGAGAAATATTTAAATTTCGTTTTGTTTCATAGTTTTAAAACTGTCGTTGCCGATGAAAAAACTAAGGATGATTTAATCAAAATTTATGGAGGTTTAAAAGAAAATATTATTGTTCAACCATTTATTCCATTATTACCAAAAATTTATCAAAAAAACCAAGATTATGATTATAAAAAATGCTTTGAAAAATTTAATTTGCCTAAAAAAAAAATTATTTTGTATCCAGCTACTTTTTGGGAACACAAGAATCATAAATATTTAATTGAAGTAGCAAAGAAACTAAAAAAACTTAAAAATAAAGAATATTTATTTTTATTTTGCGGAAATGATAAGGGTTTTCAAAAAAAAATAGAAAAAACTCTACAAGAAGAAGAGTTAAATGATCTCATAAAAATATTTAAATCATTGGATGATCTTGAGTTGATTGCTTTATATTTACACTCTTTTGCGATTTCGATGCCTACTACAGGTGGCCCAACAAACCTACCTATTTTTGAGTCCTTTTACTTCAAAAAACCAATTTTCTATAGTGATAATCTTTTAGATAATAATGATGAAATGAATAATTATATTTATGCAATTGATTTGAAAAATCCAGACGATTTAATTACAAAACTAAAAATTTTTTCTGAAAATAATAACTTAAATGAAAAAAAATTAAATGATGCATTTAATTTTTTTAAAAAAATTTGTTCCGATGAAAGATTTAAGCAAAACTATTCACACATATTAAATGAATATTTTGACAAAAAGCTAATTTGATTTATTTTATTAATTGATTTACAGTTTTAGTTATATATTTTATTTGAGATACTTTAAGATTTATGCCTGATGGTAAGTAAAAACCACTGTTGGCCAAATATTCGCTATTTTTCAAATGTTGCACCTTAAATAATTTTAATTTTTTGAATACATTCTGCTTATGCATTGGCCAAAAGAAAGGTCTAGTTTCTATACCTTTTTTCAAAAGTTTTTCTTGAATATTAATTCTGTACTTTTTACTTTTATTTTTTAACAAAACACCAAAAACCCAAAAAATATTATGAGAGAATTGATTTTTAGGTTTTTGAATAATTATTTTATCATTGTCTTTAAGCCTTTTATAATACTCAAATCCTATTGCTCTTTTTGTTTGAACAATTTTTTTTAATCTTTTTAATTGATTAAGACCTATTGCAGCCTGCATGTTAGTGAATCTATAATTCCAACTAATATCATTATGGTTAAATCTATTTTTTTTACCAAAACTCAAGTTCCTAAACATTCTAAACCGCTCATAGAGATTTTTGTTGTTAGTAAGAAGCATACCTCCCTCACCAGTTGTAACATGTTTATTTGCATAAAAACTAAATGTGCTAATTTCACCAAAACTTCCACATGGTCTTTTTTTAAAATATTGACCCATCATTTCAGCTGCATCTTCTATTAAGTAAAGATTATATTTTTTACAAATTTTACTTATCTTATCCATATCACATGGAAATCCATAAATATGGGGCAACATAATAGCTTTTGTTTTTTTGGTTATTTTTGACTCAATTTGATCAATTTTTATATTCCAAGTTTTGATGTCACTATCTATAAGAATAGGTTTGGCACCACTTTTAATAATTGCAATGGCATTAGAAATAATTGTAAAAGATGGCATAATTATTTCATGATTTTTATTTATTTTTAAAGATTTAACAGCTATTTCCAAAGCGGCTGTTCCACTTGAGACTGCGCAAGCAAATTTTCTATTAGCTAACTTAGCAACTTTCTTTTCAAATTGAATTATTTTTTTTCCTGATGAGGATATCCATCCAGATTTTACTGTTTTATAAACCTCTTTTGCATCAGATTCTGTTATAAGAGGAGTGTTTACTGGAATAAATCTATTTTTCATTAAATAATTTTTTATCTTTATCTGATAAATATGGTCCTTGTTTTATTTCTAAAATTTTACATTTTTTTAAAATTTTAAAACCATGACCACCTTTAAATAAAATTATTATATCGTTTTTTTCTAAAATTTTACTTTTGTTTATATCTTTACCTTTTTCATCATAAAAAAATACTTTTACTTTTCCTTCTTGGACAATTAGGACTTCAGTACAATAATCTAATTTTCTGGTTTTTTTTTTGTGAATATGAGCTTTAATTTTATGATTAGTATTATGTTTTAAAAATCCTACTTGTAATAAGTCTTTACTTTCAGTTCTAAAATCCACTCCTTTTTTAGTAAATTGTTCTTTAGCTTTTATTATTAAAGCATAGGTATTATTTTTGTGTTTTATTCTTTGCAATTTATATCCTATTTTTTCTTAAATATTATTCTACATATATTTGGTCTTTGTTTTAGAAAAATGGCAAAATTATTATCAGATTTTAAGAATAAAATTTTATAGCCCATTTCTTTCAATTCTTTTCGGAATTTAGCAACATCAATAAACCTTCTGTAATGACTGTCAAATCTCTCATTTTCTGAGAGTTTTTTACCTTTTTTCATTAGAGGATCTTTTGTAGTTCTAAATTCAAAAAATAATAAAGAATCTTTTTTAATTATGAATTTCAAATTTTTCATAAAATTTTTTTGTTCAGAGTATTTTATGGCATGAATAAAAAATCGAGCATAAATAATATCAAATTTTTTTTTAAGGATAAAATTTTTTTTACAAATATTTTTTCTCACAAAGTTTTTCTTAAATATTTTTTGGTTTGAGTAAATTACGTTTGATTGGTCCAAGCCTGTTGCATTAATTCCTTTTTTTATAAAAAAAATAGTATCTCTTCCATTGCCACAGCCAACATCTAACATATTTATCTTTTTTATCTTTTTATTAACTTTACGAAGTTTATAATAAACAAATTTTGCAAATTTGCTTTCCTTCTCTATCTTAAAATTTTTATAAAATTTATCCCAATATTTTTTATACTTAATGCTCATATTTGTTTAATCTATCAATAATTTTTCTTGCTATTTGATCTGTGCTAATTTTAAAATTGTTTTTTATAGTAATATCAGACTTTTTAGGTAGCTCTGGTTTTAAATCGATCCCAAGAATATTTTTTTGTTTTTTTTTATAATGCATTTTTTTTGAATTTATCTTTATGTCTTTAATTTTTGCATCAATAAATATTTCTATATAATTATCAATTTTTTTTACATTATATTTTCTTATTTGATCATATAAACCAACTACAGTAAAAATAATGTTAATCTTTTGATCTAATATTATTTTCAAAAAATTTGTATATTGATTTCCCAACATTATTCTAGATTTTTTGTCATAACTATTTATTTTAAATTTTTGTCTAAAATTATCACCACTCAAAACAATAGTTTTACCAAATTTTTTTTCGACAAAAGACTTAATCTTATTACTAATTTTGGTTTTTCCTGATCCTGAGTAACCAGTTATCCAGAACAAGATACCTTTATTTTTAATTAATCTATGCTTCATTTTAATTTAAAAGTTTTAAGTGTCATAAAATTTTAATATCACTAGATTTTTTAAAGTTCTAAATATTTCAATTTTGGGAATTTTGGACTCTCCTTGAGTCCTATTTTTGAATATAATTGGGATTTCTTTGATTTCATAACCTAACTTATTTATTCTATATATAGTTTCCATAAAAAAACTATATCCCTTAGAATTAATCATATTAAAATTAAAATCTTTGAGTTTTATAAGATTAAAACCCCTAAAAGATGAGGTAAATTCATTACATTTTATATTTAAAAAATATTTAAAAATTTTGTTTCCAACAGAACTTAATAAAAGTCTAAAACCTGTCATTTCACATTTGCCACCAAGTGAATATCTAGAGCCTATAACGAATGGGAACTCATTTAGTTTATCTATTATCTTAGGTATTTCAGCTGGATCATGAGAAAGATCAGCATCCATTGAAATAAAATTTGAATAATCATTATTTTTTGCATATTCATAAGCAAGCTTATGAGCAGTATCCAAGCCAGATTTGTTTCCTCTGATGATTACTTTTAAATTTGGTATATCTTTTTCTAAATTTTGTAATATTTGCCATGTTTTGTCTGGGCTATTGTCATCAATTACAAGTATATCAATATCTTGGTTTAGTTTATTTAATTTTTCAATAAGTGTTTTTACATTCTTACTTTCATTGTAAGTTGCAGTAAATATTAACGTTTTACTCATAAAAAAATTAGTTTAATTAGTATACTAAAAGTATTAAAAATATTTTCAAACTAAGTATATGAAATACAAAAAAACTGCAATTATCTTTGGAATTACTGGCCAGGATGGTGCTTATTTATCACATTTTTTATTACAAAAAGGATACAGAGTAATTGGAACAACAAGAAATAAATCAGCTAGAAATTTATACCGCTTAAAAAGATTAAAAATAATAAAAAGGGTAAAAATTTTAAAAGGTGTAGCTACTGATTTTAATTTTTGTAATAAAGTTATAAATCTGAAAGTTAATGAAATTTATTATCTAGCAGGAGATTCTTCAGTATTAAAATCTTTTGAAACTCCAGAAATTTCTCTTAAAAGTAATACTGAGGGTATATTAAATATTTTAAGAATTTTAAAAACCAAAAAACATAAAGCTAAATTATTTAATGCAGGCTCAGGTCAATTTTATGGTGATAATAAAAAAAATTTTTATAATATTCATTCAAAAATAGATCCACAAAGTCCATATGGAGTATCAAAAGCAGCTGCCTACTGGCTAATCAAGATTTACAGAGAAAAATACAATATTTTTTGTTGCACAGGAATTTTATTTAATCACGAGTCCCCTTTAAGATCAAAAGAATTTGTAACAAAAAAAGTTGTCGATACAGCCTTAAAGATAAAAAGAAAAAAAGGTATTAAATTAAGATTGGGCAACGTCGATATATTTAGAGATTGGGGATGGGCACCTGATTATGTAAGAGCTATTTGGCTTATGTTGCAAAGAACCAAACCAAGAGATTTTATAATAGGGTCTGGGAAAACTTATTCATTGAAAGATTTTGTAAATGAGGTTTTTAAATATTTAGGTATAAGTAAAAAAAATCTTAAAACTAATGTATCAAAATATAAGAGAAAAATTGATTTGAGGGGATATAAAGCTAATATCGCAGACACTCAGAAAGCATTGAAATGGAAACCTGAATTAAAATTTAAAACTATAATTCATAAGATGATTAATAATGAATTATTTTAATTTGATATTTTCAAATAAATCTATTTTAAGAATATTTCAATTAGAAATTTTTAAAAAGTTTAAAATCGAGGGAGAAATTATTGAATTTGGAGCTTCCGAAAAAATTGACAAAAATTTTTGTAGTCCTTATTTAAAAAATTGCAAAGTCACTTTTTCCAATATCAATCCCTCAAATAAGGAATATCTGAATATAGATCTTCAAAAAAATATTTCTTTAGAGACTAAATATGATTATATTGTTATTTTTAATGTTTTGGAACATCTATTAGATCCTAATTTAGCACTAAAAAATTTATCAACAGTTTGCAAAAAAAATGGAAAAATTATTGGATCTACTCCTTTTCTTTTTAGAGTTCATGGTGCACCAAAAGATTATTCAAGATTTACAAAAGATCACTTAGAAGAATTATTAAGATCAAACAATTTTAAAGATATAGAAATTCTTGAACTTGGTACCGGCCCATTTCTAGCATGTATTTCCTTGCTGAGAAGTTATCTTAAATACTTACCATTTCTTTACCAATTATTAATTTTGTTGTGTTTAGTTTTCGATAAATTGATTAAATTATTTATTAAAACTGATCCTAAGAAAATTTATCCTATAGGATATCTTTTTTTTGCCACGAATACTTAAAAAATGAAATGTTAAATATTTTGATATAATGAAATTGTATTATTCAAAAAAATTAAGATGAAATTATTTTATTGGTCACCTTTTTTAACTAATATAGCAACAGTTGATGCTGTTACAAATTCAATAAATTCTCTTAGAAAATATGATAAAGATAATAAATACAAAACTTTTATAATTGATTCTTCAGGAGAGTGGCAAGAAAAAATAGATAAAATATCAGGAATTAATATCATTAAATTATATAATAAAAATTATTACAAATTTTTACCAAAAGGTAATTTTCTGAAAAGTAGATTGTCACAAATGTTTATCTTTATATCAAATTTTAATTTACTAAGAAAATTACTGCTAAAAGAAAAACCAGACTTTTTGATTGCTCATTTAATAATATCTTTACCATTAATTTTATTTTTTTTTTTCAAGTTTGAAACTAAATTAATTATAAGAATTTCAGGCACACCAAAATTAAATGTATTAAGGAGATTTTTTTGGAATTTTTTTTCAAAAAATGTTCATACTGTGACTTGTCCAACTGTATCCACATTAAAAAAATTAAATTCTTTTAAAATTTTCCCAAAAGAAAAATTAAAACTTCTTTATGATCCAATTCTTAGGGTAAATTATATAAATGCTAAAAAAAAAGAAAAAATAGAAGATAGATTCACTAAAACTAAATACATTCTTAGCATTGGTAGATTGACCAAACAAAAAAATTTTTCTTTATTAATAAATGCTTTCAAAGAAATTGTAAAAGAATATCCAGACTTAAAATTAGTTATTCTAGGAGAAGGCGAGGATAGAAAAAAACTTGAGAAATTGATTAAAAGGTTAAGTTTAAGCGATATTATTTTTTTAGAGGGATATAAAAAAAATATATTTAACTATATACACAATTGTGAATGTTACATTTCATCATCTTTATATGAGGACCCAGGTTTTACTCTTATAGAGTCAGGTTTTTTAAATAAGCCAGTAATCGCGGCTGATTCAAATACTGGCCCATCTGAAATATTGGATAATTCTAATAATGGTTTTTTATTTAAAAATAATGATAAAATTTCTCTTATTAATCAATATCATAAATTTAAAGATTTAAGCATCAAAGAAGCAATGAATAAAAAAATAAATCTCAAAAAATTCTCTAAAAAATTTTCAATTTTTCAACATTTTCAAAATCTGGAAAAAATTTTATCTAATTAAACTGATAAATTCTTTAAATTTATATGATGATTGATAGTTCTTAAATTTCCTTAGTTCTAAACAATTATCAAACTTTAATGTTCATCAAAAATGATATAGCTTTTTATAAAAAATATTTATATCGTTTATAAAATAATATTGATATATCAATATAATTTTATGCAAATATTAATTACAGGCGCTGCAGGTTTCATTGGATTTGGTATAACTAAATATTTGTTAAGATCGTCTAATGTTAGAATAATTGGCATTGATAGTTTAAATAGTTACTATTCAAAAAAATTAAAAAAAGATCGTTTAAAGGAACTATCGCAACACAAAAAATTTTCATTTTTTCATATTAATATTTTAAATAAAAAAAAATTAGAGCAAATTTTTAAAACTAAAAAAATAGATTTAATCATAAATCTAGCTGCACAAGCAGGAGTACGTTACTCATTAGAAAAACCCAGTGAGTTTGTTGATAATAATGTTCAAGGATTTTTTAACCTTATTAATATAGCTAAAAAATATAGGATTAAGAAAATCATTTATGCCTCCTCTAGTTCTATTTATGGTGACTCAAAAAAATTTCCTTTAAATGAAACTCAAAACTTAATGCCAAAAAATATATATGCTTTATCAAAAAAGATTAATGAGGAGATGGCAGAGATATTTTCTAAACAATATGATATTTCTTTTATAGGACTGAGGTTTTTTACAGTATATGGAGAATGGGGAAGGCCAGATATGTTTTTAATTAAATATTTAAACTCAAGTTATAATTATAAAACAAAATTTTATTTAAATAATTTCGGTAAACATACCCGCGATTTTACGTATATTTTAGATGCATGTAAGATCATTTCAAAACTTATTTTCAGTAAAAAAAAATTAAAGCATGAGATTTTTAATGTTTGCTCAAACAAACCCAAGAAATTAAATGATATAATAAAAAGAATTAATGCTTTAACTCAAAAAAAACCTAAATTATTTAAAAGAAAATTACAAAAAGCTGATGTAGTAAAAACTCATGGATCTAACAGAAAAATTAAAAGTTTCCTTGGAAAACAAAATTTTACTTCAATAGATCATGGGTTAAAAAATACTGTTGAATGGTTTAAGAAATATTATAAATTTTAATTATTAAGTTTTAATTACATTTTTTCAAAATAATAAATTTTGAGATCTTTTAAATCTACCTTTATATTTATATTTTGAAGTAGTTTTATTTTAGAAAGAAATTTAAACATAAAACTTAGTTTTGGAAAAATTAATATCAATTTTTCGATAAGATATCCAAAACTTACATATCTTGGATCATTCAATATTTTTACTAATTTAAGATTATTATTTTTTCCAAAAATTTCTAAAGTTTGATTAGAAAAAAAAACATTATGAAATGGTATTATCCAGTGATAATATCTACCAGTAATTTTTGCATACAAAGAATCAATATTAAATGTGGTCAAAATCAGTTTTCCGTTTTTATTAAGTAATTGATTTATTTGTGATAAAACTTTGAATGGGTCATTAAAGTGCTCTATGACATCCGCCATTATAATCAAATCGTATTTAATTTTTTTTTTTAAATGATTTTCAATTGATTCATTGTAAATGTTTAAATTAAACTTTTCTTTTGAGTAATTTGAACCATGGGTGGAAAGTTCTAATCCAGAATAATTTTTGACTTTATCTTTCAATACTGAACCCAAAACTCCATAATATGAACCTATTTCAAGTACATTCATATCTTTATTAATTAATCTACTTATTTTATTGGTAAATTTTTCAAAATAATATTTTTTAAATTTTATTTGAGATATGTATTTATCGTCCACAACATCTTGATAGTTTTTCTCAATTTGATTTTTATCGACTTGGAAAATGAATTCAGAGAAAATAATTTTACATTTTAAGCACTCATAAATTGATGGTTTTTCATAGCTATCTGTTGTGCAACTAAAATTAATTTTTTTGTAGTCTAAATTTTTAGAGAAATATTTAATTTTAATTTTACCATCACATATATGGTTTGGACATTTGTTATTATTTGTAATTGTCATAATTAAGATAAAGAAAAGTTAACAAAAATTTTGTAATTTTATATTAAAAAAAAATATATTTTTTAAATTAAAAATATATAACATTTATTAAAAATTTAAAATAACAATGAAAAATAATCTCTTAAAAAATTTCAAGATATATGTAGCTGGTCATAATGGAATGGTTGGTAGATCAGTAATTAGGTATTTAAAAAATGAGGGTGTAAGAAATATTATTTTTGCAAATAGAAAAAAACTTAATTTACTTAATACTAGGGACCTAGAAAAATTTATTAAGTCTAAAAAACCTCAAATTGTAATTAACTGTGCAGGAAAAGTAGGAGGCATATTAGCAAACGCAAGTTATCCCGTTGAATTTTTAAATGAAAATATTCAAATACAATTAAATTTAATTAATTTATCTTATAAATATAAGATTAAACATTTTGTAAATCTTGGGAGTTCTTGCATATACCCTAAAAATTCAAAGCAACCTATTAAAGAAAAATATCTTTTATCTAATGAGCTTGAAAAAACTAATGAGGCTTATGCTCTTGCAAAAATTGTCGGATTGAAAGTTTGTGAATTTTATAATCAACAATATAAAACAAATTTTTTTACTTTGATGCCATGTAACTTATATGGTCCATATGATAATTTTCATTTGAAAAATAGCCATTTTATTCCAGCTCTTATAAAAAAATTTATTGAGGCAAAAAGAAAAAAAAAAAAATCTGTTGAAATTTGGGGCTCAGGTTTACCTCGAAGAGAGGTAATGTATGTAGACGATTTGGCAAGAGCTATTGGATATTTATTAAAATTAAAAATTAATAATAATAAAAAGTTCTTGAAAACTTTAAAAGAAAATTCTCTAATTAACGTTGGATCTGGCCAAGAGTTTCAAATAAAGAAGTTCGCGGAAATTATTAATAAGCTAACTTCCTCTAATAAAAAATTAATATTCAATAAAAAATTTCCTGATGGCACAAAAAGAAAAATTCTGGATATTTCAATTTTAAAAAAAATTGGGTGGAAATCTAAAATAAATCTTTATGATGGTCTAAAAAATACAATTAGCTGGTATAAAAAAAATTACTAGTGCGCTTAAAATGAAAAAATGAGATTTTTAATTTGAAAAAAAAAATAATTTTTTATATCCCCTCAATTGAAGGTGGTGGTGTTGAGAAAAATCTTTACTTATTAATTAAATATTTACCTAAACAAGTTGGTAAAATTTATATTATTACTGCAAATAAAAAAATAAGTAATTCTAAAGATATAAAATATGTTTGTCCTAATTCTGGTTATTGGAGCAAAAAAAATCGAATAGTGAAAAATTTAATTTGTATTTTCTTATTGATTAAAAATTTTTGGTCTTCTAGGGCTGTAATCTTATCTTTTCAATCAAACTTGACTTCAATAATAATTGCTAAAATTTTAGGATTTAAAATAATAATAAGACTTAATACAAGTCTAAAAAAATATTTAAAAAATTTTTTTAAAAGAATTATTTTCAAATTTTTTTATTCATTTTCTGATGTTATAATTGTAAACTCAAAATTTTTTCAAAAAGAATTAAATGAAGTAAATTTAAAATCTCATTTAATTTATAATTTAAATACATATGAGAAAAAAAATAAAGAACTAGAATTTTTTAAAAAATTTAGGGGATTAAAAATATTAAATATTGGAAGATTAACTGATCAAAAAGATCAATTAACACTCATTAAAGGTTTAGATATTTTGAAAAGAAAAAATATAAATTTTAGGTGCGGTATAATTGGAAGAGGCTCATTTAAAAGTAAATTGGTCAGCAAAATTAAAAGTTTGAATTTAGAGAAAAACATCAAACTAGTTGGTTTTAAATATTACGCAGAACAATATATTTCAAAAAGTGATATTTTTGTATTGTCTTCAAAATTTGAAGGACTTCCAAATGTTCTTATCGAGTCTCAAAAATATGGTGTACCAATTATTTCAAGTAATTGTCCAACAGGCCCTAATGAAATATTGATGAGCGGTAGACTAGGAGAATTATTTCCAGTTGGTAATTATTCTATTTTAGCTAATAAATTATTCAATTTTTCGAAAAATAAAAAAATTTTGAAAGTAAAATCTTTAAAAGCAAAAAAATATTTAAAAAGATTTGATCCCATAATAAATTCAAAAAAATATTCAAAATTAATTTTGAAGGAGTATGAAAAATTATAAAATATCAATAATAACTGTAACTAAAAACTCTGAAAAATTTTTAACTCAAAATATTTTAAGTGTTAAATCTCAAAAATATAGAAACTTTGAGCATATAATTGTTGATGGAAATTCAAAAGATAAGACAATCCAAATTATTAACTCACATAAAAAGAGTGTGAAGTTTGTAAAAAATCTTAATGACAAAGGTCTATATCACGCAATGAACGTTGGCATTAAAAAATCATCTGGTGACATCATTGGGATTTTAAATTCAGATGATATTTATTTTAAGAATACATTAAAAATAGTTAATAATTACTTTAATAAATATAGAGATTTAGATTTTTTATTTGGTAGTGTTTATAAGCACAAACTTTTATCTGGTTATAATCCAAATATTATTAATTGGAGCTTTGGATTCTATACTACTCATTCGGTTGGTTTTTTCATAAAAAAAAAATCTCAATTAAAAGTGGGACTTTATGATTTAAAATATAATTATTCTGCAGATTATGATTTATTTTTGAGGATGATAAAAAGATTTAAGTTAAAGGGATTATCTACCAAAAAAAGTGAGATTTTTGGAAGATTTAGACGGGGAGGTCTTTCTTCAAGAATAAATTTTTTAGATTATCTAATCGAATGCAATAAAATAAGACTCAACAATGGTCAGAATATTTTTCAGGTTTATTTTATTTTTATTTTAAGAATTTTAAAAAATTTTAAGAAAATTATTAAATGAATATCTATATTTGTTCTCTTTTAAGTAAAAAAAATTTAAAATTTTTAGGCTCTCATCTAAAATCATTTAACAAATTAAAAATACCCGGAAATTGCAATTTTAAAATCGTATTTGTTATGAGTCCGAAAATTTACAAAACAAAAAATTTACTTAAAAATTTTTTAGTTGATAAAGATTATTTAATACTTAAATCTGTAAAAGATAATATTCCAGAATCTCGAAACGTCTTCTTAAAATTTTTAAAGAATAAAAACGTTCAATATGCAGGGTTTATAGATGATGATTGCACAATCAATAAAAATTGGCTTTTAAATATGATTAAGTTTATTAATCAAAATAATTGTGACATAGCTGGTGGACCTCAATACCATGATATTAAAAATAAAATTTTCAAAAATTATTATGATGTTTTGGAACCTGTGCGTTATCACGGTCAATTAGTAAGGTGGGTAGCAACAAATAATTGTTTTTTTTCAAATAAAGTTTTTAGAAACCAAAACGTTTTTTTTGACAAAAAATTTGCACGGGTAGGTGGAAGTGATCAATTATTTTTTAGTGAATTAAATAAAAAAAAATTTATCATAAAGTGGAATACTGAGTCATTTACTACTGAAAATTTTGATCTTAAAAGAGAAAAAAAAAAATGGTTTTTTAGGAGAAATTTTAGATACGGATACTCAGGAAATTTGATTGATAAAAAAATTTATGGGAAAATTAGTTTGTTGATTATTCTTATGAAGATTCTTTATCTAACAAGTATATCATTATTTTTTCTACTTATTCCATCTCGTAAAAATTATTTAAGAGCCTGTTTTTTATTTCTAAGAGCCCTAGGAAGATTTGTAGGATTATTTAATTATAAGCCTAAAAAATATATATAATTTGAGCCAACATAATAAAATATAAAATAAAAAAAAATGATGTAATTATTTTTTTCAATTGATTGCAAAATCTTATACTTATCAAAAAAGTTTAAAAAAATAATGTAGAACATTGGTTCAAAATATTTTTGAAAAATAAAAAAACCTGAACTAAAAGTAGTTAACAATAAAGCAACAAGTATATAATTTGATAATGTGTTTTGACTAAAATATAGAAGAAAGTAAATCCCAAAAAAAGAGGCAGGAATAACTAAATATGGATTATCAAATAAAAAATAAGATAGCTTTAAAATAATTCCACCACCGATATTTCCGTTATATACAAAGTTCAAACTACACAAAAGAGTTATAATGATACTTATAATAAAAATTTTTTTATCAAAAAGGTAAAATAATTTAAATTTATAGTGATCATACTTATTGACAATTGTTTGAATTATAAATGGAATTAAAAAAAATAAGATCATTGAAGCACTGACTAAAATCGAAGAGTTAAAGTTTGTTGTGTTTTGTCTCAATCCGAATAATAAAATAGGATTTAAAATTAAAAAGTATAAACCCGGAATTGCACACAAAATTATAAATAAAGATATAAAAATAAATTTTTTTAAACTTATCTTGTTTATTAAATGAATTAATAGAAAAATAAAAAAGAAGACATAAAACTGTTTTGTGTAACAGGCTAAAGTAAAAAATATGATAGAAAATACTAATTTTGTATTTTCTCTAAAATTTTTTTTTACAAAAGAATTAAAAAACAATATTCCTAAAGAAAAAAATATTAGAGCGGTATTATGGTTATTACCCCAAATTGCAGAGTATTGAAAAACTGGTAAAATAAATATTAGTGAAGATAAAACTAAAATTATTGATTTATCAAAATTCTCAAAACGTTTTTTCAGCACATGATATAAAATCAAAGGAAGTAAAAATGAAATTATTAATACAGAGACTAAATAAGTATTAATGGAATTGATAAAATTTAACTGTGAAAATATTAAATGGTGTAGAGGAAAATTTATCAAATTAACATCCTCACCCATTGTTAAAATAAAAAGATTGTTTAGGTCTTTTTTTAAGAAAACTATGTATTTCCAATGAGTTACTAAATCACTTACAACTCCCCCGGTTTTTGTTTGAATATCATAATCAAGTAAATATGAATTATAAGCGAATGCTCCAAGAATATTTGATAAATTGATTTTTAAGAAAAAACTTATTAATAATGTAACTACAAATAGAGTTGTAAATATCCAAACAAAATATCTATTTGTCACGAGTTTATCTAGAATGGTAAAAAAAAATTTCATATCAATAATTATACCTTATCACAAAAAAAGAAATTTTTTTAAAGAAACAATTGAGTCCATAAACAATCAATCTTATAAAAATTTTGAAGTAATAATTATTTATGATGATACTGATAGATCAGAATTAGATTATGTAAAGAAAATTATAGGAAATTTTAAGTTTAAAAAAAAACTAATTATTAATAACAAAATCATTGGTGCTGGATTATCAAGAAATAAAGGTATTAAAATTTCAAAAGGTGAATATATCGCTTTTTGTGATGCTGATGATTTATGGGATAAAGATAAACTTAAAATACAATTAAACTTCATGAAAAATGAAAATTTACTATTTTCTCACACAAATTACTTAATCATTGATTATAAATCAAAAAAAATTGGTAACTTAAAAGTTCCAAAAAATATTTCATATAATGAATTGATAAAAAGTTGTGATATAGGATTATCAACTGTTATGATTTCTCAATCGCTAACTAAAAATAATCTTTTTTGCAGTTTAAAAACAAAAGAAGATTATTTATTATGGATAAAATTGATTAGACAATTAAAAAACTTTAAAAGCATAAATCAAAACCTTGTAAGTTGGAGATATTTGAAAAACTCTCTATCATCTTCAAATTTTCGAAAAATAGGAGATGCATTAAAATTATATAGAAATCATCTAAATTTTAGTTTTTTGTTTTCAATTTTTTGTGTATTAAGATTAAGTTTTTATGCTTTGATTAAAAAAACTATTATATATTTTAGAATTTAATGGAAAAACTAACTTTAGTAATACCAGCAAAATTTGAAGCCACTACTCTTCCAACTGTTTTAAAAGAGATCAAAGATCTAAATCTAAATTGTAAAAAAATTGTTGTAGTTCCAAAATATGATGTGGAGACTCAAAAGGTATTAGAGGGCACAGATTGTGTAGTTTTGATACAAAAAGGAGAGGGTTTTGGAAATGCTCTTATTGAGGGTTTAAATCATTCTTCAACTGAATATTCTTGTATTTTTAACGCCGATGGTTCTTTTGATCCAAAATATTTAAATGAAATGTTGAGTAAAAATGAAGATAATTATGAATTTGTATTTAGCACTAGATATAGAAAACCTGGCGGAAGTGATGATGATACAATATTAACATTTTTGGGTAATTACTTTTTTACCTCATTATGCAAGATCCTATTTAGATTAAATATTTCAGATGTTCTTTATACCTATGTGATGGGAAAAACTAATGCTTTTAAAGATTTAGCTTTGACTAATAATGATTTTTCGTTTTGTGTTGAACTGCCAGTGAAGGCAAAATTTAAATCTTTTAGAGTTTTTGATTTTCCATCTTATGAAAGACCAAGAATTAGTGGAAAAAAGAAAGTAAATGAGCTAAAGGATGGCTTTCTAATTTTAATTTCTATATTAAAGTTATTTATATTTAAAAAATGAAAAAAATAGCATTGATAACTGGAATTACAGGACAAGATGGTTCTTATCTAGCTGAACTTTTATTAAAAAAAAATTATATAGTCCACGGATTAATAAGAAAATCATCAACATTCAATACAAAAAGAATAGATCATATTTATGTAGATCCACACAGCAAGACAAATTTTTTTTTACATTATGGAGATCTTACAGATACCAATAGTGTTTATAATATAATTCACAAAATAAGGCCAAACGAAATATATAACTTAGGAGCACAAAGTCATGTTGGTGTATCTTTTGATAATCCTGAATATACATCAGAAGTTTCTGGAATTGGAACATTAAGATTGTTAGAAGCTATTAGATTTTTAAAAATTAAAGACATAAAATTTTATCAAGCTAGTACCTCAGAACTTTTCGGTGAGACTTACGGTAAGAATATATTCAGTGAAAAATCTAAATTTCATCCAAAGTCACCTTACGGAGTAGCAAAACTTTATTCATATTGGATTACTTCAGTCTATAGAGAGTCTTACGGGATTTTTGCTTGTAATGGAATTTTATTTAATCACGAAAGCCCAAGAAGAGGAGAAACTTTTGTTACTAGAAAAATTACAAGATTTTTAGCAAGAAAAAAATTAGGAAGTAAAGAAATACTGTATTTAGGCAATCTTAATGCAAAAAGAGATTGGGGACATGCAAAGGATTATACAGAGATGCAGTGGAGAATTTTACAACAAAAGAAACCTGATGATTTTGTAGTTGCTACAGGCCAAGCATTTTCGGTAAGACAATTTGTGGAAATTGCCTCAAATTATCTAAAACTTAAAATATATTGGCAAGGTAAAGGATTAAAAGAAGTTGGATATTTAAAGAAAGGATCAAAAAAAGAGATAATCATTAAGATAGATAAAAATTATTTTAGACCTAATGAAGTTGAATATTTAAGAGGTGATGCAAGAAAGGCTTTCAGAGTGTTAAAATTTAAACCTAAGTACTCTTTTAAAAATTTAGTTAAAGATATGATAGAAAGCGACTTAATTGAAGCTAAAAAAAAATTCGAAATTTAGTATATGCTAGAGATTAATGTAATTTTAATCTCATTTTTTTTATGTCTTATTATTAATTATATTTTACTTAAAAAAAATTTTTTAATAGATAAAAAGTTCTTTCCACACAAATCATTTGTGAGCAAAAATTTAGTACCTATTAGTGGTGGTTTGATTTTTACTATAAGTGCACTATCATTTTTACAATTTGAAAATAATTTTAGCTATGTAATATTTTTAATTTTTTTTGTTGGAATTTTATCAGACTTAAACACGCTTAAATCACCTTATAAGCGTTTTTTTTTACAAATATCCGCAGTACTTGCTTTAGTTTTTTTGAATAAAATTTTTATATCCTCTATAAGAATTCCTTTTTTTGATCATTTGCTTACGTTTGAATTATTTAAATACTTTTTTGTGGTGTTTTGTTTATTAATTTTAATTAATGGCTCAAATTTTATAGATGGAGTAAATACTTTATTAATCGGATATTTTTTATCTGTTATTTTGATAATCCTTATTTTAGTTAACAATTACAACCTAAATTTTGAAACGCAGAATCTTAAAATTATTTTTTCTGTTCTTTTAACTTTATTCGTTTTTAATTTTTTTGAGAAATTCTTTTGTGGAGATGGTGGTTCTTACGCAATATCATTAATTGTTGGGTATTACTTAATTCTATTATCGAACTTAGATTTGATTATTTCACCTTATTTTATTGCATGTTTATTATGGTACCCAGCGTACGAATGCTTATTTTCAATGATTAGAAAAAAAATTAAAAAATATCAAATTACCAGCCCAGATAACAGGCACCTCCATCAACTTTTATTTATTTTTTTCACAAAAAAAATGAAATTTAACAGTTGGGTTATTAGTTCTTTAACAGGAATTTTAATTAACACTTATAATCTCATTATTTTTTATATTGCGCTTGTTAATGTTTCACAAACAAAAATTTTAGTAACAATTATAATTCTAAACGTTATTTTTTATAACTCTATTTATTTTATATTAAAAAATAAAATTCGCTAGTTTGTTTTTTTTAGATTCGCTAATCCTAAAAAAAACCAAAATAAGAAACCATTAAAAGTTGAAAATAAACTACCACTTGGCAAAATTGGAATTAAAAAAATGATTAAATAAAAGTTTATTATATTTTTAAAAATATTTTTTTCTTTAAAATCATTAAATAATTTTTTTTTAAAAAAGCTGTATAAAAATAAAAAAAAGATAAAGTAACCTAACAAGCCTTGTTCTGACAATAATTCAAAATGTATTTGATGAGGATGAGTTGTACATCTTTGATGTGTAAACTTTAGATTTTCTTTAAAATATCTTTTATCATAACACTCAAATCTAAAGTTTTTATTTCCAACACCATTCAATTTATTATTTTTAAAAATCTCAATAGCAGTGTCATAATGAGCAAAGTACTTAATGTTTTCAAATCGTTGAAAAAAGGTTTTCGGTTTTTCAACGTTAAGAATTCTGTAAAAGAATTCTGTTTGTTTCATTAGAACAGTTGGAAAAATAAAAAATAAAGATGTTGCAAGGAGGATTGTTAATATAAGCAAATGAAACTTTCTTAATATCAATTTTCTTTCATCTATAAAATAAAAAATTAAAAGAAAAAGAATAGTTGACTTTAAAAAAGCTGATCTTTCCCCTGTGATAAGAATACTAAAAAAAACAAGGATTAGTATTGAATTTAAAATAATCTTATATTTTTTAGTAAGTTTATTTTGAAAAAAAAAAATTGTCGTTATAAAGCCAAAACTAAAAAGAAAAGTTCCAACTACATTTTCGTCATAGAAGAAACTAGTAATTCTGGTTCCGTCTAGACTTTTGAAACCCAACATGTTTGATCCAGTGAACTTCTCAAAAAAAATATCTATTATGATTATGAAAATTATAAATAGCCAGAATTTAAAAATTTTATCTAAAATTTCTTTTTTATTTAATAGTAGAGGAATAGCTGGGAATAATATTAAAAATTTTAAAAATAATAAAGATCTTAAAATTCCATCGTAGCCGAATGATTGATTGATGTAGTAATTAACAAATGAATTTAAACAGAGATATAAATACAATATTGAAAGTATTATAAAGTTTTTATTCTTCAACCAAGTAAAATTTTTAGTTCGCAAAACATTAAAAATAAATAATATAAAAATACTTAGTAAATAAAAATTTATAAAAAAATTACCAATAATAATAGCTATAGGAAGTGTAGCAAATAGAATAATTATAAAGTTATCTTTTATATCTAATTTTTTTGATATCATTGTTAGAGATTCTAATTATTCTTATATTGATTTTTAATTTTTACAACAAAGTTTATTTGAGGTAAAAGTCATTGATATTTATTTGCTTATTATGGGACTAAAAAAAAATCTGTTAAGAAAAATGATCGTAATCCAAGTTTCTTTTTAGATTGATGGAATATAATTAAATTTTAAATGATAAACTTACCTATACTTTACTTTGGTTATTTGATTATCTTGTTTTCGATTATTGGTTTTGGATACTTATCCTCTAAACTTTTATCTATCAGACTCTCTCTTGGAGAATTAGGTTTAAGTGGAATTTTATTAATGACAATTTTATCATATATTACTAATTTATTTGTTTCTCACGGGTTTATTCACAATTCTATTTTTTTGCTAATAGGCTTATTTGCTTGCTTTTTTATATCAAAAAAAAAATTATTCAGAAAAAAAATTAAAATAATTATATTAATCTCATCTGTTTTGTTCATCGGAATTCTGATGCACAAAACACATGATGATTTTTTTTACTATCATTTCCCATACACAATTTCATTAATTGAATTGAAAAAAATATTTGGTGTAGGTAATTTAGAACATGGATTTCGTACTCCATCTTCAATATTTTATTTTAATTCTTTATTTTATCTTCCGATTTTGGAAAAATCTTTGATTAATAGTGGTGCTATATTTTTCTTAATTTTTTCAAATATATTTCTGATTCAAAAAATATTTAATCAATTAAAAAATAAAAGATACAATTTTATATTAGTATTATCTCTATTTTCTTTATTATTTATTAATACAATTTTTTACAGAATAGCTGAACATGGGACTGATAGATCGGCATTAATTCTTATTTTTATTTTAGCCATTCACTATCTTGAGGGAACAAATAGAAAACTAAGTAAGATAAATTTTAAACATTATTATCAAAAAATACTAATTACTGTCCTTCTAATAGTCTCACTAAAAAGCTTTTATCTAATTTACACGATCTTTATACTAATCCTATTTTTTGAATATAGAAAAATTTTATTTGAAAAAACTTATTATAGAAAAATCTTTTTTGAGCGGGTGAGCTACTATTTTTTAATTGGGGTTACAATTTTTATATTTACTATTTTTTCAAATACTGGTTGCTTAATTTATCCTGCCAGTTTTACCTGTATCGAGTCATTTTCTTGGTCTATACCAAAAAAAGAGGTTATAGAAATGAAAACCTGGTATGAACTTTGGTCTAAAGCAGGTGCAAGTCCAACTTACCGAGTAGATGATGTTGAGTATTATTTATCTGGATTAAATTGGTTTCCTAATTGGCTACATAATCATTTTTTTAATAAAATTTCAGATTTTTTATTATCTTTATTTTTGATTGTAATGATTTCCTCATTTTTTTTAGTCAAATTTAAAAAGAAAAGATTAAAAAAAAACAATATTTATTTATTTTATTCTGCAATTGTACTTTTACTGCTTGAATGGTTTTTAAATCATCCAGCTTTAAGATATGGCGGTTTTACACTTATTGGATTGTCTATTTTTATTCCTCTGAGTATATTTATTGAGAGTAAACTTAATTTGACCTCTAATCTAAAAAAAAAGATTACTTTTTTAATTTTCTTATCTTTCTCTATCTTTTTATTTAAAAACATCGATAGAATTTTTAAAGAGACTAAAAAATATAACTATAATCCTCTGATTAATGCTCATTATTTTATTAATAACAATTCTAACCATTTTAATGAATTATTTTTAAAAGCAGAAAAAAAAAGAAATATTGATGGAAAAAAATTTTATATTGTTTTAGATAAAGATTTAATAAAAAAATTAAATTTAAACAATGACTAAAAAAATTATTGTTGTAACTGGTGGAGCTGGTTTTGTTGGTGCAAATTTAATAGAAAAATTTTTAAGGAATACACAATGCAAAATTATAAGCATTGATAATTATAGTTCTGGGACAGTTAAAAATCATATCAAAAATAAACGAGTACTATATATTAAGGACTCATCATCAAACATTTCAAAGATTCTCAACAAATATAAAACAAAAATACATACAATTTTCCACTTTGGTGAATTTTCAAGGATATATCAAAGTTTCTTAAAGATGGATGAATGTATTATGTCAAACTCAATTGGTACACATGCTGTTTTCAATTTTTGCTTATCCAATAAAATTAAATTAGTTTACTCAGCTACTTCTGCAACGATAGGCAATAAAGGAAAAGATAAAAACTTGTCACCATATGCTTTCACAAAAGCTAAAAATCTGGAAATGTTAGAGAATTTGAAAAATTGGTTTAACTTTAAATACGAGATTTTATATTTTTATAATGTTTATGGACCAAAACAAATATCTGTTGGACCTATGGCTACAGTAATTGGTATTTTTGAAAATCAATATAAAAATAAAAAGCCTTTAACTGTTGTAAAACCTGGCAATCAATCTAGAAGATTTACACATATTGATGATACAGTAGATGCATGTTTTTATGCATGGAAAAAAAATAAATGTAGACACTATAGTATTTCAACAAAAAAAAGTTACACAGTTTTAGAAGTAGCTAGAATGTTCAAAACTAAGATAAAATTTTTAGCTCCTAGAAAAGGTGAGAGATATGCCTCTGCTTTAACAAATATGAATTTGTCTAATAAAGTTTATAAAATTTTTGGTAAAATTAGCCTTAAAAATTACATTAAAATCATTGTTAATAGTAAAAAATGAAGACTTAAATTGTTTACATTAAACTTATTTTATGTATAAGACTTCTGCCGGTAATTATTGCGAAAGAGTTATACCCGACACCATTCCGAACTCGGAAGTCAAGCCTTTCTGCGCCGATGATACTTTGTCTTAAGACATGGGAGAGTAGGACGTTGCCGGCATTTAATTAAAATGCTATGAAAATTAAAAGTTCATTAAAATCCCTAAAAAAAAGAGATTTAAATTCCAAACTTGTCAGAAGAAGAGGCAGAATTTATATTATAAATAAAACTAATCCAAAATTTAAAGCGAGACAAAAATAGTCTATATGGATAATGAAAGCCACAAAAATACATGGAATAATTTTACTAAATTTGTTCTGTGGGGAACTGTCGCTGTTATAGTTGTATTAGTATTAATGGCAATCTTCTTATTGTAAGTTTCTTATATGAGAATTGGATCAGTTTTAGAAAATCAAAAAATTGAAAAAAGAATATCTATAACTCCTGATATAATAAAAAAATATACTTCATTGGGATTTGAAATTTTTTTAAGTGAAAACTACGGCCATCACATTGGTATTAATGATAATGAATACTCAAAATTAGGTGTCAAAATCTCTAAAGATGAAAAAGAAATTATAAACACATCAGACATTATAGTTCAGCTAGGAATGCTTCCAGATAATAAAAGCACACTAGTTAAAGAAAATCAGATATTAATTGGAATTTTAAATCCTTATGAAAATAAAGATAAATTAGAAAGCTTAGCTAAAAAGAAAGTTAATCTTTTCTCTTTAGAATTACTTCCTAGAATCACAAGAGCTCAATCTATGGATATATTATCATCACAAGCAAATTTAGCTGGATATAAAGCTGTTATAGAGTCTTTTGCTAACTTTGAGAAAGCTATACCCATGATGATGACTGCTGCAGGAACAATTCCTGCTGCTAAAGTTTTAGTAGTAGGAGCTGGAGTTGCCGGACTTCAAGCAATCGCAACAGCCAAAAGAATGGGGGCAATAGTATTTGCAACAGATGTTAGAATGGCTTCTAAAGAACAAGTTGAAAGTTTAGGTGGAAAATTTTTAACAGTTGAAGGGTCAGAAAATCTTGAAACCGAGGGCGGCTATGCAAAAGAGGCTTCAGCAGATTTTAAAAATAAGCAAGAACAACTATTGTCTGAAACTCTAAAAAAGATTGATATTGTAATTTGTACAGCTTTAATACCAGGAAAAAAGGCTCCATTAATAATTAAAGAAAGTATGATTAATAATATGCAACCTGGTTCAGTAATTTATGACTTAGCAGCAATACAAGGTGGAAATACTGCTTTCACAGAAGTTAACAAAACTATCGAAAAAAATGGCGTAAAAATAATGGGAGAGAGTAATATTTTAAATAAATTGCCAATTTCAGCATCTAGTTTATATGCAAAAAATATGTTTAATTTTGTCGATAATTTATTTGATAAAAAAAATAAAAAAATAAATATTAATCTTGAAGACGAAATAATAGAAAAAACATTAATTAAATAATATGGAAATAGATCCTTTAATTTTTAGATTGAGTATATTTATTCTATCAATATTTGTTGGATATTATGTTGTTTGGAGTGTAACCCCATCACTGCACACTCCTTTAATGTCAGTTACAAATGCAATTTCATCTGTAATTATTGTAGGGGCTATAATTGCAGGATTATCTGGAAATCCAGACAGTATATTTAATACATCAAGTATTTTTGGTTTTTTGGCCATAGCATTAGCGGCAATAAATATTTTTGGGGGATTTCTTGTGACTCAAAGAATGTTAGCAATGTATAAAAAAAAGAAAAAGGAAAAATAATGATATCAGCAAATTTATCAGCAATTTTTTATTTAATTTCTGGAGTTCTTTTTATATTAGCATTAAGAGGATTGTCTTCACCTGAAACTTCAAGACAGGGAAATTTTTTTGGAATTTTAGGAATGATTATTGCAATAACAGTAACTTTTTTATCTATAGGTAATTTTTCAACAGGTTTTATTTTTGTCCTAATATTTATTTTGTTAGGTGGATCAATCGGAGCATTTATAGCCTATAGGATACCAATGACCGCAATGCCAGAACTTGTTGCTGGATTTCATAGTTTGGTTGGTTTAGCTGCAGTTTTTGTTGCGATTTCAGCTTTTCTAAATCCTGAAGCATTTAATCTTGGAACAAAAGGAGATATTAAACTTGGAAGTTTGATTGAAATGTCAATTGGAGCAGCAGTTGGTGCGATAACATTTTCTGGGTCTATAATCGCTTTTTTAAAACTTCAAGGAATTATGTCTGGCTCACCTATAGTATTTAAAGGCCAACATCCTCTGAATGCAATAATTCTTATTTCAATAATTATTTTAATTTACTTTTTGTGTGCATCTCAATCTTCAAATTTATTTTGGATATTATTAGCGGTTTCATTTCTAATTGGATTTCTTCTAATTATTCCAATCGGCGGAGCAGATATGCCAGTTGTAATTTCAATGTTAAATTCTTATTCAGGATGGGCTGCAGCAGGAATCGGATTTACTCTTGAGAATACTGCACTAATAATCACTGGAGCATTAGTAGGTTCATCTGGAGCTATATTATCTTACATAATGTGCAAAGGTATGAATCGTTCATTCTTTAACGTAATATTGGGAGGATTTGGAGCAACAGACAGTAGTTCCAGCTCTGCAAATAAAGAACAAAGACCAGTCAAAAGTGGTAACGCTGACGATGCTGCATTTTTAATGAAAAATGCTTCATCGGTAATCATTGTTCCTGGGTATGGAATGGCAGTAGCACAAGCTCAACATGCCTTAAGAGAAATGGTCGATACATTAAAAAAAAATGACATAAAAGTTTCTTATGCAATTCATCCAGTTGCAGGTAGAATGCCTGGACATATGAATGTTTTATTGGCTGAAGCAAATGTCCCATATGATGAAGTTTTTGAATTGGAAGAAATTAATAATGACTTTGCCAATGCAGATGTAGCTTTTGTAATTGGTGCAAATGACGTAACAAACCCAGTTGCTAAAACAGATCCTCAAAGCCCGATTTATGGAATGCCAGTTTTAGACGTTGAGAAATGCAAATCAGTTTTATTTGTAAAAAGAAGTCTATCCCCAGGATATGCAGGAATTGATAACGATTTGTTTTATAAAGAAAATACACTTATGTTATTTGCTGATGCAAAAAAAATGACAGAGGATATTACTAAAAACTTATAACGAATTTTTAATGATTACAAAAATATTTTGTGATATTGCAGATATAAATCAAATTAGGAAGTTTAGTAAAAAAAAAATTGTTAAAGGTTTCACAACAAACCCTAGTCTTATGAGATTAGCTGGAGCCAAAAATTATCAAAAATATTCTAAAGAAATATTAAAAGTTTGTAAAAAACCTATTTCATTTGAAGTTTTTGGCGATGATTATAACTCAATAAAAAGACAAGCTTTAATTATTAAATCTTGGGGCAAAAATGTTTATGTTAAAATACCTGTGGTTAATTCAAAAGGTGTTTTCATGGGTAAAATTATAAAAGAATTGAATAATAGAAATATTAAATTGAATATTACAGCTGTATATAATGCTCATCAGACTAAAAAAATTTTAAAATGTTTAAACAAAAAATCAAAAGTAATAATTTCAATTTTTGCTGGAAGAGCAGCAGACACAGGTAAAGATCCTATACCAGAATTTAAAAAAAGTATTTCAATTTCCAAAACATATAAAAATGTAGGAATTTTATGGGCAAGTGTGAGAGAGCCATATAATTATTTACAAGCTAAACAACTAGGTTGTCATATAATTACAATACCACCAAAAATAATCGAAAAAATTGAAAAATTTGGAAAATCATATAATTCGTTAACACTTGATACTGTAAGAAACTTTTTAACAGATAGTAAAAAATCTAAATTTAAACTTTAGTTTTTGTAAATCTGAACATTATAGAATAAATTTATGTCAGGAGATTTAATTTTTAATGGAAGAAATTCCTCAAATATTGAGTCTTTAAAATGAAATCTTATTATTGACCGTAAGTTAAAAACAGAGTTGATATGCTCTGTTGCATTTATATATTCATACTCTTCACCTGAAATATTGTATGTTTTTTTTATTGAAAATAGCCTTATCATCAATCTACCCAATCGCCATGCAAATCCAGGGTCTGTTGGTAATGCTATTGATAGAACACCACCTTTTTTTAATTTACTCATCATCTCAAAAATAAACTCTTCAGGACTTAAAATATGCTCTAAGCAATGTGAAATTATTATCCTATCAAAATAATCATCATCATAGGGTAATTTGCGTCCATCATATTTTTTGAATTTAATCTTAGAGTTTTTTTCATCTTTATAAATTTCGTCAGCATAATCTGATGTATCAACAATATGATATTCATTATAATCGTGTGATAGATAATTGATATGAGGAGCGCTGCCAGCTCCTACCTCTAATATTTTGTCATAAGTCTCTTTTTTTTTAAAATTTTCAAGTTTTTTGTGGCAGTAATTCATTAAGATCCCTAAAAAACCTGAATAGAGATGGGAATTATATTTTTTATCTAGATCTCTAAATATTTCTTTTTTATACATACTCTTTAAGTTGCAAATTAATTGTATTTTTAAAATTATCAATAAGAATGATCAATAAATTCAAATTATTAAATCCTGCATTAAGTATTTTATTTGGAATTACATTAACTTTATTATTTGTTGGTCCATCCAATATAGGCTTTGAAAATACTAATTGGTTTAACTCTTATGATTTGAAGAGTGATTTACTCGCTTTTAAATTTTTTTATAATGATTCTTGGCGGTTTCCATTAGGATTAAACCCAAATTATGGAGAACTTTCAAATTCTATAGTATTTTCTGGAGCTGTTCCAATTCTATCAATTGTATTTAAGTTTTTAAAATTTTTGCTACCTGATAATTTTCATTATTTTACTTTATGGATTTTCATATGTTTCTCACTCCAATATTATTTTAGTTTCAAGATTATTTATTATCTAACTAAAAGTAATTCATATTCAGTAGTTTCTAGTGTTTTTTTCTTATTATCCCCAATTTTGATTTATAGGTTAAATTTACATTTATCTCTTTGTGCGCATTGGCTAATATTGGCAATTATATATTTAGATCTTAATCAAAATCAAAAAAACATACTTTTAAAAAAAATTTTTTTAATTGTTATATCATCTTTAATTCATTTTTATTTTACTATCATGTTGATATTTATGAATATTTTTTTTTCTTTTTTTAATAATAAAACCAAATTTTCAAAAAACTTTTTTAGGGAAAATTTATTAATATTTTTGCTTTTAATTATATCAATGTATTTAGTTGGATATTTTCATATACCGGCAACTGATGCCCTTGGTTTTGGTTTTGGATATTACAAGACTAATTTTTTAAGTTTATTAGACCCTTCTTATTCTATTAATGATATTTCGTGGTCAATTTTAATTCCGGATATTTATAATAGCACCGGAGAAAAAGAAGGATTTGCGTACTTGGGTTTAGGTGTTCTATGTATGCTTATTTATTTAATCACTAAAAATTTTAAAAATCCAAAAAAACTCACAATGAACTATAAATATTTCACGTTATGTTCATTCTTATTTTTATTAGCGATTAGCAACAATATTAGTTTAGGTTCAATTGAGTTGATAAATTTAAATTTACCAAATATTTTGTATGCCCCTTTGAGCGTTATTCGAGCTTCAGGTAGATTGATATGGCCAGTATATTATATAATTATAATTTTTATAATTTATAAATTTTACATAATAAAAAAAAAAAATTACTTATTCTTCATTACATTATTCTTAATAATTCAGTTTTTTGACTTTTCTAAACCCTTGCATGAAAACTTTGTAAAGGAAAAAAAGATTTATAATAATAATTTAAAAGACCCAATTTGGGAATTTATATCGAAAAATTTTAACAATATTTCTTCAACTAATATTTCCAATAGATCAACATCATTTGGATTAATTTCAGAATTTTTAATTAATAATAATTTTTACTCTACAAATTACTTTCGCTTAGGAAGATATAATAGAGAGGCGGCGTCAAAATATAGATCAGAATTTATTGAAAATGTTATGAATAAAAAAATTAATAAAGATAATGCCTATATTATTGAAAACCTAGATCAACTGAGACATCTAAAAATTTTGTTGAGAGATACTGAACATGGAATTTTTTTCAGAGATGGATTATGGATATTATTACCCAACCAAAAAAAGATGATGTTAAAAAAAGATATAAGCCAACTAAATTTAATTAAATTATACTCATTAAGAGAAAAAAATATAAGATTATCTCAGAATGATGAAAATGGAATCCTTGGATTTGGATGGTCCCATCCCAGTTATGGAAGATCTATAGGTAATACTGGAGTATGGTCAGAGGGTTATTATTCAAGTCTTATTTTTGAGTCAGCAGATTATGAATTAGATTCTATGAAAGTTATTTTAAGAAAAGTACTGACTAATAAAAAAAAGGACAACTTAAAAATAAGAATATTTATTAATGGTTTGAAATATAGAGATATATACCTGAACTCAAATAATAAAGAAATAAATATTGATAATTTAAAAGAATATATTGTTAAAGGATCAAACATAATTACTTTTAATATTCTTAATCCATTAACACCAAAATCTAGGTTAGAGAGTATTGATGGAAGACTTTTAGGAATACTGGTAGAAAAAGTAATTTTTGAATAGATTTTATTTTTTCCAGCTCTTGTATGTTCCCTTTAAGTCAAAATTCTTATAGTGGAAAATCAATTTAAAACTCATTCTAAAAAAATCATCAGTAATTAAAAAATTGAATTTTTTCATTATATTTTTATAACCAACATTATCTCGGATGAATTTTCCTCTATCAAAATTAATCATGATTTTGTTTAGAAACTTATTATTATCTTTAATTGGATCTATTGTTAGATATTTTGCGTTTGGGTATTTTTGCTCCAGGTAGTTAAATAACTTTATAACAAGATTGTCATCTAAATGATGAATAGCCCCATTAAGAAAAATAAAATCTACACTGTTTTTTTCTAAATCTGGAATTTTATCAATGTTTTCTAAATCAGAGTTAATAAAGTTAAATTTAGGATATTTTAATCTAGAGTCTTTTAGATAATTTTCGTTATTATCAATTCCAGTATAATTTAAAACATCATCATTTATATAATCTAAAACAAAGCTATCACCACAACATAAATCTAGAATATTTACTTTTTCATTTTGATTGAAAATATATTTGATGAATTTATAATCATCCTGATTTTTTCTTATTATTTTTTGATATAATCTGTAAAAAAATTTAAATTTTAATATAAAATTTTTCATTAATTATCTCTTTTTAGTTTTATTTTTAAAATATCAAAAAACATCAATGGCATGTCATAGAATATATTTAGTTTACTTCCATTTTTATGAACCCAAGTTGTGGGCAACTCTTTAATTTCAATTTTTTTTTCATTCAACAATAAAATTAACTCTACATCAAAAGAAAATCTATATGAGTTTATTTTTTTAAAAACTGATTTAGCGTAGTTTTTATTAAATAATTTGAAACCACACTGAGTATCTTTTATCTTAATATCAAATAATAAATAAATAACTATATTAAAAAAAAACCCCAGAAATCTTCTTACATTAGATGTTTTTATTTTTGACGAAAAATGTTTTCGAGATGCAAAATAAGCAACTTTATTTTTTATTATGAATTTTTTTTTCTCCCAAATATCAACTTGATCAGGTTTGACGGACATATCTAAGTCACAAATTAAAATCCATTTTTTTTTTGATTTCGATACACCTTTTTTGATTGCAAAACCCTTACCAATATTTTTTCTATAATAAACATATTTTATTAATTTTTTTTTTTTAAATTTTGAGATAAAATTTTTGATTATTTTGTCAGATTGATCATTACTTCCATCATTAACAAAGATTACTTCAGAATTTTTTTTTTTAGATAAGAACTTTTTAATAATTTTTAGGCTATCATTTAACCTATTTGCTTCGTTATAAAGAGGTATTATTAAAGATAAATTGTCCACGATGTATATTAAAAGATATTTTAAAAAAAGTTAATTTTATATTAATTGGTTGCGGGGGACGGATTTGAACCGCCGACCTTCAGGTTATGAGCCTGACGAGCTACCAGACTGCTCCACCCCGCGATATATTTAAATTCTATTTCTTAGCTTGTTGAGTTTTTTTACTCTTTTAATGTTTTCTTGCAAAATTCTCTTCTTTTTTTCCGAGGGTTTCTCGTAAGTGTTTTTAAGTTTTATTATTTTAAAAAAACCGTCTCTTTGGAGTTTTCTTTTTAAAACTCTAAGAGCTTGTTCCACATTGTTATCTTTTACTTCTATTTTAATAACTACCTCCAAAAAAATGGTTAGTTAGCATTTTTAAAATTTTATGTCCATAAGTTTTATCTGATAGGCTCATTGGTTCTTTAAGGCTTTTTCTTTCTCTTTTTTCTCTCTCTTTATTCTTCTTTGAGCTTTTTCATCTGCTTCAATTAAATCTTTTTGTGAAAAAAGACCTAGGGCTACTGGATCTTTTGAATTTAGATTATTAAAATTCCAATAACTTTTGTTTCTTATAGATGTGACAGAATTTTTAGTCATACCAATTAATTTTGCAATTTGGGAATCTTTTAATTGAGAATAATTTTTAATTAACCATAAAGCAGAATCTGGTTTGTCTTGTCTTTTAGATAACGGAATGTATTTTTTGTTTTTTTTTTCAGAATATGATATTTCAACATCAGTATTTTGAATTTGCAAGGGTCTGTCCTCATCATTTGCAGATAAATTTATTTCATCTCTAGTGAGCTGACCAGCAATTATAGGATTATATCCTTTAATGCCTTTAGCTACTTCTCCATCAGCAATTCCTTGAACTTCAACAACATGCAGTTTACAAAATTCAGCAATTTGTTTAAATGTTAGAGTAGTATTTTCTACAAGCCAAACAGCTGTTGCCATCGGCATTAATGGTGCGTTAGACATTAATTACTTTTCACTTTTAAAGTTTTGGAATTTTTTGTTAAATTTACTTATTCTTCCTTTATCCATCAATTTTTGTTTCCCCCCAGTCCATGCAGAATGAGACTTTGGATCAATCTCCAATTTTAGCAAATCACCTTCTTTTCCCCAAGTTGACTTAGTTTCAAATTGAGTACCGTCAGTCATCTCGACTTTAATTGAGTGATAATTTGGATGAATTTTTTTTTTCATTTGGAGACTTATAGCAAAAGTTTTTTTTAAAACAATTAAAAGTTGCTTATTTTTTTGATGAATTTATCATTAATATTAGGACTTGATGCTATCACATTTAAATTTTTATGACTATTGAGGTCAATATCATTTATTACGCCACCAGCCTCCTGAAGGATAATTAATCCAGCAGCTATATCCCAAAGATTAAGATTATTCTGGCAATATCCATCATATCTTCCCGAAGCAACATAAGCTAGATCTAAAGCTGCACAACCAGATTTTCTTGTAGAAATTTCATTTATGGAATTATATTTTTTTCCACCTGTTGCAAATAAACAATCTGACAACTCATTTTTTTTGGAAACTCTAATTCGTTCATTGTTAAAAAAAGCACCGTTATTTTTTTCTGCATAAAACATTTCATTTTTAATAGGATCAAAAATCAAACCAGATTTAATTTCATTATTTGACATTAAACCAATCGAAATAGCAAAATGAGGTATACCATGTAAGAAATTAATAGTTCCATCTATAGGATCGATAATCCAAGTATTTTTAATGTCTTTATTTTTTTCAAAACCGATTTCTTCACTTAAAATTGAAAAATTTGGTTTCCCCTTTTTCAGCTCGTCTATAATTATTTTTTCAGCTTTCAAATCTGCATTAGTTACAAAATCTGAGGGTCCCTTTTTTTTTACTTGAAGTTTTTCAATTTCACCAAAATCTCTGATTAATATCTTTGATGCTTTTTCAGAAGCCTTGATCATAATGTTTAGGTTAGCAGAAATTGAATTCATAATTAATTTTTCTTAATATATTCAAGGTTTCTTGTATCTATAATCACTTCATCACCAACTTCAATAAAAGGAGGTACCTGAACATTCAAACCATTATTTAGGATTGCTGGTTTATAAGATGATGAAACAGTTTGTCCCTTTAAAGCTGCGTCAGTTGTTTCTATTTTACATATTACTTGCTTTGGCAAATCTACTGAAATAGGTAGCTCGTTATAAAAGCTGACAGAAACTTCTAGATTTTCAGTTAACAATTTTCCCTTCTCACCAATTAAACTTTTTTTAATTTCAATTTGCTCGAATGATTTTGGTTCCATAAAAAAATAGTTATTTTCATCTTCATATAAATAGTTATAGTTGACTTCATCTAATGATGCTTTTTCAACAGTTTCACTTGATCTAAATCTTTCATTTAATTTTGTATTTTTATTTAAACTTTTCATCTCAACCTGTGCAAATGCTCCTCCTTTTCCGGGCTTTACATGTTGGGTTTTTAGTACTTGCCACAAGTCATTTTTATGCTCTAGAAGCATACCCACTCTAATTTCTCCAGCATTTATTTTCATTTTAAAATCTTAATTGCTTCTATTGGTTTTAATCTATCGTTATTCCAAATGTAGCCTGAAATAGCTAAAAAGTTTGCTTTATTCAATAAAAGATTTTTATAATTACTAGAATTAATTCCACCAATAGCAACCACAGGAGTTTTTGTGATTTTTTTGACTTTTCTGAGCAAATTAATTGAGGCTCTGTATTTTATTTTTTTGGTTTTTGAATTATTAAAAGCCCCTAAGGCTATATAGTCAGCTTTATTTCTAACAGCAATTTTTGATAATTTTATAGAGTTATGACAGGTAACACCTATTATCTTATTGCCAATTAATTTTCTTGCTTTAATAATGTTCATATCTTTTTGACCTAAGTGACAACCATCAGCATTTAATTTCTTAGCGATAAAAACATCATCATTAATCAGGAATTTGACATTAAATCTTTTACAAATTTTCATAATTTTTCTTCCGACGATTAATTTTTTTTTACGAGATCCTTTTTTAAGTCGCAACTGGAAAAAACTAACTTTTTTTTGTTGAAGGACCATAATTAAATCTTGATAGAATGACTTATAAATTTTGATTGGTGAAATGAGATAAATAAATTTTTTTCTATTAATTCTCAAGTTCTTTAGACCATTTGCCCTGAGCAGCTAAAGAATTCATTTTTGCTCTTTGGTTAAAAATTTTTTGAGTTCCTTCAACATTTTTTGTGTCTTGGGACCATAATTTTAACGCGCTTTGCTGAAGAGCTCGTCCATAAGAATAGCTCATTATAAAGTTGGTATCATTGTATTTATTAATTAGATTTAAATTTTCTGTTGCCTCAATTTCTGATTGCCCACCAGATAAAAATGCTATTCCTGGTACCTCTGATGGAACAGAGGCTTTTAAACATTTAAGAGTTAACTTTGCCACTTCTTCATTCGATATCTTGTTTTTACATTTATTACCATCTAAAATCATATTTGGCTTTAATATAATTCCTTTCAAATCAACTTTATGTAAGATTAATTCTTCAAAACATTTTTTTATTACTTCGGAAGTCTTTTCATAACATTCTTTTGCTGAATGATCTCCATCCATCAAGACTTCAGGCTCAACAATTGGAACCATATTACATTCTTGAACTAATGCAGAGTATCTAGCTAATGCATGTGCATTAGATTGAATTGAAAGTTTACTTGGATGTTCTTTTGATATGTTATAAACACCTCTCCATTTTGTAAACTTGGCTCCTAATTTATAATATTCTTTTAATCTCTCTCTTAATCCATCCAAACCCTCAGTAATTTTTTCATTCGTTGAACCAGCTAAAACTTTTGCTCCTGTATCAACTTTAATACCCGGGGTACTGCCCATTGCAGAAATTAATTCTGGGATTTTATTTTTTTTTGAGGTAATTTGTTTTATTGTTTCATCGTATAAAATTACACCTCCTATATACTCAGTCATACCAGAAGCACTAAACAATGTTTCTCTGAATAATAAACGGTTTTTAGCTGTTGATTGAACTTTAACTGATTCCAATCTTTTAGTCATGGTAGTAGTACTCTCATCAGCTGCAAGTATACCTTTTCCATTGTTAAGTATTTTTAAAGCAATGTTATTTAATTCTGACATATTAACTTAAAGCTTTTATACCAGGTAACTCTTTTCCTTCAAGATATTCTAAAAACGCTCCACCAGCAGTTGAAACAAAATTAAAACTATCTATTAATTTAATTTTATTGATAAGAGCTATTGTATCTCCGCCTCCTACAACTGAGTAAAGTGAGTTATTTTTATTTTTTTTTGTAATAGCCTTTGCAATTTCGTAACTGCCATTAGCAAAATTTGGATTTTCAAAATAACCTGCTGGTCCGTTCCAAAGAACAGTTTTACTATTTTCAATAATACTTTTTATCTTGTCTAAGGTCTTAGGACCAATATCCAAAATGATATCATTATCTTGAATATTATTAAGTTCTTTAACTTGAGGTTCATCATCTAAATTTTTTCCAATTAACACATCATCTGGGAAAATAATTTTACAAGAATAATTTTTTAAAGTTTCAAAAATTTCTTTGATCATTAGATCACAATTTTCCTCTCTAATTGACTTACCTATTTGGTTTCCTTTGTATTTAATAATGTTATTAGCCATTCCACCAACAATGATAAGATTATCAAATTTAGATATTAAATTTTTGATTATTCCAATTTTTGTTGAAATTTTTGAACCCCCAATAATACAAGTGATCGGTTTTTTGATTTCTGACGTAACTTTTTTTAAAGCTCTAATTTCAGTTTCTAACTGTAAGCCTGCAAAAGATGGAAGAAATTCAGTAATTTTGCTGACAGAGGCGTGAGCTCTATGAGAGCAAGAAAAAGCATCGTTTACATACAAATCAGCAAGTTTAGCTAAATGTTTTGCGAAATTTGTGTCATTTTTTTCTTCCTCTTCATAAAATCTAATATTCTCTAAAAAAACTATTTGGTCGTTAGGGTCTTCAAACAAATCCTCTTTTTCTAATTTAAAAATATCTTCTTTTATTAATCTTATTTTTCTATTCATTTTTTTTTCAATATTTTCACAAATTGGTTTAAGTGAGAGATCTGTAATTATTCTTCCCTTTGGTCGTCCTACATGAGAAATTATTATAATTTTTGATTGTTCTTTAATTAAAAAATTTATGATTGGAATAACCTTATTTATTCTTGTTTCGTCAGTAATTGACCCATTTTTGAGCGGGACATTCAAATCCAATCTTAACAAAACCATTTTCTTATTAAGATTTTTTAGGACTTTTATACTATTCATTAAGAAATCTTATGAAGGTATTCAGCTATATCACACATCCTATTTGAAAAACCCCATTCATTATCATACCACGCTGAGATTTTTCCCATATTTTTGCTAACCACATTTGTTAAACTTGCATCAATAATTGATGAGGCAGGATTATGATTAAAATCAATTGAAACAAGTTTTTCTTTTGTGACTTCAATAACTTTATTTTTTTTACTAAAATCTTCAAATACTGAATTTATTTTTTCAATACTCAAATCCTTTTTAGTGCAAAAGACAAGTTCAATTAATGAAACATTTGGGGTTGGCACTCTCATTGCTACACCCTCTAACTTTCCTTTAAGTGAAGGAATTATTTCACCAATAGCTTTTGATGCACCAGTAGAAGTTGGTATAATTGATTGACTAGCAGATCTAGCTCTTCTAGGGTCTTTGTGTGAATTATCTAAAATTCTTTGATCGCTGGTAAATGCATGTATGGTCGTCATAAAACCTTTTTCTATTCCAAAATTATCATTTAAAATATAGGCAACTGGCGCTAGGCAATTTGTTGTGCAGGATGCAGCAGAAATAATTTTATCTTCTTTTTTTAATTCAGATTCATTTACACCAAAGACAATAGTTTTATCTGCATTTTTACATGGAGCTGAGACAATAACTTTTTTTGCTCCGTTGTTAAGATGTGGTTGCAATTTATCTTTCGAATTAAATTTTCCAGTACACTCAAATACGTAGTCAACACCATATTTTTCCCAATTAATTTGATTTAAATCTGTTTCTTGAACAAATGGAATTTTGTCTCTATTTACAATAAGATTATTTTTATCGTAGCTTACATCAGCTTTGAATTTTCCATGGATTGAGTCATATTTTAAAAGAGTCGAACAAGTCTCAGAATTTGTTCTATTGTTAATATGAACAATTTCTATTTTTTTATTTCCCTCATAAATAGAGCGAAGAATCATTCTCCCTATTCTCCCCATTCCATTAATACCAATTTTTACTTTCATAATTTTTCTTTAATTTTTTTTACAATACTTTCAGAATTTAACTTAAAATGGTCATAAATTTTTTTATAAGGTGCGCTTTTTCCAAAGTCGTTAATTCCAAAGTTTAATCCATTTATACCAGTATATTTTTTCCAATAATTGGTTTCTGATGCTTCTATAGATACTACTAGTTTAGTTTCACCTAATATTTTTTTTTTATATTCTTCATTTTGATGATCAAATATTTTTTGACAAGGCATTGATATGATTTTGGAATAAATACCATCTGTGGCTAATTTATGACCCACATCATTAGCTAAACTTGTTTCAGACCCAGTTGCTAAAATTGTTACACTTATATTATCCCCAGTTCTCAAAACTTCATAAGCACCCAAGGACGATTTATTTTTGAGAGAATTTTCAAGTCTAATAGGATTGACACCTTGTCTGGTTAGCGAAATTACACTGGGAGTGTTTTTACTTTCAAGAGCTAATTCCCAACACTCAAAAGTTTCAATAGTATCTGAAGGTCTAAAAACGTTTAAATTCGGAATAGATCTTAAACTTGTTAATTGTTCAATTGGCTGATGAGTTGGGCCATCCTCACCCAAGCCAATAGAGTCATGAGTAAAAACATATATAACTTGTTGTTTCATCATTGCTGCTAGTCTGATAGATGGTTTACAATAGTCACTAAATATTAAAAACGTTCCACCATAAGGAATTAAGCCACTGTGTAAGGCTATACCATTCATTATTCCACACATCGCGTGCTCTCTAACTCCATAATGAATATAATTTCCTGAAAAATCACCTGGTTTGATTATTTTATGATCTTTTGTTTTAGTATTGTTTGATCCAGCTAAATCAGCTGAGCCACCAATTAAGTTAGGAAATTTCGCTATGATGTTTAAAAATATTTCGGATGATTTCCTTGTAGCGATTGGTTTCATATTTCCAAAATATTCAACTTTTGCTTTTTCAATTAATTTTTTTAATGATTTCAAATTTTTAGAATTTGAAAAAATTGTTTTATTTTTCTGAGCTTTTTGTGAGGTCCTTTCCCCAATTTTTCTCCATTCACTTAATAATTCAGCTGGAATCTTGAAGGGTTCATATTCCCATTTAAGTTTTTTTCTTACAAGTTTTATTTCCTCATCACCTAGTGGACTTCCATGTGATGAGGCCTTACCCCCCTTGTTAGGAGATCCATAACCGATTGTTGTTTTACATGAAATTGCTATAGGTTTTTTTGAATTTTGTGCTTTTTTTAAAGCTTTAGATATTTCTTTGAAATCATGTCCATTAATTTTTAAGTAGTTCCATCCGTAGCTTTTAAATCTTTTTTCGTGATTATCTGAAACAGCTAAGTTAGTAGGACCATCAATTGAGACAGAATTATTGTCAAATAATAAAATAAGATTTTTTAGTTTCAAATGTCCAGCTAAACTTAATGCCTCGTGACTAATACCTTCCATTAAGCATCCATCGCCAGCAAGCACATAAGTTTTATGGTCAATTTTTTTTTTTCCTAATTGTTTTTTTAAAATTTCTTCTGATATTGCAAAGCCAACTGCATTTGAAATTCCTTGCCCTAATGGACCTGTAGTAGTTTCAATACCAGTATTAGGATGATATTCAGGATGTCCAGCACAAATAGACTCTAATTGTCTAAAATTTTTAATATCATTTAAAGAGACACTTTTGTAACCAGTTAGATATAGAAGTGAGTAAAGCAACATTGATCCATGGCCAGCAGAGAGAACAAATCTATCTCTGTTTATCCAGCTAGGATTTTTTGGATTAAATTTTAAAAAATCTTTAAAAAGCACCGTAGCAACATCAGCCATTCCCATTGGCATTCCAGGGTGCCCTGAGTTTGCTTTTTGGACAGCATCAATTGAGAGAAATCTTATACAATTAGCTAATTCTTTATAAAGTTTTTTCAAAATTATCCTGTATAGACTTAGAAGATTCTATTTAATAATATAAATATATATATATGAATTCTATTCTTGAAAAAGAAAAAAAGCTAAATTTAGCTTTGACTAAACTAAAAAGTTTAAATTTAGAAAATCCAGATATAAAAAAAAATATTGAAATTCTTGGTGAACAAAAAAATCAATTAGAAATTGAAAAATCTGAAATAGAGAAAAAATATAAAACTTTGGTGGATGAACATGATAATTTAACAAGAAAATTGGAGGAGTTGGAAAACAAAGAAAAAATTGAGGAAAAAAAAAGAATAGAATTTTCTGAAAAAATAGATGAATTAAATCAAGAAACTAATACTTTAATGGACGAAATCGATAAATGGCAAACGTAACTATAAAATTCAATGGCAAAGAGTTTTTGTTATCATGTGATGATGGTCAAGAAGAACATCTTGAGGAGTTATTAATTCAAATCAATCAAAAATTTAATAACTTAAAAAATGATTTAGGAAATATTGGTGAAAATAAACTTTTATTGATTACTGCAGTAAAAGTAATGGATGAATACTACGAAACCAAAAAAAAAGTTGAACAGAAAAAGATTGAATTAAAAGAACTTTCAAACAAATTTAGAGAGTTAAAATCACTAGTTTATGAATACAAAGACATAAAAGAGGAAGAAATTAAAAATTTAAATAAAAATCACATAGAATTAAAAGATGAAATTGAACTAAATCAAAAACATTATGAAAAGTTAATTGATGCTGCTGCTGACGAGATTTCAAATTTTGTTGAAAAAGCAAATATAGATAAAATATCTTAATAAAATTTTGTGAACAAATCTCAAATTAGAAAAAAAATACTAAAGTTAAGAAAACAAAAAAACATTAAAAAATTTATTTTTAATTTTGACTTAATTTTAGGTATTTTAAAAAAAAAGAAAGTCTCAGGTAGAATACTTGGTGGCTATTACCCATATAACTATGAAATAAATATTTTACAAATCTTAGAAAAGTTTGAGCAAAAAAAATTCATTATAACATTGCCAAAAATAAAGAAAAACTCACAAATGGATTTCTTTCAATGGTCAAAAAACGATCCTTTATCAATTAATAGATTTGGAATACCAGAACCAATTTCTAAAGTAGCAAAATACCCAGATATTTTATTAGTACCCCTTTTAGCTTTTGACAAAAATTTCAATAGGATTGGTTACGGTGGAGGGTTCTACGATCGTTATATTAAGAAAATTAGAAAACAAAAAAAGGTTTTAACAATTGGATTTGCTTACTCTTTTCAAAAAGTAAAAAAAATACCAACTAATAATTATGATATTAAGTTAGATTTTATTATAACAAATAAATAGTTTTATGAAAATTTTATTTTTAGGCGATGTTGTTGGATCATCTGGATGTAGAAAGATAACTAATGATTTATCAAGTCAGATTAAAAAAAATAATATCGATTTTGTAATTATTAATGGTGAGAACGCTGATGATACTGGTGTTGGTTTGACCAAAGAAATTTGTAAAGATTTCTTTGAAAATGGAGTTGATGTTATTACAACTGGAAACCATGTTTGGGATCAAAAAGACATAATGAATTTTATTGATAATGAAAACAGACTGTTAAGACCAAAAAATTTATTTGAACCTGCTCCTGGTAAAGGATTTGAGATTTATAAAACAAAAAAAAATTACAAGATAGGAGTTTTAAATTTGATGGGAAATGTTTTTATGAAAAAGTGCGATGATGTTTTTAAAATATCAAAAGAATTTTTAGAAAAATATGATCTGAAAAAAGATTATGACTTTCTAATTGTTGATTTCCATGGAGAAATAACAAGCGAAAAAAATGCAATTGGTCATTATTTTGATGGAAAAGCAACACTCGTAATTGGAACCCACACTCACATACCCACTAATGATGCAAGAGTTTTAAAAAATGGCACTGCTTATCAGACAGATGCAGGTATGTGCGGAGATTACGATTCAGTTATAGGAATGAATAAAGATAATTCTCTTAATAGATTTATGAAAAAAGATTCTATTAAACATTTTCCAGCCCTTGGAGAAGCCTCTTTAAGTGGAGTTATAGTAAATTGTAATTTAGAAACAGGCTTAGCAAATAGTGTAGAAAGTTACATATTTGGAGGTCTTTTAAAAAATACTTAATTTTTTTATGGCAGGACATTCTCATTGGGCAGGTATAAAACATAAAAAAGGTAAAGCTGATAAAGAAAGATCAAAAATTTTTTCCAAACTATCTAAAGAGATTACAGTTGCGGCTAAGTTAGGAGATAAAGATCCAGCTATGAACCCAAGATTACGTTCAGCTATTCAAGCTGCAAGGTCAGCAAACATGCCAAAAGATAACATAACTAGAGCTATCGATAAGTCCTCAATGAGTAATCAGTCAAATTTTGAAAATTTGAGATATGAAGGCTTTGGACCTGAAAAAGTTGCTGTCATAATTGAAACTTTGACTGATAACAAAAACAGAACCGCTTCCAATATAAGAACAATTTTTCAAAAATCAGGGGGAAGCCTCGGAACTCAAGGCTCAGCATCACACAATTTCAGTCAATTAGGTGTAATTAAAATCGATAAAAATGAAATTTCAGATGAAGACATATTAGAACTCGCTATTGATGCAGGTGCAAATGAGTGTAAATCAGATAAAGAATTTCATGAAATTCAATGCTCAATAAATGATATCTATAATGTTAAAAAAGAGTTAGAGAAGAAAATAAGTAATTTTATTTCAACGGGAATGGAGTGGGTGCCTTTAAATGCTGTTGAAATTCCAAACGAGAGAAAAGATGAATTGATTAATTTTTTTGAGACATTAGAAGAGGATGATGATGTGCAAAATATTTATTCAAATGTTAAATTTTCAAACTAGATATAAAATATGCTTATAATTGGTATAGATCCAGGTATTTCAGGCTCGATTTGTTTTTTTGAAGATGGGAAAATTCTTGAAGTAATTGAAATGCCAGTCATGATTGATGGTAAAAAAAATAAAAAACAAGTTAATGGCGCTCAAATTTATAACGAATTTTCAAAAAAAATTAATAAAAAACAAGATGATGAAGTGAGAGTGGTGATAGAACAAGTTTCTGCTATGCCAGGGCAAGGTGTAACAAGTATGTTTAATTTTGGTCAATCTTTTGGGATTTTAAAAGGAATATGTTCCGCAATGCAATTACCAATGTTTTTTGTCAGACCAGCTAAATGGAAAAAATATTTTAATTTAATTAATTCTCAAAAAGATGCTAGTAGAACAAGAGCAATCGAAATATTTCCTTATTTTTCAACACAACTTTCAAAGAAAAAAGACTCTAACAAAGCTGATGCTATTTTAATTGCGAGTTTTTACTATGAAACTCACCAAAAAGATGATTAATCCTAGATTTTTAAAGTCAAATTCATGACACATTTAAGTGTGAGAAGACCTTATGGAAGCTGATATTTCATCACAAGCAGTCGGACTTGCATCAAGTGCTGACTTTTCACTTTTGAACTTATTTATAAGAGCTGATATAATTGTTAAATCAGTCATTATTATTCTTATTGCATGTTCAGTTTATTCATGGGCGGTAATCATTGAAAAATTTAAATTATTTAAAAAAATAAATCAAAGTTCAGAAGAATTTGAAACAAAGTTTTGGAACTCGAAATCTGCGGAGTCTTTTTATAATAATCTTCCAGGAAATATTAATGATCCAATGGCCCTTATTTTTAAAGATGCTATGCAAAATCTTCTTAAAAGAAGATCTAAGACAGATTTGAATGCTAGAATGACTTCAATGTTAGAGACCGGGATAGAGAAACAAATGTCTAAAATTACAAAAGGATTTACTTTTTTAGCAACTGTTGGATCAACGGCACCTTTTATAGGACTATTTGGAACTGTTTGGGGTATAATGAATTCTTTTCAATCTATTGCAATTTCAAGAAATACTAGTTTAGCGATTGTAGCCCCTGGAATTGCAGAAGCTCTTTTCGCTACAGCATTAGGTTTGTTGGCAGCTATTCCTGCAGTAATTGCTTACAACAAATTTAACAATGACTCTTTAAAATATTCACAAAAGTTGGAAAACTTTTCTAAAAGATTCTTAACAATTATTTAGAATGGCATTTAAGTTTAATCGTTCATCTAAGGAACCAATGAGTGAAATAAATGTGACACCATTTGTAGATGTGATGTTAGTCTTATTAATTATCTTTATGGTGACAGCACCTTTGTTAACTGTAGGAGTTCAAGTAGACTTACCGGAAAGTTCAGCTGACTCCCTTCCAGAGGAGCAAGAACCTTTAACATTAACTATAAATTCAAAAGGTGAAATTTTTATACAAGAGTCAAAAGTTGAGTATGAAAAAATTATTGCAAAAGTTTTAGCAGTCTCAAAAAATCGGACTGATACAAGAATATACGTGAGAGGGGATAAAACTATTAATTATGGTAGAGTTCTTGAAATTATGGGTTTACTTTCAGGTTCAGGATTTACGAAAGTAGCTTTAATTTCAGAACCGTACAAAGAGAGGTAATTTTTTGTGAATAGGAGTATTGCAATTTCCTCTGTTTTACACCTATTTGTTATTCTTTTAACAGCAATGAGCCTTCCTTTTTTAGCAAAAAAACCAATTGATCTTCCGCCGATTGTTTCGGTGGAATTAATTCAAATAACTGAAAAAACAAATATCCCATTTGCACCTAAGGCAAAAAAAATAATTGAAAAAGTTAAAGAAAAAGAAAAAAAACTAGTATCAGAGCAAGCTCCACCTAAAAAAGTTAAGAAAATTAAGCCTGATGCTGTTCCGATGCCAGAGGATAAAGTAAAGAAAGTTGAAAAAATAAAAGAGGATAAACAAAACCCTGAAAAAATTGACAATGAGGTAAAACAAGTATCTGAATTTGAAAAAGAGGAATTATTTGATCCAAATAATATTGCAGCCTTAATTGATAAATCTAAAGAGAGTAAAGCAGAAACCTTAAAGAAAAATCCAGATTTAAGTCAAGATCAAAATAAAAATTTTGAGAATACAGGGTTATCCTTAAGTGAGGAAGATGCACTTAAAGCACAAATTTTTGGTTGTTGGAGTATACCACTTGGATTACCATATAATGAAAATTTACTTGTTAGAATAAAACTCGAATTGGAACCTGATGGATCAGTAATTAAGTCAGAAATTTTAGATCATGCAAGAATGAATAAACCAGGACAAGGCTTTTACAAAGTATTGGCAGAAAGTGCTTTAAGAGCTATTAAATTGTGTCAGCCTTTAAGAGTTCCTAGTACTGGTTATGAAAGATGGAAGGAATTACAGTTAAATTTTGATGCAAGAGAAATGTTAGAAGGTTAATATTACTTATAAAAAAAATGAAAAATTTTATAATAACTTTAATAATAATCTTAATACCAGTTAAATCGTTTGGTTTAATAGAGGTAGATATAACTAGGGGTAATTTAAACCCATTACCTGTTGCAGTCTCTCCATTATCTATTGATGAAGAATCAAGAAAAAATTTTGAGAAAATTCTAAAAAAGAAAAATATCGGTTCAGAAATATCTTCAATTGTAGAAAATAATTTAAAAGTTTCAGGTTTATTTAATCCATTAAATAAAGATGCGTTTTTGCAAGAACCAGACATTGCAAACTTAAAGCCTAGATTTGAAGATTGGAACTTAATTAAAGCCCAGGCTTTAATTACTGGAAAAGTTAGTAGTGTAGAAGAAAAACTAAGAGTAGAGTTTAGATTGTGGGATGTGCTTGCAGGAAAAGAAATGATGGCACTTGCTTTTACAACTGTTCCAAATAACTGGAGACGCGTTGGCCATATCATTACAGATAAAGTCTATGAAAGATTGACTGGTGAAAAAGGTTATTTTGATACTAGAATAATTTATGTTGCAGAGGAGGGACCTAAAACTCAAAGAGTAAAAAAATTAGCTATAATGGATCAAGATGGTGCTAACAATAAATTTCTGACATTAGGAAACGAACTTGTTTTAACTCCAAGATTTAATCCAACAAGTCAAATGGTAACTTATCTCTCATATTTTAGAAATTTGCCGAGAGTTTATTTGTTAGATATTGAAACAGGCACTCAAGAAGTTGTGGGAGATTTTCCTGGCATGACTTTCGCACCAAGATTTTCTCCAGATGGAAAAAAAATAATTATGAGTTTTGCTAAGGATGGTAATTCTGAAATTTACACAATGGACCTAGAGAATAGAATAGTGGAAAAAATTACAAATCATCCATCTATAGATACATCTCCTTCTTATTCCCCAGATGGAAAATTTATTTCTTTTAATTCTGACAGAAGTGGTTATCAACAAATATATGTGATGAAGAGTGATGGGAGTAATGTTAAAAGAATATCTTTTGGCAAAGGAATTTACGGCACTCCAGTTTGGTCTCCTAGAGGAGATCTAATAGCATTTACAAAATTACATAAAGGAAAATTTTATATTGGTGTAATGAGAACTGACGGAAGTGGCGAAAGATTATTAACTGAAAATTTTTATCAAGAGGCTCCATCGTGGTCTCCTAATGGTAGAGTATTGATTTTTTATAGGGAGACTAAAACGGACTCTAAAGGAAAGGGTTTTTCTGCAAAATTATGGTCTATAGATTTAACAGGCTATAATGAGAGACAGGTTCCTACTCCAACTGACGGATCAGACCCATCATGGTCATCTTTATTAAGTAATTAATAATTAATTAGCTTGATTTTTAGCCTTGAAAGATCTAATTAGTTGTGAAAAACTAAGACTAAAGAAATATTGATCAAGGAGTAATAATGAAATTAAACAAAATTCTAAAAAATGGATTTTTAATAGTAGTTGCGTGTTTAGCACTTTCTGCATGTGCTACATCGAAAAAGTCTACTGGGCAGATGCAAGGTGATGTTTATACAGGAACAGATACAGTTGAATATTTAGCTTCAGGTGTTCCTGATAGAGTATTTTTTGCAACTAACGAGTCAGTGTTAACTACAGCTTCTAGAGAAACTCTTAGAAAACAAGCTGCATGGTTAAGAAAAAATTCTAAAATTACAATTGTTTTAGAAGGACATGCTGATGAAAGAGGAACAAGAGAATATAACTTAGCATTAGGTGAGAGAAGAGCTAATGCAGCTAAAGATTATTTAATGACTTACGGAATATCTTCAGACAGAATTTCAGTTTTAAGTTATGGTAAAGAAAGACCTGTTGACTCTGGGTCAAACCCATTAGCTTGGTCAAAAAATAGAAGATCTGTAACAGTTAAAGCAAATTAAAATACTAAATTAATATTTAAGACCTCTTAAATTATAATGATTTAAGAGGTCTTTTTTTTGCCATTATTTTAGACATAACCTAATTAGATGAAATACTTTAAAGTATTATTTAAATATAAAATTTTTTTGTTTTTTAATTTTTTAGTTTGTTTTTCCTCTCTCGCTGATAATCATAATATTTCCGATACACTGGAGTTGATCAAAAAGGATTTAAAAACTTTAGAAAAAGCTGTTTACTCAAATTCAAGTGAATTCAATAATACAAATTCAGCATCATCAAACTTTGATAGCAACTCTGAGGATGTTCTTACAAGACACTTATTGAAGTTATCTGAAATTGAAAATCAATTTCAGGAACTTACTAATAAATTTGAAGAAATAAATTTTAAACTAGATAAGTTATCAAATAGACTTTCAAAAGTTCAATCAGATAATCAATTAAGATTTCAAGATTTAGAGACTGCTTTATCAAATGGTGAAAGTATAAATTTGACTTCAAAAAAAACTTCAGAATCTGATACAGAAATTTTACCAGGTTCATCTCAACCACAAGATTTAGGGTCAATATCTTATAAAGATAATTCTACAAGCGATACAACTCAAAAAATACAATCAGTCGAAACAACTGCAACAATTGTTACCGAGACATTTCAAGCAGAAGAAAAAATTTTACCAGATGTTTCAGCTTCTGAGCAATATGAGTTTGCAACGAGTTTTTTAAAAGTTGGAGATTACTCTACTGCTGAAAGAGCATTTAGAGAATTTGTAATTTCAAACCCTGATCATAAATTGGCTGGTAACGCACAATATTGGTATGCTGAAACTTTTAGAATAAGACAATTATACACTGATGCTGCTTCAGCTTATCTAGAGGGTTATCAAAAATATCCAAAAGGAGAAAAAGCACCTATTAATTTATTAAAGCTAGGTGTATCAATGATACAGATTGGAGAAAAAGATCAAGGCTGTAAAATGATAAGTGGTGTTGCACAACAATATCCAAACGCAAAACAGTCTGTTATTCAAAAAGCAAAGTATGAGTCTCAAAAATTTGAGTGTAAGAAACAAAATTCCTAACATTTATAAATCAAGACTTTTAAATCAAAGAGTAAATAAAATTTTTAAAAAATTTGAAAAGTCATTCAAAATAAATTCTAATTTCATTGTTGGAGTATCAGGAGGATCAGATAGTTTGGCTTTAGCTTTTTTAACAAAAGTATATGCTTTAAAAAAAAACTTAAATCCAAGGTATTTTATTGTAGATCATAAGCTTAGAAAAGAATCTACTAATGAGGCTGATAAAGTAAAAAGAGTTCTTAAATCTTTTAAAATTAACGCACATGTTCTCACTTGGAAGGGTAAAAAACCTGTTAATAATATTCAATCTTTAGCAAGAAATAAAAGATATGAGTTTTTATTTTCTAAATGCAAAAAACTTAAAATCAGCAACTTAGTTTTAGGTCATCATATGGATGATTTAATTGAAAACTTTTTTCTTAGAATGGCTAGGGGGAGTGGCCTAAAAGGACTTGTATCGCTTGGTATGAACACTCAAATTAAAGGTATAAATTTAATTAGACCTTTGATAAAATTTGAAAAAAAAGATTTACTATTTATATCTAAATTTATATTCAATTTTCATGTAGATGATCCCTCTAATCATGATGTTAAATTCAATAGAATTAAAATAAGAAATTTAATTAAGGGATTTAATGATTTTGGACTTGATAAGAAAAAATTTCAATTAACTATAGAAAATTTAAAAGGGTCGGATCAATCAATAAAATTTTATGTTGAAAAGAATAAGAGGGAGAATTCAACATTTAACTATAGAAAAGTTGAACTAATTTTAAAAGAAAATTTTTTTGATAATTCACATGAGGTCATTTTTAGGTCTTTATCAGATCTAATTCATTTGGTGGGAAAAAAGGCAAATTTTGTGAGGGGTAAGAAAATTGAGAATATTTTGAATAAAATTAAAGAAAGGAAACTTAGAAAAGAAACATTGGGTGGATGCGTCATTAAGATGGTAAATCACACTGTGATTTTAACAAAAGAACAGTAAAAATAGACTTGTTTAATTAATAATAATTCTTATCTTATAAACATGAATTTCAAAAACTTAGCGATGTGGGCAATAATCGTTTTTTTAACGATTGGTCTATATAATATGTTCAAGAATCCTCAATCAAACATCAGAAGTTCTAACGAAGTAATTTTTTCAGAATTTTTGGAGTCTGTGGAACAAGGTGAGGTATTAAAAGTCGAAATTCAAGGAAATAATATAAATGGTGTATATGCAAACGGAAAAAGTTTTAAAACATATTCACCAAATGATCCTAATTTAATAGAAAAACTTTCAGAAAAGGGTGTAAGTATTTCTGCAGCACCTATAGAAGAAAAGATGCCTTCTTTGTTTGGAGTTCTACTTTCATGGTTCCCGATGTTGTTATTAATAGCAGTTTGGATTTTCTTTATGAGACAAATGCAAGGTGGAAAAGGTGGAGCAATGGGCTTTGGAAGATCTAAAGCAAAAATGATGAATGAAATGAAGGGTAAAGTAACCTTTAACGATGTTGCAGGTGTAGAAGAAGCTAAAGAGGAAGTCGAAGAGATTGTTGAGTTCTTAAAAGATCCAAAAAAATTTAGTAGGCTAGGTGGAAAAATACCTAGAGGTGCACTTCTTGTAGGTCCTCCAGGAACAGGAAAAACTTTATTAGCTAGGGCAATTGCTGGTGAAGCAGGTGTTCCTTTCTTCACTATCTCTGGATCAGATTTTGTAGAGATGTTTGTTGGTGTGGGAGCATCAAGAGTGAGAGACATGTTTGAGCAGGGAAAAAAAAATTCGCCTTGTATAATATTTATTGATGAAATTGATGCTGTAGGAAGAAGTCGAGGCGCAGGTTTAGGAGGTGGAAATGACGAAAGGGAACAAACTCTTAATCAGCTTCTTGTTGAGATGGACGGTTTTGATACAAACGAAGGGGTTATCATAATCGCAGCAACAAACAGACCTGATGTTCTTGACCCCGCATTATTAAGACCAGGTAGATTTGATAGACAAGTTGTAGTTTCTAATCCGGATATAATTGGAAGAGAAAAAATTTTAAAAGTTCACGTTAAAAAAATTAAAATGGCACCTGATGTAAATTTGAGAACTATAGCAAGAGGAACTCCAGGATTCTCAGGCGCTGATTTAGCTAATTTAGTAAATGAGTCTGCATTATTAGCTGCTAGGAAAAATAAAAGAATTGTTACTTTAAATGAATTTGAAGAAGCGAAGGATAAAGTGATGATGGGAGCTGAGAGACGGTCAATGGTTATGACTGAAGATGAAAAGAAATTAACGGCGTACCATGAAGGTGGACATGCATTAGTCTCTTTTAATATGCCTAGTTACGATCCAATTCATAAAGCAACAATTATACCAAGAGGTAGGGCTTTAGGTATGGTTATGAATTTACCTGAAAGAGACAAACATGGTCATTCAATTAAATATTTAAAAGCAAGATTAGCAGTTTGTTTTGGCGGCAGAGTTGCAGAGGAAGTAATTTTTGGAAAAGATAATATTTCAACAGGAGCAGGTGGGGGAAGTGGCTCAGATATAAATCAAGCAACTCAACTTGCAAGAGCTATGGTAACAAAATATGGAATGAGCGAAGAGATGGGCCCAGTTGAGTATGGCGAAAATCAAGAGGAAGTTTTTTTAGGAAGATCTGTAACTCAAACACAATCAGTATCTGAAGAAGTTGCTCAAAAAATAGATAAAGAAATCAGAAAATTAGTTGATGAAGGGTATAATAAAGCTAAAGAAATCCTAACTGAAAAAATTGATGATTTACATAAAATTGCAAAAGCTCTTATGACTTATGAGACTTTAACAGGCGAAGAAATAGAAAATATTATTACTAAAAACATATATCCTGCTGATAAACAAGACTTAAAAGTTGATGATGACAAGAGTTCTGCTTTAGGTGCTATGGGACTCAAACCTAAGATTGTTCATTAATTTTAATGCTTAGATATTACACAAGAGTGTGTAATTTCTATTATGGTAATCATTCAAAAAAACTAGTTAACCAAAAGAAATCAATACCACTTAATGGGATTAAGGAAATCTCATTTGATCAAATAGAAATAATAACAAGAAATTCAAAAAAAAAAATTTTTATTAATCAGATAAAATATCTTCCTAAATTAATAAGAAAAAAAATTAATTATGATTTAAAAAAAATTAAATCGAAAAAAAAAAATTTCTCAAATTTAGATTTCAAAAAAATACCAAATATTTTAGGAGTATTAAACTTAACACCTGACAGTTTTTCAGATGGTGGAAAATTTAATTCAAAAAAAAAAGGAATTAATCACGCCGTACATTTAATAAACAGTGGTGCAAATTTAATTGATGTTGGCGGTGAGTCGACTCGTCCAGGATCAAAAATGATTAGAGAAAATTTAGAGTGGCAAAGAATTAATAAAATTTTGAAATTATTACTTAAGAAAAAAATACCAATATCTTTAGATACTAGAAAGTCAAAAATTATGAGTAAAGGAATAAATTTAGGGGTAAAATTAATTAATGATGTCTCAGGATTAGATTTTGACTCTGAAACTTTGAATGTACTAAAAAAATACAAAATTCCATTTGTAATTCAGCACTCACAAGGAGTTCCAGAAAATATGCAAAAAAATCCTAAATATAAAAATGAATTATTGGATATATACGATTTTTTTGAAAAAAAAATAAAACTATTAAGATCGAAAGGTATTAAACATGATAAAATTATTCTAGACCCCGGTATAGGTTTTGGAAAAAATTTGAAACATAATATGAGTTTGATTCGCAATATTTCCATTTTCCATTCTCTTGGTTTTCCGATACTTGTAGGCAATTCAAGAAAAAGATTTATTAAGGAGTTATCTGGAAAAAATGACAGCAAATTTAGAAATGGTGGAACGATAGCATCATCAATATATCTTATGATGCAAGGTGTTCAAATTTTAAGAATTCATGATGTTAATGAAACAATACAAGGCATTAAGATCTTTAAGAATATAATAAATAGTTAATGACAAAAAAATATTTTGGCACTGATGGTATTAGGGGAGCTATTAATAGTGAAAATATTAATGGGGATATGTTTTTTAAATTTGGCTTAGCTAGTGGAACATATTTTAAATCTCAAAAAAAAAGAAAACAAACGGCAATAATTGCAAAAGATACTAGATTATCTGGATACACTTTAGAACCAGCACTCGTATCAGGATTGGCATCAGCAGGTATGCATGTATATACCTTAGGACCTTTACCCACTAATGGTTTAGCGATGCTCACAAAGGCTATGAAGGCAAATATGGGAATTATGATTACAGCTTCTCATAATCCTCACAATGATAATGGATTAAAACTATTTGGACCTGATGGCATGAAATTATCAGACAAAATAGAAAAAAAAATTGAAAGTTTAATTGATAAAAAAATCATCAAAAATCTCTCTAAGCCAGAAAAATTAGGTAGAGTAAAAAGATTAGAGACAGGTACAAATGATTACATCAAAATATTAAAAAAAAATTTCACCAAAGAATTCAATTTAAGAGGTCTTAGAATTGTAATTGATTGTGCAAATGGAGCAGGGTACAAAGCTGGACCAGAATTATTAAAATCTTTGGGAGCTAAAGTGATTGCAATAGGAGTTAATCCTAATGGATTAAATATTAACAAAAACTGTGGTTCTACATTTCCTGAAAAAATAAAATCTGCAGTTAAAAAGTATAAGGCCCATATAGGTATTTCACTAGATGGTGATGCAGATAGGATAATTATGTGTGACGAAAAAAGTAATATCATAGATGGTGACCAAATTATTGCTGCACTAGCAACAAGATGGCAAAATAAAAAAATGTTAAAAGGTGGGGTTGTTGGAACATTAATGTCCAATTATGGCCTTGAAAAATATTTCAAAAAAAAAGGTATTAGATTTATACGTGCTAATGTTGGTGACAGATATGTAAAAGAGGTAATGCAAAAAAATAAGTTTAATTTAGGTGGAGAGCAATCAGGACATATTATTCTAGGTAAATTTGCAACTACAGGAGATGGCTTACTTGTTGCTTTGGAGTCTTTATTTGCTCTTAGAAAGGGAAAAAGAGCCAGTGAATTTTTTGAAAAATTTAAAAAAACTCCACAATTACTTAAAAATATTGAAGTAAAAAATAAAAATATAATCAACAAACCTGAAATTAAAAAATCTATTAGGCTAGCTTCAAAATTAATAAAAGGTAGTGGCAGAATTCTTGTAAGAAAATCGGGAACAGAATCAAAAATAAGAATTATGGGAGAAAGTGAAAATAAAAGACTTCTTGAAAAATGTGTTAATATAATTTTGAAAAAAATTAGATAATTTGAAAATAAAATCAAAAATTTTAATAATAGCGGGATCTGACTCATCTGGTGGTGCAGGTATTCAAGCAGACATTAAAACTGCTACTAGTCTAGGTGTGTATTCTATGACAGCAGTAACTGCAGTCACAGTCCAAAATACAAAAGGTGTGAAATCAGTAATACCTGTCCCACCAAATGAAATTTATAATCAAATAATTCATACAATTAAAGATATAAAGCCCAATGCTATAAAAATTGGAATGCTTCATTCCACAAGGGTAATAGACAATGTATCAAGATCATTGAATAAAATGAAAGTTAAAAAGATTATCCTAGACCCAGTGATGATTGCCAAAGGTGGCTCTAAGCTTATTACAAACTCAGCTGTAAAATTGATGAAAAAAAAATTATTAAATAAAGTTTCTTTGATTACACCTAATATTCCTGAAGCTGAAATTTTGACTGGTATCAAAATAAAAAACCAAAATGATATGATTCTTGCTGCAAATGAATTTATTAAACTGGGTGTACCAAATGTATTAATAAAAGGAGGCCATTTAAAATCAAAAAAAGTACATGATATATTTGTTAACAAAAAAGAGATTAAAGTATTTTCAAATAGAAGATTTAATACTAAAAATACTCATGGCACAGGCTGTACACTATCAACTGCAATAACTTCTTTTTTTTCATGTGGAAAAACTCTAAAGAAATCTTGTGAGTTGGGAGTTAAGTATGTAAATTCTGCAATATTAACAAACCCTAAAATTGGTATAGGACATGGTCCAATAAATCATTTAAATTCTATTGAGTTAAAAAAAATTTATAAATAATGAAAAATGTTGCAGTAGTTGGTTCGCAGTGGGGAGATGAGGGAAAAGGGAAGATCGTAGATTGGCTATCAGAGCAAGCTGATGTTGTAATTAGATTTCAAGGCGGTCATAATGCTGGACATACCTTAGTTATAGATGGAGTAACTTACAAACTTCGATTACTTCCCTCTGGAATAGTTAGAAAAAATAAAATTTCAATTATTGGAAATGGTGTCGTTGTAGACCCTTGGGCATTATTAGATGAGATTAAAGAAATTGGAGAAAAAGGTGTCGATGTAAATTCAGAAAATTTTATGATTTCTGAGGCTGCAAACCTAATTTTACCATTTCACCGAGAAATGGATGAAATAAGAGAGGATGCAGCTGGTAAAAGCAAAATAGGAACTACTAGGAGAGGTATTGGACCTGCTTATGAGGATAAAGTCGGAAGACGTTCAATAAGAGTAATGGATCTTAGATCTGAAAAAAATTTAAATCAACGATTAGAAACAGTTTTATTACATCATAACGCGATCAGAAAAGGTTTAGGAAAAAAAATATATGAGAAAAATCAACTTAAAGAAGATCTTTTAAAAATTGCACCTGATATTTTAAAATTTTCAGCACCGGTATGGCTTAAGATTGATCAGTTTAAAAAACAAAAGAAAAAGATATTATTTGAGGGTGCTCAAGGAATTCTGTTAGACGTTGATCACGGAACATATCCTTTTGTCACTTCGTCGAATACTGTGGCTTCAAGTGCTGCAACGGGAACTGGATGTGGACCAAATTCAATTAATTATGTATTAGGGATAACCAAAGCTTACACAACTAGAGTGGGCGAGGGACCTTTTCCCACAGAATTAGTTGATGGTATAGGTGAGTTATTAGGAACAAGAGGCAAAGAATTTGGAACTGTTACAAGCCGAAAAAGAAGATGTGGATGGTTTGATGGTGTTTTGGTGAGGCAAACAATAAAAGTTTCTGGAATTGATGGTATTGCTTTAACAAAACTTGATGTTTTAGATGAACTAGATGAAATAAAAATGTGTGTGGAATATGATTTAAATGGAAAAAAAATAAACTATCTTCCTGCAGCAGTTGAAGATCAACTTAAAATCAAACCTATTTACAAAACATTTGACGGATGGAAAACCCCAACTAATGGTATCAAAAATATAGATGACCTCCCTGACAATGCTAAAAAATATGTATTTGCAATCGAGGACTTCATTGGAGCGAAAATATCAAGTATATCGACTAGTCCTGAGAGGGATGATACAATTTTAGTTGAAAATCCTTTTGAGATTTAATTAACAGGCAAAAGATTTTTTGATTTGGCTAGCAAAAGCATGTGCTTTTGTAATTTTTCAAATGCTTTGTTCTCAATTTGCCTTACTCTTTCACGGCTAATCTTATATTTTTTACTTAAATCTTCTAAAGTTGTTGGATCGTCGTTTAATCTTCTTGAATATAGAATTTCCCTTTCTCTATCATTCAAAACTTTAATTGAGTCTTTTAATAAATCTTTTCTTTGTTTCATTTCTTCTTGATGAGCAAATTTAAGATCATGGTCTAATTCTTTATCTACTAACCAGTCTTGCCATTCGTCACCATCCTCACCAACCTGAGCATTAAGAGAAAATTCTTTTCCAGAGAGTCTACGATTCATTGAGACAACCTCTTCTTTACTCACATCTAATTTTTCAGCAATTTCGTTTACATGTTCATTTCTTAAATCACCCTCAGCTTGTGGTGCAATTTGATTTTTCAATTTTTTAAGATTAAAAAATAATTTTTTTTGTGCAGTTGTTGTACCAATTTTTACTAAGCTCCAAGATTTTAGGATATATTCTTGAATAGAAGCTTTTATCCACCACATCGCATAAGTTGCTAATCTAAAACCTTTTTCTGGCTCAAATTTTTTGACAGCCTGCATAAGTCCAATATTACCTTCAGAGATGATTTCATTAATTGGTAGTCCATAACCTTTATAACCCATCGCAATTTTTGCAACCAATCTCAAATGACTTGTTACAAGTTTTTCTGCTGACTTAATATTTCCTGTTGTTTTCCAATTTTTAGCGAGCATGTACTCCTCTTCTGCATCAAGCATTGGAAATTTTTTTATTTGCTCGAGATATGCAGACAGACCACCTTCATTACTCAAGATAGGTAAATTGCTATTCATAGTTGTGCTCATAAACAGTTTATCTAATTAATAATAAAAATTTTTCAATGTTTTATTTACCCATATTTCTGAGTGTTTTTAGTATTATTTCAAGTTCATTTGGTAAAATAGAGTTAAAAATCATTTGTTTATTTTTTTTTGGATGAATAAAGCCCAAGGTTTTGGCATGTAAAAATTGCCTATTTAATTTAATTAGAATTTTTTCTAATGATGGCTCTATATCTTTAAACTTTTTAAATCTTTTCTTATATTTATCATCACCAACTATACTGTTTCCCAAATAATTCATATGAACTCTTATTTGGTGAGTTCGACCTGTTTCTAATTTACACTCTAACAAACTAAAAGTTGGTATATTTTTATTTTCAAAAATTTCTAAAGTTTTGTAATTTGTAATTGCTTTTTTTCCTTTGCTGTTACTAACCTCCATCATTTGTCTATTTTTTGAGCTTCTTGCAATAAAAGTTTCTATTTTACCTTTAGATGGTCTTATCTTGCCCCAGATAAGTAATTGGTAAACTCTTTGGATTGTGTGTTTATTAAATTGATTAGAGAGGTGTTCATGAGTCTGATTATTTTTTGCAATTACAATCAATCCAGATGTATTTTTATCAATTCTATGTACTATTCCAGGCCTTAGTTCACCCCCAATATTAGAGAAAGAATTTTTACTATAATTCATAAGTGCATTTACGATTGTATTATCAAAATTACCTGCACCAGGATGCATTACTATTCCAGAGGGTTTGTTTAAAACAATTAAATCTTTATCCTCAAATACTATATCTAAATTAAACTTGTAAGGTTTTAAGGAAGCTTTTTTTGGTTCAGGTATGACTAATTTTATTTCATCATTAAAAAAAATTTTTTTCGATGGATCAGTTATTACCTTGTTATTTATTCTTAACTTATTATCTAGAATAAGATTTTTTATTCTTGTTCGACTAATAATATTCTCTCTCTTTTTAATGAAAATATCAACACGGAGTTCATTTTCGGTCTTATCAACTATCAAATTTATTTTTTTTTCCATAAAATGATATATTAATATGATATGCGCTTGTAGCTCAACTGGATAGAGCGCCTGACTTCGGATCAGGAGGTTCTGGGTTCGACTCCTAGCAGGCGCACCAATTATTCACCCATATTTATTAAAGTTCCTTTTATTCTTGCCCTTAAAAAAGATAGATAAAACAGTCCTATTCCAAAAATTAAATAAACCAAATTTAATAAATAAGCTTGCTTTATATTTTCGTAATCTACAAGACCATTTATTAAAATATTTCTAGTTTCATCAAAAATGTAAACTAGTGGCAGTCCCTTTGCAATTACTTGGAAAAATTCAGGAAGGATTTCTATTGGATAGTAGATACAGCCTAATGGAGCAAGTAAAAATAATGATGACCAAGCTATATTTTCAAAGGATGGTCCGTATCTCATTAAACCTGAGCTCACAAATAAACCTAGTGTAATCCCAAATATGTATAAACTTAAAAATAATATAAAGAGTGGAAAACCTAATTTTAAAATTGAAACCCCAAACAATGGAGAAGTTAAAATAATTGCGGGTACTAGACCGATTAATGTCCTTATCAAAGCAGTAAATATTAAAGATATAATTATTTCTTTTAGCTTCAATGGAGCAATAAATAAATTCGTAAAATTTCTACTCCAGATTTCCTCTAAAAAAAGCATATTAAAACTTATGCTAGATCTAAAAAGAATGTCGTAAAGAATTGCACATGTAAGAATTATTCCAAGTGTATTATTGTAATAATCACTATAAATTGAAAAAAATTTAGAAATAAATCCCCAAAGAATAATTTGTATTGTTGGCCAATAAATTAAATCCAAAACTCTTGGTAAAGAACTTTTGATGAGATAAAAATGTCTCAAAAAAAGTCCATACATTTTATTTAGATTCATATTAAATCTCTTGTAAGTTTTAAAAAAACTTCCTCCATGTTTCTCCTTCCATGTTTTTTAATTAATTCGCCAGGAGTTCCTTGATCAATAATAGATCCTTTATTCATCATTAGAACTGAAGAGCATAATCTCTCAACTTCTGTCATGTTATGCGAAGCAAGCAGGATAGAAGTTTTTTTTTCTTTTTGGTATTCCTCTAAAAAACTTCTAACAAAATCTCCTGTTTCAGGATCTAGAGATGCAGTTGGTTCATCAAGAAGAAGAACTGATGGATCATTAATTATAGATTTAGCTAGACTGACTCTATTTTTTTGGCCAGAGGAAAGTTCTCCTGTTATTTTATTAATAAATTCATTAAGTCTTAATTTTTCACAGAGATAATCAATTTTAATTCCAAGTTTTTTTACATCATAAAGTCTTCCATAAACTTCAAGATTTTGCTTTACAGTTAATTTTTTTGGTAACTCAATATATGGTGAAATAAAATTTAATTCGTTTAATAATTCAACTCTTTGTTTTTCAATTTCAATACCATTTATAAGAACTTTCCCTTTTGTAGGCTTTAGTAAACCAAGAATCATACCTATTGTTGTAGTTTTACCACATCCGTTAGGTCCAAGAATTCCAATGATTTCATTTTCATTTAAATTAAAAGAAATATTTCGAACAGCTTCTTTTGAGTCATAAGTTTTTGATAAATCAATTATTTTAAGAGGAATGGTCATTAAAATTTTGAAGCCCTTAATAATCTATCGTTAATAGTTTTGCCGATTCCTATATTTGGGATTTTGTCTACAGCTATAGATTTGTAATTATCTTTTTTTATCTTTCTTAAAATAGTGTAGAGGTTTTTTGCAGCTTCTTTTAAATCGCCCTTTTTTGATAAAAAATAATAGTTTGTTTTGTTAATCCTATTTTTCTTAATTAGTAAAAAAGCCTCATCTTTTTTTATTTTTTTAACATTAAGTCTGATTGGGATCCCAGGTGAATAATGAATTCTTAATTGTCCAGGAGCTGAAATCTTGGAAGGATTTATATTTATTAAAATTTTTTTCTTTAATATTTTTTGGAGAGTTTCAACTTCTAAACCACCTAATCTTAAAATTTTTGGTTTTTTCCTTAGATCAATAATTGTAGACTCAACCCCAACCGAAGATCTTCCACCTTCAAGTATATACTTAATTTTTTTTCCAAAATCGTCCTTTACATCTGAAGAAGTTACCGCACTAACTCTTGAAGAAATATTAGCACTAGGTGCTGCGATAGGAAATTTCAAATGTTTTAACAGAATTCTTGCTACTGGATGTTTTGGAAATCTCACAGCAAGAGTATTCTTTTTATTAGTTGCAATTTTCGAAATTTTTGATTTTTTTTTTTGATTTAAGATGAATGTTATTGGCCCAGGACAAAATCTTTTATATAATTTTAAAAAATCAACATTTAGATCGCAATCATCTTTTAATTTTTTTAAATCATAATAATGAATAATCAAAGGGTTATTCATTGGTCTTTTTTTTAATCTAAATATTTTTTTACACGCTGTATCAGAATATGCATTCCCAGCTATTCCATAAACAGTTTCGGTTGGTATAGCAACACACTCTCTTTTATTTAAGAGATTCCTCGCTTTTTTAATATTTGCAAGATTAATTTTCATGTATTATTTGAGAGTATTATATGAAAGATAAAAATTTACCAAATGATTATAATTCATTATCTCTTGAAGAATTAACCACTGAGGCAAATAAGATGATTGAAGAATTGGAAAATCAAAAGGATTTAGGAAACTCTTTAGACAAGTATCAAGATTTAATTAAACTCAATAATATAATTGAGAAAAAATTTCAAAAGAATATCAAAGAAATAAATGAGAAAACAAAAGAAAAGATATCCAAGATTAATCAAAAAAATAATGCAAAGAAAATTAAATAAAATTGCAAAAGATACAAATTTGTTTTTAAGAAGATTTATTGCCAAACAAAAAAAAACAAATTTAATAGTTGCAATGAAATATGGTCTTTTTTCTGGAGGAAAAAAAATAAGATCAAAAATTTTAATTGATGTTGGGTTTCTATTTAAGTTAGATTATAAAACTCTGATCGTTATTGGTGCTGCGGTTGAATGTATTCATGCGTATTCATTAATACATGACGATTTACCATGTATGGATGATGACTCTATAAGAAGAGGTAAACCATCAGCGCATATTAAATTTGGAGAGGCTACAGCAGTTTTAGCTGGAAATTCACTTTTAACAATGGCTTTTGAAATCTTAAGCCATAAAGACTTAAAAATTAGTGAAAAAATTAAGATTGATTTAATTAATAAAATTTCTGAAAGCTCGGGTCATCTTGGAATAGCAGGAGGACAATATTTAGATTTGAATTATGAACGTAAGAAAATTTCTCAAAATAAGATTGAAGAAATGGAAATAAAAAAAACTGGAAAACTTTTTAGTTTTTGTTGTGCAGCACCCTTGATAATTAAGAAAAAAAGCAAAAATGATATTAAGAAATTTGAAAATATTGGTGCTGACATAGGTTTGTTGTTTCAAGTTGCTGATGATTTGATTGATTATAAAGGAAGTTTGCTTGTTGCAGGAAAAAAAACTGGTAAGGATAAAAAAAAAGGAAAAGCAACTCTAATTAGTTTACTAGGATACAAAAATACTATTAAATATGCTGATAATTTGATTTTAAAAATTAATCGTAAATTAAAAAGATATGGATCTAAATCAAGAAATTTATCTGAAACATTAAATTATATTTTGAATAGAAACAAATGAAAAAAAAATATGAACTGTTAGATGAGATTAATTTTCCGTCGGATTTAAAAAAAATACCTGAGTCAAAATTACAAAAAGTTGCTGATGAATTAAGAGATGAAATGATTGATGCTGTGTCAGTAACTGGTGGACATCTTGGGGCAAGTCTCGGAGTGGTAGAATTAACTGTTGCTTTACATTATGTCTTTAATACACCAAATGATAAGTTAATCTGGGATGTGGGTCATCAGTGTTATCCACATAAAATTTTAACTGGCAGAAAAGATAGAATTAGAACTTTAAGACAAGGAAATGGTCTTTCTGGTTTTACAAAAAGATCTGAAAGTGAATACGATCCATTCGGTGCTGCGCACAGTTCAACATCAATTTCATCAGCACTAGGTATAGCAGAAGCAAATAAACTGTCCAATAAATCAGACAATGTAATTGCAGTAATTGGTGACGGCGCAATCAGCGCAGGAATGGCTTATGAAGCTATGAATAATGCTGGTGCCTCAAAAACTAAGATGATCGTAATTCTAAATGATAATGATATGTCGATTGCTCGACCAGTAGGAGCAATGAGTACTTATTTAGCAAAAATTTTTTCGGGGAAAATTTATTTTAGTTTAAGAGAGACTATCAAATTAATAATGTCAGCCTTTTCAAAAAGGTTTAGTGCAAAGGCTGGTAAAGCAGAAGATTTACTTAGATCTGCTTTTACAGGTGGAACTTTGTTCAGTTCACTTGGATTTTATTACATTGGTCCAATAGATGGCCATGATTTAAATTCATTAATTCCAATTTTAAAAAATGCGAGAGATTCTAAGCATGAAGGACCAATTTTAATTCACATTAAATCGAAAAAAGGAAAAGGTTATACTTTTGCTGAGGAGGCAAAGGATAATTATCATGGAGTATCAAAGTTTAATGTCAAAACTGGTGAGCAACTAAAGAGTACAAGTAAATTACCATCATATACAAAGGTTTTTGCAAACACCTTAATTCAACATGCCAAAAAGGACAGTAAAATCGTAGCTATTACTGCTGCTATGCCTGATGGCACTGGTCTAGATATTTTTCGCAAAGAATTTCCAGATAGGACTTTTGATGTTGGGATTGCAGAGCAACACGCAGTTACATTTGCTGCAGGTTTAGCTACTGAAAACTTTAAACCCTACGCAGCTATTTATTCCACTTTTCTTCAAAGAGCTTATGATCAAGTAGTTCACGATGTAGCAATTCAAAGTTTACCTGTTAGATTTGCAATAGATAGAGCAGGACTTGTTGGAGCTGATGGACCAACACATGCTGGTAGTTTTGACACAACATATTTAACCACTTTACCAAATTTTATTGTCATGGCAGCAAGTGATGAAGCTGAGCTAGTAAGAATGATAAATACTTCAACCGAAATTAATGATAGACCTTGTGCATTCAGGTACCCAAGAGGAACAGGATTTGGTTCAACTCTTCCATCAATAAATGAAAAAATTGAGATAGGGAAATCAAAAATTATCAAAGAGGGAAAAAAATTAGCGATCTTAAATTTTGGAGCAAGATTGAGCGAGACTTTGAAGGCTGCAGAAAATTTATTAAAAAAAGGTGTGCCAATAACAGTTGTTGATGCTAGATTTGCAAAACCTCTAGATGAAAATCTCATTTGGCAATTAGCTACAACTCATGAAGCAATTATGACAATTGAAGAGGGTTCAATTGGTGGTTTCGGATCTCATGTGGTGAATTTTTTGACAAAAAAAGGTTTAATGGACTCTAATTTAAAATTTAGATCATTAACATTACCAGATATTTTTATTGATCAAGATACTCCAGACAAAATGTATAAAGTGGCAAATCTTGATTCAGTTTCAATTGAGGAAAAAGTTTTAGATTTACTAAATTCCAATATAGTTTTGAAAAAACAAAATTAACTACACTGAGCTTTGTGTAGAAGGTAATGATCTAATAAAACGCAAGATAACATTGCTTCACCAACTGGCACAGCTCTAATACCCACACATGGATCATGTCTACCTTTTACTGAAATACTAGTATTCTTTCCAAACTTATTAATTGTTTTTCTACTTTTTAAAATTGATGACGTTGGTTTTACAGCAAAAGAAACAATTATTTCTTGACCTGAAGAAATACCTCCTAGAATACCTCCAGCGTTATTAGATTTAAATTTTGTTTTTTTCCTATTTTGAGAAATTTCATCTGAATTCTCCTCACCCGATAATTGCGCTGAGTTCATACCTGAGCCAATATTAACTCCTTTTACAGCATTTATACTCATCATTGCTGATGCTATGTCGGAATCTAATTTTGAGTATATAGGTGCGCCTAATCCAGCAGGAATACCGTTAGCTCTTACTTCGATTATTGCTCCACATGACGATCCAGCTTTTCTGATACTTAACAAGTATTTTTCCCAAATTTTTAACATTGATTTATCTGGGCAAAAAAATGGATTTTTAGAAATTATCTTATTATCCCATTTATTGGTATCACATCCTAATATTCCCAGCTGGGTAACAGCTCCAGTGATTTTAAATTTTTTTCCTAATTTATTTTCTAAAACTTTTTTTGCCACAGCACCTGCTGCAACTCTTGCAGCTGTTTCTCTTGCAGATGATCTACCACCACCTCTGTAGTCTCTTATTCCATACTTTTTAAAATATGTGAAATCAGCATGTCCTGGTCTAAATTTATCTTTAATATCATTATAATCCTTTGAACGCATATCTTCATTGTAAATTATCAATGATATTGGTGTCCCAGTCGTTTTTCCTTCAAAAACTCCTGAAAGAATTTGAACCTTGTCACTCTCCTTTCTTTGAGTAGTAAACTTTGATTGCCCAGGTTTCCGTTTGTTTAATTCTTTTTGAATATCGGCTTCTTTTAATGGTATTAATGGTGGACACCCATCTATAATACACCCTATAGCTGGACCATGGGATTCTCCCCAAGTTGTAAAACGAAAAGACTTTCCAAAAGTATTAAATGACATTATTTATATTGTATAGATTATTTTGTTAAAATTATGAATCAAAAAAACTCACTTGGGCTTAATAAATGCTTCTTAGATCTTGATAATCCATTTCAACTATTTCAAAGATGGTTTGAGGAGGCTAAAAAAAAAGAAGTTAATGATCCTAATGCTTTAGCACTTGGTACAGCAAATAAAGAGGGTATTCCCTCAGTAAGAATGGTTCTGCTCAAAGGTCATAGTGAAAAAGGATTTGTTTTTTATACAAATTTAAACAGTCAGAAAGGTAATGAAATTAAAGAAAACCCGAATGCCACAATGTGCTTTCATTGGAAAAGTTTACTAAGACAAATAAGGATAGTTGGAACATTGAAACAAGTAGATGATCAAACTGCTGATGAGTACTATAACTCAAGAGCATATGATAGCAGAATAGGTGCTTGGGCCTCAAAACAAAGTAGTATTCTCCATTCTAGAGATGAACTTTTAGATGCTTTAGAGAATTATAAAAAAAAATATAATGACAAAGATAATGTACCTAGACCAAGCCATTGGTCTGGCTGGAATTTAACACCTTCCACAATTGAATTTTGGTTAGATGGAGATAACAGAATACATGAAAGATTAAAGTATTCTTTAGATAAAAATGGTAGTTGGACAAAAAGCCTTTTAAGTCCTTAAAAATCTCTAGACAAACTAAATGAAGTTAAATTTTCAAGCATATTTTTTTCATTACAATCTTTAAATATCGATAATGAGTTTGAAGCTAAATTTATGTAATGGTTTGCTTTTTTATAACATTCTTTAATAACTTCATATTGTTTTATTAAAGATAATGTATAATTAAAATCACTTTCATTTCTATTGTCTTTTAAAAAAATATCTTTAAGAGTTTCTTTTTCTTTCAAATTCGCTTTTTGAAATAACAAGATTATTGGAAGAGTAATTTTCCCTTCATAAAAATCTTTTCCAATTTTTTTTCCGAATAATTTTAATTCAGAGTTATAATCTAAAGTATCATCAGCTATTTGAAAAGTTAAACCCAAATTCCTTCCATAAAATTCTAAAGCCTCTTTTTCTTTTGATGTCACATCTGACAAAATTGCACCAACTTTAGTAGCTGCTGCAAATAATTCAGCAGTTTTTGCAGAAATTATTCTTAAATAAGTTTCCTCCAACATATCCACCTCACCTCTATGTTGTAACTGAAGAACCTCACCTTGAGCAATCTTAGATGAAGTTGAAGATAATAATTTTAAGACTTCAATATTTCCATCATCTACCATCATTTCGAAACATCTACTAAGCAAATAATCTCCAACCAAAACAGAAGAATGGTTATCCCAAACTTTGTTTAAAGTTTTTCTCCCCCTTCTAATAGATCCATTATCTATTACATCATCATGCATTAAAGTTGCTGAGTGAATAAGTTCAACACAAGCAGCCAAATTAATATCTCTAGTTCCTTTTGCATATCCACATAATTTTGCAGAACCTAAAGTTAGTAAGGCTCTTAATCTCTTTCCGCCTGTATCGAGGTGATAGTTTGTCATTTTATGAACTAAGTCTACTTTGCTCTCTAATTTAGACTTTATTTTTTCTTCAACTAACATCAATCTATCTTCAACTGAATTTTTTAGTTGAAAATATGAATTATTAATTTTGTTTTTTAATTGTATGACACTTCCCATTAATTGAGCAAATTAGTATAATAGGTTGCTTTTTATACTTATCAATTGACGCACCTGAATCTTCAATTATAAGGTGTCTTTATATTCATAAAAAAATTCTATAAATATTAATAATGCTCTCTTTTTTTAAAAAGAAAAAAATTATTCCACATATTAAGCTAAGTGGAGTTATTGGGAATGTGGGGAAATTTAAACAAGGTATAGATTTTTCTGGCCAAGAAGACATTATTACAAAAGCATTTTCTCTAAAAAAAGCACCATGTGTTGCTATAACAATAAACTCTCCTGGAGGTTCTCCTGTTCAATCACATTTAATTTACAGCTTAATTAGACAACAGGCAAAAAAAAATAAAAAAAAAGTAATTGTTTTTGCCGAAGATGTAGCAGCTTCAGGCGGATATCTAATAGCTTGTGCTGGAGATGAAATTTATGCGAACTCAAGTTCAATAATAGGCTCAATAGGAGTAATCTACTCTTCTTTTGGTTTTACAGAATTGATAAAAAAGATAGGTGTTGAGAGAAGAGTGCATACTGCTGGGAAAAATAAAAGTACATTAGACCCATTTCAAGATGAAAAAAAGGAAGACATCGAAAGATTAAAAAAAATACAATTAGATCTACATAAAGATTTCATAGAGGTGGTCGAAAAAAGCAGGTCATCAAAACTTAAAAAATCTGAAGTAGAATTATTTTCAGGTGAATTTTGGTCAGGTAGAAAAGCCAAAGATCTTGGTTTGATAGATGATATAGGAAATGCAAATCAGATATTAAGAGAAAAATTTGGAGAAGATGTTGTTATTAAAAAATTTGAAAAATCAAAAAGCTGGCTTAGTAAAAAATTGTCGTCTTCAAATGATCATGTCGATCAATTAGCAAACATATTAGAGGAAAAATCAGTTTGGCAAAAATATGGCCTCTAAAAAAATTAAAAAAAAACCAAAATTTCAAACTTTCCAAGATACAATTATAAATCTTCAAAAATTTTGGAGTAAAAATGGATGTGTAATTTTACAACCTTATGATATGGAAGTTGGAGCTGGAACATTTCATCCAGCTACCACTCTAAGATCTCTTGGACCTAAGCCATGGAAAGCAGCGTATGTTCAACCTTCACGAAGACCTACAGATGGAAGATATGGAGATAATCCAAATAGACTTCAGCATTATTATCAATTTCAAGTTATAATAAAACCCTCTCCAATTAATATTAAAAAACTTTATTTAAATAGTTTGTCGGTAATAGGAATTAATCATAAAGAGCACGATATTAGATTTGTTGAAGATGATTGGGAAAGCCCAACTCTAGGTGCTGCAGGTCTTGGGTGGGAAGTTTGGTGTGATGGCATGGAAATATCTCAATTTACATATTTTCAACAAATGGCAGGTTTTCAATGTAAACCAGTGTCAGTGGAGATAACCTACGGCCTTGAAAGAATTTGTATGTTTACCCAGCAGAAAAAAAACGTTTATGATTTAGTTTGGAATGATGAAGGTATTGATTACAGGGAAGTTTTTCATCAATCAGAAAAAGAATTTTCAGCTTATAACTTTGAGCATGCTAATACAGAAAACTTATTTAAAATATTTGATATGCATGAGAGTGAAGCAAAATCATTAGTTGAAAAAAATATATCTTTACCTGCATACGATCAATGTTTGAAAGCAAGTCATATATTTAACGTATTAGATGCTCGCGGAGCAATTAGTGTTGCGCAAAGAGCAGAATATATTGGTCGAATAAGAGAAATTACAAAACAAGCTGCTACAATTTGGGTACAGTCGCAAACATAGAATGTCAGAATTTTTTTTAGAGCTATTTAGTGAAGAAATTCCTGCTGGGCTTCAAAAAAATTTAAGAGAAAAAATTTTTGAAGATTTTAAAAATTTATTCGAGGAAAAATCAATTAGATCAAAAAAAAATTTTTCTTTTTCAACTCCAAATAGATTAGTTTTAGTTTTTGAAGGCCTAGATAAACAAATTAAGATTAAATCTAAAGAGATTAAAGGCCCTAAAACTAGCGCTCCTGAACAAGCGTTGGAGGGTTTTTTGAGATCAAACAAAATTAACAAAAAGGATTTATTTAAAAAAAAAACCGAAAAGGATGAATTTTATTTTTACAAAACTGTAGCAACCTCATTAAAGACATATGATTTACTCACTGAATTCATTCCAAAAATTTTGAGTAACTATCAATGGAAAAAATCAATGAAATGGGGTGAATTTGATTTAAATTGGGGAAGACCATTAAAATCAATTTTATCAATATTTGATAAAAAAATTGTAAGCTTTAAATTTCATCATTTAACTTCCTCTAATTTGACTTTTTTAGATAAAGATTTTGAAGAAAAAAAAAGATCTTTTGAAAATTTTAAGAAATATGAAAAATTTTTTGAAGATAATGGAGTGATCATTAATCAAAATAAAAGATTAAAAATAATCAATAAATCTTTTTTAAAGATATTAGGGAAAAAAGGGTTAAAAATTAATGAAAATCCCAAGTTGATAGATGAGGTTGTAAATTTAGTAGATAGCCCAAATGTTTTATTGTGCAAATTTGATAAAAAATTTTTATCGGTTCCAAAAGAGATTTTGACCCTAACAATGGAGTCTCACCAGAAATATTTTCCAACATTTAATGACAAAAATGAAATTACAAATGAATTTTTAATTGTAACAAATAAAAAAGATAAAAAAGGTCTCATTAAAATAGGTAATGAAAGAGTAGTTGATGCAAGATTAAGTGATGCAGAATTTTTTTGGAATAAAGATAAAACTCAAAATTTAGTTAAAAAGGTATCAGAATTAAAATCAATGAATTTTTTTAAGGGTCTTGGATCTTATTTTGACAAAGTTCAGCGAATGAGAAAAATTGGTGGAATGATTTCAGATGAGTTATTAATTAGTAAAGAAAAAGTAGAATTGTCTGCATCAATCTGTAAGACCGATCTTACCTCTGATCTTGTTGGTGAATTTCCTGAACTTCAAGGACTTATGGGAGGATATTTTTCTGAACATCAAGGATTTGATAAAGATATTTCTCTAGCTATTTCAGAACAATATTTACCAATCGGTCTCAATTCAATGGTCCCAAAAAAACCATTTAGTGTTGCATTATCGATTACAGACAAGATTGATACCTTAGTGGGCTTTTTTGGTATAAACGAGAAACCTACAAGTTCAAAAGATCCATTAGCATTAAGAAGAATTGCTCTAGGTATAATAAGAACCACTATAGAAAATAAAAAGAATTTAAAAATAAATGATCTTATGAATTACTCTTCACGCCTTTACGATGACCAAGGATACAATCTTGATAATAAAGATTTACAAAAAGAATTATATAATTTCTTAAAAGATAGATTTAGATACTATCTTAAAGAAAAAGAAATACGTTATGATATAATCGAAGCCACTTTATCATCATTTTCGTTAAATAATTTATTTTCGTCTTTTGAAAAAGCAAAATGTCTCAACAAGGTAATTAGGAGTCAAATTGGTATGGACATAAATTCAAGTTATAAAAGAGCTTCTAATATTTTAGAACATGAGATGAAAAATAATGAAATTGAAATAAATGACACAACTGATCCTGGTATTTTTAAAAGTGAATTTGAAAAAAACTTATATAAAAAGATAAATGATATCAAAAAATATTATTCTACCTTAAATAATGATGAAAACTGTGAAAAATCTCTATCAATTTTAGCTGAAAGTAAAAAAGAAGTTTTTGAATTTTTTGATAACGTAAAAGTTAATGAAGATAACGAAACTTTAAGAAAAAACCGTTTGGAACTTATTAATATGTTATGTAAAACGTTTCAAAATTATATAAATTTTCAATTTTTAAAAGCTAATAATGAATAACCTGATTTTTAATTTTAAGTCTAAAGACTCAAAAAAAATAAAAAATCCAAAAAACTTATTAGGTGGTAAAGGAGCAAATTTGTCTGAAATGGGGAGAATGGGCTTGCCCGTACCTCCTGGTTTTACTATTTCAACGAAAGTTTGTGAAATTTTTTACAAGGACAAAAAAAAATTAAATTCCAAATTAACCAACCAAATAAAAAAAGAAATTAAAAAAATAGAAAAAGATGTATCAAAAAAATTTGGAGATTTAAAAAATCCTCTTCTTTTATCAGTTCGATCTGGAGCAAGAGTTTCAATGCCAGGTATGATGGACACAATCTTGAATTTAGGGCTTAATGACAAAACAGTGGTTGCTTTAGCTAATAAAACTTCTAACGGAAGATTTGCGAAAGATAGCTATAGAAGATTCATCCAGATGTACGGAAATGTAGTCATGGGTGTTGAAAGTTACAATTTTGAGGAATTGATAGAAAATTATAAGTTAACAAAAGGTGTATTGCTTGATACGGATCTTGATGAAGAGGATTGGGATGGTTTAATAAATGATTTTAAGAATGTAGTTAAAGAAAAGACTAGTAAAGATTTTCCTCAAGATGTTTATCATCAATTATTCGGAGCAATAAGTGCTGTATTTTTATCTTGGGAAAGCAAAAGAGCGAAAGTTTACAGAAAGTTGAATCAAATTCCTTCTGAGTGGGGAACAGCTGTTAATGTTCAATCTATGGTTTTTGGAAATATGGGTAATGATTGTGCAACAGGAGTTGTCTTCACTAGAAACCCTTCAGATGGGTCAAATGATATTTATGGAGAATATTTGATTAATGCTCAGGGAGAAGATGTTGTAGCTGGAACAAGAACTCCACAGTACATCACAAAGAAGGCAAGAAAAGAGGCAAAAGTTGTTGATGCATCTATGGAAGAGTCGATGCCAGAAGTATATCACAAATTATATAAAATTTTAAAAAAACTAGAGAAACATTATAAGGATATGCAAGATGTGGAGTTTACTGTTGAAAGTAATAAACTTTGGATATTACAAACTCGATCTGGAAAAAGAACATCAAAATCTGCAGTAAAAATTGCAGTTGATATGGTTAGAGAAAAGTTAATCAATAAAAATGATGCTGTTTTAAGAGTTGATCCCAACTCTTTAGATACGCTTTTGCATCCTACTTTAGATGAGAGAAGTTCAATCAAAGTTATAGCAAACGGTCTTCCAGCGTCTCCTGGTGCAGTAAGTGGAAAAGTAGTTTTCAGCTCTGAGGAGGCTGAAAGATTAAATGAAATGATGCAAGATACAATTTTAGTTAGAGTTGAAACTTCTCCAGAAGATATTCAAGGAATGCATGCTGCGAAGGGAATTTTAACTTCAAGAGGAGGTATGACTAGTCATGCTGCAGTTGTAGCTAGGGGAATGGGAAGACCTTGTGTTTCTGGTTCAAGTGAAATTGAAATTAATTACGATAAAAAAGTCTTTAAAACATCTTCGACTGAGATCAAAGAGGGTGAAACAATTACTATTGACGGCTCTACGGGAAGAATAATTTTAGGTACAGTTCCAACTATAAAACCTGAGATATCAGGAGATTTTTCAAAATTAATGAGCTGGGCTGATAAAATTAGAAAACTTAAAGTACGAACTAACTCTGAGACTCCTCTAGACACTCAAACAGCCAGAGATTTTGGTGCGGAGGGAATTGGACTTTGTAGGACCGAACATATGTTTTTTGATGAGGAAAGAATTTTATCAGTGCGAGAAATGATTTTATCAAAAACGTTAGATGATAGATCTAATGCTTTAAAAAAGATTCTACCGCATCAAAAAAAAGATTTTATGGAGATATTTAAGATTATGCATGGTCTTCCAGTTACTGTAAGATTATTAGATCCACCATTACATGAATTTTTACCGAAATCTGATAAAGAAATTTCTGAAGTAGCTAATGTTGTTGGATCAGACAAAAAAGATATTGAAAGCAGGATAGAAGAACTTCATGAACAAAATCCAATGTTAGGACATAGAGGTTGTAGACTTGGCATTTCATTTCCTGAAATTTATGAGATGCAATGTAGAGCGATATTCGAGGCTCTTGCAGACTTAAAAAAAAACAAACAAAAATTTGCTTTTCCCGAGATAATGATTCCTTTAGTTTCAACTGAAGCCGAGATTAAAATAATGAAAGATTTAGTAATCAATACTGCAAGAAAAGTTCAAAAAGAAAATAAAACAAAAATTGAATTTCTTGTGGGCACAATGATTGAGTTACCTAGAGCAGCAATTAAGGCTGATGATATTGCGAAACATGCTGAATTCTTTAGTTTTGGCACTAATGATTTAACACAAACAACTTTTGGAATAAGTAGAGATGATAGTGGTAAATTTTTAAATGATTATATAGATAATAAGATTTTTACTATTGATCCGTTTGTATCCATTGATGACGGAGTGAAAGATTTAGTCGAAATAGCGGTTTCTAAAGGAAAAAAACAAAATAAAAAGATTAAATTAGGTATATGTGGTGAACATGGTGGTGATCCAAAGAGTATTAAATTTTGTTCAAAAGCTGGGCTTAATTATGTTTCCTGCTCACCTTACAGAGTTCCTATAGCTAGATTAGCAGCGGCGCAGGCTGAGCTTACCAAAAATAAAAATTAAAAAAATCAAATAATCTAGATTTCTAGTTTGAAATCTATTGCTGGGGCACTATGAGTAATGCTCCCAATTGAAATTCTATCTACCCCGGTCATTGCAACAGATTTTACAGTTTGAAGATTTATATTCCCTGAAGCTTCTGTTTCATAATATTTTTTAACTAGTTTTACACCTGCTCTAAGATTTTTAATACTCATATTATCAAACAAAATAGTATTAAATTTAAGACCAATAATCTTCTTCAGTTGCTTTAAATTATCCACTTCAACTGTAATTTTTTTTCCTTTTTTGTTTTTTATTGCTAATGAAACTAATTCTTTTAAATCAGAACTAGCGATATGATTATCTTTTATCAAAAATTCATCACTTAAATTAAATCTATGATTTGTACCACCTCCTAATTTAACTGCGTATTTTTGAATAACTCTATAATTCGGTAAAGTCTTTCTGGTGCAGCAAATTTTACACTTTTTTCCAGCTAGTTTAACAAATTGATTTGTTTTTGTAGCTATTCCTGAAATATGGGATAAAAAATTTAATGCAACCCTTTCTGCAATCATTATAGAATTAGCTTTACCTTTTATTACTGCTATTACAGAATTTTTTTTGACTGTGGACCCATCTTTTTTTTTTAATATAAACTTAATTTTTTTGTCAACTTGCTTAAAGGATTGTTTTACAAATAACAAACCTGCAACCACTGCTTTTTGATTAGAAATTATTTTCGCCTCAATAATTTTATTATTATTTATAAGGTTAGATGTTATGTCTCCATAAGGATATAAATCTTCGGTAAGAGCAAGTTTTACTCTATCTTTAATAAAAGTTTCACTTAATTTAATTTTCGACACGAAGTGTTATCTACCGATAGCAACCATTTTTTCTACTGACAATCTAGCTTTCTCAATCGTCTCTTGGTCCATGATAATTTCACCTGTTTCATTTTCTAAACAGTCTAAAATTTTAGGCAAAGTAATTTTCTTCATATGCGGACACATATTACATGGCCTTATAAATTCTACGTTCGGATTTTCCACTTGAATGTTATCACTCATAGAACATTCAGTTACCATCATTACTTTTTTTGGCTGATTATCTTTAACATAATTAATCATTCCTGATGTTGATCCTGCAAAATCACTTGCTCTAATCACTTCTGGAGGACATTCTGGGTGTGCAATTATTTTAATCCCAGGATTATTTTTCCTTATATTTTTAATCTCGTTTTCATTGAATTGATCATGAACAATACAAATTCCTTTCCATGAGATAATTTCAACGTCGGTTTGTGAAGCAACGTATTTAGCTAAATAGTCGTCAGGTAAAAAAATAACTTTTTTCACACCTAAGGATTTTACAATTTTAACTGCATTAGCTGATGTACAACACACATCTGTTTCTGCTTTTACATCAGCAGATGTATTTACGTATGAGACAACAGGAACTCCTGGATACTTTTCTTTTAACAACCTTACGTCTTTACCCGTAATTGAAGAGGATAATGAACAACCCGCTTTCATGTCTGGTAATAAAACTTTTTTATTTGGACTCATTAATTTTGCAGTTTCAGCCATGAAGTGAACTCCAGCCATAACAATTATATCTGCCGAGGTTTTTGATGCTTCAACGGCAAGAGCTAAAGAGTCTGCAGAAAAATCCGCAATACCGTGATAAATTTCTGGAGTTTGATAGTTATGGGCAAGTATTACTGCATTCTTCTCTTTTTTTAATTTATTAATTTTATGAATATAAGGGGCATGAACTGCCCACTCAATCTCAGGCATAACCTTTGAAATCTTCTTATAAATTGGATCAGTTGCCAATTTTACTTCTTGATTAAATTCCATAAATAAAATTTATCAATTTGAAACCTACTTGTCATTGATTTAATGTGGGTCATATTTGCGGCCATGCTGAAATTGGTAGACAGGCACGGTTGAGGGCCGTGTGGACCTGGTCCATGAGAGTTCGAGTCTCTCTGGCCGCACCAAAAATTAAATCTTTAGCCATTCAGGTATAAATATTTTAAATGATCCATTTTTACTTTTTAAAGTAAGATCTTTATTAAAGTTTTCATTTGAAAATTTTATCAAAGCAAATGGATACTCCTCATTTATCAAAATTTTTCCAATTTCAATCTCATTACAATATACCGTTTCATCTTCATCAAGCTTTCCATCAATTATCTCAACCGGCAATAACCTCTTAGAAAGTTTATTTTTAAGTTTAATTCTAGCAGTATTTTCTTGTCCTACGTAACACCCTTTTTTAAAATCAATACCATTTAGTTCTTCAAAATTACATTCAATACCGAATAATTTATTTTTTAGTTTATTTAAATTCTTTGGAACAATCCCAAGTTTATGACTTTGATGATAATAGTTCTCAATTTTATCGTCTTTTAATTCAAGTTTTTTTAGAGACAAATAAAGTTTTTCTAAATTAATAATTAATCTAGCACCCAAATTTTTATTTCTTGGATCTAGAACTATTGGATCTTCTCTATATCTCATAGTAAAACCAAGAATATCTTTTGAGTCATCTATTGATAAATATTTTTCATAACCAAAACTTGCAACAACAAATTCATTGCTAAGATTAAGGATTTCTACTTTTGATCTTATTTTATATAAATTTAACTGATTCAATATTTCCTCAGATTGAGACTTTTCACAATCTATAAAAAAACCTGACTTATGCTTTACAACAATAAATTCATAAAGAAACTTGCCTTGAGGGGTTAATAATGAAGCAAAACAACTTGAACTATCTGTAACTTTATTAATGTCATTGCTAATTAAATTTTGCAAGAAGTCTCTAGCATCCTGGCCATTTACATAAAGTATGGCTCTATCTTTTAATATATAAACGCTATTATTCATATTTGATTGCTCGTAAAATTTAATATAATAACTTTTTTCATAAATGTTAGATCTAATAATCAAAAATGGGCAATGTTATATCAATGGAAAACTAGAGGATAATGATATTGCCGTTAAAGATGGTAAAATATTAAAAATTGGTCAAATATCAGAAGAGGCAAAAGAAGTCTATGATGCTAAAAATAAAATTACCTTACCTGGCTGTATAGATACTCAGACGCATTTTAGAGAACCAGGTTCAACAGATACAGAAGACCTTCACTCTGGAAGTAGAGCAGCAGTAGCTGGAGGAATTACAGCAGTATTTGAAATGCCGAACACCAACCCTCCAACCTCAAACTTAAAAGAATTTCAAAGAAAATTGGATCTTGCAAAAAACAGAATGTACTGCAATTATGCTTTCTATTTCGGTGCTACAGCAGGTAACGTTAGTCAACTCGCTGAGTTAAAAAATTTAGAGGGCTGTTGTGGTATCAAATTGTTTGTAGGTTCCTCAACAGGTAATCTTTTAGTAGCACTCGAGGAAGATATTGATAAAGTTTTTCAAAATAGTTCTAAGGTAGTAGCGGTTCACTCAGAAGATGAAGAAATCTTAAACAAAAATAAAAAATTGATTAAAAATGGTGATGTGCATTCTCATCCTATTTGGAGAAGTGAGGAGTGTGCAATTTCTTCGACTAGAAGAATAGTTAGACTTGCAAAAAAATATAATAAGAAAGCGCATGTACTACATATTACCACTAAACAAGAGGTAGATTTTTTATCTCAACACAAAGGTAATATTACTTTTGAAATTACGCCACAACATTTAACAATTTATGCACCTGATTGTTATGATAAACTTGGAACCTACGCACAGATGAATCCACCAATAAGAGACAAGTCTCACTATGATCGATTGTGGTATGCAGTAAGAAATAATTTAAATGATACAATTGGCTCAGATCATGCACCTCATCTAAAAGTAAATAAAGATAAAGAGTATCCTAATTCTCCATCAGGCATGCCAGGTGTCCAAACACTTATGCCAGTAATGTTAGATCACGTTAATCATGGAAAATTATCACTTACTCAACTAATAAATTTGGTATGCGAAAATCCAATTAAAATATTTGGGATACAGAACAAAGGATATATTAAAGAGGGATATGATGCTGATTTTACTATCGTAGATATGAAAAAGAAAATAACTATTAAAAATGAGAACATAGAAAGTAAGTGTGGATGGTCACCTTTTAATGATGTTGAATTTAAAGGAACACCTGTAGCGACAATAATCTCTGGTAAGATAAAGATGAAGGATGGAAAGATTTTAGGTGACCCTGAGGGCACACCTTTAAAATTTAATTAATTTTTACAGTAAAACTATTAACCAATATCACACCAACAACAATAAGAAACAGACCCGCAATAGCTTGCCAAGCTAAAGTTTGTTTAAAAAAGAAATATCCAAGTAATGCTATTGTAAATACACCTAGCCCGCTCCAAGTAGCATAAACAATTGCTATTGGGAGTTTATCCATAACAAATGTCATCAAATAGAATGACACTAGATAAAATATTGTTAAGCAAATTGTTGGAATAATTTTGGTAAAATTTTGTGAAACTGGCAATAACATTGTACCTGCTACCTCACAAAATATAGCAATAAGTAGAAAAGAATATGTTTTAACCATTATTTAGTATTTTGTTATCAATTAAGTCTTGTTTAATCTCATCAAGAATTGCAGGATCATCAATTGTTGGAGGCATTTTATACTCAACATTATCAGCAATTTTTCTAATTGTTCCTCTCAAGATTTTTCCAGATCTTGTTTTAGGAAGTCTTTTAATAACTATCGCAACTTTAAATGCAGCTACAGGACCAATTTTATCTCTGACCATTTTAATACATTCCTTTGAAATAGTTTCGTTATCTTTATCAACTCCAGCTTTTAAAACTATTAATCCAATTGGTAATTGCCCTTTTAATTTATCAGCAATTCCAAGGACTGCGCATTCAGCTACTGACTGATGCTCAGACAAAACTTCTTCAATTGCCCCAGTTGATAATCTATGGCCAGCAACGTTTATGATGTCGTCAGTCCTAGACATGATCCAGATATAGCCATCTTCATCAATATGACCTGCATCATAAGTTTGATAGTAACCATCGTAGTTTGACATATAATTTTCTTTGTATCTTTGATCTGCGTTCCATAGAGTGGGAAACGTACCAGGGGGCAAAGGTAATTTTACAACGATGTCTCCCATTTCATTTGGTTTAGCTAAAGTTTGATCTGATTTAATAATTTTTACATCATAACCTGGAACTGCTTTACAAGCTGAACCATATTTGGTTTTCATCATTTCAATTCCTGTACAATTTGAACTTATTGCCCAACTTGTTTCAGTTTGCCACCAATGGTCTATCACTGGAACTTTTAGTAAATTTTCTGCCCATTTGATTGTATCCGGATCTGCTCTTTCACCAGCAAGAAATAAACTTTCAAAACTACTCAAATCATACTTAGAGAAGAACTTTCCCTCAGGATCTTCTTTTTTAATCGCTCTAAATGCAGTTGGAGCTGTAAATAAAGATTTTACTTTGTAATCAGATATGATTTTCCAGAAAGCTCCTGCATCAGGTGTACCTACAGGTTTTCCTTCAAACAAAACTGTTGTGCACCCTTTAAATAATGGGGCATAGACTATGTATGAGTGACCTACAATCCAACCTATATCACTTGCTGACCACCAAATATCCTCCTCATCAATGTTGTAGATATTTTTCATTGTCCATTTCAGAGCCACTATATGACCCCCAATGTCTCTTACAATACCCTTAGGAGTTCCTGTTGTACCTGAGGTGTAAAGTATATAAGCAAACTCATTAGAATTCATTTCAACACAATCCGTATCTTTTGCATCGGCTAATGCTTCATCCCAACTGATTTCATTTGGTGAATTTAACTTAGCCTCATGACCTTTTCTTTGAAATAAAATCATCTTACTTATTTTATGATTTGCCAGTTTTATAGCTTCATCTACCAATGGCTTGTATTCAACCGTTCTACCTGGCTCAAAACCACACGAGGCTGTTACAAGAATTTTAGCTTTGCTGTCATCTATTCTGCTTGCAAGTTCATTTGATGCAAATCCACCAAAAACAACAGAGTGAATTGCTCCAATTCTTCCACAAGCAAGCATTGCAATGACTGCTTCAGGGATCATTGGCATATAAATTATTACTCTGTCACCCTTTTTGACACCTTGATTTGTTAATGCTCCCGCAAATTTAGAAACTTTTGATCTTAATTGCTCATATGTAAGCTTACTTTTATTACCCGTGATGGGACTATCATAGATTAGAGCAGTTTTTTGACCTTGGCCGTTATCAATATGAATATCTAATGCATTGTAGCAAGTATTTGTAACTCCATCTTCAAACCATTTGTAAAAAGGGGGGTTTGATTTGTTTAAAATTTTTGATGGTTTTTTAAACCAAAAGACATCGTCAGCTGCTTTTCTCCAGAAATTTTCTGGATCTTCAATTGATTTTCTATAAATTTCCTTGAATTTATCTGACATAATTAAAGTTGATTCGTTAGTTAATTTATTGTGGTTTTTAAATCACAAATTGTATTTAATTTTAAAAAACGAGTAAAATCAATGTAAATTAATGACAATTATGTCTTCTATTAAGTGTTTTTATTTGGTATTTAACCACAACTTTTGCTTGGGGAAGCTCAAGCTTAGTTTATATAAACTAAAGTAAAAACTAACTAAAGAGGGAGTTTTTTATGAAAAAACTTAAACTGTTTGCTCTAGCAGCGTTAGCCCTAGTGGGTTATGCAGGTGTTGCTAATGCAGCAGACGCAACGATGTTAGCTCAGGATGACTTTGTTGGAATATCTTTTTGGATAATTTCAATGGGTATGTTAGCGGCTACAGCTTTCTTCTTCATGGAGAGAGGTACTGTTAACCCTGCGTGGAAAACATCAGTAACTGTTGCAGGTCTTGTAACTGGTATTGCTTTCATTCACTATATGTACATGAGAGAAGTATGGGTTGCTACAGGTGACTCACCAACAGTATACAGATATATTGACTGGTTAATTACTGTGCCATTACAGATGGTAGAATTCTACTTAATTCTAGTAGCAGTAAGAAAAGCAAATTCTGGAATGTTCTGGAGATTGTTAATCGGTTCATTAGTAATGTTAATCGGAGGATACTTAGGAGAAGCTGGATACATCAATGCTACACTTGGTTTTGTAATCGGTATGGCTGGATGGATTTACATTCTATATGAAATATTCTCTGGTGAAGCTGGAAGAGCTGCTGCTAAAAGCGGTAACAAAGCTCTTGTAACTGCGTTCGGTGCAATGAGAATGATTGTAACTGTAGGTTGGGCTATTTATCCATTAGGTTATGTATTTGGTTACCTAACAGGTGGTGTAGATGCTAACTCACTAAACGTTGTTTACAACTTAGCTGACTTCATTAACAAAATTGCATTCGGTCTAGTAATCTGGGCTGCTGCAATGAGTTCTGGAGCTGGCGCAAGAAGTAGATAATTACTAAGTAATTAAAATAATTTTAGGGCGGGTATGTTTTTACATACTTGCCCTATTTTTTTTGATCCCTATATTCAATTGAATGGCAAAAATAACATACATAACTTCTGATAATCAAACTCATACAGTTGAGGTCCAAAACGGCTTGACTGTGATGGAGGGGGCAGTTCAAAATGATATACCGGGCATTGATGCGGATTGTGGTGGTGGAATGGCGTGTGCAACCTGCCATGTTTATGTCAAAGAAGATTGGTTTAATAAAATTCCAAAAAAAGAAGATGGAGAAGATGATATGTTAGATATGGCATTTGAACCAAAAACTAATAGTAGACTTAGTTGCCAAATAATTGTTTCAGATGAACTAGATGGACTTGAAGTAAACATACCATCCAAACAAGCTTGAATGAAAACAACTGATGCATTAATTATTGGAGCAGGTCCAACAGGACTTTTTACTGCTCATCAATTAAAATTAATCGGATTAGATTGTGAGATAGTTGATAATTTAGATAAAATTGGAGGTCAATGCATCGAACTTTATCCTGATAAGCCAATTTATGATATACCCGCTGTACCCGAATGTACAGGAGAAGAACTTACTAATAATTTATTAAATCAGTTAAAACCTTTTGATATCAAATTTCATTTAAGTGAAAGAGTTGAAGAAGTAAAAAAAGAGGAAAATAACTGGTTAGTAAAAACTAGTGGAGGTAATTCTTTTTTGACACCAAATGTAATTATTGCAGGTGGTGTTGGTTCATTTGAACCTCGAAAATTTTCACCAAAAGATTGTGAAAAATTTGAAAATAAATCATTGTTTTATTCGGTAAAAGATAAAAACATTTTCAAAGGAAAAACAGTTTCAATTTTTGGAGGTGGAGATAGCGCATTAGATTGGGCTATAGAATTATCAAAAGAGTCTAATGTTAACTTGATACACAGACGAGATGAATTTAGAGGTGCACAAGCTACTGTTGATAAAATGCACGCATTAGTAAAAGATGGTAAAATTAATCTTTTTACTAAATATCAAATGGCCAACGTCCATGGAGAACAAACACTAGAAAGCATTGATATAAAACATGATAATGATGAAATAAAAAACTTGAAGACTGAATATGTTTTAGGTTTTTTTGGTCTTATTATGCAACTAGGACCAATTGCTAATTGGGGCCTTAATCTGAATAAAAAAACTATAGAGGTAGATACTGAAAAATTTGAAACTAATCAAAAAGGCATTTATGCTGTAGGTGATATCTGTAATTATCCTGGTAAATTAAAACTAATCCTGTCAGGTTTCCATGAAGGAGCCTTAGCAGCAAGAGCATGTTTCAAATTAGCAAGACCTGATGAAAAATATAGATTTGAATTCACAACAACCTCAACAAACTTATTGAAAAGACTTGGAAAAAAAGAGTGATAGATCTTTACTCAGCTAATACTCCTAATGGTAAAAAAATTAGTATTATGCTTGAGGAAATTGGATTTGACTACAAAGTAATCAAAGTTGATATTAATAACGGTGAACAATTTAAAGATGAGTTCAAAAAAATAAGTCCTTTAAGTAAAATTCCAGTAATTATTGACCAAGAAAATAAAAAAACAATTTTTGAATCTGGGGCAATCTTAATTTATTTAGCTGAATTGAGCGGGAAATTTTATAATTCTGAAGAAAGATTGGAAATTAATCAGTGGCTTATGGCTCAAATGGGTTATGTTGGTCCAATGTTGGGACAACACCATCAATTCCATCATTATAATCCAGGAAAAAGCAAATTCGGAGAAGACAGATATTTTAAAATTTCTAAACGAATATACAAAGAGTTAGACGAGAGATTATCTAAATCAAAATACTTATCAGGTAAAAACTATACAATTGCAGATATTGGTACATTTCCCTGGATAGCAAGACATGAATGGCATGATATTGGTCTTAAAAATTATAAAAATCTTACTAGATGGTACGAGGAAATTTCAGATAGAGAAGGTGTGAAAAAGGGATTTGCGTTTATGGATGAAAATGAGGTTCCACCCAAACCATATTAGTTCATTGAGCTAAGCAATCTAAATAAAGAGGCAAAAATACCATGACCTGATATCTCTATGGCGAGAACAATGATAATTATTAAAATTATTTTTGTATCCATTAACTAAATACAATAACTAATAAAATTATCCAAAACAAACCATAATAATAATATATGTACTTTTTAGTAAAATAATAAGTTACTGGATTATGAACTTTTTTAGTTTTTTTCTTTCTTTTAGTCATCTGCGTGTACTTTTTCATCTTTCTCATGTTTCTCTTGAGCAGCAATTGTATACTTCGCGACCGGTCTTGCCATAAGCCTTTTTAACCCAATTGGTTCTGCTGTATCTAAACAGTATCCATAAGTATCTTCCCTAATTCTTGCTAGCGCTTTATCTATTTCTGAAATTAGTTTAATTTGCCTATTAATAGCTTTCATCTCAACATTTTTATCAGTGTATGAACTTGCCTGATCTACAATATCTGCCGAAATGCTATTATCGTCCATACTACCGTTATAAAGAGCTTCATTGTTTGCTCTTACTAAATCCTTTCTCCATTCTTGAAGCTTCATTCTAAAAAATACTTTGTGTTTTTCACACATATATTTTTCAGTATCTTTTGGAATATAAGTTTTAGAAATTTTAATTGGACCTTTAATCGTATCTTTAGTTTTAGCTACTTTTGATTTAACTGCTAACTTAACTTTTGATTTACTGACAGTTTTATTCTTTGCTTTTACAACTTTTTTTTTTACTTTGCTGGTTTTAGCCATATTTTCAAATTGAATTCGAGGGAGTATATTCAGCAAAATATGCGTGTCAAGCAACGTTAATTATTGTAATTATTAAGTTATGATCAGTTCAAATAGAAATATAAATAATATATTTTTTATTTTTGCTCTATCACATTTATTAATTTGGACAGTTGTTCCAACAATAACCAATAAAAATTTACCCCTAGATGTAATCGAAGCATTAGCATGGGGCAGTAATCTAGACTGGGGTTTTAATAAACATCCGCCTGGGAGTGCATTCTTTCCAGAAGTTTTTTTTCAGATTTTTGGTGCTCAAGATTGGGCATACTATTTTTTAAGCTCATTATTTGTGGTGATTTCTTTCTATGTTGTTTTTAAATTTGCAAACGAAATTTTACAAAACAAATTATTGAGTCTTTTTTCTGTTTTAATTTTAGAAGCTATATATTTCTATAATTTTACAACACCTGAGTTTAACGTAAATGTATGCCAGCTTCCATTTTGGTCTTTAGTGGTTTATTTTTCATGGAAAATTTATTCCTCTAAAGAAATAAAGTTATCCGATTGCTTTTGTATTGGTTTGTTTGGAGCAATAGGGTTTTTATCAAAGTACTTATTTGTTTATCTATTAGCATCAATTTTTTTACTTTTTGCATATTTAATATTTATTAAAAATGATAGAAAATTTGATTTCAAATATTTTATTACTTTAGAGGTGTTTGTAGTTTTATTAGTTCCTCATCTTGTATGGCTATATGGGAATGATTTTATTACAATTTTTTATGGCTTAAAAAGAACTGGCTTAGAACCAAGCTTAATAAATCATTTTGAACAACCAATATTATTTTTACTTAAGCAATTAGGAATACTTCTCCCGTTTTTCTTTTTAATTTGGTTGTTAGTCAAAAAAATTAAATTTAAGCTTAATATAAATGATAAAAAATTACTTTTCCTTTTAGTCATAAACTTAGTGCCAATTTTCTTAATTTTACTTACATCAGCAATAATGGGCTCTAAAATTAGAACAATGTGGATGACCCCTTTTTATTTATATTTCGGAGTTTTATTTATTTATGTTTTGAAATCTCAAATAAATATAAAAAGAACGAATTCTTTTTTATCGGGTTTTTTGTTTCTATTTTTTTTATCACCTATTATTTATTCTTATGTATCAATTTCTCAAACAGATAAAAGAACTGACTATCCTGGAAAAGAGATTGCATTTAAAGCTCAATTAATTTGGAATAAGGATTTTAATGAAGATATTCAATTCGTAATCGGAGATGAATGGAAAGCTGGAAACTTATCGTATCATTTAAAATCACGACCTGTTTGGGAGGGATCTACAAATGATGAAATTTTGAAAAATGCCTCAAAATTCATTTGTATTGAAGATGTTTGTTTGGGAAGATACTAAAATAAAATTATATTATGAAAATAATAATTTTAACCCCAGTATTTAATGACTGGCAATCAGTATACAAACTTATCGATGAAATAAATAATTTATCGTTAAACCAAGAATTTGAAATTTCAGTTTACATATTTAATGATTATTCAAATCATGATCGTCCAGACTTTGAAAAAAATCTAGAAAACATAACTTCTATAAAAATTTTTAATATGAAAAAAAACCAAGGGCATGCAAGATGCATAGCAACTGGTTTAAGATACATCTTTGAAAAAGATAATTTCGATTATGTAATCCCGATGGATGGCGATGGTGAAGATAGACCTGAGGAGATTGAATTTTTTTTAGAACAAATCAAAAAATCACAAGATAAACCTATTGTAGGAGAAAGAGTTAAAAGATCGGAAAAAATGATATTTAAGACTTGTTATCAATTTCATAAATTTCTTACCTTAGTATTTACAAGTAAGTCAATTAAGTTTGGAAATTATACTTGTTTACCAAGATCAATTGTTGAGAAAATGATTAATGAAAAAGCTACTTGGAATAGTTTTTCAGGCTCATTAAAAAAAATTGAAAATAATCTAATATCTATTCCATCTATTAGGGGCAACAGATATTTTGGACCATCAAAAATGAGTTTTATTAATTTAATCAAACATTCACTCTCAATTATTAGCGTGTTTAGAAAAACTTTTTTAATTCGATCTGCTTTATTTATAATTATCTATATCTTAATGATAAAAAGTAATGCATCAATAATTACTGCAATACCCCTAATTTTTTTATTAATAGCCGTTTATTCAATCTCAAATCTAGCATTAAGAGAAAACATGGAAGAATTTAAAAATTGTCTTAGCCAAATAAATGATATTGAGAATATTAAATGAAAAAAAAAGATCTTTATTATGAGAGAATCCCTACAAAACTTTTAAGAGAAGATGTCAAATATTTAGGAAATATATTAGGGCAAGTTATAAGAACACAAGAAGGAAAAAAGTTTTTTGATTTAGTTGAAAAAGTCAGAAAATTATCAAAAGCAAATAAAGCAAATCCAAATTCTAAAAAATCAAATACCAATGTAATTAATGCTATAAAAAAGCTTGATCCCAAAAATACTTTTAAATTAACTCGAGCATTTTCACATTTTATGAATTTTATGAATTTAGCTGAGTTAGTTGATGCCTCTAGAAGTATAAATGAAAATGAAAATAATAAAAAAAAATTAGGTAAAAAAAATTTATTTATAGAGGAAATATTTGAAGATCTGTTCAGAAAAAAAAATATTTCAGATAATAAAATTTATGATTTAGCAAAAAATCTTAATATAGGTATTGTTTTAACAGCTCATCCGACAGAAGTAAAAAGAAGAACTTTAATTCAAAAATATCACAAAATCATAGAGATACTTGAGGAGCGAGAATTGTTTAAAAATTTTCCCTCAAAATTAAAAATCCTTGATAAAAATCTTTACGATGAGTTGACGATTATTTGGAATACGGATGATCTTAAAAGATTTAAACCATCACCATTTGATGAGGCTAGATGGGGATTGGCTATTATTGAAGATAGTCTATGGGATACTGTTCCAAAAGTTTATAGAAAATTAAACTCTATATTTGTAAAAAATATGGGTAAAAATTTACCAAAAAATTTTAATCCTATTGTATTTGGTTCATGGATGGGTGGTGATCGAGATGGTAATCCTAATGTTACTTCAGAAGTCACAAGAAAAGTAATTCTTCTTTCTAGATGGGAAGCAGCTAAATTATATGAAAAAGCTCTCACTAAAATAATAAGATCTTATTCTATGGAAAAGGCTTCAAAAAAAATCTTAAGTAGAGTTGGTCAATCATTCGAGCCTTATAGAGTCTTTTTAAGACCTTTGAGAGACAAAATGAGAATTACACATAGATCTATTGAGCAACATCTGGTGCATAATAAGCCATTAGATCAAAAAAAATTATTAAGTTCTCGTGAGGAAATTCTCAAACCTTTAAGAGTTGTAAGAGAGTCTTTAGAGCAAAATCAAAATGAGAATATTGCTAGTGGTGATTTGTTAGATTTAATGAGACGAGCAAAATGTTTTGGGATTAATTTAGCAAGACTAGATATTAGACAAGAATCTTCAAGACATAAACAATTGATATCTGAGTTTGTAAAGACGAAGCTTAAAAAAGATTATTCAAATTTTGCTGAGAAAGAAAAATTAAATTTTTTAAAGAAATTTATAACTTCTAAATCTAATAAAATTGGAAATTTTCAATTTAAGAATAAAGAAAATAAGGAAGTTTGGGCCACTTTTAATACTTTATCAAAAGAGCCACCAGAGTGTTTAGGTGCATATGTAATATCAATGACTACATCTGCTTCAGATATTTTATCAGTATCTTTCTTACAAAAAGAGGCAAATATAAAAAATAAATTAAGAGTAGTTCCTTTATTTGAAACTTTAGATGATCTTGTTAATGCGAAATCTATCATGGAAACTTTGTTCTCTCAAAAATGGTACAGAAAACTAATCAATCATGATCAAGAGGTTATGATTGGATATTCAGATTCAAGTAAGGATGCTGGAAAAATATGTGCTAGTTGGCATCAATATAAAGCTCAAGAAGAAATAATAAAATTGGCAAAAAAATTTAAGATTAAAATAACTTTTTTTCACGGCAGAGGCGGATCAGCAGGTAGAGGAGGAGGTCCAATACAGGCTACTTTGAGATCACAACCTCCCTATTCAGTTAATGGAAATATCAGAATTACTGATCAAGGCGAAGTAATTCAACAAAAGTATGGTTATGAGCCTTTGGCTAATTATAATTTATGTAGTTACATTGGCGCTGTTACAGAGGCTACATTAAACCCACCACCGGTTCCTAAAAAAAATTGGAGAGATCTAATTGAAAAAATGTCGGAAATTTCAAAAAACTCATATAGAAAAAATATAAATCAAAGCTCTGATTTTATTCAGTATTTTAGAACCGTTACTCCTCATAAAGCCCTTGGTAAATTATCTATTGGTTCAAGACCTTCAAAAAGAAAAAATGTTGATAATATAAAAAGTTTAAGAGCTATTCCCTGGGTGTTTGCGTGGACACAGATTAGATTAATGCTTCCAGCTTGGCTAGGAAGTGCTGAAGCATTAAGATACTCTTATATCAAACAATTTAGAAAGACTTTATATGATATGGAAAAAAATTGGCCTTTTTTTAATTCAATGCTTGATATGCTGGATATGGTTATTTCAAAAGCTGACCCTGAAATTTCAAAAATTTACGAGGAGTTTCTTGCTGATCAAAAACTTAAAAGAGTTGGAAAAAAATTAAGATTTCAATTTGATACTATAAAAGCATTAAATAAAAAAATTACACCTAAAGAAATTCTTAAGATTAGAAAAGAATTTAGATCTTCAGTATTGATACGAAATATTTATTCTGAAGTTTTAAATATCATTCAGCCAATAGTTATTTATAAATTGAAAAAGAATAAAGATAAAAAAAATAGAAAATATTTAGAGGACGCTTTGCTGACTTCTATTGCGGGTATTTCTGCAGCCATGAAAAATACTGGATGATATTTAAAAAGATTACTTTTTTGATTTTTTTATTTTTGATTGTTACAAACACATCAAAAAGTGATTTTAAAGAAATAAAAAAAAAAGCAACAATCACTAAGCCAGAAATTATTTTTCCAATACAAAAGGATAAAAAAGGATGCATAAAAGATTTATATGTAAGTCCAGATAAAAACTATGTTTTACCAGTATTGAAAGTTGAGGCACCTTCAGGATACGGACTTGATAATAGATTCGATCATGCAAAGAGCAAATTTGAAGATTTTAGTTTTCCCTGTGGCAGTGGAAATGTAGAAGCATGTCAAAATGTAAAAAGAGTAATTTTAGAATGGGCAAAAGCTAATGCTGCTCAAAGAACAGGACCCTCTGATGGGGAAGGCAGACACTGGAACGATACTTTAACTGTGAATCTTTATATAGCTTCACCAATGATGGCAGCATATTCATTTGCTAAACAAGTAATTGATATTCCAAAGACTGAGGATAAAATAATCAAAGATTGGTTTAAAAGGATTGTCAGAAAAAATAAACATTTAATGTACGAATACTCTAATTATAAAACCGGATCAGGTGCAAACGGTACCCCTAAAAGAGCCCATAATCATGCTCTATCATCTGCAATGAGTCATATGCAATTAGGAATTTTGCTTAACGACAGTAAGTTTTTTAGAACGGCATTTAAAAATTTTGAAGCAGCTATAAGATATCAAAGAAAAGATGGAAGCATGCCTATTGAAACAAGAAGAGGTGGAAGGGCAATGTTTTATCAAGCAAGGGCCATGAATGCTTTAGCTGTCATTGCTATAATTGCTGAAAATCAAGGTTACAATGTTTGGAATTATGAACATAAAGGTAAAAATTATCATAACATTGTTAAATTTTTTTTAGATTTTACTGAAAATAATGAAGTCGTTTTCAAGTATGCAAAAAGCATGAAGCACCCAGGACCTGCTAAAAATTATAAAAGACAAGATCTTGATGGTAGGTCGAGCAGCAACTGGGGATGGTTGTACGCTTATGCTTCAAGATTTCCTGATCATGAAAATGTGCAAAGATTAAAAAATTGGTCTCAAAATAAAAGTGATCTTAATAGTTATCAGTGGGATATAGTTCATCACTATTTGAATATTGGCAATAGACCTTTTGGTTCAGCTTCCTGGACAGTGGTTGAAGCTAACTGTCACTTTACAAAATAAAATGAAAAAAATTCTAATTTTAATTTTTATTCTTTTTACGAACAATGTATTTGCTGACCAAGAAGAGATTAAAAAAATGGTATTTAAAAGTGAAAGTTATAATCTTGGATTAAACAAGAAAGATACCACTATTCAAGGAATAAAACTTAAACCAATTACAAGAACTGATGCTTTTAAACATTCTGTTAAAAAAAATTATGGTTGGACAAAATACGGAATTAAAATTGTGAATTCATCTGAAGGAATGCCTATTAGATATGGTGACACAGCAATAAGATTTGAACTTCGTTATGATGATTGTGGTTTTTTGTATAAAAATGGCAAGGAGAGAGATTGCATTAGATCAACACCCCATCATCGAGTTGAAGTAGGGCAAGGTCATAATAAAGATATTAGTTTAGGATTTAAACACAAACAGGATTATTGGTATACCGCTTCCTTTTACTTTCCAAAAGAACATAAATTTTATCGAAAACAATCAGTATTTCAGTTTCATTCAAGTGAAGGACCTTATCATCCTCCATTTCATTTAGAAATTTTTCCTAAAGAAGGATTGATAGCTTCAATTAGTACATCTGAAGGAGTTTATGCAGATAAAGAAAATGCTTGTGGGGGAAGCGTTAAACAAAAAATAAATTATTGTGAGAAAGCCAAACTTGAATATTTAGTTATGAGTCCTGATGAATTAGAGGGTAGTTTAGGTAAATGGACTGATTTAGTAATTCATGCGATTTGGGATAAACGTGCCTCAGATCATGAAAAAAATAAAGGTATGATTGAAGTGTTCATTAATGGCAAAAAAAAATTACATTATGAAGGCCAATCTATGTGGGATATTGGATTAACAGTAATGCAGCTGGGTATTTATCAAAGCAAAGAAGCAAAAACTTTCAAAGGAAAAACACCATCATTGAAGGAAATGAAAGATACACCAACTATCATGTTTTATGATGAAATATGGGCTAAAAAGAAGTGTCAAGATCTACAACTAGATCGTTTGGGCTATTCTTGTGAGAACTTGGAAAGTCAATCTGATGATAGCACTAAGCCCTACTATGTGGATAGAGTTTCTGATCAGGAATATATTGTAATTGTAAAAAATAAAATTGATAAAAATATTTTAATCAAATTAAGAGGTTTTGATAAAGAAAGTTTAATCAAAAAAGCCATGAAAGAGTGTACTAATAAAAATAAAGATGGATGTTATGTTCATTACTCTAGCATGTTAGCTATTGGTCAATAAATTAAGTTCTAATAGTTGGTAGACAATAAAAATCAGCTGTATCTATTTTAGATGAATATTGTCTTCGCATATTCCATTTTTTATGAACCCCTGCACTTGCAAGACTTAATGTGGATCTTCCGTATCTATAATTAGTATTATCTATTGATCGCATTAAACTTTTTATTTTTTCATCTTTTTCAGATGAAAATAAATTTTTTCTTCCATCATCATTGCGTAGTCCTGTAAGCATGACACCTGCTTTTTGATATCGATAACCATTTTTAAAGATACTTTCTAGAATTGAAACTGCAGTTTTAACTGTTTCAATACTATTGTTTGTTGCAATTGGAAAATCAACTGTCTTTGCATTTGAATAATAGCCATAATCTCTTTGAAAGGGACTAGTTCTGACAAAAACTGTAATTGCTTTTGCAAGTAAAGACTCTGATCTAATTTTTTCAGATGCATTCAAACAATAGTTTGCAACTGCTTCTTTTAATTCTTGAAACTTTTCAATTCTTTTTCCAAAAGATCTTGAAACCACACAACTTTTTCTTTTTGTCTGTGTTGTCTCTAAACCAATACATGGTACCCCTCTAAGCTCCATTGCAGTCCTCGAACTTAAAACATTAGAACATTTTTTGATCCACGTATTAGATTTATTCTTCAGTTGCTTTGCATTATAAATTCCATTCTTTTGATAAAACTTTGTAAGCTGTCTACCAACCCCCCATACATCATTAATTTCAACTTTTTCTAAAATAGGATCCAAATTTTCTATTCCAATTAAACTTGTTACTCCTGATTGTTTTTTTTTTGCAATATGATTTGCAACTTTACTTAAAGTTTTAGTTTTAGCGATACCAATACTAGTTGGAATACCAGTCCATTGTAAAACTGTTTCTCTAATTTCTTTTCCAACTTTTTCGACCTCTGAGTCTGGAAAATTAGACAAATCTATAAATGCCTCATCAATTGAATACACTTCTATTTCAGTATTAAACCTTTTCAGAGTTCTCATTACTCTTCTAGATAAATCCCCATACAAAGAATAATTTGATGAAAAAACTTCAACTTTATTTTTTACAATAATATCTTTTGCCTTAAAATAGGGCTCTCCCATTTTAATTCCTAAAGCTTTAGCTTCATTAGATCTAGAGATGATACAACCATCATTATTAGATAAAACTACAACAGGTTTTTTTCTTATTTTCGGATTAAATAATCTTTCACAAGAAACGTAGAAAGAATTACAATCAACCAAACCTATTTTTTTAGTACGTAGAATGGATGACATAAGTCACGACCCCCCAAATAAAAACATCTTCTTCTTCATTAATTAGAATTCTATTAGAAAAATCTTTAGAGCCAGAGGATAGAAATTTTTTATCTCTTTCTTGAACTAAAGTTTTAACCACAAGCTCATCATGAACATTTGCAATAACCGTTGAAAAGTTTTTTGGTTTTAAACTTTTATCGACAACTAATAAGTCCCCGTCATTAATCCCAACATCGACCATGGATTTACCCTGAACTCTGATGATGAAAGTTGCTGGAACATTTTTGATTAAATGCATGTTCAGATCGATATCTTCTTCGATATAATCAGTGGCAGGTGAGGGAAAACCAGCACCAGCTTTATGTAGATAATAGGGAATAGTTAGTTTCATGTTCTTGTTTTGTTCTAATTTATAGCGTATTTATACAATACACGCAAGAGGTTGTATTTTGAGTCCGTAATTGAATCAAAAGTGAATCAAAACGTGAACATCAAAACCACATTTTGTATGCTTGTGGATAACTTCAACCAGAGATAGTTTAATTAAATATCAAATGAAAAGAATTTTAGTAATTTTGATTTCAATATTAACTTTTAGTTCTCAAGCTATGGCATACGAAGAAGCAAATTATGAGGTAGTAAAAGAAAATAAAAATTATGAAATTAGAAAATATTCTGATCGATTAGTTATAGAAACGAATTCTATACAAGGCAATGGTTTCAGGAAATTATTTAACTATATTTCAGGAAACAATGAGGAAAAGGAAGAAATAAAAATGACAGTTCCAGTAACTCAGGAAATTAAAAATGGAAATATGACAATGCAATTTTATCTGCCATCAAAATTTAGTAAAGATAACGCACCAAAACCTTCTAATTCAGAAATACAAATTTTAACCATAGAAGGTGGATATTATGCTGTGATTAAATATTCAGGCAGATCTTCAGATCAAAATTTTTTAAAGAATAAAGAGATCCTAGATAAAGAACTTAAACAAGACAATATAACAATTTTAAGCCCTCCGATTAGAGCCTCGTATAATTCACCATTTACTTTGCCAATGTTAAAAAGAAATGAAGTAATGTACAGAGTAGACTTATAAAAAAAGGGAGTAGTTAAGAATTAAATGAAAGGAAAAAAAAATGAAATTAAATTGCCATTGTGGAGCTGTTGAGGCCGAAATAAAAGCTTCAATTAATGAATTAGCAAAAATAGTAAGATGTAATTGTTCTATTTGTAAGAGAAAAAATGCAACAATGGGTATGGTCAAAAATGAGGATTTTAAAATTATTAAGGGAGAAAATAAATTAAAACTTTATCAATATCATACAAAAGTTGCTAACCATTATTTTTGTACTGAATGTGGAATTTATACACATCATAATCCAAGGAGCGCACCTGCGATGACAGGATTTAATTTAGGCTGTGTTGATGAAGTCAATGTAGAAGATTTAAAAGATATAGCTTTTTTTAATGGTAAAAATCATCCAATGGATCAAAAAAAATAGATTTCAATGAAACTAACTGTTGAGTGTTTTAATAAAGTTAAAAAAGATTGTTTAAAATTTATTAAATCACAAGAAACAAAAGCTGATAAATTTAAGAATAAAGAAAGAATGATTAAATCTTTCTTAATTCCTTTATGTTTCTGGATTAGTAAAAAAGCTGAAAAGAAAAGGCCATATTTTGTAGGTTTAGCAGGAGGCCAGGGAACAGGCAAAACTACAATCAGCTCTTTAATTAGAATTATTTTGATTAAATATTTCAAATTGAATGTTTTTAGGATTTCAATAGATGACTTTTATAAAACAAGAAAAGAGCGAATAAATTTATCAAAAAGAATTCATCCCATGCTTTTAACTAGAGGTGTGCCTGGAACACATGACATTAACATGATGCTGAATTTTTTTAGAAAGTCAAAAATTAAGAAATTTAAAAGATTAAAATTACCGATATTTAATAAAGCTATCGATGACAGGTATAACAAAAAAAAATGGTACGATTTAAAGAAGAGACCAGATGTTATTATTTTTGAAGGATGGTGTGTTGGTGCAAAATCAGAAAAAAATACTACTTTAAAGAAAACAATTAATTTGATGGAAAAAGCAAAAGATCAAAAACAGATTTGGAGAAAATATGTTAACCAACAATTAAAATCAAAATATAAAAACTTATATTCACAATTAAATTGTTTAGTTTATCTAAAAGCAAAAAATTTTAGCTTATTGCAAAAATGGAGATTGAAACAAGAAAGAAAACTTTGGATTAAAAGTAAAGTGAAATCAAAAATAATGAGCAGAGAAGATGTGCTAAACTTTATGCAAACTTATCAAAGAATTACCCAAAATATGTTTAGAAATATGCCGAAATATGCATCTGTTATATTCAATTTAAATAGTAACCATCAAATTAAATCTGCTGTATATAAAAAGAAATGATTAGAATTTTATTTATAATAACAAGTTTTATATTTTTGCTTAATAGTGCTAGTGCTGAAACTTTTTCTGCAGCATTAAAAAAGGCTTATAATGACAATAATGAGTTAAATGCTGAAAGGGAAAGTTTAAATATCTCTGAGCAAGAACTGAAAATTTCAATAAGTTCGTATTTACCTTCCATAACCTTGAGCGGAAGTAAAAGCTCAGAGGATACCAATAAATTAACCAATCAGAACGGAACAGATGCAACAATTTCAGATGTAGATCCAACTGTACAATCATTAACAATTAAACAAACATTAATAGATTTTGGAAGAGGTGCTGAATTAAGTAAAAGTAAAATTGGTATTGAATTAGCTAAAGCAAAGCTTTTAAAAAAAGAACAAGAAATTCTATATAAATCAATTGAAGCTTATACGGGATTAATTTCAGCTAACGAAAAACTTAAGATTAATAGATCCAATGTTAATTTGTTAGATCGACAGGTCGAAACAGATAGAATTAGACTTGAACGAGGAAATATATCTCTATCAGATGTTGCCCAATCAGAATCTTCTTTAGCTGGGGCACAAGCAAAATTAATCCAAGCTGAAAACGATTTTTTAACCAGTAAGCTAAATTATGAAAATGTAATTGGTATAATTAATGATGCCGAGTCATTAGATAAATCATCTATCTTAATAATTAATTTACCCAATGAATTAAATTCTGCAATAGAGATATCAAAAAAAGGAAATCCAGATTTAATTATAGCTCAACTTGAATATGAACAATCAAAAAAAGATACAACTAGTGCAAGATCTGATTTAGCTCCAACAGCAACTTTATCTTTTGAAAGATCAAAAACAGACGATCTAAGTTCTACCTATGACGAAAAAGAACAAGATACCTTAAAAGCAACAGTGACATGGCCATTTTTTTCAGGTGGAAAGAATTATGCAAATTTGAATAAAAACAAAAGTTTGGAGACACAAAAAAATCTTCTTTTAAATAATATGATTAAAAAAAATCAGACAGATGTTGCAAGTGCCTGGTCAAATTATCAATCAAACAAAAGTCTTCTTAATTCAGTAAGAGCTCAGGTGAACGCTGCAGAAATTGCAAATGAGGGAATTGTAGCTGAATATAACAGTGGTTCAGATAGAACTACTTTAGAGGTTATTCAGTCTAATTCTTTATTATTAAATGCTCAGATTTCATTAGCAGACTCTGAGAGAAACTATATTCTCTCGCAGTTTAATCTTTTAAAATCTATCGGATTGCTTAATAGCGAATATCTCAAATTAAGATAATAATTAGCTTTTTTAAGCCTAAATAAATAAATCTTGCTAATGAGAACAAAATGTGTACATTTATAAGCATGATTCGAGTGACAAAAAAATTAAAAAAAGAGGCAAAAAATGACTAAAAACAACTTAAAAGTAGTTAAATCTACTAAAGATCAAGAATTGGATAATAAAGAGAAAAATAAAGCTTTAGACGCAGCAATCAGCCAAATCACCGATAATTTTGGAAAAGGTTCTGTAATGAAGCTTGGTGAAAAAAGAGCAATGGATATCGAGTCGATATCAACAGGTTCTTTAAGTTTAGATTTGGCTTTGGGAATAGGTGGTTTACCTAAAGGAAGAATTATTGAAGTTTATGGACCAGAGTCTTCTGGAAAAACAACATTAGCATTACAAGTTGTTGCTGAAGCTCAAAAAGCTGGTGGAATTTGTGCATTCGTTGATGCAGAGCATGCTTTAGATCCAGTTTATGCAAAAAAATTAGGTGTAAATACTGAGGAGCTTTTAATTTCACAACCAGATGCTGGTGAACAAGCTTTAGAAATAGCAGATACGCTAGTAAAATCAGGCTCTATTTCAGTTATCGTAATTGACTCAGTTGCAGCTTTAACACCAAAAGCTGAAATTGAAGGTGAAATGGGAGATCATCATGTTGGTCTTCAGTCAAGATTAATGAGTCAGGCTTTGAGAAAATTAACTGGTTCAATTTCAAATACAAACACCATGATGATTTTTATTAACCAAATCAGAATGAAAATTGGAGTTATGTTTGGAAGTCCAGAAACAACATCAGGTGGTAACGCACTTAAGTTTTACTCATCTGTTAGAATGGACATTAGAAGAATTGGTGCCATCAAAGACAAAGATGAAATTATTGGAAATACTACAAGAGTTAAAGTAGTTAAAAATAAAGTTGCACCACCATTTAAAGTAGTCGAGTTTGATTTGATGTATGGAAGAGGTATTAGCAAAATGGGTGAGTTAGTCGATCTAGGTGCTAAAGCTGACATCATTGAAAAATCAGGTGCTTGGTATGCTTATAAAGGTGAGAAAATTGGACAAGGTCGAGAAAATGCAAAAACTTATCTTGCACAAAACCCTAAAGTTGCTGCAGAAATAGAAATGGCAATTAGAGAAAAAGCTGGTGTGATTTCAAAGAAAATTGAAGGAAATCCATTAAGTCCTGAGAAAATTGAAAAGGAGAAGAAAGTAGCTGAAAAAGAAGACGCTGCAAAAGAGACTACTCCTACTAAAAAGAACTAGAATTAAAGGTCATCTTTAAATTGTAAAGGCGCTTATTATAAGCGCCTTTCCCCCTTATCGTTATCTAGACATAGAATAAAAAAGCTGTATTTTAAAAATATGGCGGACAAATCATTAAATGAGATAAGAAGCACGTTTCTTAAATACTTCGAAAAAAACGATCATAAAATTGTTGAGTCTAGCAATTTAGTTCCTAATAACGACCCAACTTTGATGTTTGCCAATTCAGGAATGGTTCAATTTAAAAATGTGTTTACTGGTTTAGAAAAAAGAGATTACCAAAGAGCTACTACTTCACAAAAGTGCGTAAGAGCAGGTGGTAAACATAATGATTTAGAAAATGTTGGTTATACACCAAGACATCATACTTTCTTTGAAATGTTGGGAAATTTTTCTTTTGGAGATTATTTTAAAGAAAGAGGAATTGAACTTGCATGGAATTTAATCACTAAAGATTTTGGTTTAGATAAAAATAGAATTTATGTAACTGTTTTTCATGAAGATGATGAGGCTTTTAATTTTTGGAAAAAAATAGCAGGTTTTAGTGATGATAGAATAATTAGAATTGCAACATCAGACAATTTCTGGTCAATGGGTGAAACTGGTCCTTGTGGTCCTTGCTCAGAAATATTTTATGATCATGGAGATCATTTAAAAGGTGGATTGCCAGGAACTAAAGATCAAGATGGAGATCGTTTTATTGAAATTTGGAATTTAGTTTTTATGCAGTATGAACAAGTTTCAAAAGATAAAAGAATAGATTTACCAAAACCATCTGTCGATACAGGAATGGGATTAGAGAGAATTGCAGCTCTTTTACAAGGCACACATGATAATTATCAAACTGATCACTTTAAGAAATTAATAAGTTCAATATCTGAAGCAACAAAAGTTAAACAAGAAGATAAAAATATATCAAGTTTTAGAGTAATTGCTGATCACTTAAGAGCAAGCTCATTTCTTTTGGCTGAGGGAGTTTTACCCTCAAATGAAGGTCGTGGATATGTTCTAAGAAGAATTATGAGAAGAGGAATGAGACATTCTCATTTGTTAGGATCTAAAGAACCAATTTTTTATAAAATTTTTGACTCTTTAAAAAACGAGATGTCAGTAAATTATCCAGAACTTGAAAGGTCTCAATCTTTAATCAAAGAAACTTTAAGAATGGAGGAAGAAAAATTTTTAGTTTTACTAGATAGAGGTATCAAAATTTTGAATGATGAAATTGCAAAAATAGACAAAGTTTTACCTGGGGATGTCGCTTTCAAATTATATGACACCTATGGTTTTCCATTAGATCTTACTGAAGACATTTTAAAGAATAAATCTTTGAAAGTTGATCATAAGAAATTTGATGAATTGATGAAAAAAAGCAAAGAACTTGCCAAAAAGAATTGGAAAGGTTCTGGTGATAGTTCTGAGGAAGCAATTTGGTTTTCAATTAAAGATAAAATTGGTTCAACAGAATTTTTAGGCTACGAGTCTAATCAGTCTGAGGGTGTTGTGTTAAATTTAATTAAAGATAACAAAGAGATCAAATCTTTATCCTCTGGGGAAGAAGGAGTGATCATTACTAATCAAACCCCGTTTTATGGAGAGTCAGGAGGACAACTTGGTGATAAAGGTACAATTGTTTCTGGTAATTCTGTTTTTGAAGTAGAAGATACGCAAAAGAAACTTGGAGACTTGTTTGTTCATTACGGATCTTTAAAAACTGGAGAAATAAAAATCAATGATGTAGTGGAAATGAAAATAGATGTAGAGAGAAGAGATAATCTAAAAGCTTATCACTCTGCAACCCACTTACTCCATGAGTCATTAAGAAGAACTTTGGGTAAACATGTCATGCAAAAAGGATCATTAGTTGCTCCAGACAGATTAAGATTTGATTTTAGTCATATGAAACCAATTACTGATGAAGAGCTAGTAATTATTGATAAGTTAGTAAACGAATATGTTTCAAATAGTTCTGAAGTAACAACAAGAATTATGACACCAAAAGCTGCTATCGAAAAGGGAGCGCTAGCTTTCTTTGGAGAAAAATACGGAGAAGAAGTCCGTGTAGTATCTATGGGTAAGGAAAAAGAAGCATATTTTTCAACAGAGTTATGTGGAGGAACGCATGTTAAAAATACTGGGGATATTGGAAAATTTAAAATTATAAGCCAATCGTCTATTGCCGCAGGGGTCAGAAGAGTTGAGGCTCTTAGAGATAAACAACTTGAGGATTTTATTAAGAATAAAGAAAAATTATCAACTTTATCTACTCAAAAAGATGAAGAAACGATCAAAGATTTGTCATCGCAAATTATTAAACTTGGAGGCAAACCAAATGTTGATAATAAAGATTTAAAAGAAATCATAAAAAATCTTTCAAGGCAACTCGAACAACTAAATGTTAGCTCAGTTCTTCAAGATAAAACAAAAAATATTATTAAAGATGATAAGATAAATAATATAAATGTTAGATTTCAAAAAGTACAAGATTTACCTCCAAAAGATTTAAGAAAATTAGTTGATAGTGGAAAAAAAGAATTAGGCGATGGTATTATAATTGTTTTTGCAAGCAGTGAGGATAAGGTTGGCTTGGCAGTTGGTATTACTGATAAATTAGTTGATAAATATGATGCAGTAAAATTTGCAAAATTAGGATCAGAGACAATTGGTGGAAAAGGTGGTGGTGGTAGAAAAGATTTTGCTCAAGCAGGGGGTCAAGATAAGAGCAAAATTGATGAAGCTTTTGAAAAAATTAAGTCTTTAATTTAATTTCTTTTTTAAATTATTATCAATTTCATCTAGAAATTGATTAGTGGTTAAATACTTACTTGATGGCCCAACTAATATCGCTAGGTCTTTGGTCATAGAACCACTTTCAACACAACCAATACAAACTTGCTCAATTGTATTAGCAAACTTTATAAGATCATCATTTCCATCTAATTTACCTCGGTGAGCTAAACCTCTTGTCCAGGCAAAAATTGAGGCAATAGGATTGGTTGATGTTTCTTTTCCTTGTTGATGCATTCTATAGTGTCTTGTGACAGTTCCATGTGCTGCTTCGGCTTCCATAATTTTTCCATCAGGAGTTAATAATGTACTTGTCATTAAACCAAGAGAACCATAACCTTGAGCCATCGTATCAGACTGAACATCACCATCGTAATTTTTACAAGCCCAAATATATTTTCCACTCCATTTCATTGCACAAGCCACCATGTCGTCAATTAATCTATGTTCATAAGTAATTTTTTCCTTATCAAATTTTTCTTTAAATTCTTTATTAAATACTTCCTCAAATATATCTTTAAAACGTCCATCGTACTTTTTTAGGATCGTGTTTTTTGTTGAAAGATAGACGGGCCACTTTTTTATAAGACCGTAGCTAAAACAAGATCTTGCAAAATCCTCAATAGATTTATCTAGATTATACATAGAAAGGGCTACTCCTGGTCCAGTAAAATTAAATACTTCATATTTTATTTCATCTTTACCATCCTCAGATGTCCACTTAACTTCCATCTTTCCTTTACCTGGGACTTTAAAATCAGTTGCTCTGTACTGATCACCAAAAGCATGTCTACCAATTACAACTGGATCTGACCATGAAGGTACTAATTTTGGAATGTTAGAACAAATTATGGGCTCTCTAAAAACAGTTCCACCAATGATATTTCTTATTGTTCCATTTGGTGATCTCCACATTTTTTTTAAATCAAATTCTTCAACTCGTGCTTCATCAGGGGTGATGGTTGCACACTTTATACCTACACCAATTTTCTTAATTGCATTAGCAGAGTCTACTGTAATCTGGTCATCAGTATCATCTCTACTCTTCATACCCAAATCGTAGTACTCAATACCGATATCAAGATAAGGAAGGATTAATTTTTTTTTAATAAATTCCCAGATTATTCTGGTCATTTCATCACCATCTAACTCTACAATAGGGTTTTTTACAGTAATTTTGCTCACTTTATTTATATCTTAATAATTGAATTTCGTAATTTTATATACATATTAATGAAAAATTATCAAATAGAAGAACATGTTTAGTAAGATATTTCCAAAAATTCACGCTGAGGGATACAAGTTCCTAGTTATCTCAGGAATTATTACAATCGTATTTTATAGTTTTAGTAATTTTTTAGGTTTAATTGGTTTAGTTTTAACAATCTGGGTTTATTATTTTTTTAGAGATCCTGACAGAGTAATTATTGAAGATGATAATTATCTGGTTAGTCCTGCTGATGGTGAAATCATAAAAGTTGAGGAAACCGATGGTCCAAAAGAGTTGGGCTTAGAAAATAAAAAATTTAATAAAATTAGTGTTTTTATGAACGTATTTGATTGTCACGTTAATAGAACTCCATGTGCTGGTAAAATTGAGGAAATTTTATATAAACCCGGCACATTTGTGAATGCTTCTCTTGATAAAGCAAGTGAAGATAATGAGAGAAATTATTTTAAAATAAAGGACACATATAATAATGACATTATAGTGGTTCAAATAGCAGGTTTGGTAGCGAGAAGAATAGTTTGTGAATCTAATAAAGATCAAGAGTTAAAACAAGGTGAGAGAATTGGAATGATAAGATTTGGAAGTAGAGCTGATGTATATTACGAAAACTACCAACCATTAGTAAAAGTAGGTCAAAAAGCTATTTCAGGGGAAACACTGTTAGCTAAAAAATAAAATGGAACAACCTAAAAATAATTTAAAGATTGTAGCAGATAAAAAAAGAGCAAGAATGATCTTACCAAATATGCTTACACTTATTGGGGTTTGCATTGGTTTAACATCAATACGATTTGCTCTAGATGGTAGGTTTGAACTTGCAATTATAGCAATTCTATTTGCTGCTTTAATCGATGGGCTTGATGGAAGAATAGCTAGATTAATCAGAGGTACTTCTAAAGTTGGAAAAGAATTAGATTCACTCACAGATATGATAAGTTTTGGAGTAGCGCCAGCATTTATAATGTATTTCTGGAAACTTAATACTCTAGGAAGATTTGGTTGGTTGCTTTGTTTGGTGTATGTAATTTGTGTTGCATTACGTTTAGCACGTTTTAACATTAACTCAAATCAAGAACCCTCATGGAGAGATAATTTTTTTGAGGGTGTCCCATCACCAGCTGGAGGAATTTTAGTTTTAACGCCTTTGATAATTAGTTTAAGCGGTTTTAATTTTGTTCAATTAAACTATGATTTAATGGTACCTGCCTTTTTTATCACAACTTCTTTTTTACTAATTAGCAAATTCCCAAGTTATTCATTTAAAAAGATAGTGATACCTAGAAAGACAACAATATTCCTTTTATTTGGAATAGTTTTATTTTTTGGCCTGTTATTAATTTATACTTTTAATGTAATTGCAATTAGTGCAGCAATTTATGTGCTTTTATTACCTATAAGCTTCTTCCATTTTCAAAAAATTAAGAAACAACATGAAAATGACAAAATTCAAGACGATGATGACCTTGAAGACGTACTTTAATGAAAAAAAATGTAATCGTTTCTTTAGCTGATGCTAATTATTTTCCTTTACTAGATGAATTAGTAGATTCAATTAAAAGATTTAAACAGAGCGAAGATGTTGCCATCTGTATTTTGGATGCTGGATTAAAACAAGATCAGAGAGACAGTTTATCAAAAAAAGTCGATGAAATTAAAAACGCTGAATGGGATATTGAAGTACCTGGTTATAAAGTTAAAGGTAAAGAGTGGTTAAAAAGTCAGGTCTCAAGAGCTTTTTTACCTAAATATTTTCCTAACTACGAAAAATATCTGTGGATTGATTGTGATGCATGGGTAAATGATTGGAATTGTATAGATCTATATTTTAAGGCTTGTGATGATGGAAAGCTTGGAATTACTCAAACAATTGGCCCAGGATATAAGATTACATCAAAAGTAAACTGGCTTTTTGGAAAACTAGCGATAATCAAATCTCAAAATTTTAAACACGCTGTAAAATCAAAAATTAGTTATGCAGATGCTAGGAAATTAGCTTTTGCTCCACATATTAATATTGGAGTTTTTTCCTTAGAAAAAGACTCTAAGGGATGGAGCACTTGGCAAAATAATTTAGAGAAAACTCTAAAAGCAGGTAATATTTTTGGATCTGAAGGTTTAGCAATTAATATGTCTGTTTATATTGATGACTTAGAAACAGAGTTTCTTCCTTTAAATTGTAATTGGATCACAAGTAATTTACTTCCAAAATATGATCAGAAACAAAATACATTTGTTGAGCCTTACTTGCCAAATTATAAAATTGGCATAATGCATCTTGCGGCTGGTATTTGGAAAGATGGTAAAGATATGCGAATAGATAAAAGTATTAAAATTGAATTAGAAACTTTAGATAAAAATAAAATACTTAAAAGTTTAAGATATAATACTTAATTGAAAAAAAATAAGATTTCAAAAAATTGGGTAAATAAACAAAGACGCGATACTTATGTACGTCAATCAAAAGTTGACGGTTATCGAGCTAGGTCTGCATATAAACTAAAAGAGATAGATGAAAAATTTAGAATATTTAAAGGTGGAATGTCGGTTGTAGATATTGGAGCTGCTCCTGGGAGTTGGTCACAATATGTTGCAAAAGTAGTTAAGAGTGGAAAGATAATCTCTGTTGATTTAAAAGAAATGGAAAATATTGAAAATACACTTCAAATTAAGGGTGACTTTACTTCAATCGATACTCAAAACCAGATAAAAGATTATCTTAAAAAAAAACCTGATGTAGTCATGTCTGATATGGCCGTAAACACAACTGGGATAAAAAATATCGATTCAATTCAGACTGGTGAATTGTGCAAAGAGGCTATGGTTTTTTCAAAAGATGTGATTTCAGAAAAGGGTTTTTTTATATCAAAAATATTTATGGGAAGTACCTTCAATGAAATTGTCGCACTAGGAAAAAAAATTTTTAAAGAAGTGAAGGTTTTTAAACCCAAATCAAGTAGAAAAGATTCTAAAGAAAGTTTTATAATTTGTAAAAATCTTAGATAGTTTCTTTAAATTTTAGGGGAATCGTATATAAATGATCATGGTTCCTATAAAAGAAGCACTTACCTTTGATGATGTAACACTAGTTCCTAAGTACTCTGAGATTTTACCTTCAGAAGTTGATACCAGCATAAAACTTACAAATTATCTAAAACTGAATATTCCTTTATTATCCTCAGCTATGGATACTGTTACCGAAAGCAAAATGGCAATCGCGATTGCAAAAGCTGGAGGAATCGGAATTATTCATAGAAATTTAGATGTAAAAAAACAAATTCTTGAAATTAGAAAAGTAAAAAAACAAAAACTTTTAGTAGGTGCTGCTGTTGGAGCAGGACCTAGTGAGTTTAAAAGAGCAGAGGCAATACTTAAAGAAAAAATTAATATGATTGTGGTTGATACTGCTCATGGACATACGAAAAAGGTCTCTGAAATAATAAAGTTTATCAAAAAAACAAAAGATAAAAAAACTGCTCTTTGTGCTGGAAATATTGCTACACCAGCTGCAGCAAAATTTTTGTTAAAGCTTGGTGTTGATGTCATTAAAGTTGGAATAGGACCCGGATCAATATGTACTACAAGATTAGTTGCAGGTATTGGTGTCCCACAACTTAGTGCAATACTAGAAGTTAGAAATGGAATAAAAAATAAGAATGTGAAAATCATTTCTGATGGTGGGATAAAATATTCAGGCGATTTAGCAAAAGCATTCGCTGCTGGAGCAGATGCAGTTATGATCGGTTCTTTATTTGCAGGGACAGATGAAGCACCAGGAAAATTAATTAGGAGAAATGGTAAATTATTTAAAAATTTTAGAGGCATGGGTTCAGTTGGTGCTATGAATAAAGGATCTGCTGATCGATACTTTCAATCAAAACAAAAAGATACATCTAAATATGTACCTGAGGGAGTAGAAGGATTTGCCAAATATAAAGGTAAAGTTGATAGTATTATATTTAAGTTAATTGGTGGATTAAGATCATCAATGGGATACTTAGGATCAAAACAAATTAAATATTTAAGAGACAAACCACAATTTGTTAAAATAACAAAAGCAGGTTTTTATGAGAGTATGGTTCATAATGTTGATATAGTTAAAAGCGACAATAAATATTAATGAAAAAAATCCTAAAAATAACAGTTCTTTTTTATCTTTTAATCAATATTTTAAATGTTTCCTCAAGTAATGAAAATTTTTTTAATAAAGGTCTAGAACTTTACAAAAAAGAAAAGTTTGAAGATGCTCGATTTATGTTTGAGAGAAGCATTGTATTTAACCCAAAACATTCTAATTCGTATTTATATTTAGCTAAAATTTATAATCAGGAAAAAAATCAAAAAAAAGAAGAAAAAAATTTAGAGGCAACTCTATTAATCGAACCAGATAATGAGGAGGCAATATTAATGTTAATGAAAATAGCATTAGAAAAATCAAATTATTCTAGAGTAAAGAACTTATCAGAAGACTTTGTTAAAGTTTGCAAAAATTTGTGTAATGAAAATAAAAGTATTTTAGAGTCTTTAGCAAACTTAGAACCAAAAAATGAGTCTTGATCAAAATCTAAATAAAATTTTAATTGTTGATTTTGGTTCACAATTTACACAATTAATAGCTAGAAGGATTAGAGAATTAGGAATATTTTCTGAGATTATAAGTCATAAAAAAATTAAGAACAAAGATATCAATTATACAGTCAAAGGTATTATTTTATCTGGTGGTCCACTTAATGTTTATCAAATCAACAAATATTCATTTGATAAAAAAATAATTCAAAAGGGAGTTCCAGTTTTAGGTATTTGTTTTGGGCATCAAATAATATCTAAATTGAATGGTGGGAAAGTAAAACAGTCAAAACATAGAGAGTTTGGTTTAGCTAATATCTCAAAAAAAAATAATAGTCTCTTAATCAAAAATTTATTTAATAAAAAAAAATCAATAAAAGTTTGGATGAGTCATGCAGATCAAGTTTCCAAATTGCCAAAAAATTTTAAGATTATTGCTTCTAGTCAAAATTCTAAATTTGCAGTAGTTGAAAATAGATTAAAGAATTATTATGGAGTTCAATTTCATCCAGAGGTAACGCATACAGAAAATGGAAAAAAACTAATAAGTAATTTTATATTTTTGATATGCAAAATGAGAAAAAATTGGTCTTCTAAAGATCAAAAAATAAAATTGATAAAAGATGTAAGAAAAATGGTAGGAGATAATAAAGTCATTTGCGCTTTATCAGGTGGAGTAGATAGCAGTGTAGTTGCACAATTATTAAATAAAGCAATTGGTAAAAATTTACATTGTATTTTTGTTAATACGGGTCTCTTAAGAAAAAATGAAGAAAAACAAGTTGTTGCAACATTTAAAAAAAGATTAAAGATTAATCTTACTTACGTGAATGCTGAAAGGGAGTTTATAAGAAAATTAACAAACATCTCCGATCCTGAAAAGAAAAGAAAGATAATAGGAAATTTATTTATTAAGATATTCGAACGGTATGCCAAAAAAATTAAAAATGTAAAATTTTTAGCTCAAGGAACACTTTATCCTGACTTAATAGAAAGTAGATCAGTTACTGGCAGTCAAACTTCTAAAATAAAATCTCACCATAATGTTGGAGGCCTACCCAAAAAAATGAAACTAAAACTAGTCGAACCATTAAAATTTTTATTCAAGGACGAGGTTAGAAAACTGGGATTAGAGCTTAATCTTAGTAAAGAAATTATTTCTCGTCATCCTTTCCCAGGACCAGGTCTAGCAATAAGAATGCCTGGAATAATAACAAAAGAAAAAATTAATATTTTGAAAGAAGCTGATCATTATTTTATTCAAGCTTTAAGAGATCACAATTTATACCATAAAATTTGGCAAGCTTATGCTGCATTACTTCCAGTTAAAACAGTAGGAGTAATGGGCGATAACAGAACTTACGAATATTTATGTTTACTTAGAGCGATCACCTCTGAAGATGGTATGACTGCAGATTTTTACGAATTTAAAAAATCATTTATACAGGAAATTTCAAATAAAATAGTGAATAGTATTAGAGGGATTAATAGAGTAGTTTACGATATAACTTCGAAACCGCCGAGCACAATCGAATTAGAGTAAATGAACAAAAAGATAAAAAAAATTCTTAATAAAAAGAATAAATCTAAAATTATTTGTCTTACAGCATATTCAAAAAATGTTGCCTCAATTCTTGATAAACATTGTGATTTAGTACTGGTTGGGGACTCTCTCGGATCAGTTTTGTATAACTTCAAGTCCACTAGGCAAGTGACTTTGCAGACCATGATTAACCACTCTAAAAGTGTCAGGCTTGGTATTAAGAAATCACTAATGGTTGTTGATATGCCCTATAATACATATCGAAATCCAAGTGAGGCTTTGAAGAATTCAAAACTGGTTATGAAAGAAACCAAATGTGATGCAGTTAAGTTAGAAGGAGGAAAAAAGATAATTCCTATAGTTAAAAGATTGATTAAAAATAAAATACCAGTCATGGGCCATGTCGGAATATTACCTCAGACAGATAAAAAATTTACTTTTAAAGGGAAAAAATTAAAGGAAAGTGAGAGATTGCTAAAAGATACTAAACTTTTAGAAAATGCTGGAGTTTTTTCGATTGTATTAGAATGTGTAGAAACAAAATTGTCTAAGAAAATATCCAATCATATAAAAATTCCAACAATAGGTATTGGTTCTTCAGTTAATTGTGATGGTCAAGTTTTAGTGATTGATGATTTAATAGGATTAAGTCAAAGTAAATTAAAATTTGTTAAAAGATTTGTTGATATAACAAAGCTGATTGAAACTGGTGTGAAAAAATTTAAATCTGAAGTATTAAAAAAACAATTTCCTAAAGCTAAACATTCTTTTTCCAAATGAAACTGAATAAGATAGAGCCAAAATTTATAAATAAAAATAATCCAAGAATAGGTTTAATAACTTTAGCTAGCGATTTTAGAATTGAAAAAGATTTTAATGATGTAATTTATGGAAAAAACATAGATTTATATTCGAATAGAATAAATTGTTACAATCCTCTGACTAACGAAACTTTGAAAAAGATGGCAGATGACATTCCAGAAGTGACCAAAAATATTTTGCCAGATCAAAAATTAGATTGTGTTGCTTATGGATGTACATCAGGAACTATTGCTGCAGGCTATCAATCAATCTATGAAAAAGTAAATTTAGCAAAACCCAATACAAAAGTAACAACACCTATTACTTCTGCAATTAACGCTCTTAAATCACTTAAGATAAATAAGGTTTCAATATTTACTCCATATACTGATGAGATTAATCAATCAGTTATTAATTATTTCAATAATGAAAAAATAGAAATTTCTGAACTATCATATTTTGATATTGCTTCTGATTTGGATATAGGAAAAGTTGATCCACAACATTTATTTGATGTTTTAATTAAACAAGATTTGTCAAATAGCGATGCGTTGTTTGTGTCTTGCACTGCACTCCCTGTATTATCGATTATCGATGAAATAGAAAAAAAATTAGGCAAGGTAATTTTATCAAGTAATCAAACTTTAATTTGGGATACACTTAAACAAGTGAACAATCAAAATAAGGTTGATGGTTATGGGATATTATTTAACAGTTAGTTTATGAATTTTTCAATTGAAGAATATAAATCTAGATTAAAAAAAGTTCAAAGTTCAATGCAAGACAAAGGAATTGAGATTTTGATTTCACAAGATCCATCAAATATGAATTATCTTACAGGTTATGATGCGTGGTCTTTCTATTATGCTCAATGCGTGATTGTTCATGCAAATGCTGAAGAACCAATTTGCTTTGTAAGAGATCAAGATGCTGGTGGTGCTTATATTAAAACTTATTTGAAAGATGAAAGTATAATTAAGTACCATGAGAAATATATTCATACCTGGCCGCTACATCCTTACGATGCCTTAGTTGATTTATTTAAGGAAAAAAAATGGGATAAATTATCCATAGGCGTTGAAATGGATAGCCATTATTTTACTGCTTATTGTTATGAAAAAATAAAAAAAGGGTTACCCAATGCAAAATTGTTAGACAGTGAACGATTAGTGAATTGGGTTAGGCTTGTTAAGTCAGATGCTGAAATAGAATATATGAAAGCAGCAGCAAAAATTACCCAATTAGGTATGAAAAAAGCTTTTGAAGTAATAAATCCAGGTGTAAGGCAATGTGATGCTGTTTCAGAAATATGGTCGTCACTTGTAAAAGGTACCTCAGAATTCGGCGGGGATTATGCCTCAATAGTGCCAATGCTACCGACTGGAAAAGGAACTTCTGCATCCCATTTAACTTGGACTGAAGATAAATTTGTTGAAGGTGAAGCAACTATTATAGAATTATCTGGTGTTAATAAAAAGTATCATTGTCCAATGGCCAGAACAGTTTTACTTGGAGATCCTGATCAAAAAAAGATTGATACAATGAAAAAAACTAACGAGGCACTTCAAGCTGGTATTGATCAAGTTAAAGCAGGAAATACTGCTGATGATGTTGCACAAGCATTTTGGAAAATATTAGATAAATACAAAATAGAAAAAACCTCAAGGACTGGTTATTCAATTGGGATAGGTTATCCACCTGATTGGGGCGAACATACTTTAAATATCTCAAAAGGTGATATGACATTGTTACAACCCAATGTTACTTTTCATATGATTGCAGTAATGCAATTTGGAAATTGGGGAGTTGAAGCGTCAGAAGCTATTAGAGTAACTGATAAAGGATCAGAATTATTTTGTAATTTCTCAAGAGAACTTCACGTTAAAAGCTAATTATTAAAGGTTGATATTTATTCCTACAAATGTTTTAAAGTTGCTTAAATTATGGCTTCAAAAAAAGATTTCGTTAAATTTGATAAAGTCGATAAAAGCTATGACGGTAAAGTTTTAGTCGTCAAAGACCTTCAGTTAGACATAGCTGAGGGAGAGTTTATTACAATGTTAGGGCCCTCTGGTTCTGGTAAAACAACTTGCTTGATGATGTTAGCAGGTTTTGAAACACCAACTAACGGTGAAATTTATTTAGATGGTAAAGCTATATCCAGTATACCTCCACACAAAAGAGGAATCGGAATGGTTTTTCAAAATTATGCTTTGTTCCCACATATGACTGTTTATGAAAATTTAGCTTTTCCATTAAGAGTAAGAAAAATTCCAAAGGACGAAGCTGATAAAAAAATTGATAAGGCATTATCAATGGTATCCCTTCAAGGTTTTGCTGCAAGGATGCCGGGTCAATTGTCTGGTGGACAACAACAAAGAGTAGCGGTTGCAAGATCATTAGTGTTTGATCCACAATTAGTTTTAATGGATGAACCTTTAGGTGCTTTAGATAAAAATTTAAGAGAAAGTATGCAATATGAGATTAAACATATTCATGAAAGTATTGGTGTGACAGTTGTTTATGTTACACATGATCAAAGTGAAGCTTTAACGATGTCCAATCGTATTGCAGTGTTTAATGATGGTAAAGTTCAACAACTTTCAAGTCCAGATGAATTATACGAAAAACCTGTAAATTCATTTGTCGCTGAGTTTATTGGAGAGAATAATACTTTTGGCGGTGAAGTTTCAGATATTTCTGGAGGAAAGTGCAAAGTAAAATTAGCAAACGCAGAAATACTAGCCAATCCGATCTCAGTCAAAGGTAAAGGAGAGCGGACTACTGTTTCTTTAAGACCAGAACGAGCTTTGATTAATCCAAGTACAAAAATGGATAATCTTCATAAAGGAAAAATAGAGGAAGTAATTTATCATGGGGACCATACTAGGGTAAGAATAAATCTTTTAGGCAACCCAGAGTTTATTTTAAAAGTTCCAAATAGTTCATCCAACCTAGATATCAAACTTGGCAACGAGATTAATATCGGATGGAACAGTGATGACGCTCGGGCACTTGACCCAAAATAAACAATCCACAATTATTGTATAATCACACAAAAAGGGCTGTTGACTCTCTTCTCTGAAGTTGTTTTAATTAGTTTTTTAAACGTTTAAACGGAGGAAAAATGAAAAAACTAAGTAAAATATTACTAGCTATTTCTTTTGTACTTTCACTAACTACTTCAGCATTTGCAACAACAGTAACTGCAGTGTCTTGGGGTGGGGCTTATACTGAGTCTCAAAAGTTAGGTTATGGTGATCCTACTGCTAAAAAACTAGGCATTAATATTGCTTGGGTTGATTATTCAGGTGGTTTATCAGAAATCAAAGCACAAAAAGAAGCTGGAAAGATCACGTGGGATATAATGGACGTGTTTGCAATGGATACTATCAATGGATGTGATGAAGGATTATTTGTTGAATTTGATTTTGACAAAGATTTCCCGCCAGCTCCAGATGGAACTCCAGCAAGTAAAGATTTCTTTACTGCAATGCCAAGTAAATGTGCTGTAGGAAATATTTTATATTCTTGGAACTACGCTTATAACACTGAAAACGTTAAAGGTACTCCAAAGACTATCAAAGATTTCTTTAACACAAAGAAATTCCCTGGAAAAAGAGCTATCTACAAAAGCGCTCTAACTAATTTAGAGATCGCTTTAGCTGCAGATGGTATCAAACCAGGTAAAGGCGGAGCAAAAATCTACAAAGCTTTAGAAACAGAAAAAGGTGTTGAAAGAGCAATGAACAAGATCAAAAAATTATGTACAGATCCAAAAGGTGGATGTGTATTTTGGTCTGCAGGTGCTCAACCACCAGAACTGTTAGTATCAGGTGAAGTAGTAATGGCTACTGGTTGGAATGGTAGATTCTTCAATGCAGAAATTGGAGAAGGTGCACCAATCAAACAAGTTTGGGATGGCCAAGGTCTTGACTATGAATATTTCGTACAAGTTAAAGGCGGACCAAACGATGCTAATGGTATGGCTAAAAAAGCTTTAGCTATGATGACTAGCACAGAGATGTTAGCAGGAAGTGCTAAATACATCGCATATGCGCCTTGGAGAAAATCTTCAATCGCAATTATGGAAAAAGGTGAGCCGTGGTATAAAGATGGTAAGACTAACATGGTACCACAAATGCCAACTGCACCAGCTAACACTAAAAACTACTTCCTAGTAGATCCAATTTTCTGGGCTGATAATGGAACAGAGCTTGGTGAAAAATGGGAAGCTATGAAAGCTGGTCTATAATTTAAGTTTTATTAAACTTAATTATATATTATAATTTAAGGGCGGTTATTTATAACCGCCCTTTTTTATTTATGAGCTCAGAAACAAAACAAATTTTAACTACAGATGGAATACCTTTAGAGGTAAGTCTTAAAAAAGCAGAAAGAAAAAATAAGATTAAAGCTTTCTTGCTTGTTGCTCCTTTATTATTTTTTTTAATTATTACTTATGTTTTTCCAATAGGTGACATGTTGTTCAGAAGTGTTGATGATAAAATGGTAACTCAAATGCTTCCAAAAACTTTTAAAGCAATGGAAAATTGGGATGGTCAAGAATTACCTGAAGAAGAAGTTTTTGCGGCTTTTCATGAAGATTTCATAAAATTAGTTGAGGAAAAACGTGAGGGTAAATTATCAACTCAACTTAATTATACTAAAAATGGTTTCAAAAGTATTATCAAAAAATTAAGAAGAAAATCAAAATCATTTGAAGAGGGAAATTACAAAGAACAAATAATGTCAGTACATAAAAGGTGGGCTGATGTCGAGTACTGGAGAGCAATTAAAAGAAGAGCTCCTGAGGTTACTAATCAAAAATATCTAAAAGCAATGGATATGTTCACTAACGAAGAGGGAAAAATTGTAAGTGTTAGTGAGGATAGAAGAATTCATAGAGTGTTGTGGTTAAGAACTCTTGAGATTGCATTCTTTGTAACAGTCTTTTGTTTCTTGATGGCTTATCCTATTGCTCATTTGTTAGCTACTTTACCAATGAAGTATAGTAACTTATTAATGATCTGTGTGTTGCTACCGTTTTGGACCTCACTACTTGTAAGAACTGCCAGTTGGATGATTTTGTTACAACAACAAGGGGTGGTGAATGATTTCTTTGTTTGGACTGGATTAGTAGCAGACGATAACAGGCCTGAAATGATGTATAACAAAACAGGAAGTTATGTGGCAATGACTCAAATCTTGCTACCATTTATGGTACTACCGCTGTACAGTGTAATGAAAACTATTTCACCAAGTTTGATGAGAGCTGGAAAATCATTAGGCGGAACACCATTTGTAGCATTTTGGAAAGTTTATTTCCCACTGACTATCCCTGGAATAGGTGCAGGTTGCTTACTAGTATTCATTTTAGCAATTGGTTATTACATTACACCAGCTCTAGTTGGTGGTGCATCTGGAACTTTAATTAGTAACCAGATTGCCTTTCACATGAAAAGCACCCTAGACTGGAGTTTTGCATCTGCAATGGGATTAATGTTGTTAAGTGGAGTATTGGTGATTTATTGGCTTTATAACAAAATAGTAGGAATAGATAATATCAAATTAGGATAATTAAAATGGCTTTACCAAAATATACAGAACCACATTATAGAATTTGGCATTATATCTATTTAACAATTTGTGGTGCAGTTTTCTTTTTTCTTATTGCCCCTTTATTTGTAATTTTTCCATTATCATTTAATGCAGAAGAATTTTTAAGTTTCTCTGATGGGATGAAAAGCTTAGATCCTGATGCTTTTTCTTTAAGATGGTATAAAGACATGATCTATGGGACTAAAAATCCTTGGGGATTAGCTGCTAAGAATAGTTTTATTATCGCAATTTTTGCAACAATAGGTTCAGTATTACTTGGAACAGTTGCCGCTTTAGGTTTGAGCAGCAGACATATGCCTTACAAGGGTTTAATAATGGCTGTTTTAATTTCTCCAATGATTGTTCCTTTAATCATTTCTGGAGTTGCAATATTTTTCTTTATGGCAAAAGCTGGTTTAGCGGCTACACACACAGGTATTGTTCTTGCTCATATAATTTTAGGAACACCATTTGTTGTTATTACAGTTACTGCTACGCTTTCAGGATTTGACCATAGTGTAACAAGAGCCGCCGCGAGTTTGGGTAGTGATCCAGTAAATACTTTTATGAAAATTACATTACCATTAATTTTACCTGGTGTTATTTCAGGTGGATTATTTGCGTTTGTGACTTCATTTGATGAAGTTGTTGTTGTTTTATTTTTAGCCGGATTAGAAAATACAACTATTCCTATTCAAATGTGGACAGGTTTAAGAGAACAATTGAGTCCAACAATTCTAGCTGTTGCGACTTGTTTAATAATACTATCGACACTAATATTAGTAACCGCTGAGCTTTTAAGAAGACGATCAGAAAGGCTTAGAGGAATTAATCGATAGTAAAATAATCAAATGAAAATTAAGAATGTAGTAGTTATTGGATCAGGTACAATGGGCAGTGGTATAGCCGCTCATCTCTGCAATGCTAATATCCCTGTCACGCTTTTAGATCTAAAAACTGAAATAAGTCAAAATGCTAGAGAACGAATTCATAAATCAAGACCACCTTTATTAATCGATAAAACAAAAATTGATAATATTAAAGTTGGAAATATATCCGATGATTTTGATGTAGTTAAAGATGCTGACTGGATTGTTGAGGCAGTGGTTGAGAGAATTGATATAAAGCATCAAATTTATGATAAAATTTTTGATAGTAGGAAAGATGGAGCAATAGTTTCATCAAACACTTCCTCAATCCCAATTAAAGTTTTATCTCAAAATTTAAATAAGGATCAAAAAAAAGATTTTTGCATCACTCATTTTTTTAATCCTGTTAGATACATGGGTCTTCTAGAAATAGTAAAGAATGAGGACAATGATTTAAATAAGATAAATCAATTAAAAGAATTTTGTGAAGTTGAATTAGGTAAAGGAGCAATTGTTTGTAATGATACCCCAGGTTTTCTGGGAAATAGGGTAGGTGTGTACGCGATGCAAATCGCAATGACCGAAGCATTTAAAATGAAACTTTCTGTAGAGGAAGCAGATGCAATCTTTGGAAGGCCTATGGGTATACCTAAAACAGGAGTTTTTGGATTATATGATTTGATTGGAATAGATTTAATGGCAGATGTGTTAAAAAGTTTTATTAAAGAACTTCCTGAGTCTGATGAGTTCCATGAAGTTGCTAAAGAAATTCCATTAGTAAAAAAATTGATTGAAACTGGATATACAGGCAGAAAAGGCAAAGGTGGTTTCTACAGAATGAAAAAGACCGACAGTGGAAAAATTATGGAAGCTATTAATCTTGAAACTGGAGAGTATTCAACAAGTCAAAAAATAGATATTAAGTCCGATAAAGTAGATTTAAAAGCTCTAATTAATAGAAAAGATAAGTATGGAGACTATGCTTGGTCAGTGCTATCCAAGATAATAAAATATGCATCATCACTAGTTCCTGGGATTACCAAAGAATTTAATGACATAGATGAAGCTATGAGACTTGGATTTAACTGGGCGAAAGGACCTTTTGAGATGTTAGAAGAAATTGGTGTCAAAAATTTCTTTGATAAAGTTGATGAATATAAAGGTAATAAATTTTTAGAAAATTTATCTAATTCTAAAGATGAAAATTTTTATGGCGAAAGGCAAAAGTACACATCGATTGAAACTTTAGGTAAGATTAAGAAAACTGCCTCAAGTGTTGATGGCAACAGTTCAGCTTCAATTTATAGATTTAATGATTTTAATATTGTTGAGTTTACGACTAAAGCTAATGCACTTGACTATGACTCAATGGATGCACTTAAGAAAGCAACTGATAAACCTTTGATAATAATTAATGAAAGTATGCAATTTTCTGCTGGTGTTAACCTGACTTATACAATGGAATTTGCAAATAAAAATGATTTTAAATCGATAGAAAAATTTATTAAATATTTTCAAGAAACTTGCAAACATCTTAAGTACTCTAAATACCCAGTTATATCTGCTCCATCAGGTTTAACCTTGGGTGGAGGTTTTGAAGTTTTAGTTCAAAGTAATTTTGTAGCCTCACACACAAATATTGTAATCGGATTAGTAGAGACTATTGTTGGATTAATTCCAGCGGGTGGTGGATGTAAAGAAATGCTGGCTAGATGGTTAAATACTAAAGAGGCTAAGAAAGATCCAAAATATGCACCTTTGAAAGTATTTGATATAATTGGCTATGGTAGAACAGCCACGTCTCCAGTTGAGGCAGAACCTTTGAAATACTTACTCCCTGAAAATAAAAGAATTATGAATAGAAATAGTTTGCTTGAAGTATCGAAAGAAATTTTAAATGAAAACAAGGACTTTAAATCGCCAAACGAGCTTACATTTAATTTACCCGGCAAAGCAGTTATCGATGATATGAACAAAATTTTAGAAAAACTTTATAATGATAAAGTTATATTGGATCATGGTTTGACTGTAGCAAAAGAATTAGCTCATGTATTAAGTGGTGGTGATACTACCAAAGATAAAACTCTTACAGAGGATGATTTGTTTAAATTGGAACTCGATGCTTTTATGAGATTAATCGAAACTAAACAAACTCAAGATAGAATTAAACATACTCTTGCTACTGGAAAACCTTTAGTTAATTAAATAATCTAAGAGTATTTATAAAGTCAGGCCTTAAAACATATTCAGATTTATTTAAGTATTTAATTTTTTCTAGAGCTTCTAAGCCAAATATTACTTTGCCAATGGGTGTGTATTCACCCTCATATAAAGGTTCATCCTGAAGAATTATAAAAAATTGACTGTCTTCGGTATCATATTCTAAAGATCGAGCTAATCCCACGCTCCCCTTAGTATAGTTAAAATCTTTATCAACTTCAGATTTGATTGTACCTAAACCAGATTTTCCAGTTCCAATTTTTCCATAATCAATGTTTCCTTTCTTTCCAAATTCTAAATCTCCGGCTTGTACGAGTTTATCTTTAATGACTCTATGAAATGCCACATCATCATAGGCATTCGATTTGACTAACGTTTTAAATCTTTCTACTCCATTAGGAGATATGTCTGGATATAATTCTATAATTACATTTCCACACTCAACGTTTAGAATTGCTATGTTATTTGGATTTTCAAAATTAATTTTATTTGGGTTATAATTCTTAACAAATAAACATTTATCTTTTAGTAAAAAAAAAGAAGTAATTGAAAATAAACCTAAAATTACAACAAATATAAATATTATTTTTTCAGATTTTGATGCCTTTATCTTTTCAATCATAAAATAAAATTTTCATCAATTTTTAGGAGCCCTTTTTTGATGAATTCTATCTTTTTTTTAAGAATAGGATCAATCTTTTCAGGTAAATTTCCATACATTAAATGAGAAAATACTTCAGCCATATCTTCAGATGCTGTTGATCGCGAGTATTCAGTAATAAACCCCTCTGGTTTAGAATATGTATCTAAACCAATTTTTTTTGTGCAGGTTGAGCATTCTGCGTAATCAAACTCTTTAGGATTAAAACTGGACCAAATTTTTTCATTAAATATATCTTTGTAACTATCATTTATTATGTGGAACACTTCGTGATGTAATACTCTTTCAAAATATTTGTCATTAAATTTTATATCTACAATCAAAGTTTTCATTACATTGTCAGGTATTCCTGCAGTGTTGATACCTGAGATTGATAAGTCCTCACACATAACAATGTATTTTAAATTTATTTTTTTTAAAAAGTTTTGAGAATATTTATTAAGATTTTTTTCAATAATCTTATATTTCTTATCTAGGTTTTGTTTTGAGGATTTAAAGCAGTTGATATTATTATCGATACCTATTGTAAATGCCTGTTTAGCATTCAGATATCTTAATTTATTTTCAGTTTTAATATTATAGATCTCCAAATTTGGAATCTTTATTAATTCATAAATCGTATCCGCTTTTGCGGGAGAAATTAAAAATAAACACAATAAAACGAACTTAAATAATTTCATAATTAGTATTATTGAAGATATTCCAATTTGTTAGAATGTGATAGAGTTTTTGTGATGAAAAAAAAAAGAAGCAAAGAACCCATTCAACCAGTAAGCGGCACAAAGGTTCCAAGATTTGCGGGTCCATCAACTTTTGCAAGATTACCAGAATTAAGAGATGTTGAGTACTGTGATGTTGCAATAGTTGGAATACCATTCGATGCAGGCACAAGTTATAGACCTGGGGCAAGATTTGGTCCACAAAGTATTAGGCAAGCTTCGAGACATTTAAGAACAAATTATCATCCAAGTTATGATGTTGAGCCCTTTAAAGTTCAACAGGTTGCTGATGCAGGAGATATTACTTGCAATCCATTCAATATAGATGAGGCAATTAAGCAAATCGAGGAAGGAGCTTTGGATCTACTTAAAAAAACTGGAGGTATAATTAGTTTAGGAGGAGATCATACGATTGCTTTTCCTTTACTAAAAGCAGTAAATAAAATTAACAATGGTCCAGTGGCTCTAGTTCATTTCGATGCACATTTGGATACTTGGGACACTTATTTTGGTGCACCTTACACACATGGGACTCCTTTTAGAAGAGCCCGAGAGGAAAATTTATTTATGGATGATGTTTCAATGCATGTTGGTATTAGAGGTCCCCTATATAGTCGGGAGGATCTAAAAAATGATGAAAGCTTTGGATTTAAGATAATTCATTGTGATGAGTTTCAAACTGAAGGCACTGATAAAATTGCTGAAAGAATAAAAAAAAGAGTAGGAGATAATCCATTGTACCTATCAATTGATATTGATGTTCTAGATCCTGCTTTTGCACCTGGTACTGGTACACCTGAAATAGCTGGAATGACAACTAGAGAAATGGTTAATGTAATTAGAGGCTTGTCTGGTATGAATTTAATCTCTGCAGATGTAGTTGAGGTATCACCTGCGTATGATCATGCTGAGGTTACATCACTCGCGGCTGCTACTATAGTTTATGAGTTAACAAATTTATTTGCAAAAAAATAAAGAAAGGTTAGGAATCTCTGATGGAAAATAAAAAAAATTTTTATATCAATGGCAAATGGGTAACACCAAAAAGTAAAGAAGAAATCAAAGTAATTGATCCTGCAACTGAAGAAAATTGCGCTGTTATAACATTGGGCAACAAAGATGATGTTAACGACGCTGTGAATGCTGCAAAAAAAGCTTACAGCTCTTGGGCATTTTCATCAAAAGATGAGAGAATAAGATTATTAGAAAAGCTTTACGAAAATTATAAAAAAAGATGGGCTGACATTGCAAGTGCAATTACAACTGAAATGGGAGCACCAAAAGATTTTGCAACCAAACTCCAAGCTGGTACAGGTGCGGCTCATTTAAAATCATTTATAAGATATTTAAAAAATTTTGAATTTGAAAAACCATTAGGAGAACATGCACCTAATCAAAGATTAATTTACGAACCTAAAGGTGTATGTGCGTTAATCACACCATGGAATTGGCCAATGAACCAGGTTTGTTTAAAAGTTATGCCTGCAATAGCATCTGGTTGCACCATGGTTTTAAAACCATCAGAATTAGCTCCATTATCATCAATGATTTTAGCTGAGTTGATTGATGAAACAAAATTTCCTCCAGGCGTATTTAATTTAGTAAACGGTGATGGAGCAACGACAGGTGATTCTTTAACAAGTCACCCTGACATAAATATGATTTCATTTACCGGATCGACTAGAGCAGGAGCACTAATTTCACAAAATGCTGCTAAAGATTTTAAAAGAGTTAGTTTAGAATTAGGTGGTAAGGGAGCAAACATTATCTTTAAAGATGCTGACCCAGAAGCTATTGAAAGAGGAGCGCTCAGATGTTTTAGAAATTCAGGTCAATCATGTAATGCACCTACAAGAATGCTAGTAGAAAAATCAATGTATAATGATGCTGTTGAAAGATTGAAAAAGTATACAGAAAAATTTGAGGTTGGTGATCCAAAAAAAGAGGGAGAACATATAGGTCCGGTTATTTCTGAAACTCAGTACAACAAAATACAAACTTTAATTAAGAAAGGTATTGATGAAGGAGCTAAACTAGTAGCAGGTGGTCCAGGTAAACCAGAGGGATTAGAAAAGGGTTATTTTGTAAAACCTACAGTATTTGCAGATGTTAATAACAATATGGAAATAGCTAGAACAGAAATATTTGGACCAGTCTTATCAGTAATGCCTTTTGAAACAGAGGAAGAAGCTATTGAGATTGCAAATGATACTCCTTATGGATTAACAAATTATATTCAAACTACAGATAAAGAAAAAGTAAAAAGAGTTGCTAGAAAACTTAGATCAGGAATGGTGGATGTCAATGGAGCTGGTATTGCAGTTGATGCACCGTTCGGTGGTTTCAAACATTCTGGTATTGGTAGAGAAGCCGGGGAACATGGTCTTGAGGAGTTTCTAGAGGTGAAATCTGTTGGTGGATGGAGCTAATTTAAAGTAGAATTTTTCTTAATCCCCTCAAGAAATTTTAAACATTTTTTAAGCTCATTGAGTTCGATGAACTCATCAACTTTGTGAGCTTGTTCAATAGAACCTGGGCCACAAACAACTGTGCTAATACCAATTTCTTGAAATAATCCTGCTTCAGTTCCAAAAGATACAACTTCTCTGGAATTATCACCGGTTAAACTTGAAACTAATTCACATGCTTCTGAATTATCTACACGATCAAAACCCGTAACTTCACCTATTATTTCTTTTGTTATCTTTGAATTAGGAAAAACTTTCTTCATCTCTGGTAATAAAACCTCATTGGCATATTTATCTATTTGTTGATTTAGAAAAATACCATCTTCTTTAACAACTGGTCTTGTCTCCCACTCAACACGACATTTGTCAGCTATTACATTATGAGCAATACCACCAAATATACCTCCAACTTGTAATGTTGAAAAAGGAGGATCAAATATTGAGTCTTTGGGAGCTCTTTTTTTTAATTCTTCTCTTAGCTCTACTAATTTATTTGCATATTTTGATGCAAATTCAACAGCACTCACACCTTTGTGTGGCATCGAGCTGTGTCCAGCTAATCCTTCAAAATAAGTAGTATATTCGTAACATCCTTTGTGTGCATCTATGATTTTCATTTTTGTTGGTTCTCCCACAATACAAATTCCATCTTGAATTTTTCTTTTTTTAAGTTCTTTTATTAATATTGGTGCACCCAAGCATGCAGTCTCCTCATCAAAAGTGAAAGAAAAATGAATATCTCTATTAAGATCAACTTTAGAAAAAATTGGAGCAAACGCTAATGTACATGCAATAAATCCTTTCATATCACAGGAACCTCTTCCATAGAGTTTGTCTTCTTTAATTGTTGCTTTAAAAGGATCAGTACTCCAACTTTTCGAAACAGGGACAGTGTCAGTATGACCAGATAAAATTATTGGTTTAACACCATTTGATTTTTTTGCTTTGATTGTTGCAAAAAGGTTTACTCTTTTTTTCTCATCATCATAAGTTTTAAATGAGGTAGCACCTAAATCACTGAGATATTTTTCACAATAATTAATTAAATCATTGTTATCTTCTCCTGAAATAGTTTTAAATCCAATTAAATCGGATAAAATTTTGATAGAATTCTCGTATAATTTTTCTAAATTTACTTCTGTACTCATTACTAATAATTAATATAAATATCACATTTATGAAAGAACAAATTACTTACGACATATTTGAAAAAATAGACATTAGACTTGGAACAGTACTTTCGGTCAAAAAAAATGAAAAAGCTAGAAAACCATCTTTAGTTGTTGAAGTGGATTTTGGAAACGAGATAGGTGTTAAAACATCATCGGCACAAATTACTCATTTTTATAATGAGGAAAATTTAGTTGGTAAACAAGTGATTGGTGTTTGTAATTTTCCAGAAAAAAATATTGCAGGTGTAAAATCTCAATTTTTACTCTTAGGTTCAATAGACTCTGAGGGAAAAGTTACATTGGTACATCCCTCACAAAAAGCAGAAAATGGTTTACCTATAGCATAAATATGCATCCAGAATTTTTATCGATGGCACTTTTTTGGATTGTAGCCGCCTATACACCTGGACCTAATAACGTAGTTGCTTCTTATTCTGGTTTTAATTTTGGAATAAAAAAAACAATCCCACACATTTTTGGAGTTACTTTTGGATTTACTGCAGTTGTATTTGCTTTAACAATCGGATTAGTTAATGTTTTTAAATTATTTCCAATTATACAAACTATTTTAAAATATTTAGGAAGTTTATTCTTAATATATTTAGCCTATAAGATAAGTTTTTCAAAAGCATCTAACGAAAAAAAAAATGAGAATCCAATTTCTTTTTTAGATACTTTCATTTTCCAATTTTTAAATCCGAAAGGAGTTTTGATAGGAATTATTATTGTTTCAACATATGTTGAATACGGAGAAAATTATCTTAATTATGCGACTCAAGTTGTTTTATTTGCCTTTGTAGTTTCTTTATCAAGCATCACCTTTTGGACTTTTGTTGGCAAATATCTAAGGAAATTTGCGACAAATGAGAAATATATTAAATACTTTAATTATGTTATGTCAGTGCTTCTTCTTTTGAGCATAATTACATTTTATATATAAAATATGAAACCAGGAAATAAAAATTCTTACAAATCATTATCCGACCTAGAGGTTAATGGTAAAAACTTTAAATATTTCTCATTAAAAAAAGCTGAGTTAAATGGCTTACAAGGTGTTTCAAAATTACCTAAGTCATTAAAAGTTTTATTGGAAAATCTTCTTAGATATGAGGATGATGTATCTGTTAATAAAAACCAAATAGAGGCAGTCAAAAATTGGCTGGATACAAAGAAATCAAAAACTGAAATAGCTTATAGGCCAGCTAGAGTTTTACTCCAAGATTACACTGGAATACCAGCAGTAGCTGATTTAGCTGCTATGAGAGAAGCTGTGAAAGAAAAAAATAAAGATCCAAATACAATTAATCCTTTATCTGCAGTTGATTTGGTTATTGATCACTCAGTTCAAGTTGATCAATCAGCTAAAAAAGATTCATTTGAAAAAAATGTAGATATTGAATTTAAGAGAAATGGTGAAAGATATTCTTTTTTAAAATGGGGTCAAAGTGCTTTTAATAACTTTAGGATTGTTCCTCCTGGAACTGGTATTTGCCACCAGGTGAATTTAGAATATTTATCAAAAGTAGTTTGGTCGGAGGAATACAAAGGAGAAAAATATTTATTCCCTGATACACTTGTTGGAACTGATAGTCATACTACAATGGTAAATGGTTTATCAGTTTTAGGATGGGGTGTTGGTGGTATCGAAGCAGAAGCAGGTATGCTTGGACAACCTATTTCAATGTTGATTCCTGAAGTTATTGGATTTGAAGTTACAAAAAAAATGCCAGAGGGCACAACTGCTACAGACTTAGTTTTAACAGTTGTTAAAATGCTTAGAGACAAAGGTGTAGTCGGAAAATTTGTTGAATTTTATGGTGAGGGATTAAAAAATTTAACTTTAGCAGATAGAGCAACAATTGCCAACATGGCTCCAGAGTATGGAGCTACATGTGGCTTCTTTCCAATAGACGAAGAAACTTTAAAATATTTAGAATTCTCTGGAAGAGATAAAGAAACAGTGGCAATTGTTGAAAAGTATGCGAAGGAACAAGGTTTGTGGTCAAGTGATGAAATTGAATTTACTGATAAAATCTCTTTAGATATGTCCACTGTAGTTCCTACTATTTCAGGTCCTAAAAGACCACAAGATAAAGTCCTTTTAACTGATGCATCAAGTAATTTTAAAAAAGTATTTAAAGAAGCCACAGATAAAAAGGATTATAAAATTTCCAAGGTAAAAGATACTGATTATGAAATTAAGGACGGCTCAATATTAATTGCTGCAATTACATCATGCACTAATACTTCCAATCCAAATGTTCTAATTGGAGCTGGACTACTTGCAAAAAAAGCTGTTGAGTTAGGATTGAATGTTAAACCATGGGTTAAAACATCTTTAGCTCCTGGCTCTCAAGTAGTAACTGATTATTTAGAGAAAGCAGGTTTAAATACTTACTTAGATCAATTAGGATTTAATTTGGTCGGTTATGGTTGTACAACTTGTATTGGTAATTCAGGTCCATTATCAGAAAATATAGTTGACGCTATTCAAAAAGAAAATTTATATGCTGTCTCTGTTTTGTCAGGCAACAGAAACTTTGAAGGAAGAATTTCACCACATATTAAGGCAAATTATCTAGCCTCTCCTCCACTTGTTGTAGCTTATGCTCTTGCAGGCCACATGGAATTTGACTTGATTAAAGATTCATTTGGAAAAGATAAAAATGGCAAAGATGTATTTTTAAAAGATATCTGGCCTTCAAATAAAGAAATAGAGAATACTTTAAAGAATTCTTTGAATGCAGATATGTTTGTTAAACGATATTCAAATGTTTCAGAAGGAACAAAACAATGGCAAGAAATCAAAACAGAAAAGAGTAGTATCTATAATTGGGATGAAAATTCTACTTATGTAAAAAAACCACCATTTTTTGAAAATCTTAGTGATGAACCAGAGGGTTTTAAAGAGATTAAAAATGCAAGACCTTTATTGATATTGGGAGACATGGTTACAACCGATCATATTTCTCCAGCTGGTAATATTCAAAAAGATAGTCCAACAGGAGAGTATTTTATGAATTACCAAATTCTTCCAAAGGACTATAACTCATATGGCTCTAGACGTGGAAATCATGAGGTAATGATGAGAGGTACTTTTGCGAATATAAGGATTAAAAATGAAATGGCTCCAGGAACTGAAGGTGGTTTCACAACATTATATCCTGAAAACAAAGTTATGTCAGTTTATGATGCAGTAGTGGAATATAAAAAAAGAGGAACTGATTTAGTTGTAGTTGGTGGAAAAGAATATGGAACAGGCTCCTCTCGTGATTGGGCTGCAAAAGGAACTAAATTGCTTGGAGTTAAGGTAGTTATCGCAGAGAGTTTTGAGAGAATACATAGATCTAATTTAATAGGGATGGGGATATTACCGTTACAATTTACAGAAAATATGAATAGAAAAAATCTGAACTTATTAGGTTCTGAGTTAATAAGTGTAATAGATATTGAAAAAGGTATTAATCCATCTGATAAAGTAAAAGTTGAAATCAAATATGCATCAGGTGATGTTAAAATAATAGATACACTATGTAGAATTGATACAAAAAATGAATTGGAGTATTATAAAAATGGTGGGATACTTCAGTATGTTTTAAGAAATATGATTTAAATATGGATGAGGATATATCAATAATAAATACAAACACAAGAAATGAAAAAATAAAAAATTTTTTCATTCAAAATAAAAAAAAATTAATTGCAGGATTAGTTGTTATCACGATACTTTTAATCAGCTATTTTGCATTTGGTGAATATCAGGACAGAAAAAAAATAAAGATCTCAAACACTTTTAATTTAATAACTCTTAATTATTCTGAGAGTAATAAGGAAAAAACAGCTAAAGATTTAATACAATTAGTTAATGAAAAAAATTCAACTTATTCACCTTTATCTTTATATTTCATAATTGACAATGAATTGATTAAAGAAAAAAAAACAATCAATGAATTATTTGATATTATTATTGACGAAACTTCATTAGATAAAGAAATAAAGAATTTAAATATTTATAAAAAAGCGCTTTATAATGCAGATGACAGTAATGAAAATGACCTTTTGAATATTTTAAATCCTTTAATTAAATCAGAAAGTGTTTGGAAATCTCATGCTTTACACCTTATGGCAGAATTCTTTTATTCAAAAAATGAAATGCAAAAATCAAAAGAATTTTTTAATCAAATCTTAAATTTAGAAAATGCTAATCAAGAAATTCTATTAGAGGCTCAAAAAAGACTTAGTAGAGATTTAAGTGAATAAGATTTTTCAATTATTATTAATAATTATTTTTTTTTCTGGTTGTTCTTTTAATAAAAATTCAAAGTTTTGGACTTCAGAAAATATTAAAGAGATAGAGGAACAAAAGTTTGAAAAAATTTTTGATGATCCAAAAGCTTTAAGCCAAGAGTTAAATACGAATATAAATTTAAATCTTAGCAAAAATTTCAATAAAAATAGATTATCTGTAAAATTTACAAATAATGATGGAAGAGTTAATTTTGACGGATCTCTAAAAAAATCTTCAAAATATAAATTTTCTAAAATTGAGAAATTTTATCAATTTGAACCAATAATTGTATTTAATAAAGACAATGTAATTTTTTTTGACGACAAAGGGACAATTTTACAATTCAATAATCGATCGAAACTTATATGGAAAAAAAATTATTATACAAAACCAGAGAAAAAATCTAATCCAATTTTACAGTTTGCAAACAATAACAAATTTTTAATAGTAGCAGATAATTTATCAAAATATTATATGTTAAATCTAGAGACTGGGGATCTAATATGGTCTAAAAACAATTCAGCACCATTTAATTCCCAAATAAAAATTTATAAAAATCGCTTTTTTCTAATTGATTTTACCAATACACTTAGATGTTATTCGTTAAAAAATGGAGAGGAACTTTGGAATTTTCAAACAAAGTCAGCACTAATACGATCTCAAAAAAAATTATCAATGGTGATTGTGGAAGATGTGATTTACTTTAATAATTCTCTTGGAGACATAAGTGCAGTAAAAATAGATGATGGTGAGTTACTCTGGCAATTACCCACCCAAAGTGATGCAATATATGAATCAGCTTTTTCATTAGAAACATCAGATATAATCACTGATAAAAAAGACTTATTTTTCTCAAACAATAAAAATCAATTTTTTTCTATTGATATCAAATCAGGCAGTTTTAATTGGGAGAATAATGTAAATTCAAATTTAAGACCAACCGTAATTGATAATTTTATAATTACAGTTTCTTTAGAGGGGTATTTAATTGTGATCGATAAAATTACGGGAAATATTATAAAAGTTACTGATATATTTAATAATTTTAAACCCAAAAAAAGAAAAGAAATTTTACCCACAGGATTTATTGTTGGTTTAAAAAATATATATTTGTCTACAAATATAGGAAGATTATTAGTGATTGATATAAAATCTGGAAAAACTATTTCAACATTAAAAATTGATAAGGATAATATTTCACGTCCTTTTGTTTCAAACCAAAATCTATATTTGGCAAAAGATAATGCTATAATCAAATTAAATTAATGTTTTTAAAATTATTAGATAAGTTAGGTAGAAAAAAAGTTGTTTTAGATAGGGGACCTTCACACCCAAGATTTGATTTAGCAAAACCTTGGATGAATAGATATTATCTAATTTTCAGACATAGACCAAAATGGTTTCCATTTAATATACTTATTCATGAAATGTTAGCTGACGATCATGGTGACGGAATACACAATCATCTTTTTCCATATATTACAATTGTGATTAGGGATGGTTATTGGGAAACAACTAAGGAAGGAAAATTTTGGAGAAGACCGGGTTATATTGGATTTAGATCTGCCAATACGTATCACAGAGTTGATTTAGAGCCTGGAACTAGACCAATGACTATTTTTATTTCTGGTCCATTTGGTTTGAGAAAGGGTCCAAGATCAGAATATGGCATTGATTTTAAATCAAAAAAAAATTGATGTCAAAAACTCTTGAGGAAAAATTTAGATCATTTTGTAGCTCAAAAAATTTAGAGATTAATCAAAATCAAATAACTACAATAAAATTACTACAAGATTTTTATAATAAAAATTTTCATTCTTCGATCTTTAATTTTTTTAAAAAAGAAAATTATAAAAAAGGTTTTTATCTTCACGGGGGTGTTGGTGTTGGAAAAACGATGATATTAGATTTTTTTTATGATCTTATTTCTAAAAAAAAATTAAGACTTCACTTTAATGAGTTTATGTTAAATTTTCATGATTTTGTTCATGCAAATAAGAATAAGGGAGATGAAAATATTATTAATTTATTTGTTAAAGATTTAAAATCAAAAGCTTTGTTAATTTATTTTGATGAGTTTCAAGTTACCAACATAGTAGATGCCATGATACTAGGTAAATTATTTGATAAAATATTTAGTGAGAATATAAAAATAATTGTCACCTCTAATATTCAAATTTCTGATTTATATAAGGATGGTCTACAACGGGATCAATTCAAACCTTTTATTGAGATTATGAAAAAAAAGACAGTCGAGCATGAGCTAGTTATTGAAGATGATTACAGAAAATCAAAAGAAAATCAAAATGATAGATACTTCTTTCCACTAAACAAAGAAAGTAATTTTAAAATGAATAAATTTTTTAGGATTATTTCAAAGGATAAAAAAAAAACTACACAAAGTCTTGATATTAAAGGAAGAGAATTTCTAATTAAAGAATTCTATGAGGGGGTTGTTAGGTTTACATTTAATGAGTTATGTGACAAAAATCTAGGCGCTGAAGATTATCTTGAAATAGTTAAAGTTTCTAAATTTATAGTAATTGATCAAATACCCAAGTTTGATGACATTAATTCTAATCAACAACACCGTTTCATAACCTTAATTGATATAGTTTATGATAAAAAAGTACCACTTGCTGTCACAATAGAAAAGAGTCTAGATGAATTGACATCATCTAAATCATTAAAAGAGCCATTTAAACGTACAATTAGTCGTTTATATGAATTAACATCTTCAAACTTTAATTTATGATACAAAAATTTAATAACTTTAAAATCAGCACTAATGGACAAAAATTATACGAATTTACTGATCAAACTATTGATTGGATTAAAAAAAATAAATTTAAAAATGGTATTCTTAATCTTAGCATTCAACACACCAGTGCTTCTTTAATCATTCAAGAAAATGCAGATCCAGATGTTCAAACTGATTTGATTAATTATTTTAATAAATTAGCTCCAATGGATAACAAGTTATATATTCATACTACTGAAGGTAAAGACGATATGCCTGCACATATAAAATCCAGTTTAACCAATAATCAAATTTCTCTAAGTGTTGAAAATGGCAAATTATTACTCGGAACCTGGCAAGGTATCTATTTATTTGAGCACAGGTTAAACCCACAGACAAGAACTATAATTCATCATTTTTTAGGAGAAGATTAATTTTTTTTTAAACTTTGAAAAGCCTTTAATGCAGAAGCTCTTGCTTCTTCATGTATCACTATTGGGCTTGGATAATCTTTTCCAACAATTGTATTAATTGCTTGTTGATATTTCATTTCCATTTCCCAAGGTTTGTGGATAAATTTTTGTGGGACTTTGCTTAGTTCTGGAATCCATTTTTTTACATATTTTCCCTCTTTATCAAACTTTTCACCCTGAAGAATTGGATTAAAAATTCTAAAATAAGGAGCTGCATCTGCTCCACATCCTGCAACCCATTGCCACTGGGCCACATTATTGGCTTTATTAAAATCAAGTAAACAATTTCTAAAATGTTTTTCACCCTCGGTCCAATTAATTCTTAGATGTTTGACTAGAAAAGAACCAACAACCATTCTTATTCTGTTATGCATCCAACCAGTTTCATATAATTCTCTCATACCAGCATCAACAATCGGATAACCAGTCATTCCTGATTTCCATGCTTTTAAAAATTTTTCGTTTTTTACCCAAGGAAATTTATCAAATTCTTTTCTGTAATTTCCTTTTAAGAACTCAGGAAAATAATTAATCAAACTATGAGAAAACTCACGCCAACCTAGTTCATTAATATATTTTCTGTAACCAATGCCTTTAGATTTAATTTCGTTACATTTTTTCCAAATTGTGCTCACATGTATTTGTCCATGTTTTATGTATGGAGATAGTTTGGATGTACCTTCTACAGAAGGATAATCTCTTGCTGTGCCATATTCTTTAATTTTATCATTAATTAAATTGTTAAGAACTTTTTTTGAATCATTCTCTGAGACTTTCCAATAATTCTCAAATTTTTTATACCAATTTTTTTTTGGTAAAATACTTTTAGGTTCAACACAATTTTTAAAAAAAGATATCATTTTCGTTTTTTTTTTAACAATATAATTTTTACTTGGTGGTAAACCCAAATATTTTTGCTCAGCATTTCTCCAGAAAGGGGTAAATACTTTAAATGGGGTTCCATCATTCTTAGTAACTTCTTGAAATTCATTAAGTATATTTCCTTTAAAATATTTAAATTGAATTTCATTTTTTAAAAAAACATCTCGAATTTTTTTTCCTTTGGCAATTACGTCTGGTTCATAGATCTTGTTCCAATATATTGTAACTTCATCCTTTTTTTTTATTTTTGAAAATATATCTAATTCATCACCTGCTAATATTTGAAGATTAATTTTGTATTTAGATAATTCTGATTTAAATGTTTCCAAAGATTTAAATAGCCACCATTTTTGTGCTTCTCTTTTATTATCAAAATCAGTTTTATTATAAATATATAATGCAATTACATTTTCATGGTTTTGTGTGGCATATGAAAGGGCAGGGTTGTGATCAACTCTAAAGTCTTCCCTTATCCAAGCTATTGCATTTTTTGTCATATAAATGTTATTTTCTACCTTTAGATAGCAGTTGTTTGTAAAGTTTAACATCTGCATTTCCTTCGCATCCAATGACAAGAATGTTGGAATCTTTGTTCAAATTTAATAATTTTTTCGCTTTAGGATTGTTAGCTAAACCTATCAGTGCAATAATCCCAGGAGTTGCACATTCACCTCCTACAATTGAACCTTTACTTAATTTTCTATCCTTTAGCATCGCTGTTGTTTTGGCAACATTTTTGTCAGCAACAGATACGCAATAGTTAGAAGTTTTTTTTAATATTTGCCATGGAACAAGTGACATTTCATTACATGACATCCCACCCATAATACTTTCTTTTTTTATTCTTATTTTTTTTAGTTTTTTTGCTTTTACACTTTGAAGAACACAATCTGCTCTGTCAGGTTCAACAACAATTATTTTTGGAATTCTTTTAAAATATTTTGCTACACCTGCAACTACACCTGCTGCTAATCCTCCAACACCAGCTTGAACAAATATATGTGTTATGTAATGATTTGTTTGTTTAGAGATTTCTTTTATCATAATAGAATATCCAGCCATTGTAAGCTGGGGAATGTACTTATAGTTTTTAGTAGAGACGTCTTGAACAATTTGCCAATTATTTTTTTTCGAGAGTTTTTTGCATTCCTCTAACGAATTCTCATAATTTCCTTTAACCCTTATTACCTCAGCTCCAAACTTCTCTATTTCACGAACTCTTGTTTGGCTTACATATTGACTTACAAAAATTTTACACTTCAAATTTAATCTTTTTGCACCCCAGGCGACAGATCTACCATGATTACCAGCTGTTGCAGACGAAATTACCATATTCTTTTTCCCTTTAGATATTTTTTCTACTGCGTAGGCCCCTCCTAAAGCCTTAAAGGACTTTAAGTGAAATCTCCTAGACTCATCTTTATAAAATATATTATTAAAGCTTAAATTTTTCCTTAATTTATCGAGTGATAAAAGAGGAGTTGGTTTATAATTTTTCCAACCTGATATAGCTTTAAAAGCATTGGTGATTAGTGAAGCGGGAAGTTGTTTTAAAACATAGTTTCTTTTAAAACTAAAATGATTATTTTTTAATAATTTTTTATATTTCCAGCTTTTAAGATTTTTTAAGCTTTTCACTTTAGCAATCTAGAGTATTTTGTCTTTCCCATTTGGTTATAGGTTTCGACTTATCAAATTTCTCTACATTATTAAATTCTTTAATTTCTGTGCTCCTTAGCTTTATATAACTATCAATTACATCAGTACCAAAAGCCTCATTCATCTCTTTATTTTGTTTTAATTTTTTTAATGATTGATCTAATTCATCAGGAAGTTTTGGAAGATCTGGATATTTTGCAAAGTCCTCATACATATTACAATGAAGAGGTTTACCAGGGTCAATTTTGTTTTTAATACCGTTTATTCCAGCTGCGATAACACTTGCTTGAAGCAGATAAGGATTAGCAGATCCATCCATTAATCTTAATTCAAATCTTCCCGGATCAGGGATTCTTATCATATGTGTTCTATTATTACCGGTATAAGATATACTACTTGGTGACCATGATGCCCCTGATTTTGTTGGAGGTGCATTAATTCTTCTGTAACTATTGATTGTTGGATTGAAAAATGCAGATAGAGATGAAGCATGTTTTATGACACCACCTAAAAAATTATATGCCATTTTAGTTAGACCTAATTCATTAGATTTATCCAGAAATTTATTTTTCTTTCCATCCCAAACAGAAATATGAGCATGACAACCGTTTCCAGTTAAATTTTCAAATGGTTTAGGCATAAACGTTGCTCTCAGACCATGCTTTTCAGCAATAGTTTTTACCATGTATTTAAAAAATGTATGTCTATCTGCAGTCTTTAAACAATCTGAATAATCCCAATTCATCTCAAATTGGCCATTAGCATCTTCATGATCATTTTGATAAGGACCCCATCCCATTTCAATCATACAATCACAAATTTCTTTAATTAAATCATATCTTCTCATTAATGCTGATTGGTCATAACATGGTTTTGATTGAGTATCTCTTGGATCAGCAATTGAGCTTCCATCTGGAGATATCAAAAAATATTCACACTCCACACCAGATTTCATAGTCAATCCTTGTTTTGAGAGTTTTTTGATTTGTTTCTTTAACATCACTCTTGGTGAGGCATCTACTGGTTTGCCATTCATCCAAAGATCCGAGGCAAGCCATCCTACTTCCTTGTTCCAAGGTAATTGAATTAAACTATCAGGATCAGGAATTCCAAACATATCAGAGTCCGCAGGTGTCATATCCAACCATGCAGCAAATCCTGCGAATCCCGCGCCAATTTCTTGCATTTCTTTAATTGCATGTGCTGGCACTAATTTTGATCTGAGAACTCCAAATAGATCAACAAAACTTATTAAAAAATATTTGATTTTTTTTTCTTTAGCGATTTTAAATAAATTTTTTGACACAAATTAGGTTAACATAGTTATTTGAAAAAGGAAAAAATTGTTTCCTTATATAGAATTAAATTTACACAGATAATTATTATAACTGCTATAATTACACCATACTTTGCTTTAGGAAAAACAACACCACGCATTTTAGTTGGTCTTAATTCTTCGTTATTATTATCTTCTTCAGGCATTATTAGTTAAGAAATAAAAATGGGCACTGTGATTAACAGTGCCCAAATTTTTAGTTTAAATTACCAATCGGTAATATTGCTTTTATGGTCATTTGGACCATGTCTTTTTCTACCCAATCTTTCAAGCTCATCGCTTTCAGATTTGGCAGTCAAAACAGTCCAACCAACCCATAAAATTATAGCTAGTATAACAAGTATACCTTCACTAGATCCTGCACCAGGATAAACAGCACCAACAACTTCTTCTGCTGGTTTATTTAGGTGATCTATCCAGTTTGTAACAGTCGCCATATATTTCTCCTTTACCTGGTTGCAGATGAAACTGCTTTTTCATCTGATTTAGCAGCCTCCATCATTTCATAATCTAGACCTGCTATTTCTACCTCTCGTGGGATTCTTAATTTACCCATACCCGCGAGAACTTTTGCAATAACATAGCCTGGTATTAGTCCAAGAACTACGAACATTATTAGTGCTCCTATGAACTGTCCTAATGGATTGATTGTTGCATAAGTAGTCCCATCCCACATAGCTCCAACACTATAACCAGATGAAGGATAACCATTTAGAACGAAACCGCATATTACTAGACCAATAAATCCAGCATAACCGTGAACCGCAACTGCACCAACCGCATCATCAATTTTGAACTTACGCTCAACCCAATAATGTAGTTTGTACGATATCACAACACCGATCATACCAATGATCATTGCTTGAATTGGATGATATAAATCATTTCCAGCTGAAGCACATATGATACCTGCTAGTCCACTAGAGTATGTCCAGAAAGGATCACCTTTTGCAATCCAATAACCGGCTAATAATCCTCCTGATAATGACATCAAGAAGTTAAAAGTAATACCACTAAGTGTAGTAGGGGTTACATATATGTTTGTTGCCGTCCAATAGCTTATGCCTTCCATACCGTATTCAGGCCCAAGATCAAATATTGGTATATTACATGCCGCATAGAATCCCCAGAAACCAGTATAAATTAGAAATAATCCAATCGTTACTAGCCAAGGATTTCTTGGTCCAATATTTCTTGGCTCACCACTTGATGAGAATTTTCCAATTCTTGGTCCTAAAACCATTAGAACTCCTAAAGCAAATCCACCAGCAATTGCGTGAATTACTCCTGACGCATAAGCATCATGATATCCTAAAAGTTTTAACATCCAACCATCAAAGTGCCATCCCCAAGCAGCATCAATTGTCCAGAATACAGAACCAATTGCAATTGCTAAAATACCAAATGCAAAGGTTGTAATTCTTTCAATTATTGCTCCTGAGACAATGGAAGCAGCTGTCCATGAGAAGAGCAGGAAAGCAGCCCAGAAGACACCAGAAATGTGATCTCCTAAATTGATTGCCATCAACTCACTTGTAGCAGTGTACCACGTAGCACTAAATGCAGAGTCATCTGTAATTAGAGCGGTACTTTCATTCATAATTGAAGGTGCTAACCCTGGTCCTGTTGGGAAAGCCCAGTAAATCCACCAACCAAATAAAAACCAAGTTACTGTTACCAAAGGTATCAGCATCGTGTTTTTCATAAGAGTATGTTGATGGTGTTTATAACGAGAAGCTCCAACTTCATACATACAGAACCCGACGTGAATTAAGAACATCAGTACCACTGTTACCCAGTAGTAAAATTCTGTAAATATAGTAGTAAGAGCACCTAACTGATCAGTCATATTCTCTCTCCATATTAGTTTTTGAAAGCCTATAAAATTTGGAAAGTTGTTACAAATGAAACAGTTCAATAAAACCTAATATTTACAATAGGTTTTAAAAAAGAATCAACTTAAGATTGTGTAATTAAAATTTTAGGTAAGCTTTTTTCAAATCAACAAGAGGATGTTTTGGAGACATTTGAAATTTTACTAAAAGTTCTCTTGCGATCATGTCTCTGTCTTGTTGGTTATCTGGTAATTTGATTGATGATGGGATTGTAACCCAACCATTAGCATTTCTACAAAATACAGCAGGTCTTCCTTCTTCATAACCCATATGAACATCTTCTAACCAATTCAAATCATCCCAGCCCATTGCCTCTACATACTTTTTAAGGAATGGTGTCATTTTTTTATAATCTGGCAGTAGATTAACGTCATATCTATAGCCAATAGATTGACCAATCATCTTTTCTCTAGCTGTTTCTTTTTTCTTTCCTAGCTGTTGGTCTTTAATAACTACTGATTTAGAAACTTTTTTTTTATTTTTTTTCTTAGCCATTTTTACCTCTAAATTTTATGAAAGTTATCTACTCCAACAGTATAATTAGTACCTGCTAGCGGAACTTTTGCTAAAGCTGATGCTTCAGAAGTAAGTGCTGCTAAATCCTCAGGTTCTAAAGAATGTATATTTGTTTTACCACAAGCTCTAGCTAACAACTGAGCTTCAAGAGTCATAGAATGTAAATAATTATAAACTCTCAATGCTGCATCATCAGGATTTAATCTTGCTCTTAATTTTGGATCTTGAGTAGCAACTCCTACAGGACATCTTCCAGTATGACAGTGATAACATTCACCTGCTTTTACTCCCATTTCTTTTTCAAAATTTGCTTCTGGAATATCTTTGTTACAGTTTAGTGCAATCATAGACCCAGTACCAATAGCTATTGCATCTGCACCTAAAGCTAATGCTTTTGCCATATCAGCACCGTCTCTAACTCCACCAGCATAAATCAAAGTTACTTTTCCAGTTTTTCCTACATCATCCAAAGCTCTTCTTGCTTCTCTAATAGCTGCGATACCAGGAATTCCAGTGTTTGCTGCAGCGATGTGTGGACCTGCTCCTGTAGATCCTTCCATACCATCTAGATAAATAGAATCTGGATCACATTTTGCAGCCATACGAACATCATCATAAACTTTTGATGCACCTAATTTTAATTGAATTGGAACTTTATTTTTTGTTAGCTGTCTAAGTTCCTCTACTTTTAATGCTAAATCGTCTGGACCTAACCAGTCAGGATGTCTTGCAGGAGATCTCTGATCAATACCTGATGGAAGTGATCTCATTTCAGCAACTTGGTCGGTTACTTTTTGACCCATCAAGTGACCACCCATACCAACTTTTTGTCCTTGTCCAATAAAAACTTCTATACCGTCAGCTAATTGTGCGTGATGTGGGTTAAATCCATATCTGGATTGAATACATTGATAAAACCATTTTTCAGAATATCTTCTTTCATCTGGTATCATTCCACCTTCACCAGAACATGTTGCGCTACCTGCCATTGTAGCTCCTCTAGCTAATGCAGTTTTTGCTTCATAAGATAAAGCACCGAAACTCATACCTGTAATATAAACTGGAATATCTAATTCAATTGGATTTTCACATCTTGGTCCAATAACAGTTTTTGTTTCACACTTTTCTCTGTAACCTTCAATAACAAATCTAGTAAGAGTTCCTGGCAAGAAAACTAAATCATCAAATGTTGGAATTTTTTTCATTAATGCCATTCCACGCATTCTGTATCTACCCAACTGAGATTTTATATGAATATCATCAATTACTTCAGGAGTGAAAATTGCGTTATGACCTAATAAGCTTTTATTTCTTCCACCGTTTGAACTTAAGTGAACGTCTGCTTTTCCTCCAACGTTACCATTAGTTTTTAATTTACCATTTTTTTTCTTTTTCTTCTTAGCCATTAAATTGCTCCTTTTTTCTCAGTAGGTTCTAAGTTGTCGTAATTCCAGAGTTTTTTACCTGCTACAATTTTTTTCATTTTACTTACATCAAAATTTTCGCCAATCTCAGCAACCTTAAGCTTTCTCTTAAGCCAATCTTGATCACTTTTAGTTAAATCAGCATCTACTGCATCACTACCATAAGAACCAATTTCTCCACCTACGAAAATTGTCCCATCATACATCGAATCTCCTAGATTTATTCCGACATCACCTAATATGATGATTCTACCTCTTTGCATCATAAAGCCAGTAAATGCACCAGCATCACCACCAATAATTATTGTACCACCTTTCATATCAATACCTGTTCTTGCACCAACACTGCCTTTACAGATTAAATCTCCACCTCTAATGGCAGCTCCAAAACAAGATCCAGCATTTTTCTCAATTACAACTTTACCTGCCATTAAGTTTTCTGCACAAGACCATCCAACTCTTCCATTGATACGAACGATTGGACCATCACATGAACCCATTCCAAAATATCCTAAACTTCCCTCAAAAATTAAATTTAATTTATTTAATATCCCAACTCCTAAACTATGTTTACCTTGTGGGTTTTTAATAACGATTGTTCCATATCCTTGGCTCATTAAATTATCTATTTCTTTATTTGCTTCCGCTGCACTCATGTCTTTTACATCAAGATCAGTTCTTTTATTAAAATCAACATCATGAGTTCCAAAATAATAAAAGTTTTCTGCCTCATCGGGATTGAAAAATTTTTGTTGAGTTCTTCCTGTTAAAACCTCAGTGTGCATACCCATTGCTTGGGCTTTAGTTTTCTTTGAAACACTTTTTATATTTGCCATACTTTTACCTCTCCATCGAATGGATCATAAGTATCAATTTCTTGTGGTAAAATTGATCTTATTGCTATTTCTTCTGAACCCATCGCTACTAAATCGTCTGACTCATATAAAACTAAAGGCTTTGCCGCCATAGTATCTTTTGCCATTCCTAAAGAATCTTTTGTAGCTACAAAATAAGTAAAAACACCATCTAATCCAGTAAGAGACTCTTTCATACCCTCTTCAAGAGATGCTCCTTCTCTCATTTTTTCAGCTAAATAAACTGCGATAAGTTCTGAGTCACACTCAGACATAAATCTCATTCCTTTATTTTCTAAAGCTCTTCTATTATTCCAGTAATTTGTAAGCTGACCATTATGAACAACTGATACATCGCTAAACGGATAACCCCAAAATGGGTGAGCAGATTTAATATCTACCCCTGACTCAGTAGCCATTCTAGCGTGACCAATCGCATGAGTACCAACAAGTTTGTCTAGATTATATCTGTCACAAACCATTTTGGCATTCCCAAGATCCTTAATAACTTCTAAAGATTTACCCATTGAAAGTATCTCTACTCCTGGAATACTTTCTATTTTTTGTGAAAATTCTAATAAATCTTTTTTATTATATTCTATTTCGTATCTTAAAGAGTAAGGAAGTATCCTTTCTTCTTTGATAATTTTTGCACCCATTTCATTAAGATAACTATCAACAATCTTTTTTCTTTCATCATAAACGGACACATCCTCAGCAACTGATGTACTACCCTCACCAACGTTTTCTCCAACTTTGAAACGCATGATAAAATTTTTTCCATCAGTGTCTCCATATAAAGCATAACCCGTAGAGTCTTCTCCTCTATGTTTCAGCGCTTGCAACATACCTTGAAGCTCATGACCAACTTTTGAAGATTTTCCTCTATGAATTAATCCCGCAATTCCGCACATATACTTTTCCTCTTTCCGTATTTTTTATGGTAAACAATCTAGATAAGTATCTAGATCCCATTGAGTTGTTGCTCCTAAAAATCTTTCCCATTCATCATTTTTATACCAATGAAAAACTTTATACATTTCATCAGGCATAGCTGATTTAATTACCTCATCTTCTGATAATCTTTCCAAAGCTTCTCCTAAACTTAAAGGAAGTTTTTTTACATCCTTACCAGCTTTTTGAGCTTCATAAATATTTCTAGATTCAGGATCAGCTGGTTTCATTTTATTACTTATTCCATGATCACAAGCTTTTAATAATGCAGCACCTAATAAGTAAGGATTATGCATAGAGTCTACTGATCTATATTCAAATCTTCCAGGAGCAGAAACTCTTAATCCACAAGTTCTGTTCTGGTATCCCCAGTCAGCATAAACAGGTGCCCAAAAACCTTGATCCCATAATCTTCTATAAGAATTTACCGTTGAAGATCCTAACGCAGTTAAAGCTGGCAAGTGTTCCATTATACCAGCAATTGATTGTAAACCAATTTTACCTGGTAACTGCATATCTTTTGTATCAGGCATAAAAGTATTAGTTCCACCTTCAACATAACCAAATACCTCTTCAACAGCCGGTAAAGTTTTATGTCCAAGTTTGTTAGTTTTTACTTTTCCACCCTTCCATAAAGACATATTAGTATGACAACCACTAGCTGACACACCCATAAAAGGCTTAGTCATGAAACATGCAATTAAGTTATGTTCTCTTGCAACTTGAGCACATATTTGTCTATAAGTTGAAAGTCTGTCTGCATTTCGAAGTACATTGTCGTAAGTCCAATTTAATTCTAATTGACCTGGAGCATCTTCATGGTCACCTTGAATCATATCTAAACCCATAGCTTTTGAATACTCAATAACCTTCATAAAAACAGGTCTTAAAGATTCAAATTGATCAATATGATAACAGAATGGTTTAGAAAAACCTTTTCCAGTAGGCGTTCCATCCTCGTTTTTTGTAAGCCACATCATTTCAGGCTCTGTTCCAACTCTTAACTCAAGTCCATGTTTCTTCTCAAATTCTTCCATGAAAATTCTTAAATTTCCTCTACAGTCAGAAGTTAAATGTCCACCAGGATTATTTCTCTCTTCTCTGTTTCTGAAACATGTTACAAAAACTCTTCCTACTCTTTTGTCCCATGGTAATTGACAAAAAGTTTCTGGATCAGGGATACCAACTAATTCCATTGCTTCAGGTCCATAACCTATATAATTATTATGACGATCTAAAAATAAGTTTGCTGTAGCTCCGTATACTAATTGAAAACCTTTTTCTGCTGTTCTTTCCCAATGATCTGCAGGTATTCCTTTACCTACAACTCTCCCTGTTACAGAAATAAATTGATAATAGATATAAGTAATTCCTAATTCGTTAATTTTTTCTCTTACTTTTTTAACTTGTTTGTCTCTACCTGGTCGGTTTACGTGCTTTTCTAGATCCGTCATTTTTCCCCTCAATGAATTATATTTTTTCAAGCGTAGCTGAAAAATTTATTAGTGTCTAGGCTTAGAGTTTAACTCCAAGGGAACGGACTGTTCGAAGTAGGGTGAAGTTCTCCCTTCTCGTAACGGTTGAATCTAAACGGTTTCAATAAATCACTTTCAGTACCAAGAATTTCTTTTGCAACAAGCTCTCCAACACCAATCATTTTATAACCATGGTTAGCATCGGCAATCATATATACGTTTTCAAAAAATCTATCAAAGATTGGAAATGAGTCTGGTGTCATGCATCCAAGACCACCTGATGGACCTTTTCTATATAAATCAGATTTTCCCTCAAATCTTTTTTGGCAATGTGCTAAAGCAGAGCACCACATATCACTAAACGCATCAGTGGTTTGATACTCTGGAGACTCAATTCCATAAGGATCAACATTTACCTGATCAAAATGTTTTTTAACAATGTAAGGTGATGTTCCACCCTGAACTCCTAAACCATCAATATCAGGTTTATAATAAATTCCCCAAATTTTATCTGTAATTAATTTTTTTGTTTTGTCTGAATATAATGGTGCTGTCGAGTCTACATGAACTACTGGTGGCTGTTTTCCATCATTTGTCTTTAAGAAATCTGGCTCAACACCAATAACACCCTCTTGAAGCATCCAATAAGTCCACATATCAGTTACATGCATTTTACCATCTTTACCTTTTATGTTTGCTGTTTTAGGTAATTCCAACATGTTCCAAAAATCTCTAGCCCACGGTCCTGCTCCAATTACTACTTGTTCACAATCAATTGTGCCTTTATCTGTTTCAACCCCTGTAACCGCTTTACTATTACTTCCTCTTCTAAATCCTGTAACTTTGACACCTTTCATCACTTGAACACCGTTAGAAGTAGATTTATTTTCTAAAGCTTTAATAGAGTCTTTATTAAATGCGTATCCACCCTTTTTTTCATGAAGAATTGAAGTTATACCTTGGGCTTGCCAGTCATCAAACATGCCCTTCATGTATTTCATGCAATCCTTTTCACCCTCTATAAAATCAGATTCATATCCTATTGCTTTTTGTTGCTCATAAATGCTCGCAACATCTTCATGCATAACCTCAGGTGATATTTGTAAATAACCAACTGGATTATATTTAAATGCTTTTGGATCACTTTCCCAAACAGAGACTGAGTGGGCCATCAGTTCTCTCATTGCTGGTTGAAAATAATTATTTCTAACTACTCCACATGCAATTCCACTTGCTCCAGCAGCAGTGTCTTTTTTTTCAAGGACTACAATGTCACCAGGATTTTTATAAGTTTCAGATAATTTCCAAGCAGTACTTAAACCGTGGATACCTCCACCGATTATTACTACTTTTGCTTTTGTCGGTAATGACATATGCAAACTTTATTTTTCGTGCGACTTAAATATATAGTTTTTTATATATATAAAAAATATAAGTAAAACTTGTACAAATATTAAAAACTCAGATGTTTTAGTGTTTCTAGATAATTATTGAACTCGTTAATAAAACTTTCACTTGGTTTAATGTGCTTTTTTCTTTGATCATTTGAGGTTTTTTCTAAAAAGAAAAAACCTTTTTCACAAGCCTCATTTATCATCAAAGCTGACTTTGGACGCGAAGTTTTAAATAGTTTAGTCTTAAGTTCCTCAACAGTAAGATTTTCTTTATATTTATATGCATGCATCACTAAAAGCATCATATGATAATGTGAAGGCGATTTTCTAAAAAAGTAATTACTAGAAGTATGAGAAAGTTTCATCTGATCTTCCCAAAATTCCAATAAATCCTTTGCTGATTTTGGCATTAGGATCTGACTCTTGTTTTCTTCGGATCGAAATGTGGAAACCCAACTACTTTTGCAGCAATTCTTTTTTGATGACCATCTATTTTACCAACCTCAACTTCAGTTCCCTCAATTGAATATTGTGTATCAATTCTACATAAAGCTATATTTTTATTTAAAGTTGTGGATAAACAACCACTTGTTATTACACCTACCTGAGATCTTCCCACGTGTACACAATCACCATGTCCAGCTGCTTCTTTACCAATAAGTTCTAGACCCACAAGTTTTTTTTGAGGATTTGCTTTTCTTTCCTTTAAAACTTCTTTACCAATAAAATCCTCCTCTTTAGTTTTCAATGGAACAGCAAAACCTATTCCAGCCTCAAAAGGATCTTGTTGACCATCAAATTCATTTCCAAATAAAATTAGACCAGCTTCAATTCTAAGTTTATCTAAGGCTGCAAATCCAGCAGGTATTAAACCCTCATCTTTTCCAGCTTCCATAAGTTTATCCCAAACATCAGATGCATGTTTTGGATGACACCATACTTCAAAACCAAGTTCACCAGTATATCCAGTTCTTGAAACAATCAATGGAATACCCTGAAGGTTTTCAACTCTACAAATGGTAAATCTAAACCATTCTAACTCTTCAATAGTTGGTTGTGTTGGTGGAGTAAAAATCATTTTTTTTAATATCTCTCTACTTTTTGGACCTTGTATTGATACGTTACTTATTTGATCTGTTGAATTTTTTACGTTGACCTTAAAGTTTTTCTTTTTAGCTATTTCTTTAAGCCACTCACCACCATATTCATCCCCACAAATCCATCTAAAACCAGTTTCACTAAGTCTTAATAATGTTCCATCATCAAACATCATTCCATTTTCATAACACATTGCAGAATAAACAACCTGACCAACAGCAAGTTTTTTTATATTTCTTGTAAGTGTATAGTTCATTAATTCTTCAGCATCAGGACCTATAATTTCAAATTTTCTTAAAGAAGATAAGTCAATTAAAACTGCTTTTTCTCTACAAGCGTTGTACTCTTCAACAACTCCGTGCTTAGTATAATCATTAGGTAGCCAAAAACCTCTGGCATCGATAAAATTTCTTGTAAGCTTTGATGTCTTTTCGTAAAAGCCAGAGTTTCTAGTAAGTTTTTTTTCAGAGTCTGTTTTCATTCTAAAAGCAAATGATTTTGAAAATTCTTTTTTTTTATCGTAAGTTCTAACAAAAATATCAGTTGGATTCCACGAGTTGCATGCATCTATATCACTAGGACAAGCTGTTGTTCCAATAGTTAAATCTTTTAAAGCCCTGAACATTACATAATCTCCAGGTCTTGCATACGATTCATCTGAAATGACTGAATTTAACCCTGTAGCCGAAGTATTAAAAAACAAATTGATAGCTTGCCAACCCTTTTGTTTTTGGACTCCATACTTAGCCATAGCATTGTTTAAGTTATCAGAACAATTAGCATGACCGAAATAACCAGCATCCTCATAGTATTTTGAAGTACAAGCAAGATTAAATGTATCATGTTTACCTACAGTATCTCTTATAACTTCAACCAAGGGCTCATGATCAGTGTCATAAAACTTTGAAAATAAACCAGGACCTGGAAAAGTATTTCCCATAAAAGTTCGAGTGGTTTGCCAATCAAGACCTTTTTCAATTTTCTTATCAAGTTTTTTTGTATCGAATGCCACAAAATCAGAACACTGTCTTCCAGCCGGACTTATCACTTGAATAAAATCTCCCTCCTTAACCTCAAATGAAATGGCGGTTTGCCTTTCTATATTTTCCTCATGTCTAGGCTCATAAATAGGATCAGGAATTATTGATAATTCTTTGTCATTAACTATTTTATCTCTTTTAATAAATAACGTTAAGTCGCTTGATGGATTTTGTTCAGATACCAGCATATCATTTTGTGGAGCTGCGAAAATAACATAGCATTTATCTTTAGATTTTATTTTTATTTTTTCACCACTTGGAGTTTGTTCATCAAACAAAATTGACGATTTAGATTTGTTAATATCTAAGCTTCTTTTTTTTAACTGAAGGTTTGTTATCAAAGAAGCTTCGTCTTTGCCTTTAAGCAACTCTTTTATAAAACTTTTTTTACAATTTTCTTTTTGATTTAAAATTCCAAGTTCAGATTTCCCATCTTTATCAAAACAAATAATTTCACAAATTTGATTTCCTTCTTCATTTATAATTTCTATTTCATCATCAGGAAAAATCTGTAAGCCAGTAAGACCTCCAGCGTTGACAACATGTCTTTCAACTCCAGGTGGTAAAACATTGAGACCAGGCTCTTTAATATCTAAAGTAGTTTGCGACATTTTTATAATTCTTTTTACATATTATAATTAAATCTTCTAGTTGACTATCATTTTACTTAGGCACATACTAATGGCACTTAATATTAAGAAAGGGGAATAAATGCGAAAAATAATATCGTTAATTTCTGCAGTTATAATCTCAGCAGTAAGTTTTGCTAGTTTATCGAATGCAGATAGCAAAAAGCCCATCGTTATCCCAACTCATAACTGGTCAAGTCAAATTGTAATGGCTTACGTTATTGGTGGAATAATGGAAAGCATGGGAAACAATGTTAAATATGTGAATGCTGACTCACAAGCAGTATACGAGTCAATTAGAATTGGTGACGTAACTCTATCTCATGAAGTATGGGAATCAGCTTTTGGTAAATCATTTACAACAGCTCTAGATAAAGGTGGCTTACTTGACTGGGGTGATCATGAAGCTAGAACTCTAGAGGATATGGGGTATCCTAACTGGGTTGCTGAAAAAGGTTTATGCCCAGGATTACCAGACTGGACTGCTTTGAAAAACCCAGACTGTGCTAAAAACTTTACAACACCTGACTCTCCGAATGGAAAAGGAAGAATGTTGGAAGGTCCACAAACTTGGCACGGTGACTTAATCCCTCAAAGAGTTGACGCTTTAGGTTTAGGAGATCTTTGGTGGGTTAAATTTGCTGGAAGTGCGGACGCACTTTGGGCAGAGTTAGCAGCAGCTGAAAAAGAAGGAAGAGGAACAATTATCTTTAACTGGACACCAAACTTTACTGATGGTGCTGGTTTTACATTTATCGACTTTCCTCCGTACACTGCAGGTTGCAGACCTGAGGATGGTGGAGATGGTAAATGTGGTTCGCCAGATGGTTATTTGAAGAAAGCAGTTAATGCTGACTTTCCAAAAACTCATCCAGATGCAGCAGCTATGTTTAAAAAACTTTCTTTCACAACAAGTCAAATTGGTGCAATGGCAGCTTTAGTTGACGTTGACAAAATGACTCACGAAGATGCAGCTAAAAAATGGCTTAAAGATAACAAGAAAGTTTGGAAAGCTTTTATTAAATAAGGTTAAAGTAACTAAATCTTTGAATCTCTCCCAACAATGTTGGGGGAGATTTTTTTTTAAAAAAAAAGATGAACAAATATTTTTTGAGCATAGTCATTAGTTTATTATTTTTTGGCCAAACTTTTGCAAAAGATGTAAGTATTAATGAGAACATTGATCTTGAGTTTGTATGTGATTTAGAAAAAAAAATAATTAAAAATTCAGAGCACAATTATCAAACTTTTTTAGCCAAAGATTTGAATGAAAAAGGATTGGATAAATTTGAAATTCAATCAAAACAACCAGAAACCCTTTTAATTAAAGGATTATCTTTATTTCTCTCAGATACAGAAAAATTGAATGTTAAGGTTGTTAATAAAGACGTAGTTTTATTTAAATCGATTGATCAAGAAAAAAATTATTCAGAGTCAGGTATTATTACTAGAAAAACAGGAGAGTTAATTCATGAAATTACAAGAAATATAAAAAGTGAAAATGCAGAAAAATATATTTCAATATATTCATGTATTAAACATGACCAAAAAGTCTGATTTTTTTTTGGTAAATTTTGTGTAAAATATTATTATGAAAAAGTATCTCTTAGCGATAATTTTAAGTTTACTTATCAGTTCAGTTGCAATAGCTCGAAGCACAGGATGCAAAGAAGGAAACTGTGAAAATGGTTTTGGTAAGTGGGTTTACACAGACAAAACTACTTATGAAGGTGAATGGGTAGGCACAAAAAAAAACGGTCAAGGGACTGAAACTTGGCCTAATGGATATATCTATAAAGGAGAATTTAAAAATAGTGAATGGAGCGGGGTAGGTGTCTTAACATTTCCAGATGGCTCAACTTATGAAGGTGAATGGTCAAAAGGATTTATGAATGGCAAAGGCACTTTTACTTCATCGGATGGAACTCAAAAATCTGGCTTATGGAAAAATGGAAAGTTACAAGAGTAAATGTCAAAAGAAAATTTTTTAAATAAAGTAAAATATTTACCCGAGACCACAAAACAGTTTGGTGGCTTGGTACTTATAATTCTCACAATATCCCTATCTTTTTTTGTTCTTAACATAATGTTTGGTGGTGGTGATGAACTTGTTAGAAAGATGAAATTAGAAGAGGAAAGGATTGCTCAAGAAAAGAAATTAAGTGAATTAATTTCTAAATTGCCCTCAGGGATATTAGTAACCTTTGATGGCACAGATCATTTTAAGTTAACGGATGAAGTTTATGAGCAAGTTTGTAAAGCTACAAAATTAATTCCTCAACGTGCAATTATGGGAGCAAATTTTCTTAATTTTAGAGCACATGAAATTTACACAATAAATGGTAATAAGATTGATGAAACATTTGTTAAGTGGGATGAGGAGAAAAACAAGTGTTTTGCAGGGTTCACAGTGAGTGGAAATAATGTTGGGGTAGACGAGTCAATAACTGTAAGTGGTGAAGCATTAAGTTTTTTAAGTACCGGAATTGATACTAGAGTTTATTATATTAAAAATTTTTAGGGGGAAAGTAACAATATTATGGATTTAATTTTGTCCTAATTTCATATAACTTAATTAAAATTTATGTCTGAGCCAGTTATCAAATGTGAGAATGTATATAAAATATTTGGAGCAAATGCTCAAAAGATGCTTCAAGACTCGAATGGGAATGTTGATGCTAAAACTTTTCAAGAAAATGGTTGTATTGTTGGAGTAAACAACGCCTCTTTTGAAGTTTCAAAAGGAGAGATGTTAGTTGTTATGGGTTTATCTGGTTCAGGTAAATCAACTTTATTAAGATGTATCTCAAGATTGACTGATGCAACGGGTGGTAAAATTTTTATAGAGGGTCAGGATTTATTACAATTAAATAATAAAGATCTTATAGATCTTAGAAGAAATAAAATGGGAATGGTTTTCCAAAGCTTTGCTTTACTTCCACACAAAACAGTTGTGGAAAACATTGCTTTCCCACTTCAGATTAAAGGTGTCAAAACTGAGGACAGTATAAATAAAGCAATGGATATGGTTAAACTAGTTGGTCTTGAAGGCAGAGAAAATTATTTTCCTAGAGAACTTTCAGGAGGACAACAACAAAGAGTAGGTATAGCAAGATCTTTAGCAGTTGAGCCAGATATTTGGTTCCTAGATGAGCCTTTTTCAGCTTTGGATCCGTTAATTAGAAAAGAGATGCAAGATGAGTTTTTAAGACTTCAAGACAAGTTACAAAAAACTATCATGTTTATCACACATGATTTTGATGAGGCTTTAAAACTTGCTGATAGAATTGCAATTATGAAAGATGGAATAATTGAACAACTAGATACTCCTGCCAATATTGTTTTAAATCCAGCTACAGAATATGTCAGAAAATTTACAGAAGAAGTACCAAGAGAAAAAGTTTTACTGATCAAAGATGTAATGGATACATCAAAAGATAATTTAGGTGATTTAAAAGTCTCCCAAAATGAAATCATAGAGAATGTTGCTGAAAAAATTCTTACTCAAGAAAAAATAGTTGCTGTAGTTGATAACAATAATGAAATTATAGGCTCTATTAATCCAGTAAAAATAATCAATACAGTCTTTGGAGGAAGAAAAAGTAATAATTGATTATGGAATTATTAAAAAAATACCCAAAAACTTTTCAGTGGTTATTCCTATTAATTGTATTCTTTGCTTTATGTTTTGCTATTGATGTTCCTGAGACATATAAGTTCATAAGAGGTCAAGCTGAATTTGTTAAAGATCCAAATCAAAGTAGTTATGTATTTTTAGGTAAAGAAGTAAGATATTACGCTTTCGATGTTTTCTGGAGATTACCTCCGTTACTTGGATGGTTACCTATTTGGATTAATGATTCATTATTTTTTTTAATGAACGAGTGGATGCCAATAGAAGTTTGGAATGAAGATACTCAAGAATTCAAAAGTCGTCCTATAGTTTTACAAATTAGTAGAAATCTGACTGCCTTCATGACTTTTCTAATTGAATTAATTAGAGAAATCTTACTGGGAGGTTTAGAAACGATTGTTGCCTTTACCAGTTGGGATTGGATAGATAAAAACCCATGGGCTGAATTACCAGGATTACCATGGACTATTGTTGCAGCAGGTGCAGCTTTACTTTCGTACAAACTAAGCGGCAAAGGTCTAGCTTTGTTTGCAGGTTTAACTATGGTTTACATTTCAGTATTTGGTCAATGGAAGCCCTCAATGCAAACTCTTTCATTTATATTAGTTGCTGCTCCATTATCATTTATTTTTGGTTTAGGATTAGGGATAGCAGCTTTTAAAAGTAAACGTGTAGAAAAAGCTTTATATCCAATATTACTTGTAATGCAGACAATGCCACAATATGCCGTATTAGTTCCAGCATTAGTTCTTTTTGGAGTAGGCGACCATGCTGCAGTAATTATTACTATGGTCGTAGCAATACCACCGATGATATTATTAACTCTATTAGGTCTAAGAGCAGTGCCCCCAGAGGTTATTGAAGCAGGACGGATGAGTGGATGTAATAATTTTCAACTAATGTTTAAGGTATTAATTCCTACTGCTAGAAGAGATATTTTAATTGGTGTTAATCAAGTCATCATGGTCTGTTTTTCGATGGCAGTAATTTCAGCTTTTATTGGAGCAAAAGGTTTAGGATTTAATTTATTATTAGCACTAAACCAATTGAATATTGGTTTAGCTTTAGAAGCAGGCTTATGCATTAGTTTAATTGCAATTCTTTTAGATAAGATGTCTTTAGCATGGGCCAATAAACAAACAGATTATTTTGGTAATCTTACTTTTTATCAGAGAAATAAAAATATTTTATTTTTTGGCGTTATTTTTGTTATTGGAATAGTACTCGCATACGTTGGAACTTTCTTATTTAAAGATACTTTTAATTATTTATTTGAAATTCCACATAACAAAGGAATATCAACCGCAGATTTTTGGAATAAAGGAGTAGATTGGATATTTGAGACTTTCTTTGTATATATTAAAGCGTTCAACACATGGTTAATTAAAGATGTGCTTCAGCCAATGAGAGCACTATATTTAAGAATGCCCGCAATTGCTACGATAGTTTTAGTTGTTGGAGCAGGATATTTAATAGGTGGTTTACGTTCAGCATTGGTAGTTTGTGCGTTAACACTATTTATCGCATTCAGCCCTTGGTGGGATAGAGCTTTAGTCACAGCATATATGGCAACTTTTGGAGTTATAGTTTCTTGTATAATTGGATTTACAGTAGGAACTTTATGTTTCCAAAATAAACATTCAGCAAACTTTATGCTGGGTGTTTGTGATATTTTTCAAACATTCCCATCTTTTGTTTATTTAATTCCAGTGATGATGCTATTTGGTATAACTGACACATCTGTACTTATTGCGGTTATAGTTTATGCAACAATACCCGCTACAAGATATACGATTGAAGGGCTTAGAAGTGTTCCAGCTGGTCTACACGATGCAGCGACTATGTCGGGTGTAAATAAATTTCAAAGATTGACTAAAATTGAATTTCCTTTGGCATTCCCGCACATGATGCTTGGTATAAATCAAACGATTGTATTTGCTCTATTCATGGTAATTATTGGGGCATTTATTGGAACAGAAGATTTAGGTCAATATATTTTAAAAGCATTGTCGGATAAAAAAGGTGCTGGAATTGGATTAACACTTGGTATTTGTGTGGCTTTTATAGCTTTAATATTTGATAATTTAATTAGAGCCTATGTCCAAAAAAGAAAAAAACACCTAGGTATTGATTAATCTAAAATTATTTGTCTAAAAAAGTTTTTGATGAATCATCCATAGCAGTTGCCCATGGTGTATGATGAATAGGAGCAACGGAACCAGTCACTGGAGATGAAAAAGATTTATTTCTGTAAGTTGAAATATCTTCAACTTTATGATGTTCCCATTCTTTAAAATGTTTTCTTATTAACTCAAAATCAATTTTTGGATAATCAGACATTTCATGAAGTTCTTTTGTATATTCAGTTTGAAAATCAATCATTTGATCTGGGTTTTCTAGCTTTTCTTCCATTGCAACCCATTTATTAATATCTTTTTCAACATCACTATTACTAGGGATTTTGATCTTATTCATAATAACATCTCTTGCGTACCAAGCCTGGCAATCAAACATATTAAACGTATGGAATTGATCTTGCATACCAAGATATAAAAGTTTGTGATTATCCTGCCAAACTACTCCTTTATATAATTTTGGTGGGTAAAGTCTGTTTCTAGTTTTTAATTGTAAATTTTCTTCTAAAAATGGAAAATGATGAAGGTAACCAGTGCATAAAATTACAACGTCAGCCTCTTGTTCAGTGCCATCTTTAAAGATTGCTTTTTTTCCTACCAATTTGTCAAGATAATGAACCTCTTTCATTCCATTAGGCCATTTAAATCCCATCGGGTTATGTCGATAACCAATAGTAACACTTTTAGCTCCGTATTTATTGCACTGAAGTGCGATGTCTTCTGCAGAATAACTACTACCTAGCACTATTACATTTTTATTTCTAAACTCTTCTGCATCTCTAAAATCATGAGAATGCATTATTCTTCCAGGAAATGTATCCATTCCTTTGTATTCTGGAATAAATGGAACTGAAAAGTGACCTGTTGATACAACAACAAAATCAAAATTATCTTTTAATACTTTATTGTTAACTTTATCTTGATAACTAAGCTCAAATTTGTCATTTTTAAAAATAGTATTAATAACTCTAGTATTAAATTTTATCTTTTTTTTTAAATTCCCCTTGCTTACTCTTCCAATAATATAATCATACAAAACTTCTCTAGGTGGGAAAGATGGTATTGGCTTTCCAAAGTGCTCATCAAAGGAATAATCCGCAAACTCTAAACACTCTTTTGGTCCATTTGACCAAAGATATCTATACATGCTGTTAGGTACAGGGTCTCCGTATTGATCAGATCCTGTTCGCCAACTGTAATTCCACAAACCTCCCCAATTATCTTGTTTTTCAAAACAAACAACTTCAGGGATTTTTTCACCATTTTTTTCTGCTAATTCAAAAGACCGTAACATTGATAGTCCACAAGGCCCTGCACCAATAATTGCTACTTTTGTCATTTATCTACCAAATTAAATAATTATTTATGTATTTTACTAACAAAATGATGACAATTACAATAAAATAATTATTTGTTATGAAAAATATTTTAGTTATCGGCGGAGGCGCAATGGGCTCTGCATTTACAATCCCAAGTTTAGAAAATAAAAATAATGTGACAATTAGTGAACCTTATAGCAAAAGGTTTATTAAAGACTTATCCTCTAAAAAAAAATTTCATTCTGCTCTTAAGATAAAATTACCAAAACAATTACGATTTAGAAAATTTTCCAGAAATTTATTAAAAGAAAATTTTGACTTGATAGTAATAGCCTTAAGTCTTCCAGGTATTGACTTTATTGGCAAAGAATTAAAAGATTTAAAGGTTAAAACTCCAATTTTGGTTTTGACTAAAGGATTAAAATTTGAGAAAAAAAAGAATAAGATATTAACAATTTCAGATCAGCTTCAAAAAAACTATAATTTAAAAAATATTTCAGTCCTAAAAGGGCCTTGTTTAGCAAAGGAATTAGCCAGAAAAAATCAAACTAGTGTAATTATAGCAAACAAGAATATTAAAATTGCAAAATCTATTGGAAGAAAAATCTCTACAAAATATTATTTAACAGAATACTCAAAAGATGTGGTTGGAGTAGAAGTGTGTTCAGCAATAAAGAATATATATTCAATGATAATTGGAGCTGGTCAAAGCCTTAACTCTTCATCAAATTTATTTCAAAAGGCAATCCTTGAAATGAGATACTTAAATAAATATTTCAAAGGTAAAGATGAAACTATTTTTGGGCTTGCTGGGGTAGGTGACTTATATGTAAGTGCTGCAGGTGGAAGAAATAGTAAGATGGGTGGCTTTTTGGGAAAAGGATTTACATTTAAAACTGCAAAAAAAAGATTTATGCCCAAAGAAACTGTTGAAGGTGAAGAACTTGCAAAAGAAATTGCACCATTTATTTTAAAAAAAATTGATAAGAAGAAAATTCCATTGATGATTAATTTACTTAAAACAATTAAAGAGAATAAAAAATTTAAAATAAAAGTTTAAAATAGACCTTCTATATCACCGTCTTTATTAAGCTTAATAGAGTCCGCTGCGGGTACTCTTGGAAGCCCCGGCATTGTCATGATTGCTCCACAAACAACTACAATAAATTCTGCACCTGATGAAAGCCTAATCTCTCTAATTGGCAAAGAATGACCTGTCGGAGCACCTTTTAGACTTGGATCTGTAGAAAAACTATATTGAGTCTTCGCAACACATATAGGTAATTCACCATACCCAGCTTCTTCAAAGTTTTTTAATTGATCTCTTATTTTTGTGTCTGCGATAACTTCATCAGCTCTATAGATCTCTTTTGCTATAGTTTCTATCTTTTTGAAAAGGGGAGTTTTACTTTCATATAAAAATTTAAATTTAGCTTCATTCTTCTCACATAAATCTGTTACATGTTTAGCTAAATCTTTTGTTCCTTCACCACCATCAGCCCAATGTTTACAAATACTAGCATTTACTCCTAGCTTTTTACAGAAATCAACTAAAGCATTTACTTCTTTATCTGTGTCTTTTATAAAGTGATTTATGGCTACGGCCACTGGTAAACCAAATTTTTTTACATTTTCAATATGTCTTTCAAGGTTTATCAATCCTTTCTTAAGTGCATCAACATTTTCATTTTTTAAATCATCTTTTGCAACACCACCATGCATCTTTAAAGCTCTTATAGTTGCAACTATAACAACGCAACTTGGTTTTAAATTTGATTTTCTACATTTAATATCTAAAAATTTTTCAGCTCCTAAATCTGCACCGAAACCTGCTTCAGTTACAACATAGTCAGCAAGTTTTAATCCAGCTTTAGTTGCAATTACTGAATTACATCCATGTGCAATATTTGCGAACGGTCCACCGTGAATTATTGCAGGATTATTTTCCAATGTTTGTGTAATATTGGGTCTGATTGCTTCTTTGAGCAAAACAGTCATTGGTCCATGAGCATTTAAATCTTTAGCATAAATCGGTTTTTTCTCTCGAGTGTATGCTACTGTAATATTTCCAATCCTATTTTCTAAATCCTCAAGATTATTAGCAAGACAAAAGATAGCCATTATCTCAGAAGCAACCGTAATATCAAAACCATCTTCTCTTGGAAAACCATTAGCAACACCACCAAGATTAATATTTATTGATCTTAATGCTCTGTCGTTCATATCCATAACTCTTTTCCAAACGACTCTTCTAACATCTATATTTAATTTATTTCCCCAGTAGATATGATTATCAATTAATGCTGACAAAAGATTATGAGCAGATGTTATTGCATGAAAATCTCCAGTGAAGTGAAGATTAATTTGTTCCATAGGAACTACTTGTGCATATCCACCTCCTGCAGCGCCACCTTTCATTCCAAAAGACGGACCCAGACTTGGTTCCCTTAAACATACAATAGATTTTTTTCCAATTTTGTTTAATCCATCATTTAATCCAACAGAAGTAGTTGTTTTACCTTCTCCAGCAGGAGTTGGAGTTATTGCCGTAACTAAAATTAATTTACCATCTGGTTTATTTTTTAATGTATCCAAATATTCTAAGTTTATTTTTGCAATATGCCTCCCCATTGGACTAAAAGCCGAACTTTCATCTGGAACATTTACCTTCGCTAAAATATCTTTAATTGGAAGCATTTTAGCTTCACGAGCAATTTGAATGTCTGATTTTATGTCGCTCATCGAATATTATTAAAATATAAAAAAACTGGTCGATTAGTATCTCTTTTTAGAGCTTTTGGAAATATCTAAAAATTATATATAAAAAAAATATGAACTATTTATACTCATTATTATAAAATTTATTCATGCAAAAATATTCAGTTTTTAGTCTTGTTAAAAATGCGCTTTCAAATCATCAAAATTGGGACTTAGCTTGGAAAGACCCAACACCTAAGAAAGAATATGATGTTGTAATTATCGGTGGCGGTGGTCACGGTTTAGCAACTGCATATTATTTAGCAAAAGAACATAACATTACCAATGTTGCTATAATTGAAAAAGGTTGGATTGGGGGAGGTAATGTTGGTCGAAATACCACAATAATTAGATCAAATTATATGCATGATGATAATGCATTATTCAGCGAGTTTGGAATGGATCTTTGGAGAAGAATGAGTCAAGATTTAAACTACAACGTAATGTTTTCTCCAAGAGGAATAATAAATCTCGCTCACTCAGATGCTCAAATGAATACATATGCTCGAAGAGGGAATTCAATGAGATTAAATGGAATCGATGCAGTGCTATTAAACAGAGAAGAGGTTAAAGAAATTATTCCTATGGCTGATTTTTCTGAGAATGTACGATTTCCAATTTTTGGAGGATTAATGCAGCCTAGTGCAGGAACAGCTAGACACGATGCTGTTGCTTGGGGTTATGCACGTCAAGCAGATGACATGGGCGTAGACATAATTCAAAACTGTGAAGTGATTGGGTTTGATGTGTCCGCAGGGAAAATTAATGGAGTGAGAACTTCTCGAGGAGACATTAAAGCAAAAAAAATTGGATTATGTGTTGCGGGTAGTACAAATATTTTAGCAGAAAAACTAAATATGACACTGCCAATTGAGACTCATCTATTACAAGCATGTGTATCTGAGCCAGTGAAACCAGTTTTAGATAAAGTAGTTACCTTTGGTGCTGGGCATTTTTATATCAGCCAGTCTGACAAAGGAGAAATGGTAATGGGTGGTGATCTTGATGGCTATAATAGTTATGCACAAAGAGGCAATCTTCCAACACTTCAACATGTTCTTACGGAAGGAATAGCAATGATGCCTTTCCTAAGTAAATTGAAAATGCTTAGAACCTGGGGTGGAATAATGGATATGTCTATGGATGGTTCTCCCATAATAGATAAAACTCACATTGAAGGTTTGTATTTAAATTGTGGTTGGTGCTATGGTGGATTTAAAGCAACACCTGCATCTGGCTGGACATTTGCACACACCATTGCACAAGATAGAGTTCATGAATTAAATGCAGGCTATAGTTTAAATAGATTTAATACTGGTCACTTACTAGACGAAAAGGGACTTGGTACAAAAACTTGGATTTCATAAATGCTCCATATCAAATGTCCACACTGTGGAATGAGATCACAGAATGAATTTTCATATGGTGGTGATGCAACTATCAAACGACCAGAATTAGGAAAAGAAATATCTGATCAAGATTGGGATAATTTTGTTTACAATAGAAAAAGCTTAAGAGGAAAGCATTGGGAGTTATGGCAACATTTATCAGGTTGTAGACAATGGATTAAAGTTCAAAGAGATACAGCTACTCATGAAATTTTTAAAACACTCAAAGCTAACGAAGAAATTTCATAATGACACAAAGTTTTAGATTAAAAAGTGGTGGATTAATAAATAGAGATAAAAAAATTTCTTTTAAATTTAATGGTAAAAATTATTTTGGTTATGAAGGAGACACTCTTGCTTCTGCATTAATTGCCAATGGAGTTCATTTAATTGGGAGAAGTTTTAAATATCATAGACCGAGAGGTTTTTTTGGAGCTGGTGTTGATGAGCCATATGCAATAGTTCAATTATATAGAAACGGTGAAACAGAACCGAATATAAAAGCTACTGAACAAGAACTTTTTGAAGGTCTGGAAGCAAAAAGTGTTAATTGTTGGCCGAGTGTAAATTTTGATGTCGGAGCTATAAATAATTTTTTAAAGATATTCCTTCCTGCTGGTTTTTATTACAAGACCTTTATGTGGCCAAAAAGTTTTTGGTATAAAATTTATGAACCATTTATCAGAAAAGCTGCTGGTTTAGGAACAGCATCTATAAAACATGATAAAGAAAGATATGAACACAAATATGAATATTGTGATCTATTAATCACGGGCTCAGGCCCATCAGGATTAGCGAGCGCTTATTCAGCTGCAAAAAATGGAGCTAAAGTAATTCTCGCAGAGGACAAATCACGATTTGGAGGAACTCTATTAACAAGTGATGTCAATATAGGGAATCAATCAGGTAAAGAGTGGGCAGATAGTATTGTTTCAGAACTCAAAGAAATGTCTAATGTTACTATAAAAAACAGATCTCAAGTTTTTGGTTACTATGATCATAACATGTTAGTTATGTCTGAAAGAATAAGTGACCATTTGCCAAAAACGAAAAAATATCATCCAAAACAAAGACTATGGTATATTAGAGCAAAAGAAGTATTGATTTCATCCGGATCAATTGAAAGACCAATTGTATTTGGCAATAATGATACCCCAGGTGTAATGTTGTCTTCAGCCGCTAAAGAATACATGAAAGTGTATGGTGTATTAGTTGGAAAAAAACCGCTTGTCTTTACAAACAATGATAGTGGTTATGAAACAGCCATTGAATTCAAAAAGAATGGTGTTGATCCAATAATTTTAGATACAAGAAAAGAACCTCAATCAGAAATTATTGAAGAAGCAAAAAATATGAATATTAATATTAAAAACTCATATGTGGTCGTAGCTGCTCAAGGATATAAAAAAGTAAAATCAGCTGACATAGCTAAAATTTCAGATGACAAAGAAGAACTTGGATCAGTTGAAAATATAAAATGTGATTGCATTTGTGTTTCTGGTTTTTGGACACCTACAATTCATTTGGCATCACAATCAGGAAATAAAACAAAATTTAACGAGGAAATTGATGCATTTGTTCCTGGTGTGTCTAAACAAAATGAAAAAACTTTAGGAGCTGCAAATGGGATTTACACTTTGGAAGAGACTTTAAAAGACTCCTTTGAAAAAGGAAATCAAATTTCAAAAAAAATTACTAATAATGATAACAAGGTTTCTTTTCCTAATGTTGTTGAAAAGAAATCTACAGTACATGATAAGTTTTGGTGTGTGCCCCTACCAAAAGGAAAAAACTACAAAAGATTTTTAGATTTCCAAAATGATGTTGCAGTTTCTGACATAGAGATAGCCCTTAAAGAAGGGTATAGATCTATTGAACATGTAAAAAGATATACTACACTTGGCATGGCTACTGACCAAGGTAAGACAAGTAATCTTAACGGTTTACAATTAGTATCTAAAATTGAGAATAAAGTTGTTCCTGCAGTTGGGCATACAACTTTTAGACCGCCTTATTCACCAGTTTCTATTGGAGCAATCGTTGGAAGGGAAGTAGGAAAACATTCAAAACCAACTAGAAAATCCCCAATGCATTCATGGCATGAAAAAAATAATGCGGTCTTTGTTGATGCAGGCGTATGGTTAAGACCAAGATATTATAAACGTGGTGATGAAAATCTATTTGAGGCGTCAAAAAGAGAAGCTAAAAATGTAAGAACAAATGTTGGTGTTTGTGACGTCACCACTTTAGGTAAAATTGATATTAAAGGACCGGATGCAGCGGAGCTTTTAAATAGAGTTTATACAAATGCCTGGTTAAAACTACCGGTTGGCAAAGCACGATATGGTGTGATGTTGAGAGAAGACGGAATTGTTATGGATGATGGAACAACAACAAGAATATCAGAAAATCATTACCATATGACCACTACAACAGCACAAGCTGCCAATGTTTTATCACATCTAGAATATTATCTACAACTAGTTTGGCCAGAGCTAAATGTTAATGTAGTTTCAACGACTGAACAATGGGCAGGAGCTGCAATTGCTGGACCAAAATCAAGAGAAGTATTAAAAAAACTTTTTCCAAATTCTGATGTAACGAATGAAGGACTTCCTTTTATGGGTTATATGGAAGGTGATTTGTTTGGAGTAAAAGCTAAAATTTTTAGAATTTCATTCTCTGGTGAACTTGCATACGAAGTAAATGTTGAGTCAGATTATGGATATTTTATGTGGGAAAAAATAATAGAAGTTGGTGAAGAGTTTGGAATTCAACCGTATGGAACAGAAGCACTTTCAACATTAAGAATTGAGATGGGACATGTTGCAGGTTCAGAGCTTGATGGAAGAACTATTCCTTATGACAATTCTCTTGAGGGACTTCTTAGCAAAAAGAAAGATTTTATTGGAAAAAGATCTTTATCAAGAAAAGCTTTTGCAGCTGAAGATAGACAAAAAATTGTTGGTGTTGTCCCATTAGATAAAAAAACAAGTATTCCGGAAGGATCTCATTTGGTTAAAGATTCAAATGCACCACTTCCAAATCCAAAATTAGGTTATATTTCAGCCTCATGTTGGAGTGTTGAACACGATAATCCATTTTCTTTAGCAATTTTAAAAGATGGTAAGAATATGATAGGAGAAAAGTTATTCGTAATGTCACCTCTAAAAAATAAAGTAATTCCAGTTGAGATAGTGTCTTCACATTATGTGGATCCGAAAGGCGAGAGGGTTAGATCATGAGTTTAATTTCTGCGCTAGCTAATGTTCATCATCAAGGACAATTTGGGGACTTTGAGGACAAAAAAGGCGATGACTTACTAAAAATTTCAGAAAAAAAAAATTTATTAATTGTTCAAATAGTACAATTCAAAAATTCTAATATTCAAATTGAAAATATTGATATTAACGGTTTAAAACTAAAAGACTCTTCATTGAATGTGGCTTTTAATGAAAATACAAGAATCTTATGGAATGGCCCAAAAAATTGGCTGTTAGTATCCTCAAATAAAGATTTAATCAAAAGTATTTCTTTAACATGTAAAGAAACCGATTTTGCAGTAACTGATTTGTCTCATTCAAGAGCTGTAATTGAAATAGAGGGTAATTATGTATTAGAAGTTTTAAAAAAAGGATCACCATTTAATTTTGATATTTTAAAAAAAGATAATTCAATAAATTCTATTTATAATAATATTGCTTTTACAGTAGACTTGCTTAATGACAAACCATTCAAGGTAAGGTTATTTGCGTTAAGAAGTTTTGGGGAGTCTTTGTACCATTCTATTACTGATGCATCACTAGAGTTTGGATACGAAAACAAGTAACTTAGACTAATCTCTAGTAGCTATATAAACTCCTATTGAAGTTATCAAAAAACCTAAGAGATCAATTACTGTTAAGGTTTCCCCTAAAAAAAACCAAGCCATCAAAGCAGATGTTGCAGGGATTAGAAAAAAAATTGAGACTGTCTTACTTGCGGAATTTTTTTTGATTAAAAACATTAAAATTGTAAAAGCACCAAAAGACACAAGAAGTATTTGGTGACCCATTGCTAGAAAAAATGTTTTTGTGAAGGCTATATATGGTTTTGCAAAAAATATGACTACGAGGATATGAAAAAAACAGCCTCCTATAGCTTGATAAAAATTACTTACGGACAAAGGTAAATTATAACTTAATTTTTTTTGCCAAATTGTTGATGCTGTTATTGAAATTAACGCTATTATTGTAGCAACTAGCCCAAGCAATGGGATCTTCGATCCTAGATCTAATCCTAAAACTAGTGTTGCACCAAAAAATCCAAGTAAAACACCAATCCATTGTTTAAAAGTTACCTTTTCATTTAAGATTGGTCCACTAAGGATATTTGTTAAGATTGGTTGCAGAGTTACAATTAATGCAGCAATACTCGTAGGCATACCAATAGAAATTGAGTAAAAAACCCCTCCTAAATATAAACCATGGAAAAGAACACCACTTAGGACTGATTCAATTAAGTTTTTTCTTTTTATTATAATTGAATAATTAGAATAAATTGAGAACAATAAAAATCCAACTGCTACGAAAAAAAAACGAAAAGCCAGTGCAGCAAATGGATCACTATGATCAATGATAGGTTTAGTAGTTATAAACGCAGATGACCAAAGGATAATAAAAATAAAAGGAAAAATTTTGATCATGTTAAAAAATGACGTAAAATTAGATGAATTATCACACTATTTAATTAATATTAAAGCTTATTTTGGACAATTTATTGATTGTAGCTTCAGAACAAATCAAATAATTTTAACTTGTGACTTTAAGATTTTTAAAAATTAGTTTATTTCTCTCGTCATTTTTATTTTTGACGGGTTTTGTTCCTTTACCAGCTGTGTTGGGTCCTGCAATTACTGCAGCCACATCAGGAAATCTAGCTAAAGCAACTGCTCAATTAGTCTTCGATAATGAATTTAAAAAAAAAACAGGCAAAAGCTCTCTTGGTTACATCACAGAAGAAGTATCCAAAAATAATCAACAAAACCGTATTAATAAAGATTTCAAAAATCTAATCGAAAAAAGGGTTCAAATAGCTCATCAAAAACTTATGAATCAAAATAATGAAAAAAAAATAATAAAAGATTTTAAACTGTTAGTTGAAAAAAGAGTCGAATTAACTCATAAAAAGCTAATACAAAAAAAAATTAATCAGTAAGATTTAAAAGTATTAATTTTTTTTGGTTAGTTTCTTTACACCATAACTCATAACTTTCACACATTCTCCATAAATGATCAAACGCACGTTGAGAAATTTCTAAAGGAAAATGACTTTTAGTGTAATAAAGCTCTGGGTATTGAATTAATTGTTTAATCATCATTTCTCTTTGTATTTTTAGTAATCTCATTGTCTCTTCAGGAATTTTTTCATTTTTTTTCTCTAATTCTTCAAACCAATTATCATGAAATTTACCACTACTTACTTCTTTGTAGGTTTCTGATCCAATAAAACCATCTATGGCATCTATATTAGAAAAACCGTTATTTTTTTTTTTAATTTTTGAAACTTCTAGATAAATCTTTTCTGCTACATATAATATGTATGGTTTATCTTTAGATTTCATTACTTACGGTATTTTTTCATAGCCGCATTGGCCAGTATCAAATTTGGATCTAAAAAAATTTTTGAAGTCTTTACTTTTTTAATAGATTTAAATGCGAAGATAGCAATTGGCAATTCAGTACAGCCTAAAATTATTTTTTTACATTTTTTTTTAATTAAATAATTTATGGCTGGTTTGATAATCTTACTTGCAGCTTTAACATTTCCCATTTTGACAAATTTTATTGCTTTATTAACAGAATTTTTTTGTAGAGAAGTGTTTGGAAAAATAAGATTATAGCTCTTATCAAAAAATTTATTATAAACTCCTGTATTTAAAGTACCTTCAGTTGCTAATAGTCCTATTGATGAATTTTTTTTGCATGTTTTTTTTGTATGAGTAAATACTTCTTTCGGCATGTTGATGATTGGCAGTTTTATTTTCTTTCTTAAGTCATCATACCAATAGTGAGCAGTATTACATGGAATAACAATAAACTTACATTTACTTTTTTTGAGTATACTACATCCATGTAATAAACTTTTTAATACAAGTGAGTATTTTTTTTCAATTTTTTTATTTTTTTTTCGATTAGATAAATTTTTAGTTTGAACACCTATCGACTCGGGTCTTCCAGGAATATTTGATTTGTTGAAAAGGAGAAATAATGGATATTCTTGATCAATTTTTCCTCGATAAAGAATTGCAAGTTTGTTGCAAAAGTCCAGGCCTGCTTGTGTGCCCATACCACCTAAAATCCCGATCATTTTAGTTTTATTTATCTGATTTTAAATTTTTTTATTGGCTACAAATATACAATTATAATCTAGTTGTAAATCTTATAGCCAATAATTTATATAATGAAAATTATGCAGTTTTTAAGTTAACTGCTGAAGGACCTTTGGGACCATCTTCAACATCGAAAGTCAAAGCTTGACCCTCATCTAAACCGTTCATACCAGCATCTCTTACAGCTGAAACATGTACAAACACATCTTTTTCTTTATCTTCTCTTTCAATAAAACCAAAACCTTTGGTTGGATTGAACCATTTTACTTTTCCTTGTAGACTCATATTTTTCTTCTTACTTTATTGTTTATTAATTTATTACTTATAATTAAGTAATAATGTCTTTCTTTATAATTTAATCAGTTTTGTCAACAAAATAGATGGTTGATTGAAAATTTAATCTCAATTGTTGTTTATTAATTTTGATAAATAAATTGAATTTTTATCCTTTATATAATGAGCAAATGGTTCACAGGGCTTAAATCCACATATATCAAATAATTTTCTGGCTGGTTTAAAGAATATTCCAGCTCCAGTTTCTATACTTATTCGTTTAATATTTAATTTTTTGGCTTCATCAAATAAATGATTAATAAGTTTAATGCCATTGCCTTTGTTTCTGAAGTCATCATGTAATCTTATTGATTTAAATTCACCGTGGTCTTTATCCAAAATTTTAAGAGCACCACAACCCATCAATTTATCATCATCCCATAAGCTCCAAAACTTGATAGATGGCACTTTTAAACCCTCAATATCCAAAACATGAGCACTTCCCTCGGGCGAAGCTTCTCTTAGTTCTACAAAATGTTTTTTTAAAAGTTCATTAACTTCTAAATTTTCAAAGTTACCCTCAATAGTTTTAAACATCAGAAAATTTTTGTTAAATGACCCATTTTTCTTTTATCTTTAATTTCTTTTTTAAGATAATCAAAAAAAAATTCATTTTCCTTTAAATTTATATTTTGTCTATATGGTGTAATTTGGTTACCTATAAGGTTAATCATCTCTGCATTATGTAATTTCTTTAAAGGAATCTGATCTAAAGAACAAACTGCTCTTATATGATTTTCAAATTGACTTACATTAAAAGCATTAATAGTTAAATGTCCAGAATTATGAACTCTTGGTGCTATTTCATTTACATAAAGATTATCATTTCGATCAACAAAAAATTCGACACAAAGTGTACCAATATATTTTAATTCTTCAGAAATTTGTTTACTCCATTCTCTAGATTGTTCTATAAGTTTTTGAGTTATGTCAGCAGGGATTTTAGATTTTTTTAAAATTTGATTTTCGTGTATATTTTCTATTGCCTCATAAATTTCATATCTGTTATTACCAAATCTTGTAATTATTACTGAAATTTCTTTTTTTAATTTAACCAATTTTTCAAGAATATATTCTTTTGAAAAATCAATATTTAATCCATTCAAATCATTTAGTGATTTGATGGGGTATTGGCCTTTTCCATCATAACCCATGGTTGTTGTTTTTAAAATTCCTGGTAAAAAATCACCAAGTGACTCTAAATCAGATTTTTTTTCTATACTAACATACCTTGTTGTTCTGATATTTAATTTATTAACAAAATCTTTTTCAGCTAAACGGTGTTGAATTAATCGGTTAATAGATGGTTTTGGATTAACATTTTTAAATTTATTTATTTCATTTAAAGTCTCATAGGGAATATTTTCAAATTCATATGTAACTATACTTACTTTTCTCGCAAAATCGTTAATCTTATTTTTGTCTTTGTAATCACCAAATATAAATTCATCACAAAAATTTTGTGCAGGAGCATCTTGATCATTAGAGTAAATTATAGTTTTAATATTTAATTTTTTTGCAGCAACAGACAACATGCTTCCTAATTGACCGCCACCAAGTATTCCTAATCTAATTTCAGACATTAAATTATTTTGGATTTTTTCTAACTGATTTTGTTTGAGATATTCTCCAACTTTTAAGTTTAGATCTTACCAGAGGATTGTTGTTGGAGATAATTGATGCAGCAAGTATCGCTGCATTTATTGCTCCATCCTCTCCTATTGCTAAAGTCCCCACAGGGATACCTTTTGGCATTTGAGCAATAGATAATAAGCTGTCTAAACCTTTAAGTTTTTTACTTTCAATGGGGACACCTAATACTGGTATTTGAGTAAGTGCAGCTATCATCCCGGGTAAATGTGCCGATCCTCCAGCACCTGCAATGATCACACCGATATTATTTTTTTCTGCATCAGATGCGTATTTGTACATTCTCATTGGCGTTCTATGAGCAGAAATAATCTTTGTTTCCATGGGAACTTTTAGCTTTTTTAAAATTTGTTTTGCTAATTTCATTGTTTTAAAGTCAGATTGACTACCCATAACAATTGAAACTTTCAGATTTTTTTTATTCATGAGTTATTTATTCAAACTTTATTTCAAAAAATTGTTAAAATTTCAATAAATTAATAGAATTTCAAATACATATTGATATGGTTTGATAAAATCAAACTCATGAAATTTAAGATTGATAATTTACAATATTGTAATTGGACTCGAGAAGTATTTGAGATTAATAGACAAGCAGAACTGGATGCTGTCCACGTAACAATTGTTTATCATGAAGACTATAATGAACTTCTTAATGAAATTAAGAAATGGCAAAAACTTTTTGATGAAAACTCTGATTTAATTTTCCATGGTACTAGCTTTAAGGATATTGAGAAAGCTAAATTAGAAAAAAAAACCTCAATTTTTTTTGGTTTTCAAAACTGTTCACCAATTGAGGATGACATATATTTAGTTGAAAAAGTACATCAACTTGGATGTCGCTTTATGCAATTAACTTATAATAACCAATCTCTTCTCGCAACTGGCTGTTATGAAAAAATTGATAGTGGAGTAACTAATTTTGGACGTGAGGTGATAAAAGAAATGAACAGAGTTGGAATAGTTATAGACATGTCTCACTCTGCTGAAAAAAGTACATTAGATGCAATTGAAATTAGTGAAAAACCAATTGCGATCACACATGCTAACCCCAGCTTTTGGCATGCTGCTAAAAGAAATAAATCTAATGATTTATTAAAAGTTTTAAGTGATAGCGGAGGAATGTTAGGTTTTTCATTATATCCTCATCATTTAAAAGATAATAATAATTGTTCCTTAGATAGCTTCTGTGAGATGATTGCCAGAACATCAGATATAATGAACATCAAAAATATTGGTATTGGATCTGATTTATGTTTGAATCAGCCTGATGAGATTGTGGAATGGATGAGAAATGGCACTTGGTCTAAAAGTAAAAATTATGGAGAAGGATCTAAAAATAAACCAGGCTTCCCTAAACAACCAGATTGGTTTGAGGATGCTAGAGGTTTTTTTAATATAGAAAAGGGATTAAGGAAAGTTGGATTTTCAGAGGAAGAAACTAACGGGATATTAGGTAACAATTGGTATAATTTTTATAGAAATATTTAAAACATGAAAGTTGAATTAAGAGATCCAAACGTAATAATGAAATTGTCTAGACTAGGGTCTTTTCATCAATCTAAATTATCATTTTTAAGAAGTTTTTTAGATGAATTTAAAGATTGGGAATACAGCAGAGATTTATTCAACTTAGATTCTGGTGGATATGGAGTAGCGATATATTCTTTTAAAAAAAATAAAAGAGTTTACTCATTAGTCTGTTTTGCAAACAAAATAGATGACAATGATAGATCAGATAGAGTTATTGCAACAAAATGGGATGCTGCCTTTACTTTGCATGATGGAGTTCCCTCAAAAAAAGATATTGAAAGATTGAAGAATGAAGTCCCAAGACAAGAAGTTGGTAGACTTTCATACAAAGAATTAACTTTATCTAGAGCAAATAAATCAGTTAGAGTCTTTAATCATGTAGTTGAAAACTTAAGTAAAGGTATTCAGCCAGATTTAAATTTATTAGAAAAAGTTGGCTATTTATATAGAACTACTGCCGTTTACGGTTCTGGAAAATTTGGTTTAGCAGATCGATTTAGAATTAAAAATAGGGCAGAAATTAACGGACCTTTTAGATTAGAGATGATGTTGGTCTATTTAGTAAGGCAATTCACTTTTGATCAAGTGAATCATGTAGCAAAGCATAAAGACCCAAAGAATGCAGTAAATTTAGACCCAACAATTTGTAGAAACCTTGGAATAGGAAACTCAACTGGACTTGGTATGGCACCATTTATTGTAAATCATCCCACGTTATTAAATAATTGGATTTTATCCAGAGAGATTGCTCTAAAAAAAATTAGAGAAATTAAAAATGTGAACTCAAAAGATAGAGACTTATTCAAAAAATGTGTCAAAGATTCTTTAAAAAATATTACAAGTTGGAATTCTGAGAGTGAATTTCAAATAAAAAAAATAAATTCGTTACTTATTAATGTAAAAAAATTTTTAGAATTTTTAGAAAATCAATTAGATTTTAAAAGTCCATATCCTTTCAACCAAATATATTTGTGGTTAGAGAAAGAAACTTGCGAAGAAACTATAGAGTATATTGTGTCTATGATGATGGAACCTTTTGATGAAATTGTTCAACCATTGATTAAGAACATGAGCTCAGATGAGGAAAGATATTTTAGAATTCCCACGGAGAGAACAATTTTAGAACTTAAAAATATTCTAAAGCAAAGGTATCCTGATATTCTTAAAATTGATTTCAAAGATAAATCAAATTTAAGGAATTTTTGGTTTATATCTAAAAACAAGGAAGAGCCGAGGTATGCAGATCGTTTTGAAGAGGAAGGTGCAGAATTAGAACAACCTCTTGCGATAGCAAGAGACATTAAAAGACTTAACGATCAATTAAAATCATGTAAAGATGATTTAACTATTGATAGATTTTTAATGAATAATTCTGACTTAAGACACGTTGTAAGACGAGCATTTATCATTGAAAAATTCCCATATGCTGAGATACAAGATAATACAATTAGTGAAAATGTTGTCCCAATTGACATGTTAAGATTAAAATTATCTTTTTTTGGTGCGTTAAAATTTGATCCTAGATCAGATAAATGGTTAAGAATTTGTATGTTTCAGGGAGCACCACTTCCAAATGAATTAAAAGATTATAATCAGCATTGGGTTTATTGCTAATTAAATTTTATGAAATCTTTGAGTGAAATTGAAACAATCTCAAAACGTGCAAGTAGAGCATCAGGTTACTCTTGGGGAATAAGTGAGGAAGTTGGCAAAAGTATAAGATTATTAGAAATGTTTAGCTTCAAAGGAGTTAAAAATTTAAATGAATATTTGAAGGAAAAAAAAGATAAAAAGTTTGAAAATCTAAATTTAATTACTGAAAATAATAAATGTTTAAAATTTTCTTATTGCCCAATTATTTTAGGAGTAAGTTTTTTAGATCAAATTGAAAATCTTGAAAAAATAAAAAAAATTAATTTTTCTAAAATCGCATTCCCATTATTATTTTTACCTTTTCTTAGTAAAAGTTCAGAAGTTATTGGAAAAAAAATATCTTTTAAATTTGAAAAAAATGAATTTCTCCTAAATATTAATGTCAATATTGCTACAAACTTATTAAATGAAAATTGTCCGAATTTGGCAACCAACGCAGAAGTAAAAATTTTAGAAAATAATGACAATTTTATGGAGCAAGATTGGAAAAATTTATATCAGTTATCAGAAAAAACATTTGTAGAAGAAACAGAAAGTTTAAAAAAAGGTGCGGCAGGAGCAGGTTTAACTGACAATGACTGAAGATAATAACACCAAACACCAAGACAACACAAATACTGAAGAGTTAAATGATATTTGTGATGAATGTAAAAATACCGACGAAAGTGTTACCCAAAATTTAATTTTGACTGGTTTTAAAATTTGTAAATCATGTAGAGTTTCAAAAACAATCTTTCCAATTTAGATACTATTTATTGGTAAAGCATTCATTCTACTCATAACAAAAGATATTGATAAAAAAGCAATAATCAAAAAAGATAAAAATATTATTCCAAATGATTTAAAATTGGATTTTAAATTTAAAATTTGTTTTGTTGAAATAATTAAACCTGCAAAAATCCAAAATTGAGTAAGAAAAATGATTGGTATCATCAATTCAGGTGTTAATGCAAAAAATCTTATTAAACCTGGGGCATGAGCAAAACCGACTGCTATTAAAACTTTTTTAAAAGATACTTTTGTTTGTTTATCTGGAAATAATTTAACTCCAATTACATATATAAAAATTGCCCAAATGAACCATGTCAAAATTGCTGTGAGTCCAGACATCCCTATGGCTGTTTTAACTACTGTATTTGCAGCCACTGCTCCTGCAACACCATCTAATATCATTATCAAACCTGCAAAATATATTGCAGCTTCACCAAAATTTCTGTTATCACTATAAAGAGTTTTATCTAATCTTATAGATTTGAAAATTATATTTAGAAATTCAGCAAACATTCATTTTTTTTTATTTTTTTGATCTTTATACGACACAATCAATGGGAATAGTAATAATGCAATAGATATAATAATGCAAATTACAATAATGAAGCCTATTGTCATTAAGATTAAAAGGGGAGCATTAGCTCCCCTAAAAATTTGTTAACCTTTTACTACCTCTCTAGTATTTGCATTGTAGGATTCCTTGAAAGGAATATCGACTACCACAGCATTAACTGGAGTACCTGGCGTATCAGAATATTTTTCAGGTAAATGAACTTTAAATTTAGTTCCAACTTTACCTTTAGGAAAGCCATTCGCATTTAAAGTTCCATCAAATGGAACATATCCCATAGCAATATTAGTTTTCTTTTCAGGATGCCACCATGGTGACGTTACAAACCCGACAGGATCTCCACCACTTTCATTTGATATTAACCAAAAATCGGGCGCATAATCATCGATGGGTTTTCCACCTAACTCCAATCCAACTAACTGAAGTTTATATGGTTTTTTGCCATCTTTAAGTTCTTTACCCATTTTTTCTAATGCAGCTTTTCCAACATAATCTGCAGTCTTTTTCCATTCTCCTTTTCCAGATAATGAAACTTGGTAACCTAAATTACACTGAAAAGGATTATGTTGCATATCCATATCTTGTCCCCAGGAAAGAATTCCAGCTTGAATTCTTCTGTGATGAGCGGGAGCAATAACCATTAAGTTATGTTTTTTTCCTGCCTCAAGAACTGCATTCCACATATCTTCAGCATACATAGTTGCATTTCTTAAATATATTTCATATCCAGCCTCACCAGAGAAACCTGATTGTGAAATTACACAACTTCTCCCTCCAACTTTAACCTCAGCTAAACCATAAAAAGGCATATTATCAAAATCAACTTGATCTCCGCAAAGATCTTTCATCAAAGCTTTTGATTTAGGACCTTGTATTTGAACTGGACATGCATCAATTTCTTCAATTGTGCAATTGAACCTTCCATCAGCGTTGACACCTTGTAAATACATTCCGATGTCAGAGTCAGATAATGAAAACCAAAATTCATCTTTTGAAATTCTTAATAATATTGGATCATTTAAAACACCACCATAAGCATTACACAAAATTACATACCTTGCTCTCATTGGAGAGATTTTAGTTGCATCTCTTGTGATTACATAATCTGTAAATTTTTCTGCATCTGGGCCTTTTACTCTTATTTGTCTCTCAACAGCAACGTTCCACATCGTTACATGATTTACAATTGCATCGTACTCAACCATCGCTCCACCATCCTCTGGTTTTACATATCCTCTAGGATGATAAATTCGATTGTAAACAGTTGCTCTCCAACAACCTGCCTGCATTGATAAATGCCAATACGGTGATTTTCTCACTCTTGTTGAAATTAACATCTCAACTTTTGTTGGCCCACTTTGTCTTAAATTATATGGTACTTGTCGATCTGATTGATCAACTGAAGTAACATGTTTTAGTTTAGTATAGTCAAATTCTTTAGACATAACCATTCTCCTTCAACCACTTGTTTGTTTCCTTCAAGCCGCCGAATGTATAAATGTGGAAGAAATCAGTATGCGATTTAACTTTCCCAATTAGATCATTAGGGTCTTTAGGTTTTAATAAATCTAACGCCTTAGTAAAATTAGATTTAAGAAAATTTAAGGAATTTTTTGCTCCAACAATATTAGCAAATTTAATTAAGCTCGATATTTTTAGAGGCCCAGTAATTCCAACATGCACTGGTACGCTTTGTTTAGAAACAAAATCTATTATAGGCTGAGGATCTAACAACCACTGTGTTACTATATAATCAGCATAAGGCTTTTTATCTATCATAGCTTTTTCTAAATCTGAATCGGATATATCAGGACTCCCCTCTGGGTGTCCAGCAATTCCTATTGTCATCTTCTCAAAATAACCAGTCTCCAAAAGTTGAAATGAGCTATCAAATTTTCCCATTGGTTCTCTTCCTCCACCAATCACTAAAACTTGTTTAACTCCCCCATCTTTACACCTGGAAACATAATCTTTTAACTGCTTTTCATCCTGCATTGATCTTGCAGGAAAGTGAGGTACCGGGTTAAAACCTTTTTTGACTAACTCAACTGCCTGTTGAGCTGTTTCCCTGTAGTCACCCCCTGGTAACATTGTTACATAAACATCCTTTACCTGAGGCACTGTATCCAGATCTGTTTGAGGACCAATTTCCAAAGAAAATTTCATTTATTAATCATTATATTTTTTAAAATCGCTGTCAAAGAAATTCATTTAAAGGTGTGGTGAAATTTGTTGCCAAAAAAAATGCTCATGATAATTTTTTTTGTGGACCAAAATCTAAAAAATTTACCCCTTTCTAAAATACTAGATATTGAGAAACTCCATAATGTTGATAAACCGATAGAAGTGGCAAACGGTCTTCCTAATGAGTGCTACACAAATAATGATTATTTAGCTCACGAAAGAGAAAAGGTTTTTTTTAATAAGTGGACCGTAATTGGAGTTGCAAGCTCCATCCCCAATCCTGGAGATGCTAAACCACACAATCTACTTGGAATTCCATTAATCTTGGTAAGAGATAAAAACATGAAAATTAGAGTATTTCATAATGTTTGTAGCCATAGAGGTTTTAAACTTTTGGAAAAACTATGCACCCTAAAAAATGTAATAAGATGTCCATATCATTCTTGGTCATATGATTTAAGTGGAAAACTTATAGCTACGCCACATATTGGTGGCTTGAACAATCATACATCAGAAAACTTTGATAAGACAAAAAGTAATTTAAAAGAGATTAAAACTAAAGTTTGGATGGATATAATTTTTGTAAACATTAATTCTAATGAAATCGAGTTTGATGAATATATTAAACCATTAGAAAATAGATGGCAAAAGTTTATAAAAAAAAAAGATCATAATTCCTTAGTTCATTCGAATGATTATGGTTATTTTAGTTTAAATGTTAATTGTAATTGGAAATTTGCTATTGAGAATTATTGTGAGAGTTATCATTTACCCACAATTCATCCAGAATTAAATAAAGTTTCAAATATTAACGATCATTATCATATTCAAGGATTACCTAACAGATTTGCAGGTCAAGGAAGTAAAAAATATGAACAACCTGCAAAGGGAAACAAAAAGTTTAATACTTTCTCTAATTGGGACAAAGATATGTTAAAAAATTCAGAATATATTGCTTTATTTCCAAATGTGATGATTGGTCTGCATATAGATCATTTTTATGTTTTTTGGTTAGAGCCTCTGACAATGAATGAAACTAAAGAACATATGCAAATTTATTATGTGGGTAACGAAAGCGCGAATGGAAGTGATTTAAAAGAATTAAGAAAAGAAAATTCAAGATTTTGGAAAGATGTTATGTTAGAAGACGTAAATGCAATTGAAGGAATGCAAAAAGGAAGAAATTCTCCAGTTTACAATGGTGGAAACTTTTCACCAGTCATGGATCAGCCAACTCATCAATTCCACAAATGGGTAGCAAATAGTTTGATATGAAAATAATTTTGATAATGGGTTTACCTGGATCAGGAAAAACTACTTTAGCTAATGAACTTGGTCCGATGTTAAATGCTAAAAGATTAAATGCTGATGAAGTAAGAAAAGAAGCCAATGATTGGGATTTTTCCGAGGAAGGAAGAAAAAGACAAGCAAAAAGAATGGCAGATTTTGCAATCAAATTAAAAAGTGATGGTAATTATGTTGTGGCAGATTTTATTTGTCCAACACCGGAGGCGAGAAGTTTATTTCCAGCTGATTATATAATTTGGGTAGATACAATAAAAGAGGGAAGATTTGATGATACTAATAAGATGTTTGTTAAACCAGATAAGTATGACTTTCATGTTACTTCTCAAGATGCTAAAAATTGGGCGCCAAAAATATATAAGGAGATTAAATAATGGCATACGAATGGGATAATAAAAAACCAACAGCACAAATGTTAGGTAGATGGCAACCATTTCATGATGGTCATTATACTTTGTTTAAAGAAATTATAAAAAAAACTGGTCAAGTTTGTATTCAGATTAGAGATGTACAAGGAGTAGATGATAATCCTTTTGATTTTGAAACAGTTAAAAAAAATATTGAAGAGAGATTAAATCCAGAATTTGAGGGCAGATTTAAAATTATGTTAGTACCTAATGTAACCAACATTTGTTATGGGAGAGGTGTTGGATATAAAATTGAGGAGATTGTATTACCTGAGGAAATACAAAAAATTTCAGCTACTAAAATTCGAGCAAAGATGAGAGAAGAAGGAAAACTTAAATAGAATTTTTAATGAATATAAAAGTTAAAAATTTATCCAGCGGAATCTCTATAGTCATAATTAATGAACCCAAAACATATAACTCATTATCATTTCAAAATTTAACTGATTTACTCAAAGTTTTTAAAAAACTTGATCGAGACAAGAAAACAAAAGTAATCATTATTGAGGGGTCTGGTAGAGGTTTTAGTGCTGGACATAATCTGAAAGAAGTAAAAAATTTAAAAGTAAGAAATAAATATCAAAAATTATTCAATCTTTGTTCAAAGTTAATGCTTCAAATAGTTGAGGGTAAAAAACCTGTCATAGCAAAAGTTCATGGAGCAGCTTACGCAGCAGGATGTCAATTAGTTGCCAGTTGTGATTTAGCTTACAGCACTAGTGATGCTCTTTTTGCGACTCCAGGAGTAAACATTGGACTGTTTTGTAGCACTCCAATGGTTGCAGTTAGTAGAAAAATTAATCGAAAACCAATGATGAAAATGCTTCTAACTGGCGAACCAATAAAAGCGAATTATGCAAAAGAAATTGGTTTGATTAATGATTATTTTTCAAAATCTAAATTAAATTCTGAGACTTTGAAAATTGCAAAAAAAATTGCTTCAAAATCAAATTTAACAATTAAAATTGGCAAACAAGCATTTTATAAGCAGTTGGAAATGCCATTAAGAAAAGCATACTCATACACAAGTAAAATGATGACATTAAATATGATGGCAATGGATGCAAAAGAAGGAATCTCAGCTTTCTTGGAAAAACGTCAACCAAATTGGAAAAATAAGTGAAAATAAAAAATTTTTTAACAATTGTTTTTATAATCATTGGTCTTTATTTTATTTTTACATTTAGGGACCATAACTTTAAGAGAGCTATAGATGCGTGTATTGCAGGTAGTCAAAAATTGGAAAAACCAATGACAATTAAAGAGGCCAAAAAATTTTGTGAAGATAAAATAATGGGTGAAAAATAGATTAGATGGAAATCACTGAGGAAGTTTTAAAAAAATATAAAAATATTGCATTAGTAGGTGCCAGTAAAAATTTAGCAAAAACATCCACAGTTGTGATGAAATACTTACAAGATTATGGATTTAAAGTTTATCCGGTAAATCCGTCTATGAAAGGAGAAATTATATTAGGGGAAAAAGTTTTTGGAAATATTTTAGAGATTGATGGTCCAGTAGAAATAGTTGACGTATTTAGACCCTCAAATGAAGTAGCTGAAATTGCGAAAGATGCAATAAAAGTTAAAGCAAAGGTTTTATGGTTACAACTAGATATTCAAAATGAGGAAGCCAAAAAAATTGTTGAGATGAATGATATGATTTATATTGAAAACAAGTGCACAAAAATAGAGTATGAAAAGTATTTCTAAGAGATGTTATAAAAAATTTCAAATAACACTTAACGTTTTTATAATTTTTTTATTTTCAATTTCGATATCAAAAGCTGAATTACTCAAACCCAGAAGCGATATAAAGCCCTCAAAAGTTGTTGAGATTCAATTAAATGGTCTTAAGAAAAATGACTTCAATTACAAAGATAGTGGGATTGAACAAACATGGAATTTTGCTCACCCTAGTAATAAAAAAAATACTGGCCCTTTACCAAATTTTAAGATGATGATTAAAGGTAAATCCTATCAAATGCTCCTTAATCATTTGAGCCACACAATTACAAAGGTAGGTGGTAGTGACAAATGGGCACAATTTGAGGTGATTATTTTAGATAAGGATAAAATTTATCATAAGTTTAAATGGCAAGTGGAAAAATATACTGCAGACGGACCCCTTAAGGATTGTTGGTTGACCACAATGGTTTCTAGCCCAATTGCACTTGGCAGTTCAATTTGATTATCCGTATTACAATTTTGTTTCGTTATGAATAAAAATTTAGTAGGAATCGTCTAATGAAATCTAAAACAAAAGTTGTTGTAGTTGGTGGAGGAGTTGTTGGAGTAAGTGCTCTTTACCATTTAGCAAAAAAAGGCTGGTCGGATGTTGTTTTAGTTGAAAGAAAAGAGTTAACCTCAGGTTCAACTTGGCATGCAGCAGGTTTGCTACCTCTTTTTAATATGAGTTATTCTGTTGGTCAACTTCACAAGTATGCAGTAAATCTTTATAAAAAATTAGAGGAAGAGACTGGTAAGAATGTTGGGTTCAGTGTTGTTTCAAATATCCGTCTAGCAAGCACAAAAGATAGAATGGATGAGTACCATCAATATGCTGGTGTAGCTAAAACAATCGGTGTTGATGTTAAATTTTTAACGCCTCAACAAGTCAAAGAAATTTGGCCACTTTGTCATACTGATGATTTAGTTGGAGCAATTCAACACCCTGAAGATGGATATATTCAACCTGCAGACTTAACACAAGCGCTAGCAACAGGCGCAAGGAACAGAGGAGCTGAAATTTATAGAAACACGACAGTGTTATCAATGAGACAAACTAAAGAGGGATGGATTGTTGAAACAGATAAAGGATCAATTGAATGTGAACATGTCATTTCTTGCTCGGGAAATTTTGCAAGACAAACTGGTGAAATGGTTGGATTAGATATTCCAGTAATACCAGTTGAACACCAATACATTGTGACAGAACCTCATCCAGAGATTCAAAAAAGAAAAAAAGAAGGTCTTCCAGAAATGGGAGTGCTAAGAGATAGCGATAGCAGATGGTATATGAGAGAAGAAGCCGGTGGATTGATATTGGGTCCATATGAAGATGGCGCACCAGCATGTTATGTTGAAGGTCCTTCAAAAGACTCTGAATACGAATTATTTCAAGAAGATTTAGATAGACTCGCTCCACATATTGAAGGGGCAATACATAGAGTTCCAGCTTTTGGAGAAGTTGGAGTTAAAAAAGTTTATAATGGTGCAATATGTTATACTCCAGATGGTAATCCTATTGTTGGTCCAGCTTGGGGACTTAAAAACTTTTGGATTAACGAAGGACATAGTTTTGGAATAACCGCAGCAGGTGGAGCAGGTTGGCAATTAGCAGAATGGATTGTTGATGGCGAACCAACCATTGATATGCTAGGTGTTGAACCAAGACGTTATGGGAATTATGCAACAAAATCTTATCTCAAAGCAAAAAATGAGGAAGCTTACAGTCATGTATTTATTGTTCATTATCCTGATGAAGAAAGACCAGCTGCTAGACCTTTAAGGACATCTCCTTGTTATGAAAGAATGAAAAATCTTGGTGCGGTATTTGGACAAAAATTTGGATGGGAAAGACCAAACTTTTTTGCAACTGATGGCATGGAACAAAAAGATCATTGGTCATTTAGAAGATCAAAATGGTTTGATGCAATTAAAAAAGAATGTGAGAATGTTAAAAAAAATGTTGGGCTTTTAGATATGACAGCCTTTGCAAAATGTAGAATTAAAGGTCCAAAAGCAGAGGAATTTTTAGACTACTTAGTTGCTAATAAACTTCCAAAAAAAATTGGAAGAATTAATTTGTGTCATGCACTAAATACTAAAGGTGGTGTTCACTCAGAGTTTACAATTATGAAAGAAGCTGAAAATAGCTATTATTTAGTTTCAGCTGGAGCGAATTTGAGATTAGACCATGATTGGATTCAAAAATGGATGCCAAATGATGGCTCAGTTATATTTGAGGATTTAACAAATAGCACAGGGGTTCTTGTTGTTGCTGGACCTAAAGCTAGAGAACTTATGCAAAAAGTTTCAACAGATGATTTTTCTAATGAAAATTTTAAATGGTTAACAGCTAAAAACGTAAATGTTGGATATGCTCCGGTGAATGCTATGAGAGTAAATTTTGTCGGTGAACTTGGTTGGGAGTTACATCACCCAATTGAATATCAAAATCATATATTTGATAAATTAATGGAAGCAGGTAAAGATCTCGGTCTTAAACCTTTCGGCATTAGAGCGATGAACAGTTTAAGAGTTGAAAAATCTTATAAACTTGTAGGAACTGAATTATCGATTGAGTATTCGCCTTATGAATCTGGTCTAGATAGATTTATTCATCCAAACAAAGGTAATTTCATAGGACTTGATGCACTTAATAAATGGAGAGAAAAGGGTTTTGATAATAAATTAGTAACACTAGAGGTTCATGACACAACAGACTCAGATGTTTTAGGTAACAATCCAATTTATAAAGATGACAAAGTCGTTGGAAGAGCAACAGGAGGGGAATATGGATTTAGATTAGATAAATCTATTGCCTTAGCAATGGTGAAACCTGATTTAGCAAATGTTGGAGAAAAACTTAAAGTTGATATTCTAGGAAAAATGTATGAAGCTACAATAGTAGAAGAAAGCCCATACGATGCTGAAAATAAACTTTTGAGAGCTTAATGAAAATCTTAGTCGCAGTAAAAAGAGTAATTGATTACAATGTACAAGTCAGAGTTAAAGAGGATAACACTGGTGTTGTAACCGACAATGTTAAGATGTCTACCAATCCACCTGATGATAATGCAATTGAGGAAGCGGTAAAGATCAAAGAGTCTGGAAAAGCGACTGAGGTTGTTGCAGTAAGCGTTGGAGAAGAGAAAGCTCAAGAAACTGTGCGTAAAGCATTAGCAGTTGGAGCTGATAGAGGGATCCTTATTAAAGTTGATGGAATTTTAGAACCTTTAGCAGTTTCAAAATTATTACAAAAAATTGTTGAAAAAGAAAAACCAGATCTAGTTTTTATGGGAAAACAAGCAATCGATGATGATTGTAATCAAACAGGTCAAATGTTGAGCGCGTTACTAAATTGGCCTCAAGCAACATTTGCCTCAAAGATTGAGATAAAAGATAAAAAACTTGAAGTAACTAGAGAGATTGACGAAGGTTTAGAGACAATAGAGATCAATGTCCCTGCAATCGTGACTTGTGATTTAAGACTCAATGAACCAAGATATGCGTCTTTACCTAATATAATGAAAGCTAAAAAGAAACCTATTGAGCAGATAAATGCGTCAGATTTAGGAGTAGATACATCACCAAGAATCGAGCAAATTAAGGTTGAAGAGCCACCGAAGAGAAAAGCAGGAATAAAAGTAAAAAGTGTGGCTGAGTTGGTACAAAAATTAAAAAATGAGGCTAAGGTAATATAATGTCAGTTTTATTAATTGCAGAACATAACAATAAAGAATTAAAACCATTTACTCTTAATGCTGTAACTGCAGCTTCTCAAATGGATACCGATCTTCATGCTGTAATTATTGGTCATAACTGTGGAGATGCAGCAAAAAAATTATCAGAACTACCCTTAATCAAAAAAGTGTTTCAAGTAGAAGCGGCCCATTACGAAAACTTCGTTGCAGAAAACTTTGCACCGGTAATTGTGAAGTTGGCAGAGAGTTACTCTCATATTGTATGTTCAGCTAATACTTTTGGTAAAAATTTGATGCCAAGAATTGCAGCTTCTTTAGACACTTCTCAAGTCAGTGATATTATTAAGGTAATTTCTGCGGATACGTTTTTAAGACCTATTTATGCTGGAAATGCTTTCGCAACTGTAAAAAGTAAAGATCCAAAAAAATGTATAACCATTAGGCCAACTTCTTTTGATCCATGCGAAAGTTCAGGTGGATCTGCACCAATTGAAAAAGCTGAGCCAAGTGAAGAGTTTAATAATACCAAATTTATAAAAAGAGAAGAAATTAAGTCAGACAGACCGGAACTAGGAACTGCAAGAGTGGTTGTTTCTGGAGGAAGAGGAATGCAAAGTGGTGATAATTTTAAATTAATCACATCGGTTGCTGACAAATTAAATGCTGCAATCGGAGCATCAAGAGCAGCTGTGGATGCTGGATATATAAGCAACGATCATCAAGTAGGTCAAACTGGAAAAGTTGTAGTTCCAGATTTATATATCGCAATTGGTATTTCTGGTGCAATTCAGCATTTAGCTGGAATGAAAGAAAGCAAGGTGATCGTAGCAATCAATAAGGATGGTGAAGCTCCAATTTTTAGTGTTGCAGACTACGGTCTAGAAGCTGATCTGTTTGAGGCAATTCCCCAATTTATTGAGGAACTGAACAAATTAAACACTATACAAAAATAATATTATCTGTAAAAAATTAATATATGTCCAGAGAGTCAATGGAATATGATGTTGTAATTGTTGGTGGGGGCCCATCAGGATTATCAACAGCCATAAAATTAAAGCAATTAAACTCAAATCTAAATATTTGTATTTTAGAAAAAGCATCTGAGATTGGTGCACACATATTAAGTGGAAATGTTTTTGAAACAAGAGCACTAGATGAGTTGATTCCAAACTGGAGAGATTTAAAAGCACCAATAAAAACAAAAGTTACAAAGGAAAAATTTTTGTTTTTAGGTAAAACAAAATCATTAAGTTGGCCCACATGGTTATTACCCTCTGTCCAAAAAAATCATAAAAATTATATCATTAGTCTTGCAAATTTATGTAGATGGCTTGCTGAGCAAGCAGAAGCACTTGGTGTAGAAATATTTCCAGGATTTCCTGCAAGTGAGATTTTATATAATGATGATGGATCTGTTAAGGGTGTAGCCACACAGGATATGGGTATAGATAAACAAGGAAATAAAAAAGATAGCTTTGAACCAGGTATCGAACTTATTGGTAAAGTTACAGTTTTTGCAGAAGGTTGCAGGGGTCATTTAGGAAAGGAATTAATTAAAAAATTTAATCTTGATAAAGACAAAAACCCTCAACAATATGGAATTGGTTTTAAAGAAATTTGGGAGATCGATGAAAAAAATCACGAAGAAGGAATGGTAATGCATACAGCTGGATGGCCTTTAGATAATAATACTTATGGTGGAAGTTTTATTTATCATGCTGAAAATAAACAAGTGTTTTTAGGATACGTGATAGGTTTAGATTATCAAAATCCTCATCTTTCTCCATTTGATGAATTTCAAAGATTTAAAACTCATCCTTCAATAAAGAAAATTATAGAAGGTGGAAAAAGAATTTCTTATGGCGCTAGAGCTTTAATTGAAGGTGGCATTCAAAGTTTACCAAAAATGTTTATGCCTGGAGCACTACTTATTGGATGTGATGCAGGAACTTTAAACATGCCGAAAATCAAAGGATCTCATACTGCTATGAAAAGTGGAATTATAGCTGCTGAAACAATAAATTTTCATTTTGAGAAAGGTGATGAGCTATCTGTCTATGAAAAAATCTTTAAAGAAAGTTGGCTTTATAAAGAATTATACAAAGCAAGAAACGTTAAACCAAGTTTTAGTTGGGGTTTAATTTTAGGAATAATTTTTACCGGAATAGATCAAATTTTATTCAGAGGAAAACTTCCTTTCACTCTAAAACATAAGCATGCAGATCATGAGACGTTAAAACCTGCAAATAAGATGCCAAAAATTGATTATCCAAAACCTGATAATGTGATTACTTTTGATAAAACAAGCTCAGTTTATTTAACTGGAACTAACCATGAGGATAATCAGCCAGTACACTTACAGTTAAAGGATAAGGATTTACCTATAAATTATACACTCGAAATGTACGATGAACCTGCACAAAGGTACTGCCCAGCAGGGGTTTATGAGGTTCAAAAAGAAAACGATATAAACAAATTTGTTATTAATGCGCAGAACTGTATTCATTGTAAAACTTGCGATATCAAAGAACCATCTCAAAATATTACTTGGGTTACACCTGAGGGTGGTGGCGGACCTAAGTATGGAAATATGTAATTAATTATTTTAAAAAATTAACAAAAATTATTACTATTCCAATAATACCCAGCCAAATCATAAGATTTTTTAAAAAAACTTTTTTATTTTTATTTGCATAATAAAAGCCCGGGAAGACTAGGACAATTACTAGCAAAAGATATATTATTGATAAAACATTTTCACCCATAAGCTAAATTTATTTATGAAAGATCTATCGCAAATTTTTTGAGAGTTTCAATTGGTAAAATCTTTAATGTATTTTCGTGAGTTCGTTTTAAAAAAATTGGACAACCTTTCCCAGCCTCTACCGCTCTTGCATACCAAGTTGCACAAACACACCAGCCATCTCCATCCTTTAAGCCTGGAAAACCATATTCTGGGTGAGGTGTAATCAAATCGTTTCCTGCCTCTTTGCACCATTCTAGAAATTCTGTTGTAACTTTTGCACAAACAGTGTGTAACCCATGATCATTTTCATCGGTATTACAACAACCATCTCTATACCAACCAGTTAAAGGATCTAGAGAACATTCCTCTAATTTTTCACCAAGAACGTTTTTTTGAATTTTATCCATTGAAAACATCAAATGTTTTTTTATCAATATCTAAATTAAATGAAAAAGATCTTCTTTCACCATCTCTTTTAAAAGGGTAAGCAGTATGCATTAAGTAATTTGGAAATATAATCATATCTCCAACTTTTGGATTATGGTTATACAAGCTATTACTTAAAAACGATTTAGACCCATGTATAAAATCTATTGTCCCATTTGTTTTAAGTCTTTTTGTACCTTTGGTAATATTTTTAGGAATTTTTAAATAGCCAACACCTGAGATGTTCCCACTATGAAAATGAACAGGATTATATTCATTTTTATATTGTCTCACTACCCAAAAGCTTTTTAAATTTATTTTTTTTAAATTTTTATTAGTGCTTTTTTTTATATATTTTTTTACATTTAATTTAATGAATTTAATAAGATATTTGTTAACAAATGAATTTGGTAATCTTATTTCTTGTTTAACTTGACCAACAAGCTTTTTAGAGTAATCACTTTTCTTCAATCTTGATCTGTTATTCACAATTAGATCAACTTCTTTATTAATTCGATTTATAATTTTACTAGGAATTTTAGTTACAGCAATTTTGGGACCAAAAGGGTTTAAGACTCTCATAATTATATTAAATTTTAGTTGGATTTGGTTGACCTTTATAAACTTTTTCTGGGTCAAATTTTTTTTCTTTTTCAGTGAATTTCATCTCAACTTCTCTACCATTTTCAATAGGTCCAAGAGGTATAGATCTATAGAAACAAGATCTATAACCAACATGACAACTAGCTCCATTTCCAATATCAACAGTAAGCCAAATAGAATCTTGATCATCGTCGATTTTGATCTCAGTTACTTTTTGAACAAAACCACTTGTTTTACCTTTGTGCCAAATGGATTGTCTTGATCTGCTGTAGTAGTGAGCTTCTTTTGTCTCAATAGTTTTTTTTAATGCCTCAACATTCATATATCCATGCATCAAAATTTCTTTTGTTTGAGAGCACATCGTAATGACAGGTATTAAACCATCATTATCAAATTTAGGTGAAAGAAGATTTCCTTCTTCAATTTCAACCACATTTTCTCTTTTTTTGAACATATTCGGTAATTATGTAGCACATATATAGATATATTAAATATTTTAAAAATACGCATTTATATGTATAAAGCCTTCCATGAAGTTAGTTAAAGACATAGATAATAATCAAAATTCTAAAAAAATTTCTGATAAAGAAGCAGAAGAAGCTTTTAAAACTATTTTATCTTGGATGGGTGAAGACCCTAATCGTGAAGGATTGTTAGAAACTCCAAAAAGAGTTGTTAAAGCCTTTAAGGAGTATTTTAAAGGTTATAAGGAAGATCCTGTTCAAGTTTTAGATAAAACTTTTGGAGATGTGGATGGTTATGATGACATGGTTATTCAAAAAAATATTTCTATTCAAAGTCATTGTGAACATCATATGGCACCAATAATTGGTAAGGCTCATGTAGCTTACATACCTAATGAAAGAGTTGTAGGATTAAGTAAATTAGCAAGAGTGGTCGAGGTTTTTTCTAAAAGACTACAAACTCAGGAAAGATTAACTATGCAGATTGCGAATACACTGATGCAATCTCTGGATGCCAAAGGGGTTGCAGTTACTATAGACTCAACTCATCAATGTATGACCATGAGAGGAATTAAAAAAGAGCAGGCTACAACTGTTACAAATTATTATTTAGGTCAATTCAAAGAAGATTTAAGTTATCAAAATAGATATTTAAGGTTAATAAGTAATTCAAAAGATTAAAAGTGTCAGACCAATTTAAAGCACTAGTTTTAAATCAAGATGGTGACAACTTTACAAGACAAGTAAAATCATTAGATAAAAGTTTTTTAAAACATGGCGATGTAACCATCAAAGTTGATTATTCAGATCTTAATTTTAAAGATGGAATGATTTTAAAAAATGGTGGTAGGTTAGTGAAAGAATTTCCTCATATACCTGGAATAGATTTTTCAGGAACTGTTTTAGAAAGTGACAATTCAAAATTTAAAGCAGGTGATGAAGTAATTTTAACTGGTTTTAGAGTAGGGGAAATTTTTTATGGTGGATATTCTCAAATAGCAAAAGTTAATGGTGATTTCTTAGTAAAGAAACCAAGTGATTTAACAACTAAACAAGCAATGATCTTAGGGACAGCGGGCTTTACATCTTTGATGGCAGCATTTGCAATAAAAGCTCGAGAGGAAATATTACTTGGTGCAAAAGTAAATGATGTTTTGGTTACAGGTGCAACTGGTGGAGTGGGAAGTATTGCAGTTATGATTCTAAATAAAATGGGATACAATGTTACTGCAGTAACAGGAAAAGATTCTAGAGCAGATTATTTAAAATCATTAGGTGCAAAAAGTGTTATAAATCGTAGTGAATTTGATAAAGATCCAAAACTTATAGATAAAGGTTTATGGGACGGGGTAGTCGATACAGTTGGTGGTAAAATTTTAGCTAATGCAATTGTACAAACTAATTCAAATGGGATTATTGCTGTATGTGGTAATGCTAACACTAATGAACTTAACACAAATGTCATTCCTTTTATGTTACGTGGAATAAAACTTTGGGGCATGGACTCAGCTAATTGTAGTATTAAAAGAAGAGAATTTATTTGGGGAGAAGCTGCTAAATTAATTGATTTTGACTTAATAGAAAAGTCTATTCAAATAGTGAGTTTGGAGGAGTTAATTGAAACTTATCCTAAAATATTAAAGGGTGAAATTTCTGGAAGAGTTTTGGTTGATTTAAATAAATAATGGATTGGGATAAACTTAAGATTTTTCATGCAGTTGCTGAGGCAGGGAGTTTTACTAACGCAACTATAAATCTAAATCTAAGCCAATCAGCAATAAGTAGACAAATTCAATCATTAGAACAAGATTTAAAAGTTCAATTATTTGAGAGACATGCAAGAGGTCTTACACTTACAGAAAATGGAGAGTATGTATTTAAGACTGCTCACGAAGTTATAAGCAAACTCAAAGAGGTAGAAACTTCACTAGGAGATCAAAAAAATAAACCGACAGGAAAATTGACAATTACAACTGTTAGAAGTTTTGGTACCCACTGGTTAACCCCAAGAATTGAGGAATTTATGAGATTAAATCCCGAAGTCGAAATAGAATTGATTTTTGAAGATAAAGAGTTGGACCTGAGTACAAGACAAGCTGATATTGGTATTTTCATGAGAAGACCCAAACAATTAAATTATATTCAAAAAAAGCTTATAGATTTAAAATACTATATTTATGGGTCTAATAAATATTTAGAAAAATATGGTATGCCAAAAACCGTGAGTGACTTAAATAAACACAAATTTATTTCATTTGGTAAAGGAGCACCTTCACCAGTTTATAATCCAGAATGGGCATTAAAATTAGGTATGCACGATGGAAAAAAAAGAAAACCTATAATGAAGGTAAACAGTGTTATGGGACTTCTACTAGCAGTCGAGTCTGGAGTAGGTTTAGCAGCATTGCCTGAGTATTTAGTTAGCAATTCGACCAATGTTATTAAAGTCTTACCAAAATCAGAGGGTCCAATTACAGAAGCTCACTTTGTTTATCCACAATCTCTTAAAAACACAGCTAGAGTTCAGGCTTTTAGGAACTTTTTATTTAGCAAAATAGGCGACTGGAAGTCTCAGTAAGCCTGCGACATCTTTGCGATTGATAATCATTCTCAATGAGAATAGTTCTCATTCTCAATTTAATCATGCGGAAGAATGGAGAAATAATGAGAAAAATATCAATTTTTGCATTGATAGCATCTTTATTTATCTCATCAGTTGCGATTGCAAATGAGGTAAATGTCTTTAACGCAAGACATTATAAGGCTGACGCTGAACTTTATAACAAGTTTACAAATAAAACAGGAATTAAGGTTAACTTGATAAATGGTAAGGCAGGCGCACTTGAAAAAAGAATGATAGAAGAGGGTGTCGACTCTTCCGCAGACCTTTACATTACTGCTGACGCAGGAAGATGTGGAGTATTTAAATCAAAGGGAATGACTCAATCTGGTTTAACATCTGCAGCTATTAAAGCAGCAGTGCCAGCAAATTTTAGAACAAGCCATTGGACCGGAATCGCAAAAAGAGCAAGAATAGTTTTTTATTCACCTGAAAGAGTTTCTGGAGCTGAGCTATCTGGTTTAACTTACGAAAGTCTAGCTGATCCAAAATGGAAAGGTAGACTAGTTATAAGAGCATCCAACAATATCTATAATAAATCACTTGTAGCTTCATTAGTTAAAAATAATGGAAAAAAAGCTACAGCTGAATGGGCGAAAGGAATTGTGTCTAATATGGCTAGGACGCCTAAAGGAAATGATAGAGCACAAATAATGGCAGTTGCAGCTGGCGAAGCTGACATTGCCGTAGCCAACACTTACTATCTTGCATTAATGTTGTCTGGTAAAAAGGGTCCCGAACAACAAGAAGCTGCAAAAAAAGTTAAAGTTTTTTTTCCTAATCAAGGTGATAGAGGAACTCATATGAATATTAGTTGTGCTGCATTAGTAAAAAATGCTCCAAATAAAACTAATGCTATTAAACTTGTAGAGTTTTTATTAACACCAGAGTCGCAAGAACATTTTGTAAATAATACCTTTGAGTTTCCAATGATTGATAATGTCTCAGCAAATTCATTAGTGGTAAACAATATTGGTTTAGATTTTAAACAAGATCTTAAAACAAAAGTTTCTAGTTATGGAGCCAAACAAGCAGATGCGTTAGAAGTAATGACAGCTGCCGGCTGGAAGTAAAATGGTGAAAAATAAAAAGAAATTTATTTCGAATATTGATTTTAATAAATCCTCTAAGGGATGCACTCCATGTTATTTGGAATGTAAAAAAATCGATAAAAAAATAAATGATAGAAAAATTTCAGAAATTAAAACTAGGGAGGTTCCGCATATCCTAAAAGTATTTAATTTTTGATTTTTTCTGGGTGTCCACACTTTTTTTTAAAGTGTGGACACAAATACTTTCCATATTTATAAAGCGGAATATAAATTATGAGAATAAATTTTTGGTATATATCTTCACTTTTTATTTCTATTTTTGTTATTATTCCAATTCTAACAGTATTTTTAAGTTTTTTTGAAACTACATCAAATTACTATCAAATTTTAAAAGATACTTTTTTATTAGAGTATATTTCTAATTCCATAATTTTACTGCTGAGTGTTTTGATATTAACTTTTTTGGTTGGAACTGGTACTGCATACTTAGTATCTTTTTATAGATTTCCGTTAAGTAATTTTTTTAAATGGGCATTGATACTATCATTTGCAGTTCCTCCATATATTTATGCTTATTCATTAACAGCATTTTTTGAAAATTATGGTACAGCGTATTCTATTTTAAAAAGCTTATTTGGAGATAAAAATTATAATTTATATATTCCAAAATTTGATGGAATGCTTGGAGTTATACTATCTCTTTCATTTTCATTATTCGCGTACGTATATATTTTAGCTAGAGCCTCGTTTTTATATCAATCACAAAACTTCATTGATTTAGGAAAAAACCTAGGTTTTACAAATTTTAAAACATTATATTCAATTATTCTTCCTGCAGCACGACCAGCAATAGTTGCTGGCTTATCTTTAGTTGCAATGGAAACATTAGCAGAATTTGGAGCAGTAGATTTTTTTTCAATAAATACACTAACTACAGGAATATATAATTCATGGATAACGTTTGATGACCTCGCTTTTGCAAATCAGTTATCATTTTTCTTATTATTGTTCATATTTGCCTTGTTTATATTAGAAAATTTATCAAGAAATAAGGCGAAATATCACTTTAATGCAAAAGGAGGTTTTAAACAAAAACAGAAGTTACAACTTAAGGGAACCAAATCAATAGCTGCTTTCCTTTTTTGTTTTCTTGTTTTCTTTTTAAGTTTTTTATTTCCTTTAAGTCAAATGTTGTATTGGACAATTAAATTTCCAGAAAATTTATTTGATCTACAAATTATCAATCTTTTAAGTAATACACTTTATTTAGTTATTTTATCAAGTTTTGTATTGATAATGTTTTCTTTAATCTCAAACTATGGAAATAGAGTTACAAAAAATAAAACTTTAAATATTTTATCAACTTTATCAATTTCAGGATATGCAATACCTGGTGTAATTTTAGCAGTCGCATTTATAACTTTCATAGCTTGGTTCGATGAGAGTGTTGTTAAAAATCTAGGATTATTTTCTATCAAGAAAATATTTATTGGCTCTATTTTAGGATTAGTTCTCGTGTATTTTGTGAGATTTTATTCTTTGGCCTTTAATGGAATTAAATCTGGATATGAAAAAATTAATATCTCAGTTGATGAAAGTTCTTATTTACTAGGTTATTCGAAACGAAAAACATTTATGAATATTCATATACCCTTCTTGAGAAACTCTTTATTATTTGTTTGTATATTGATTTCTTTAGAGATTATAAGGGAATTACCTATTACTTTAATCTTGAGACCTTTTAATTTTGAGACTTTTGCAACTACAGCATATATATCCGCATCCGAGGATTTATTAGAGGCTGCTGCCGTCCCATCATTATTTCTAATTTTAATTGCAACTTCTTTTATTATAGTTACATCTAAATATATATTAAGAGATAATAATGAGTAAAAATTTTTTTGAAATAAAGAATGTTGATTTTAATATTGATGGAAAAACTAAAGTTAAAAATGTTTCTTTTTCGATTGAAAAAGAGGGCGACGTAATTTGTCTTTTGGGACCATCTGGTATTGGAAAAACTACAATACTTAGAACAATCGCCGGCTTAGAGAGAATTAGAAAAGGTTCAATAGAATTAAATGGAAAGATTCTTTCTTCAGATAAAATTAATATTGAACCTGAAAATAGAAATGTTTCACTCGCTTTTCAAGATAATAGCTTGTTTCCACATTATGATGTTCAAAAAAATATTTTATTAGGTTCAGAGAAGAATAAAGAAAAAATTGAAAAAAAAATTGATGTAAAAGAAATTATAGATTTATTAGATATATCTCATATTCTCAACAAATACCCACATGAGATAAGTGCTGGCGAGGCACAACGAGCTTCATTAGCAAGATCTTTAATGACTCAACCAGATTTATTATTGTTAGATGAGCCTTTATCAAATGTAGATCAAAGTTTTAAAGAAGAAATTCAAGTGAGACTAAAAAAAATTCTTAATAAATTAAAAATTTCAACAATAATTGTAACCCATGACTCTTATGAAGCATTTTATTTAGGATCAAAATGTGGAATTATTTTAAATCAGGAGCTCAAACAATTTGATGATCCATATAACGTTTATCATTTACCAAACTCAATAGAGGTAGTTAATTTTTTAAATAGAGGCATCCTAATTCCTGCAGAGGTTACAAGTCCTAAGAGTTTAGAAAATAAAGATCTTGGAACTATTACTGGTAATTTCAATAAACCTTTTCCAATAGGATCAAAAGTAAAACTTTTGGTTCAACCAGAAGACTTACATCATGATGACCAAAGCAATTTAAAGTTTGAAGTTATAGACAGGAAATTTAGAGGCACAAATTTTATTTATACCCTTAAAACTCCAAGTAATTTATTAATTCCAGTTTTTGTTCACTCTCACCATATTCATCAACACGAGGAGAATGAAAAATTTGGTATTAAAAGACCAATTCATATTGATCATATTGTTTGCTTCTAATAAAAACTCTCTAAAATGAATAATAAATTTAGAGTTTTTTTAAAGGGTATCTTTGATGTTAGCCCACTAATGATTCCAGTTGTTCCATTTGGTTTAATTTTTGGGGTCCTTTCAATTGATATTGGATTTAGTCCTATAGAAACAATGGGGATGTCCTTAATAGTCTTTGGTGGTGCTTCACAAATTATTTTACTTCAATTATTTTCTGGAGGCGCTTCATCTTTAGTTATAATAAGTTCAGTTGGAGCAGTGAACTCAAGACATCTTTTATATGGAGCCGTTGTTTCTGAGCATTTATCAGATTTAAAACTTATTTGGAAAATTGTAATCTCATATTTTTTAGTTGACCAAGCTTTTGCAAGATCAAACGAGTATTTTAAAAAAAATAAAGATACAAATAAATATTTTCATTTATTTGGTGGTGGTATTACTTGTTGGGTTATTTGGCAGACAACCACCTTTTTAGGGATTGTTTTGGGAGCTTTTATTCCTGAAAAACTAGGTTTAAGTTTTGCAGTGCCACTAACTTTTTTAGCATTATTAGTAAATGATTTTAGAAAATTGATAAATGTGATCGTGATAATTATTTCAGGATTAGTCGCAACATTTGGATTTAATTATGTTCCTTATAAAGCATATGTAATTGTTGCTGGAGTTATTGCTTTATTTACGGCAGCAATTTTAACTAAGTTGGTTAAAACAAATGAGTAATTGGTTGTTAATCATATGCTGTGGTTTGATAACTTTTTTGACAAGGTTTTCAATGATAGCATTATTAAAGAGAGAAATGTTCAATGATAGAATAAGGGAAATTCTCTCTTTTGTACCTTCAGCAATTTTTCCTGCAATTATATTTCCTGCTATTTTTTTAGACAACTCTGGAGATTTTCAATTAGAAAATAATCCAAAAATTATGGCATCAATAATTGCAATGTTAATTGGAATAGTAAGCAAAAATATTATTGCGACAATTATCTCAGGATTAGCTTCTTATTGGTTTTTAATTTTCGTGGTATAAGAAATTATGAAAAGATTTTTTATTTCAATTTTCTTTTTATTTTCATTAAGCGCTAATGCAATAGAAAAAGAAACAACTTTTAAGAAAGACTTGTTTGATAAAGCTCAATCAGAGGGAAAAATTGTAGTAATAAGCTCTTGGATTAAATATTGCACATCATGTGCGAGCCAGATGAAAATTCTTCAGAATGCGAAAAATAAAGGTGAATTATTAGACATTAAATTTGATAATATTGAATACTTTTCATTCGATGTGACGAAAAAGGAAATCTCTAATTTATTTGATGTACAATATCAAACAACATTAATAATTTTTAAAGGCAATCAAGAAGTTTACAGAAGTATTGGTGAAACAACCAAAGATTTAATTTATGAAGCATTAAAAGCTTCAATTTAAACTAAGCACCCAAATTAATATTTTTAGCAACGTTAAAATCTATTTCGGTAGGTTTTTTTAGATTTAGATTATTCATTAACTCAACATATTCATCTACACTACTAACTTGTAATCTTGGATTTTGTTTTTTTTCTTTACCGATAGTACTCACTTTCTCTCCTTTATAATCGTGAGCAGGGTATAAAAAAGTTTCATCAGGAAGTTTTAATAGTTTATTAAAAATGGAGTTATATGCATCTTTCGAGTCCCCGTTTTGAAAATCAGTTCGACCTGTTCCATTTATCAGCAATGTATCACCAGAAAAAAGATAATTATCCATCAAAAAACTATAACTATCTGAGGTATGGCCCGGAGTATACATAGCTTTAATCTTTAAATTTTCTAAATTTATATATTCATCATCTTTTACTTTAATTTCAACAGCATCAGCCGGAGTATGATCACCCATTATTGTGGAGCATTTTGTAATGTCTTTTAATTTTGAAGCACCTGTCACATGATCAGCATGTATATGTGTGTCAATTACTTTAACTAACCTTAAATCTAATTCTTTTAATAAAATTATGTAATCACTTACATTTTCCAAAACTGGATCAATTATCAAAGCCTCTCTTCCTTTAGATGAGGCAATTAGGTATGTGTATGTGCTAGATTTTTGATCAAATAGTTGTTTAAAAATCATAACTAGACATTATCATATAAGAATGGAATCCACTACATTTGATTGGTCTTGTTCACACACATGGAAACAAAGTGCTAAAAATACTGCATGGTGTTTACTTGGATGTTCAATTGGAGATTTCGGAACAATTTTATTTTTTCAATTAACTAAAATACCGTTCCCGGTTTTGGCCATTATGATATTAGCAATCATTAATGGATTGATCACAAGTATAATTTTAGAAACAATTATTTTAATCCGTCAAAATTTAGAATTTAACAAAGCCTTAAAAACAGCTTTAGGCATGAGCTTTATTTCAATGATAAGCATGGAAATCACAATGAATTTAACCGATTACTTTCTGACTGGTGGAGCAATCTTAACATGGTGGGTTGTGCCTTTGATGCTTATAGTGGGTTTTTTAACACCATGGCCATATAATTATTGGAGATTAAAAAAATATGGCGTCAGCTGTCATTAAAAATTGGGATAATAAAACCTGGCTCTCTTCAAAAACCTATATTAATTCATTTAATAAATTTTTGATAAAGAATTTGAAAATTAATTCAAAAGCAAAAATTTTAGACATAGGTTGTGGAAGAGGCAAGATCTTGGGTTCTTTGAGTTCAAAACTAAGGCTAAAAAAAAAACCATTAGGAATAGATATAATTAATCATAAAGATAAAGATAAAAGAATTAAATTTCGAAAAATTAACTTAATTAATTTTTCCCAAAAAAGTAAAGAAAAATTTGATTTTATTTTGATTAAACAAACAATTCACCTAATCAAGTTAAATGATATAAAAAAGATATTATATCAATTAAAAAAAAGATTAAACCCTAAAGGTAAAATTGTAATTTTTACTTTAGATACAGATAAAAATGAAATTCCAACTTTTAAAACAATGAAAATAAAACTTAATAATTCTCTTAAAAGAGATAAGAAGATATTAAGAATAATTACAAAAATATTTCCATATAGAAATAAAAAAAAATTTATTTACAATGTGAAAATTAATAAGAAAAAGTACTTAGAGATGATTAGAAATAGATATATTTCAACTTTAATACCTCTAACAAAAAAACAACTTTTAAGAGGAATTCAAGAAATTAGTGTAAAATACAAAAATACACTTAAGTTTAAAGATAAATTAATTTGTATTATTTTATAAAATTCTTTTAAGTAAATTTTCTTTAAAAAACAATTTATGAACAATTACAGCTAAGATATGTAATGTTATCAATCCAATTAACGTAAAGTTTCCAATTATATGAATCTCATAAAATATATCTGCTAGCTCAAAATTGTCTTTAATTTCAATCTTAGAAAAAAATATATCAAGTTCTTCACCATTAAATAATTTTTTTAAAGCACCCGAGATAGTTATTGTCAAAATTGAAATATATAAGAGATAATGATTCAATTTTGCTATAAACTTTTGTCCAGCAAAAATACTATTTTTTAAAGGTGGAGTAGGATTAAAAGTTTTATATATAAGCCTAAATAAAGTTAAATAAAATATACTAATACCTATTGTGACGTGCAAACTTTCAACAGTTAATCTTTTTTCACTAAAATCCATATCCACCAAGTAAAATCCCAAAGGAATTTGAATAATTAATACTGCGGCACTTAACCAGTGAAATGTTTTGGAAACAGTCCCGTATTCTGTTAGAGTATTTGTTAAGCTCATATGATTTTAAAATATATCATAAATGTATTAAAATTAATTTTTTTCATTAAAATTTTCCTCATTCTATCACTTCCAGCTAATTCTGAGTTATCAGTTGAAGAAATCATCAAAGGTAGAAAAGCATTATTTAGTAAAAATTATAGCACCGCAAAAAGAGTTCAAACTTTTGCTAGTGAAGGGGAATTTGATAAAGCAAAATCTTTGATGATAAAAATGAGTGAAAATTATAAAACTTTAATAGAATATTTTCCAGATAACAGTAAAGAGGGTTTTAAAACTGAGGCTCTTCCATCTATTTGGGAAAATAAAAAAGAATTCAATGATTTAATGAAAAAATCGTCAGATGATATGATTAAATTAGCATCATTATTTGAGGATGCTGATGATGTAAGAGCTATTCTAACTCAAATGATGTGGAGTAATTGTAAAGCTTGCCACAGTAAATTTAGAGCACCACATTAAAATTTTAACGAAGGGGTTCGCTCTTTCGTTCTCCAACCAAAAGAGCTCCCCTTAGTCGCCTTTTTGGCATTTAAGTCCTAATAGACTTTTATTTTTTTCGTTTTCGTTTTTATGAAACTTGAACCTACCCAGCTAAGTGTCAGGTGGCATTTGATTCATTAAATTACCTCCTTATAAAAAAAAGATAAATTTTGATTAGGTTGTATTCAAGAAATATATTTAATTAAAATCAAAATTAATTACTTGAATACAACCTGGCTCTTTTGTAGTCTTCCACCATCAAAAAAATCTTCACTTAGAAATAGAAATTCAATTTACATTAATACAAATTCTAGTTAAGATAATTTATGAACTATTTAAGTGGACTTATAAATCTTATTTTTTGTTTAGTTGTTTCAACAATTATAATTTATGCAATAAATTTTATAGCAGGATTTGCTGGAGCTGATTATTCATTTACAAATGGCGAGGTATTTGTGATGTGGATTTTAATGGCGATCCTCGTTAATAATTGTTTTAGAAAATAGCTACTTTATCAATGAACAATTCAGTAAAGACAGACGACGTTATATTTAATTTTTTTAAACAAATTTGTGATGAAAAAGATGAGCTTAAGTGTGTTGAGCTAGGAAATAGCTGGATAAAAGCTATGGAGACCAATTTATCAAACATGGAAGCAAACCTAGATGAAAAAGATAGGATTAAACATAAAGAAGATATTCAAAATAATCGTGATCACTTAAATGGTCTTAAAGGCAAAACTTCAGCTGAGTGGAAAGAATATGCAACTAAATGTATGATTGAAATTATGGATAGTAAAGTATAAGTACTATCTCAAAGAGGGGTGTCTTAACAGACTGAGATTAAACCCTAAGAACCTGTCCGGTAATTCAGAAAGGGAGATTAATGGATAAAACATATTTTTTAAGCCAATCAATATCACTAACTTTGGTTATTTTAATAAGTTTAATATTTGTTTTTTTAGGCTTCTATAATTCAAAAAAATATCAAGATCTTAATAACTATCTAACAGCAAATAGGAGTATAGGATTATTTTCTTTAACAACTAGCTTGACTGCTTCAGCTCTTGGAGCATGGATTTTGTTTGGTCCAGCTTCAGCAGCGAGTTGGGGAGGGATAGGAGCCATTATCGGATATTCACTTGGAACAGCTTTTCCAATGTTTTTTTTAATTTATCTTGGAAAAAAAATTAGAAAAGAACTTCCTAGAGGATCTTCTCTTATAGAATTTATGAGAAAAAAATTTAGAAAAAGTTTATTCAAACTTATTCTGTTAATGATTATTTTTTACATGTTTATTTTTTTATGTGCTGAGGTTACTGCAGTTGCTATCTTGATTAATTATATTTCAGGTACAGAGCTTTGGATAACTGCTTTGATTGTATTAATGTCCACTCTTGCCTACACTTTATATGGAGGTTTAAGAGCCTCTATATTTACAGATAATATTCAAATGATCGTCATAGGGGCCCTATTATTGATTTCTTTAGTTTACATTAATCCTTCCATTGGATCTGAATTTTCATTTGAATTTATATATGAAAAGAATCCCCAACTTTTAAGCTTATCTTACGTTCCTGGTTATACTGCTGGTCTAACTTTTTTTATAGCCGTTGCAGCAACTAATCTATTTCATCAGGGTAATTGGCAAAGGGTATATGCAGCAAAAAATTTTGAAACTTTGAAAAAAAGCTTAATGATATCTTTTTTTATAATTATACCGATAGTTTTTTATATGGGTTTTGCTGGAATGGTTGCTTTCTCAATAGACCCTACTATTAGACCTGATTTAGGATTTTTTACTTTACTACTTAAAGAACAGACAGAATTATTTTCATTATTTGTAATAGTATTAGGGTTAGCATTAACTATTTCAACCGTTGACACATTAATAAATGCAATATCAAGTTTAATTGTAGTTGATGGTAAAGCAGTAATAAATTTAAATAAAAAAACAAATTATTTAAATTTATCTAAAAAGATAATTTTGTTTTTATCCTTTATTTCATTTATTGTTGCATCTAAAGGATTTGATATTTTATATTTATTTTTATTAGCTGACTTATTTTGTTGTGCTTTTGTACTGACTGTTTTTGTTAGTTTTTATGATAAGTCAATTAATGAAAAGTTAGCATATTTCTCTATTTTAGTTGGACTTGTCGGTGGTTTTTTATTGTTCCCTACGCCCGATTTCTCCAAAAGTTTATTAGTAGGGATTCTTATATCAAAAGATTTATTTCCATCTTTTGTTGCACAATCTTTACTCTTTTTATCTTTCATAATAGCGACCTTTCTACCTTTATTTATTATTAAAATGAAAAAGCTTCATATAAGTTGATTGTATTAAAGAAATTAATAGCTATATAAATGCTTCCATGTCAGATAATCAGATTTCAATAAACAATTTATCAAAAGTTTATGATAACGGTTTTAATGCTTTAAAGAATATAAATTTAAAAATAAACAGAGGTGAAATTTTTGCAATGCTTGGTCCTAATGGAGCAGGTAAAACTACCTTGATAAGTATTATTTGTGGAATTGTAAATCCAACTTCAGGAAATGTTAGTGTGGATGATTATGATATCATAAAAGATTACAGAGAAACCAGGTCTAGAATCGGGTTAGTACCTCAAGAATTAACCTTAGAACAATTTGAAACCGTTTTTAATAATGTTTCTTATTCAAGAGGACTTTATGGAAAAAAACCTAATCCCAATCACATAGAAAAAGTTTTAAAACAATTAAGCTTGTGGGATAAAAAAGATCTTAAACTTCGTCAATTATCTGGTGGAATGAAAAGAAGAGTTTTAATTGCTAAAGCACTATCTCATGAACCTTCAATTTTATTTTTAGATGAACCTACAGCCGGTGTTGATGTTGAGCTAAGAAAAGAAATGTGGCAGGTTGTTGAAAACTTGAGAAAAACTGGTGTTACAATCATCTTAACTACTCATTATATCGAAGAAGCAGAGGCTATAGCTGATCGAGTTGGAGTTATTAATCAGGGAGAGATCGTAGTTGTTGATGAAACTAAAGAATTGTTAAAAAAAATGGGACATAAAAAGCTAACAATTTATTTACAAGAAAAGGTTAGAGAGATTCCACTATCACTTCAAAAATATAATTTATCTTTTACACCTGATTTGATGAGCTTAAATTATACCTATAATGTTCAAGCTAAACAGACGGGTATAACAAATTTACTTCAAGATTTAAAAGACGCAGGGTTAAAGTTAAAAGATTTGAAAACTGAACAAAGTACTTTAGAAAAAATTTTTGTTAACTTGGTAAAAGAAAAAAATGAAAATTAATTTTTATGCACTAAAAGCAATTTACTTTCATGAAATGGATCGTTTCAGAAGAACTCTAACACAATCTTTGTTATCTCCAGTATTAACAACCTCGCTTTATTTTATAGTTTTTGGTTCCGTTATTGGTGGTTATGTAGAAAAAATTGATGGAATAAGTTATGGATCATATATCGTACCAGGTCTGCTGATGTTAACACTTTTAACTCAATCAATTAGTAACACTTCTTTCGGAATTTTTTTTCCAAAATTTAATGGAACAATTTATGAGATTTTAGCGGCACCAATTTCTACACTAGAGGTCGTGCTTGCATTTGTGGGTGCTGGTGCAACAAAAACACTTATAGTAAGTATTGTTATCTTTATTACCTCATTGTTTTTTGTTGATGTCCAAGTCAAATACCCATTATTGATGATCTTTTTATTAATTTTGGTAGCATTTACTTTTGCTTTGTTTGGCTTCTTAATAGGTTTAATAAGCTCAGATTTCGAGCAAATGTCTATAATTCCAACTTTGTTTGTCACACCAATGGTATTTTTAGGTGGAAGTTTGTATTCATTAGATATGTTGCCATCATTTTGGCAGACTGTGACTTATTTTAATCCAGTTGTTTACTTAATAAATGGCTTAAGATTTTCTTTTTATGGAGTTTCTGATTTTAATATTTGGATAAGTATTGGTACCATGTTTTTATTCTTATCCATTTGTATCACAGTTGTTACTGTTCTTCTTAAAAAAGGTTATAAAATAAAATCTTAACTGACCCATTTCTGGGCCAGTTAATAACTACTAATATTTAAGAGGAATAGTTTTATTAGAATTGTTCGGACTCAGTTGAGCCTGCCATTGCCGTGGTAGAACTTTGTCCACTACTTATTGTATTGGATACAGCATCAAAATAAGATGTACCAACTTCACGTTGATGTTTTACACTAGTATAACCATCTTTCTCACGAGCAAATTCTTGTTGTTGAATTCTTGAGTATGCTGTCATGCCTTCTTTTTTATATTTTTCTGCAAGCTCAAAAATTGCAATGTTTTGTGTATGAAATCCAGCCAAAGTAATAAATTGAAATTTATAACCCATTTGACTAATTTTTTGTTGAAATGATGCTATTTCATCATCTGATAAGTGTTTTTTCCAATTAAATGATGGAGAACAATTATATGCTAAAAGTTTTCCAGGAAATTTCTCGTGAATTGCATCTGCAAATTTCTTTGCTTCCTCTAAATTTGGTGTAGCAGTCTCGCACCAAATTAAATCAGAGTAGGGTGCATACGCAAGACCTCTGGATATTGCTTGTTCAATACCAGCTTTTACATAATAGAAACCCTCTGGTGATCTTTCACCTGTTAAAAAAGGTTTGTCGTTTTCATCATAATCATTTGTAATTAATTTTGCGGCATTAGCGTCAGTTCTTGCTAAAATTATTAAAGGTACATCAGCAATATCAGCAGCTAACCTAGCAGCTTTTAAATTTTTGATCATGGTACCAGTTGGAACTAAAACTTTACCACCCATATGACCACATTTCTTTTCACTTGCTAATTGATCTTCAAAATGGACACCAGCTGCACCAGCTTTAATAAATTTTTTAGCAAGCTCGAATACGTTCAAAGGTCCACCAAAGCCAGCCTCTCCATCAGCAATAATTGGCAACATATAATCAACTCTTTTTTCTTTTTTCATGTCACCATCTTTCAATTCCATATGTTGGATTTGATCAGCTCTTATTAAAGCATTATTCATAGATTCAACTAATTTAGGTGCACTATCATAAGGATATAAAGATTGATCAGGATACATTTCCCCTGCGCTATTTGCATCAGCAGCTACCTGCCAACCACTTAAATAAATTGCTTTCAAACCAGCTTTTGCATGTTGAACCGCATGATTTCCTGACAATGATCCTAAAGTATTAACGTAATTTTCAGTATTTAATAATTTCCAAAGTTTTGTTGATTGTTGTTTACAAATTGAATACTCAATTTTAATTGAGCCTCTAAGTCTCTCAACTTCCTCAGGGGTATAATCTCTTTTAATTCCTGCAAATCTTTTTAGTTCATAAGAAATATTTTCTGCACTCATTATTACTCCCTGTTAGTTTTAGTTATTGAAAATGAATGTTAAGAGGTCGAAAAATTAGTTTGAGTCGTTAAGGGTCTCAACTAGATCTTTCATTCCACTTGAACCCCAATCACAATGATCATCTCTCATGTAAATACCTCTACTATTATGTCTAGCAAGGTCTTCATGTTTTATGATTTGAGCCTCATTTTCGTTATTTTTTAATTTTTCGTCCATGTAAATTTTATAATTTACAGAATTTACAAAATCTACAAAAATGTATAAAACACTTGTAAATTAAGGAAAAATTTTGTAAAAATAAATTTACAAAATTTACTATTAGAAAATATGAGTCAATTAGATTTGAAAATAGGACCAAAAATCAAGGCTTTTAGGAGACAATTAGGGCTTCAAGCTAATAAATTAGCTGAAGAATTAAACATATCTCCGAGTTATTTAAATCTAATTGAGGGAGGAAAAAGAAAAATAGATGGAGATTTACTTTTAAAAATTTGCGAAAAATTAAATATTGAACTTTCCCAATTAACCTCAAAATCGGACATCAATTTAGAAAATACTTTATCAGAAATACTCGATGATAAATTGTTTGAAGATTTAGATATTTTAGGTCCAGAAGTAAAAGATTTAGTTGGCACCAATCCTAAGATTGGCAGAGCAATTGTAAGACTAGGTGATATTTTAAAAAAGAAAGATCATGAAATGATCAATAAAATTGAAACAATATCAGGAAAGATAGTTGATAATAGAAAGAATTCATTTCCAGGTGAGGTTATTTCTGACTTTTTACAAGAGAATAAAAACTATTTTCCAAAATTAGAGAATTTTGCAAATAAAGTTTTCGATAAAGTTCAAAAAAATAATAGAACTAGATATATTGCTCTTTGCGATTATTTAAAATCAGAATACGACATAACAGTAAAAGATGTTATTCCTGAAGAAAATAAACCTTTTTCAAAAATCTATAGGAAAAATAAAAAAGAACTATTATTAAGTGATTACAGTTCTCTAGAAACAAAAAAACTACATGCAGCTGCTCAAATAGCCCAAGAAGGTGCTGATAAAGAGATTGAGGAATATTTGTCTAAATTTACTTTTCCATCTGATGAGTCTAAAAAATTAACAAAAATTGCATTGTTAAATTATTGTGGTGCAGCAATTTTAATGCCTTACAAACTTTTTCACACAGAATGTAAAAAGCTTAAATATGATTTGGAGTTATTACAAAATACCTTTGCCACATCTTTTGAGCAGGTAGCTCATAGAGTTACATGTTTACAAGATCCGAAACTTCCAGGAATACCATTTCATTTTTTAAGAGTAGATATGGCTGGAAATATATCAAAAAGATTTTCATTATCAGGAATAGAAATTCCAAGATATGGTGGAGCTTGTCCACGTTGGAACGTTTATTCAGCTTTGACACGACCTGGTATTATTCAAGCTGCTGTAAGCAAAATGTCTAATGGTGAAAAGTATGTATGTATTGCTAGAACAGTTGAAAAAGGAATTGGAAGATTTGGACAAGCGAAAAGTATTTTGTCAATTGGATTAGGATGTGAAGCTAAATACGCAAAAGAATTTATATATTCGGAAAATTTAAACATTAATGATAAATCTACAGAAATACCAATAGGTGTGTCATGTAGAACTTGTGATAGATTAGACTGTTCACAAAGAGCTTTTCCTCCTTTACATAAAAAATTCGATGTCGATATTAACTCAAGAGGTGTTTCCGTATATGTTGGAGACAAAAACACATAGGCGATGATTAAATTTATCATACCTGCAATTATTGTTTTTTTGATAGTTCTCTTCTGGGAAAAGATAAATGAAACAATTTATAAAAAATTTAATATTAAGATAAATTATATTGTAGCTACGATCTCAATATTAATTTTAGGTGTAATTTTTGCTTTATTATATTTTTGATTTAAAATTGATTAAAAATTAGAAAATGAAAGAAATTTTTAAAAACGTAAAAAATAAGCTCACTGAAAAATATTTAGATAATAGTAGCCTCAAAACTCCAAAAAAATTTAAACCTAGAATCAAAGCTAGAATCCGAAAAAACAAACAATTAATAAATAAAAATATAGATGACTTTTTTGGTTGGGTTAAAGGAGCAGAATTAGTTGAGCTTAAAGATTGTAACATATCTGAGGACCCAGTTAGACCAGAGTTAAGTGTGTCTTTTAGAAAAAGCTTTGGAAGGAAAATTTATGGCGTTAAATATAAAAAAGAAATTCATGCTGTGATGTGCTTTGCTTTTACAAATAAAGTGCCAAAAGATGTAGAGGAATTGGATAAATTTAGCCAAGATGCTCATTTACAAAGTACTCACAGAGGTCAAAATGTTGGTCAGATTGCTATTGCATACACAGTTTGGTCTAAAAAAAAAGGTGGTGGAAAATTGATTGTTAAGGAAGTTTACAAAAAGATAAAAGAATCTAACCATTTAAATAGATTGGTTACACTTTCTCCTCTTACTGAAATGGCTACTAAATTTCACAGTAAAAATGGAGCAAAGCTTTTACAGGTTAATGAAACTACTCAAAATTTTGAGTATGAGATAATTAAAGAGTAAAAAATTTAAAATTCATATAAAAAAGATATATGATGAATTTTTTATATTTTCTTATTTTAGTTATAGGTTTGAATAATTTAACATTTGCTATGGAAAAAAAACCTTATCATCATCTCTCTGACGGTACTTTTAGAAATCCTGAAGGATCTCCAGTTAGATCAAAAGATGTAAAATTTTCCTACAAAACATTTATTAAAGAAAAAAAAAAAATTGATATTACTGTACCAAAAGATCATGTCATTGATAAAAAAATTGTTAAAGAAAATTTAGAGAAATTAAAAAATGACGATTATCTTGCCTGGATAGGACATGCCACATTCTTAATTAAATTAGGTGAAACAACAATTATTACAGATCCAGTTTTTTCAAAAAATGCAGGACCTTTAATATTTGGTCCAAAAAGATATGTTGAGCCAGCTATTCAATTAAAAGAAATTCCAAAAACAAATGTATTTTTACTTACCCATAATCATTATGACCATCAGGATATGTCAACTATTAGAGGATTTCCTTATAAAAATGCAAAGGTTTTACTTCCTCTTAAACTTGGTAAATATTTCAAAAGATACAAAGATGTTAATGAAATGGATTGGTATGACGAAATACAAGTTAATAATGATTTAAAAATTACCTTATTACCCGCAGTCCATTGGTCAAAAAGAAGTTTGACTGACACTAATAAAACACTATGGGGGAATTTTTTAATTGAATATAAAAATAAAAAAATATTTTTTGCATGTGATACAGGGTATGGAAATATATATAAAGAACTTGGGGAAAAATATGGTCCAATTGATTTAACAATGATTAACATTGGAGCATATGATTTTAGACCTATGTTTGAAAAATCAATTTATCATACCACCCCTGAAGAGGCTTTAAATGTTGCACAAGATTTAAAAAGCAGAAAAGTTTTAGGAACACATTGGGGGACTTTTGTTTTATCTTTAGAACCAATAATGGAACCACCGAAAAGATTTAAAGATAATGCTGAAAAATATGGATTTAATAAAGAGGATGCACTTATTTTTAAGATTGGTCAAATTTCAAAAATATCAGATATTATCAATTAAAAATTTATGGAAAAAATTAATTGGAATTATCCTACTTCAATGTGGGTGGGTGAAAATAGAATTAAAGATTTAAGTATAGCTTGTAAAAATTTAAATATAAAAAAACCTCTATTGGTTACTGACAAAGGACTTGCACAATCAACTATTGTTAAAGATGCTTTGTCAAATTTAAAAAGTAATAATTTATCTACTGAAATATTTTACGATGTGATTGGTAATCCAACAGGTAAAAATGTAAGCGATGGAGTAAAACATTATAAAGAAAAAAATTGTGATGGTGTGATTGCTTTTGGTGGTGGAAGTGGTCTTGATGTGGGAAAAGCAATTGCATTCATGACAGGTCAAACTTTATCATTGTGGGATTTTGAAGATGTTGGTGACAATTGGACTAAGGCTGACCCAAATAATATCGCTCCTATTATAGCTGTGCCTACTACAGCTGGAACAGGTTCTGAAACGGGAAGAGCATCTGTTATTTTAAATGAAGAATTAGGAGTAAAGAAAATTATATTTCATCCAAAGTTTTTACCATCCATAGTTATTTTAGACCCAGTTTTAACAAAAGATTTACCCAAAAAAATGACAGCCGCAACAGGTATGGATGCATTAGCACATAATTTAGAGGCTTTTTGTGCTCCAGGTTATCATCCAATGGCTGACGGAATAGCTTTAGAGGGTATGAAATTAATTTCTAAATGGTTACCAGAGGCGTACAAAAATGGATCAAACCTTGAGGCTAGAATGAACATGCTTACAGCTGCTAGCATGGGATCTACTGCATTTCAAAAAGGCTTAGGTGCAATTCATTCCTTGAGCCATCCAGTAAATGCTTTAAATAACCTTCATCATGGCTTATCAAATGCAATTTTCATGCCATATGTTTTAACTTTCAACAGAGATGTGATTGAGAGCAAAGTCGTAAAGATCTCAGAGTATCTAGAGCTAAAAGATAAATCTTTTGATGGTTTTTTGAAATGGATTTTAGATTTAAGAGAAGAATTTGAAATTCCACATAAATTATCTAGTGTGATTAATGAGAAAGATTTACAAATTGATCGTTTATCAGAAATGGCTTTAGATGATCCATCAACAAGCGGTAATCCAAAAAAACTGAAGATTGAAGATATGAAAATGATGTATCAGCACAGCATGTCTGGTAATTTGTTTTAAATGAAAAACTTTAATATCTTAATTGTTGAAGGAAATTTAAAAGAAGAAAATCAAAATTTTTTGGAAGTAGGTATTCAAACACACACTGAGAGTTTAAAGGATAGTCTTAATGGATTTGATAATCATTATAATTTTGATGTTATTAATCCATCGTCTGACCTAAATTTAGATGAGGTAAAAAATAAACTTCCAAAATATGACGGATTAATTTGGGGCGGAAGTAGTTTGAACATCTATAACAATACACCAGAGATAAAAAGACAAATTGAATTTATGAGAGAATGTCAAAAACAAGTTAAAAATATTTTAGCGATTTGTTGGGGAATGCAAGTTGCGGTGACCGCTGCTGGAGGAGAGGTAAAAAAAGCGGAAAAATCTCATATTGGAATTGCAAATGATATCGTGATTAATAATGAGGGATTAAAATATCCTATTTATAAAGATAAGAATAATAATTTCAATTCTCCAGCGTTTAATTTTGATGAGGTAACTAAGTTGCCAACAAATGGAATTTGTTTAGCATCAAATAGAATTAACAAAGTTCAAAGTTTATATTTTGAGGTAGGTATATCTAAAATTTATGGATTACAATATCATCCTGAAATAACTTACGAAAAAATGATAAGTTTAATTGAGTTTAGGAAAGACAGATTAATTCAAACTAGAAAAGCATTTAGAGATGAGGAAGAGATTAAAAATCATATAATGCTTATCAAAAAAGAAATTACTGTGTCAAATAAGACACAAAGAATGATTGAGTTAAAAAACTGGTTAGATAATATAATTTGATTTGAAATGTTAAGTTATATTTTACCTTTTGTTGTTCTAATTTTAATTGTTGTTTTTATTCATGAGTATGGACATTATTATTTTGCCAAAAAATACGGAGTAGGTGTTACAGATTTTTCCATAGGTTTTGGTCAAGAAATTTTTGGTTGGAACGATAAATCAGGAACAAGATGGAAAATATGCTGGATACCTTTGGGTGGATATGTAAAGTTTTTTGGAGATAGAAATGTATATTCTCAAGCAGATCATAAAGAAATTTTAGAAAAGTATAATGAGGAAGAACAAAAAAAATTATTTATTTTAAAACCTTTATATCAGCGAACTTTGATTGTATTTGGAGGTCCTCTTGCTAACTTTTTACTGGCATTAGTAATTTTTTTTTCAATTTATACTTTTGTTGGTAAAGACTTTACCCCAGCAGTTATAAACGAAGTTCAAAAAGATAGCCCTGCTATGATAGGTGGTTTAAAGCAAAATGATGTAATTTTAGAAATAGATGGTAACAAAGTTGAAAGCATAATGGATGTCTCTAAATTTATTACTATGTCCACTGATGAAATAATAGATTTTAAAGTAAAACGATCGTATGATGAACAAATTTTAAAGATAAAACCAAACATTGTTCCAGGCGAGGACAATTTAGGCAATAAACTTAATAAAAGAATAGTTGGAATAAAATTAGGAGCCTATAATAATGAAATTAATCACGTTAAACTAGGACCTGCACAAGCAATATATCATGCTGCTCACGAAGTTTATTATGTGGGTGTTTCCTCTTTAAAATATATTGGAGCAATGATTTTTGGTAAAGCTGATACCTCTCAGCTTGGAGGCCCTATAAGAATAGCAAAAATTTCAGGGCAGGTTGCAGAGTTTGGGGTTTTGGCATTTATTAGTATGATGGCTTATATCTCAATCAGTCTTGGTTTAGTTAACTTGTTTCCAATTCCGATGCTTGATGGGGGACATTTGATGTTTTATGCATTTGAAAAAGTTTTAGGTCGACCATTATCTCAAAAAACACAAGAGGGTTTTTTTCGAATCGGATTGTTTTTATTAATATCTTTAATGTTTTTTACGACTTTTAACGATCTTAAAGACCTTGGATTATTTAATTAACATTTTCTTGAAAAGTTCAAAAACCCAATAAAATCAACATTTTTTTGATTTACACAATATGTTGTGTATAACTTTTTATAATATACTAAAAAAAGTCTTGATTTATCAACGCTTTTGACAACAATGAAAATAACCTAACAAAACCGGAGCTAAAATGAATAAAAAACAACTAGTTGTCAAAATTTCAGGGGCGCTAAATTTGAGTAAAGCTGATGCCGAAAGAACTTTTGATACAATTACCAACACAATTTTAGATGCTTTAAAAGCTGATGATTCAGTAAAAATTGCTGGTTTTGGTACTTATAAAGTAGCTAAAAGAAAAGCTAGAGTTGGAAGAAATCCAAGGACTGGTGAGCAGATTCAAATAGCTGCATCACAAAAAGTTAAGTTCTTACCTGCAAAAGCTTTAAAAGAAGTATTCAATAAATAACGTCTTTTTACAGCCTTAACGAAATTCTCGTTAAGGCTGTTTCTATATGCAAATACTGCATACCCAATTTTCCTAATCAGCGTTAGTTTTTAACCTTTAATAAAATAAAAGAACTCTCTTTAACAGGGAGGTCTTATGACTAAATTAATAAAAATAATAAGTGCGCCACTTATTAGTTTAATTTTTTTATTAAACATGAGTAGTGCTGGTATGGCAGATACAACTGTTTCTGCCGAAGTAGGGTTTATTTTTAATACTCTATTATTCTTGATTTGCGGTTTTCTAGTAATGTTTATGGCAGCTGGGTTCGCAATGTTAGAATCAGGTATGGTTACATCTAAAAGTGTATCCGTAATCTGTGCAAAAAATATAGGTTTATTTTCAATCGCAGGAATTATGTTCTGGTTAGTAGGTTATAATTTAGCTTACGGTATTCCAGAGGGTGGTTATATTGGTAAATTTATTCCTTGGTCAGACGCTAGTGCTGTTGACACTGGTTATTCAGATGGATCAGATTGGTATTTCCAAATGGTCTTCTGTGCAACTACAGTTTCAATAGTTTCTGGTACGATGGCAGAGAGAATTAAATTATGGCCATTCTTCGTGTTTGCTGCAGTTCTTTCTGGAATTATTTATCCAATCGTAATGGGTTGGCAGTGGGGTGGAGGCTGGTTAGCGGAAGCAGGCTTTTCTGATTTTGCTGGTTCGACTCTAGTACACTCAACTGGTGGAGCAGCTGCTTTAGCTGGTGCAATGATTATTGGTCCTAGACTTGGTAGATTTACAAAGTCTGGTGCTCCAGCGCCTCTAAAACCTTTTGCAGCTTCATCAATTCCATTAGTAACGATTGGTGTATTTATTTTATGGTTAGGTTGGTTTGGTTTTAATGGTGGTTCACAATTAGCTATGGGAACTGCTGTTGATGCAATTGCTGTATCAACAATTTTCATGAATACATTTCTAGCAGGTGCAGGTGGAGTAATAGGTGCCGCTATAATTACTAGACTGCATTTTGGTAAAACAGATGTAGTCCAAATGTTAAATGGATGTATTGGTGGATTAGTTGCAGTAACAGCTGAACCATTAGCTCCATCACCTTTTGCAGCTATCCTAATTGGTGCTGTAGGTGGATTAATTGTAGTTTATGGTACAAAACTATTATTCTCATTAAAAATTGATGATGTAGTAGGTGCAATACCAGCACACTTGTTTGCAGGAATTTGGGGAACATTAATAGTTCCAGCTACAAATTCTGATGCAGCGTTCAGTTCACAGTTAATTGGTGTGCTATCAGTTAACGTGTTTGTATTTATAGTCGCTTACATTGTGTTTAGCGCTATTAAAGCAACTATTGGCCTAAGGTTGAGTAAAGAAGGCGAAACCAAAGGTACCGATGTAACTGAAACTGGTGTAATTGCATATGCAATTCGTGACTAGTTGTTAACAACAAAGGGACTCTTCGCTCTCTGTATATTCTCAGCGAATACTCATTGAAGGGTCCCTAAACTTTCTCTTAGTTAGTTAAATAATAAGCCCCTCCCTCAAGGGGCTTATTCATTTTGATCCCACAAATCTTTGTAATTTATAAAAGGTGATAAACCATAACTTGAATTAACATTCGTCAAATGAATAGATAAACTTTTTAAGGGAGATATACAAAACTCGTTTTTATAAATCTCATTAATGTATTTTTCAAAAGGATCATGACGATCTTCACAATTTTTTGAAAAATTTTCCCAATATAAATCCAATAATTTTTTGCTAGTCAAAAAAGTGCATAAAGTCTTGTTTATTGTTCTCCAGTGTCTTTTATTTCCTATTAGAATATTCGTTTTTTCATTATTCATATAAAGATATGGATAATCTGCAGGACACATAAAAATATCTTTGCCCACTTGAGATGATACTCTTTCATATGTGGAAATCATCTCGTCTAACATAGTTTCAAAATGAAGATAATCATCCTCAATAAAGAAAATTAGGTCTTCCCCAATTTTTTTTCCAATCTCAAAACTTTGAAATAAACTAGCTAAATTAGAAAAAGTCTCTTGTGATTTTTGTTTTTTTATTTTTGTTTCAAACTTTTTTGTGTCTAGGGAAATAATTTCGCAATCCACATCTTTTATAATTTGCTTAATTTTACCTAGATTTTCGTCTTTTGATGAATCATCTAGAACAATTGTTTTTATTTTTAAATCTGAGTATTTTTTTTGACAAAGATTAATAGATTTTATTAATGATTTTATTGATCGAATTGAATAATCTATTTTTGGTTTTTCGAATAATCTCCTTTTATTTTGATCCCAAACCTCAATTTCTGTATTAACCCTAACAATTATTAGTATTGAATTTACTTTTCTTGTAATCTTTACTTCTCCTAAGGGCAAGACGATTGATTTTTTATTTAAAATTGAAAGATCTTTATTTAATTCTTTGTTTAATGTAGGCGAGATAAATTCATTTTGATCAATTATCTCAAAGCCAAAAAGTTTACAAATTTTAATGAAAAACTTTTTCATATGTTTTTATTTATGATATAAATATTTACAATATAATGACAATTAAATCATCCCAAACCCTTGTAGCTGAAGCTCTAAAGGAGATAAACACCATATCTTCCGATGAAGCTTATGAGAAATGTAATAAAAATGAGTGTAACCTGATTGATATAAGAGATGTAAGAGAATTGGAACGAGAAGGAAGAATTGAAGATTCAAATCATATTCCTAGAGGGATGTTAGAGTTCTGGCTTGATCCAGAAAGCGCATATTTTAAACAAGGTAAACTAGATTTAAATAAAGAAATGGTTTTATTTTGTGCTGGTGGAATGAGATCAGCTCTCGCAGCAAAGTCTTTAAAAGATATGGGATTTAAAAAGGTTTCGCATATCGATGGTGGTTTTGGTGCATTGAAAGAAAGTAAATTTAAAATTACTTAATTATTAAACTCATCTAAAGCGTATTCAAGTCTATCTTGGCCCCAAAATAATTTATCATTTATAACAAAAGTCGGAGCACCAAAGATATCATTCTGAAAAGCATTATTCGTCAAATGTTTAAGTTCATCTTTAATCTTCTGGTCTTTAATACCAGTTTCAAATTCATTAGGTTTTATCTCACATTTCGATAATATATTCTTTATAGTTTCCTCTTTTGAAATGTCCTCATTATTTTTCCAATAAGCATCAAAACAGAGATCAAAATATTTATCTTTTTTTTCATTATTAATAAAAAGATAGCCCCTCATGAGATAAAGAGAATTAATTGGGAATTTTTCGTTCCAAACAAAGTCAATTTTATTTTTTTTAGCAATTAAATTGCAGTCATTTTTCATATTTTTCATTTTTCTCTCATTAAAAGCAGGGGCGGTAATGCCTCCTAAATTATGAAGTCCACCAAGCAGAATTGCTTTATAGTTAAACTTATTTCTATCACTGGAATGTATTATTTTTTTATGTGCTAAAAATGAATAAGGACTAATAAAATCAAAATAAAAATCGATTTTTTTAGTCATATAAACTTACGTTTTTGGCATAGAAAATTCTTATCAACCAATAAACTAATAAACCAAGGGGTCCAATCAAATATATAATGATTAGTGGTATTGATAATAAAAATTTATTGATCATAAATTTTTGTGAGTCTTTCACAACCCAACCTCCAGCAAATAGATTAATGGATATAAAATGTATCCAGAACATCATAAGAAAGTTTTTGTTGGAAAATAAATCTGTTGTATCATCAATCCCCAGATATAGACTAAAATTAACATCAAAATCGTACGAACTTAAATAAGATTTGTATAACAAAAATATATATGCGCCGCTTAATATAAAAAAAGGAAATATTGAAGTTACAAAATATCGGCAAAGATTAGATGTTGGAAAAAAAATTAAAATTAACCAAAATGGAAGAACACCTAAATTCACCCAATAGTAGAGCATATCTATTGTAAAATAATTATAAATTTGTTCGATCATTTTAAAATATATTATATTAAATCTGTCTATGATTCCTATAAGAAATAAAAGAAAAACTTTAAAAGTAACTGTTGAGGAGATGAGAAATTTTGCATTTGCATATGTAGAAAAATATGCACCATCTAAACAGCAGCTTAAAACTTACTTACTTAAAAAATACCTAAAAACTTCTGTGCCAAATGTTAAAAAACAAGATGTTACTGATTTGATTGACATTGTCCTTTCAGACTTAGAAAAAAATAGGTTTATTAATGATAAATTTTACTCAGAAAGCAAAGCCAAAAGCATGATTCAAAGAGGAAGCTCAATAAATAAAATTAGAAATTACTTAATAGGCAAGGGTATCAATAGTGAATATATTAAAGAAACAGTAAATAAAATACATGATGATAATTCAGATCAAGATTTTTTTTCTGCAATTAAATTATGTAAAAAAAAAAGAATTGGCCCCGCAAGAACAGAGGACAATAGATCACTATTTTACAAAAAAGACATATCCTTATTAGCAAGAAATGGATTTGATTTTGAAACTTCGAAAAAAGTAATGGAAATTGAAAAAGATGATTTTATTAAAATTGTAAAATTACTTTAATTTATTTTTTTTATTTTCTTTCACTAAAAAATCAATTTTATTTTTTATATAATTTTTAACAAAAACAAAAATAAGTAAACCAAAAATTGAAACCGAAATAATTATGATTAAAATAATTCTTAGTTGTTCGTCCATTACTAAATATTTTTACTTTTTAAGATTAAACTTGGGTTTTTAAAATCTTTTTTTCCATAAAAAATTTCTTGTCCATTAAAATCAGTCACACTTCCACCAGAATGTTTTAAAATTGCATGACCTGCAGCTATATCCCATTCTGAAGCTCTTGGCTCCGCAACATAACCATCATACTCTCCAGCTGCAATTACACAAAATTTTAAAGAACTTTTCATTCTTACATATTTTTTTACATTAAGTTTTTTATATATTTCATTTATTTCTGGTTTGATTTTATTAGAGTAGGATACAAATTTAATTTCATCTTTATTAAAATTTTTTGAGTTATCTAATTTATTTGGCTTTCCACTAATTAATTCAAAAGATAAATCATCTCCATAAGAATAAAACATTCTATTTTTTGCTGGAGCATAAATTAATCCAGCAGCAGGTTTTTTTTGAATTATCAATCCTGCATTAATTGTGAATTCATCAAGATTGTTAATATAATCATAAGTCCCATCGATTGGATCGATCAACCAAAAATTTTCTAAATTGTTTCGTGATTTATTTTCTGATGTTTCCTCAGACACAATTGGAATATTTGGTGTTAACTCTGATATTCTTTTGGTTAAAATTTTATTAACCTCTAAATCACCATTGCTAACAGGAGTATTATCAGATTTTATTTCTTTAGTTAGACCTTTTTCCCTAAGATCTAAAGAAATTTTCCCTGCATCTAAAAAAGTTTCAATTAAATCTTCAACAATTTTTTTTATATCACTTTGAATCATTTATTTTTTTTAATTCTACATTGTCAGAGTTAATTACTTTTTTTCCGGCATTTTGAAAATTTACTGTTACTTTACCTTTAATTATTGATTGAACTTGTCCAATTCCCCAATCTTTATTTGCTGGATTGAAAACTTTGTCACCTGGTTCAAAATCAAAAATCATTTAATTTAATTTATAATAGAAATAAGTATAAATACCATCAAATGAATAATAATTTAAACTCTATCGGTTTAAAAAAAAGTCCTTCAGATACAACTGTAGTTGTTGCAATGTCAGGGGGTGTAGATTCATCAACTGTTGCTGGAATGATGAAAAAAGAAGGCTACAAAGTTATAGGTATAACTTTAAAACTATACGATGATGGTATAGAGGTTGCTGAGTCTAAACAATGCTGTTCAGGACAGGATATAATGGATGCAAAAAGAGTTGCCCAAAAATTAGATATTGAACATAAAATTCTTTATTATCAAAATAAGTTTAAGCAAGGTGTAATTGATAACTTCGTTGATAGTTATTTAAAAGGTGAAACACCTATTCCATGTGTTCAGTGCAATCAAACTGTAAAATTTAAAGATTTATTTGAAGTTGCTAAAGATCTAAAAGCGGACGCATTAATTACCGGTCATTATGTAAAAAGTATTACAACTGACAATGAAACAAATATGTATCGAGCAATTGACGAAAATAGAGATCAAAGTTATTTTTTATTTAATACTTCTAGAGAACAATTAAATTATTTAAGATTTCCATTAGGAGGTATGCTTAAAGATGAAACAAGATCAATAGCAAAAAAACTAAATCTTAATGTGGCAGATAAACCAGATAGTCAAGATATTTGTTTTGTACCCAATGGTGATTATGCTTCCGTAATTCAAAAATTTAGACCAGACTCATTTAAAAAGGGAAATATTAAAAATTTAGAAGGAAAAGTAATTGGAGTTCACGATGGAATTATTAATTTTACAATAGGTCAAAGGAAAGGAATAAAAGTTTCTGATAAAGATGCATTATATGTAATAAAGATTGATGCAGAAAAAAATGAAATTATTGTTGGTCCAAGAGAAAAACTAGGAAAAAAAGATATTAAACTTAATGATCTGAATCTCCTTGTTAATGAAGAAGAATTTAAAAATAATATTTTTGTTAAAGTAAGATCAACAGGCAAACTTCTTAAGGGAAAAGTAAATTTCAACAAAGATAAGACAGCTCTAGTAAACTTAGATGAATTTGAGGATGGAATATCCCCAGGACAAGCATGTGTTTTTTATAATAAAGATAAATATGGCTTTAAAGTTTTAGGTGGTGGTTGGATTAAAAATTAATTTGGTTTTTTCCACATAAAAAATGTTAATAAATAAAAAGTGATTACTCCAATAAAGTAATCCCATTCCAACGCATGTTTTAAAAACTTTAATTGAATTCCAAAAAAATCGTCACCTGGTAGACTGATTATAGGTATACTTATAACTGCTACTATAATTAATACCGAAACTAATGCTATTTTAAGATTTAGAATGAATGGATTTATATAGCCTTTTAATTTATCTTTAAAAGACCAATAAGTTGCTACTAAGTAAGCCTGCGCAACAATTTCAAAAACAATAAAAGATAGCATTATTATTCTTCTAAAAAGTTTGTATAAGTCATTGTCAAATTTGACACCTAAAAAAATTGAATGAACAGTTAGAGCGATCGCTGAAGCAATACCAAAAAAAACAATTCTTTTTATATTCTTATGGTCTACCTTAAAATATTTAATTATATCTCTATTAAATAACCAATATCTGATTAATAAATAAGATGTTAAGAACATTGCAGGTTTAAATATTAACCATGAGGGGTAAGGTCTAGCTGTTCTACTTATAGATGCACCTCCGTCAAAGTATGGAAAAGTATTATGTAAAATATCTGGCTGATGAAATAAACTGTGGAATTGAGTAATTAATAGTAAACAAGTATTTACCGCAACAAATGGGACTATAAAGATCCATATACTAATGGATCTTGCCTTTTCAATTGAATTCATTAAGGACTATTTCTTTTTATTCTTTTTTCGAGCTCTTCTTTTTTTTGAGCCCATTTTTCTTCGGCCTCTGTGTTTCTTTGGGTATCCCATTATTTCCTTTAGTTATAATTTAATTGAAATTATGTGAGGGATATAGCATTGTCCCATAAAGTTATCAATTTTTTTATGGCTAAATCGTTCAAGACATTTCTAAAACATACTGCAAAAGATTTTCATAATCAGTCAGTAAACCCACCAGTTGTTAGAGCTTCAACTATAATATTTAAGTCAATGAAGCATATAAGAAAAACTCAAAAAAAAGCCCAAAAAAATCCAATTGGTGGTCATTACGATTATGGAAGACAAGGAACGTCTACTACTTATATTTTACAAAAGATTTTAACAAAACTAGAAGACAGTTATCATGTATTTACTACTCCCACAGGATTTGGTTCAGTTTTTTTAGCTATATTTAGTGTCGTTAGACCAGGAGATGAAATAATTGCTGCAGATCCAGTCTACAGTCCTACCAGATTATTGACTAAGGATTTTTTAAAAGAATTTAAAATTAAAACTATTTTTTATAATCCACATGATTTAAAAACTTTGGAGCAAAGTATAACTAAAAAAACAAAGTTAATTTTTGTTGAAAATCCAGGAAGTAATACTTTCGATTTCCAAGATCTTGGAAAAATTATTTCAATTGCAAAAAAAAATAAAGTTTTAACTGCTATAGATAACACTTGGGGCACACCTTACTATCTTAAACCAATAAAACTTGGCTTCGATATGTCTATTGTCTCAGCAACAAAATATTACTCTGGTCATTCTGATGTTATGGGTGGCAGTCTAGCAGTAAATAAAAAAGTTTTTCAAAAAGTTAAAGAAGCAGAAAAAATTACAGGTTTAAGATTAGGACCTGATGATGCATATTTGATCACAAGAGGTTTAAGAACTTTAGACGTTAGATTAGACCGACATAGAGAAAATGCAAAAAAAATTGCAGCTTTCTTATCTAAGAATAAAAAAATCAAACTTCTCTACCCATTTAAGAAAAATTCCTTAAATTTTAGAATGTGGAAAAAGTATTACTCCGGTGCTTCAGGACTAATGGGTCTTAAAATTAAATCAAAAAATATAAATTCTGTAAGAAAATTCGTTAACTCACTTAAATTGTTTGGTTACGGTTATAGCTGGGGTGGTTTTGAGAGTTTAGCATTACACCAGGAATTTAGAGAAACAGGAAAAAGAAGATTTTTAGATTTATCAAAAGATGAACATTTAGTAAGACTTCACATAGGACTCGAGGATCCAAATGACTTAATTGCTGATATTAAGCAAGCGTTAAGGCATTTGAAATGAGTTCAGAAAAATTTTTTCAATCAAGAACAGCAATAGTCACATTATTTGCCGCTTGCCTAGTTGTTCTGATTTCACTCGGTGTAAGGCAGACCTTTGGTTTGTTTTTTATGGATTTCAACGAAAGTTTAAAAATAAGCAATACTGCATTTGGTTTTGCTATAGGAGTGCAGATGTTAATGTGGGGTCTAACTGGACCAATTTTTGGAGCTATCGCAGATAAATATGGTGGTCATGTAGCAATTATTTCAGCATTTATTTTTTATACAGCAGGAATATTCTTTTTATATACAGGACCTAACACAGGAATTTTTTTTCAAATACATATGGGATTGTTAATTGGAATAGGTTTAGGAGGTACAGCTATAAGCATACCAATGTCAATAGTTGGAAAACATTTCCCTTTATCCACAAGAACTATTGCAATGAGTTTTGTTACTGCTGTTGGATCATTTGGCTACTTTTTATCTCCGATTTTTACAAGTTATTCACTTAATGAATTTGGATGGAATTATACTTTATTTGTTTTTGGAATATTTTTAGTTGGAGGTTTAGTAGCTGCGTATTTTGTAAGATCTCCATCTGTAAATGAAAATTTAGAAAAAATATCTGACCAATCATTTTCTGAAGCACTCACTGAAGCATTTAAAACAAAAAGTTATATTCTTCTTGTATCAGGTTTTTTCGTTTGTGGATTTCATATTACTTTAGTTGGAACTCATGTTCCCAAGTATGTAATAGATAGAGGTCTAGAAGATTGGACTGCAGCAGCTATTTTATCTTTAATTGGTTTATTTAATATTTTTGGCTCTTTGTTAAGTGGATATCTTTCTGCAAAAATGAGTAAAAAAATAATTTTAAGTGCAATCTACTTTTTGAGAGGGATTTCAATAGTGTTCTTTATATTTACTCCAGCAAGCAATATTTCAGCATTTATATTTGGAGCAAGCTTTGGTTTTCTATGGTTGTCTACAGTGCCAGCTACCAGCGGAATAGTAGCCCACCTTTTTGGAACCAAATATCTGGGCTTGCTATATGGAATTGTTTTTTTAAGTCATCAAATTGGTTCATTTTTTGGTGCTTATTTAGGAGGCTTATTTCATGATACGTATGGTTCATATGATTATGCGTGGTATTTAGCAATTGCATTATCTATTTTTGCAGCAATAATTCATTTACCAATTAAAGAGGAACCAGTCTTAAGACTTAAAACAGAATAAATTGAATAGAATAAATCAATTAACAGAAATACATCAATCAGGGAAGCCTTACATTATTTATAAATCACAAAAAGGATTTGATCTTTATACTGATTTCTCTAAAAAAATTATCTTAAACAAAAAAAATATTAAAAGTTTTTTAAATAAAAAAAACAAAAGAAATTTTAAAGACACCGATCTTTTTATTGGTTTTTTTGGATATGAGTTATTAAATAACTTGATTGATATAAAGGTTCCAAATCAAGCAAATTTAAGTTTTCCAAAAGGTATCTTTTATAAACCAGAAACAAAAATTAAACTTAGTAACAAATTAAAGTATAGTAAAAAAAGTTTTAAATCTGGACGCTTTAAAATTAATATAAATAGAAAGACTTACACCAATATATTCAATAAATTTAAGAAAAAGATTAAAAGTGGTGAAACATATCAAATTAAGATTTGCACAAAATACAAAACAAAATCAGAGATTAATCCATTAGATTTTTTTTCAAGGTTATCCAACACTAATTTGGCTCCAGAGGCTTTTATGATTAAGGATAATAATTACTCAATAATAAGCTGTTCTCCAGAGAATTTAATAACAAAAAAAGGCACAGATATATCCACTAAACCAATTGCAGGAACAGTTAAAAAAACAAAGTACTTAAATAAAAAAAAAGCATTAAGTTATTTTAGAAAAAACCTTAAGGAAACTAAAGAACATAACATGATTGTAGATATGGAAAGAAATGATTTATCAAGAATATGTAAAATAGGTTCTGTAAAATTGTCTAAACAAAAAATTGTAGAGGAATATAAAGACCTCTTTCATTATGTGAGCTTAATAAAAGGAAAATTAAAAAAAAATATAAGTAATTTAGAAATAATTAAAGCAATGATGCCAGGTGGCTCAGTTATAGGGTGTCCAAAGATTAACACTCTCAATCTTTTAAACAATCAGGAAAAAGAAAATAGAAATATTTACACTGGAAGTTTTGGTTATATAAAATTTAATGGTGATATGAGATTCAATATAATTATAAGATCAATCTTAAATTTTAAAAATATCTCAGAAATTTCAGTTGCCTCAGGCGTTGTTGTAGATAGTAATGCAAATCACGAATTTAATGAAAATTTTATCAAAGCAAAGGCATTAATAGATTTGTTTAAATGATTTACGTAATTGATCATAATGACTCTTTTACTCATAATGTAGTTCATCAGTTTGCTATGTTTGATAAAGTTGAGTGTGATAACTATGATAGAATTGATGAAAATAAGATTAAGCGGGCATCAACAATAATTTTTTCACCAGGACCAGGTAATCCCAAAGATTATCCAGTTACTTCTAAAATTTATAAAAAATTTAAAGGTAAAAAAAAAATAATAGGGATTTGTTTAGGATTTCAACACATTCTATATTGTGAAGGAGCAAAAATTATTGAACAAAAAAAAATTTATCACGGTTTTCAATCAAATGTCAAAGTAGTCAATGACAAATCTTTATTTCGGAAAGGAAAAAAATTTAAAGTTGGCAGGTATCACTCTTTGAAGTTAAAAGAGCCTTTCAAATCTAATAATTTTGAGATAACTATGAGATGTTTAACTTCAAAAGTTGCAATGGCTTTTGAAAATAATAAAGAAAAAATATATGGTTTTCAATTTCACCCAGAGTCTTTTTTAACTATCAATGGTAAAATACTTATTAAAAAAATCCTATCAGCTTAAAGACTTAAAGCAAATTGAGTTTCAGGACCTCTGGGGAGATCATGGAATTTTTACAACGATGTGGATTTTTGGCAAGCCAGCAAAAATTTTATTTTTTAATAATCATTTAAAAAATTTAATTTCGTCTTTAAAAAAATATCAAATAAAAAAGAGATCTTTAAAAACAGACATTTTAAAAATAATTAACAAAAACTTATCTAAAAAAAGGAAATATAATCATCTACTAAGGGTTGCTATTAATAAGAATATTATATCAATCTCTTTAAGAAAAAGAGTTAAACCTAAATTAAATTTTAATTTGAAGCTAGTAAAATTAAAAAGAGAAAAACCAGAATATAAAAATCTCAAATATAAAAAAATCTTATCTTATCTATCAAAAATGGATAACTCAAAATCAGATATTGCATTAGTATCTAATAATAGATTATTAGAAACCGGAACATCAAATTTATTATTTGTTAAAGATCAAAAATTTTTTACACCTAAAAAAGGTTATTATGAGGGAAACACTTATAAATTTTTCAAAACAAAAATAAGAAAGATAATAAAAAAAGATATTTTGCTCAAAGAGATAAAAAAATACGATGAAATATTATTAATAGGCTCTGGTAAAGGTGTTGCTTCAGTTAGAACAATAAATGAAATTAAATGGAAAAGAAAAAATTTAGAAAAATTTAATATTTTATCAAAACACTATCATGCAGAAATGAATAAATGTAACTCTTATAAATTTAAGTAAATGAAAGATCCAAATAACCCTTGCTTATTTTGTAATATTGAAAAAAGTGGATGTGCATACGAAAATGAACTAGCTTATGCAAGTTATGATTCTTATCCAGTTACAGAACATCATTGTTTAATTATTCCTAAGAGGCACATAAAAGATTATTTTGATTTATCTAATGAAGAATTGCTTGCATGTAATGATCTTGTTCAAATTGTAAAAAAAGAAATAATTAAAAAAGATCCGTCAGTGAAAGGATTTAATTTGGGAACTAATATTGGAAAAGTTTCTGGTCAATCAATTTTACATTGCCATCTTCATCTGATTCCCCGTAGAAAGGGAGATGTTGACAATCCTCAAGGAGGAGTAAGGTCTGTTATCCCAAATAAACAACACTATAAAAGAAATAAATAGCCTGTTATTAATGACAAATTGACCCTAGTTTGAGGTTGCACTATAAATTCAACTATATATAAAACCTAAAACTAATTCAAAATTTAACAAATGGCGGAAATGTTAAGTAACAATCCATTTTCAATTTTATCAGAAATAATATCACCTGTTGCAATGCAATCTTTTATTATTGCAATGATTTTGTTGATTGCAATTGGAACAATCATCCAAATGATACATCATAAGAATCTGACTTATTTTTTTAATAATGCCAAAAAGGCAAAACTTTCAGCAACAAAAGAACTAGGTGTTGGAGAAAAAGTTTCTGTGATTGCCAAAACAACTGTCGTTGATATTGGAACAACTTCGGAATTAGGTTTTGGTAAAAGAAGACTTGCACATGTTCTTGGAATGTATGGAACAATTTTGTTCTGGGTTTCCTCGGCTATGTTAGTATTTTGTTACACAGGCGTTGGTAAATCAAATTCTCAAACATGGTCAATGCTCTGGCATGTTGGAGCTATCTTAACTTGCTTAGGTGGATATTGGTTTTGGTTTTTTTTAAGGGTTGACGTATCTGCGGAAGCTCATCCTTGGTATAGAATTATTAAAGCTGATCTTTTTGTCTTAGCTTTACTTGCATGTTCAACTTTTGGTTTAGCTTGGTCTTACACTCAATTTAATGGTCAAACAGGTTTGTCTTATTTATTTTTAATTTTATTTGTTGCGTCTAATTTAGTTTTATTTGGTGGTGTCTACTGGTCTAAATTTGCCCATATGTTCTACAAACCAGGAGCAGCAATACAAAAAAATTTAGCTGAAGCTGATGGTTCAAGAGATAACTTACCTCCACCAGCTGATGCTCCTGAGCAATTTGGCTTAGGCATAAAAAGAGAAGAGCCAAAACACTATTAATATGCTATTAAAAAAAGGAGAAAAATAAATTATGTCAACTTTTGTATACATGACAAGATGTGATGGTTGTGGACATTGTGTAGATATATGTCCTTCAGACATCATGCATATAGACGAAAATATTAGAAGAGCAAAGAACATTGAACCAAATTTTTGTTGGGAATGTTATTCATGCGTTAAAGCATGTCCCAATCATGCAATCGATGTAAGAGGATATGCTGATTTTGCTCCTATGGGACATAGCGTAAGAGTAAGAAGGGAAGAGGAAAAAGGAACCATATCTTGGAAAATTAAATTTAGAAATGGAACTGAAAAAAATTTTGTATCTCCAATAACAACAAAGCCTTGGGGTAAATTCATTCCTAAACTTGCTGAGGGTGATACGCCTAATCAAGGAGAAATTAATTCTCAAAGATTATATAGTGAACCTGAAGGTTTAAACACTAATAAAGAGTTACCATCAGTTCCTAAAGAGTCTTTCAAAAAAGGAGTTTATTATTAATGGCTAAACACAAAACACATTATGAAGAATGTGATGTATTAGTCGTTGGTGGTGGAATGGCTGGTACAGGAGCAACTTTTGAAGCCAGACATTGGGGAAGAGACTTAAAAATAGTTTGTGTTGAAAAAGCAAACATTGATCGAAGCGGTGCAGTTGCACAAGGTTTATATGCAATTAATTGTTATATGGGAATGCAATGGGATGAAAATCAACCTGAGGACCATGTAAGATACGCTAGAAATGATTTGATGGGAATGGTCAGAGAGGATTTAGGTTATGACATGGCTCGTCATGTAGATTCAACAGTTCACATGTTTGATGAGTGGGGTCTTCCAATGATGAAAAATGAAAAGACTGGAAGATACCTAAGAGAAGGTAAATGGCAGATTATGATTCATGGTGAAAGCTATAAACCAATTGTAGCAGAGGCTGCAAAAAAATCAGCAGATAAAATTTATAATAGAATAATGGTTACTCATTTATTAATGGATGAGTCCCAAGAAAATAGAATTGGCGGTGCAGTTGGATTTAATATGAGAACAGGTGACTTTCATGTATTTAAATCTAAAACAGTAATAGTAGCTGCTGGTGGAGCATCACATATTTTTAAACCAAGAGCTGTAGGAGAAGGCATGGGAAGAACTTGGTATGCACCATGGAGCAATGGCTCAGCTTACGCATTACCTATAGCTGCAGGTGCTAAGATGACACAAATGGAAAACAGAATTGTGTTGTGTAGATTTAAAGATGGTTATGGACCTGTTGGAGCATATTTTTTACACTTAAAAACATATACACAAAATGCCAATGGCGAAAATTATGAAAAAAAATGGTATGATCAAACTAAGGAATTAGTTGGAGAATATATTGATCATCACCCAACTCCTACCTGTTTAAGAAATCATGCATTTATTCAAGAAGTTGCATCAGGTAATGGACCAATTCACATGGTAACAACAGAAGCTTTTCAAGATCCACATTTAGAAACTGTTGGATGGGAAAACTTTTTAGGAATGACGGTTGGTCAAGCCGTTGTTTGGGCATCACAAAATATTGATCCTAAGTATACAAATCCTGAGTTAACCACATCTGAACCTTACGTAATGGGATCTCATGCAACATGTTCTGGAGCATGGGTAAGTGGGCCAGAGGATTTGTCTCCTCCAGAATACTTCTGGGGTTATAATAGAATGTTAACTATTGATGGACTTTTTGGTGCAGGAGATACAGTAGGCGGTAGTGCACATAAATTTTCATCAGGTTCTTTTACCGAGGGTAGATTAGCAGCAAAAGCAGCAGTTAAATATATTGAAGACAAAAAGGCTGAAGGAATTAATGTTACAGATAAACAATGTGATGATTTTAAAAAGACTGTTTACAAACCTCTTGATAATTACACAGTTGCTCAAAACGAGATCACTGGCGGGACTGTTTCACCAAGTTATATTTCTCCAATTCAGGGATTGCAAAGACTTCAAAAAATAATGGATGAATACGTAGGGGGAATTACATCAAATTATATGACCAACGGAAATTTACTTAAAAAAGCCTTAGAACTTTTAAATTGGCTGCAAGAAGACTTAGAGCATGTCGGTGCGGAGGATTATCATCAGTTAATGAGAGCCTGGGAGCTAAAACATAGAGCTTTAACCTCACAATGTGTCACTGAACATACTTTATTTAGGGAGGAAACTCGTTGGCCAGGATATTATTATAGAGGAGATCATATGAAGTTAGATGATGAAAATTGGCATTGTTTAACAGTTTCAAGAAGAGATCCTAAAACTGGTAAATTTTCATTAGAAAAAGTTCCGGTTTATCACATAGTTGATGAAAAAGAAAAAAAGAAAGCCTCATAATTTATTTTAAGCAAATTTATGGATCTTTTGTCAAAATCAGATGAAGAGATTTTTACGATTGGTAAACCTTTTTGGGAAAATTTAGTTCGAGCCTCTAATATGAAGGATTATGGCGGTTTTACTAAAGATTTCTCTACTCAAATGTTGTTTGGAGCCAATGAAGTAGAGCTTGGCAAACAATGGGCGAACAATAAAATAATCACAAATTTAAATGAAACTTATGAACCCTTTGGGACTTTAAGACGAGGTGATCACATTACAGTGCTTATCAAACAGACTAATAAAGAGATACCTGGAGAGTTTTTAGGAAGGTTGGTCTTAGGGGTTGAGGATGGTGAGATCAAGATTTTTGGAGCTACAATTTATTAATTAAAGTTTGACAATTTTTTTACTGGGTGTATTCAGGGATTTAGATGCATCTTTCAAATTTAAAAATTCTAAATATCATAGCAAATAAAAAAACAACTTTTATTAAAACTGGAATTTTTTCAGCTATAGCTGCATGTTGGGGTGTTATCTTAGTTGGAACTTTTATTACTTTCAAATAAGTAATATTTTAAGTTTTTATTATTAGATGGATGTTTTTTTACCTATAGCCCAAGTTTTTATTAACCCAGTAGAAATACTTTTGATAAGTGCCATTGTAGGTGTTCTTTCAGGTTTGTTTGGAGTAGGAGGTGGATTTTTAATGACACCTTTTTTAATCTTTATGGGTGTTCCTCCAGCTTACGCAGTAGCTAATGAAGCAAATAATATTTTAGCAACTTCTGTATCTGGATCTACCACTCATTGGCTAAAAAATACTTTAGATTATAAAATGGGATTAATGATTGTAGTTGGAGGGACAGTGGGAACTATAATTGGTATTTTTACATTCACTTATTTTAAAGATATTGGAAAAATAGATACAGTTATTTCTTTGGCTTACATGTACATTCTTGCAATTATTGGGACTTTGATGTTAGTGGAAAGCTTGGGTGAGATTGATAAAGCTAAAAAAAATATTGTTGAAAGGAAAAAATTGCATGTTCATTATTGGATTCATGGACTTCCTTTTAGAATGAGATTTCCAAAATCTAAATTATATGAAAGTATATTTACACCTATCATAATTGGATTAGTTGTTGGTTTTATTGCAGCTATAATGGGGATTGGTGGTGCATTTATTCTAGTACCCGCAATGATTTATATAATTAAGATGCCAACAAGGTTAGTGCCTGGAACTTCGTTATTTGTAACAATTTTTGTTAGTGTGATAGTTACTTTTCTTCATTCAATTAACTATGGTTCAATAGATCTAATGTTGGTTTTAATGTTAGTTGTAGGATCAATAGTAGGAGTTCAAGTGGGCCAGAAACTTGGAGAACAGATTGACAGTTCAGGATTAAAGGCCTTATTAGCAATTTTATTATTAATTGTTGGGATAGTAATAGCTTATGATACTTTTTTTGCTGAAGAGATACAACGTGAAGTATCATCTAAGGAATTGACAGAATTAAATTTTTTTTCAAAATTTATTAAAGAGTTTTCCGAAGATATGCCATTCTTTTACGGATTATTTTCAATTTTATTTGCTGTAATCTTAGGAATTTCTGCTGCTTTTATAAGAAGATTAATTTCAAAGTTTAGAAAAAAGTATTTTAATAAACCAGTAAAACAAACTAAATAAATAATTTAAGATAGATTTCAATCGTAAGAATACTTACTATTCCTACTGTTAACATTGCTATAAATCCAACAACAAAAGGCTTATAACCCATATTCTTAATATCTTTTAAATTTGTTGATAAACCTATCGCTGCCATAGCCATAGTTAAAAAAATTTTTGAACTAGCTTTGATTAAACCTATAATTTCAATCCAATTATTATTGTTTGTTGGGAAAAATTCATCACCCGTATTTCTTAAGATTATCATTCCAATAAAACCTAGTACAAAATAAGGAAATATATTTAAAATAGAGTAACTTTTTTCTTTAATTTTACCTCTATTATAAAGATAAGCGAAAAGAGGGATCATAACTATCAAAAAAGTGTTTCTTAAAAGTTTTGTAACAGTTGCAACATTTAATGTTTCAGGACTATTGAATTGTTGATCATATATTAATCCAGCTGCTGCAACCTGAGAAGTTTCATGAATAGCAGTACCTAAAAAAAGACCAGCAAATAATGAGTTTCCCTCAAAATAAAAATTTGCAAAATAGGGATATAACAACATCGATAATATTCCGAATAGAGTGATATTAGCAATCGCATAAGAAATTTCACTTTTGTTAGCTCTTATTACTGGTGCAGTTGCCATAATGGCTGTAGTGCCACAAACAGTGCTACCAATTGATATTAAGTAAGCCATCCTAGTTGGTATTTGAAGTTTTTTAATTATTAGCTTTATTACGATTAAAACGCTTAATATACAAATTAGTATTAATGGAATTGCCATTTTTCCAAATTCTAAAAACTCGAAAGGTTTTAATTGTATACCTAAACAAATTATTCCAAGTTTTAAAATATAATCTTTACTAAAATCTAATCCCTTTTGAAAACTTTCACGAATTTTAAAAAAATTTCCAAAGAAAATACCTAGCAGAATAGCTATCATTGCTGTTGAGATTGGACTTTTTGCATATCCTAAAAGCTCAATACCAATAATGTTATTAAAACCTTGTGAGAGAGTATAAAGAATAAATGCAAGAATTATACCTGGTATAAACACCAAGTAATTTTTTAAAACCATCTTTTATTAAGTGATTATGCGCTTCTATAAAGTTTAGTCATAACAAATTCCTTATGACCTAAAGCTTCTGCGCAAGTTAGTCTTCCATTAGCAACTCTAAGAGTTGTCTCAATAAGTTTGTCTCCCGCTTCTGATAAATTCATTTCTCTTGAAAGAATTTTTGATACATCACAATCAATATGCTCACCCATACTTTTAACAGTTAATGGATTAGCAGTTAATTTAACAACTGGCTCTATAGGATTTCCAACAATATTGCCTTGACCAGTCGGGAATAGATGAATATTAAACCCTGCTGCTGCTTGTAATGTTACACACTCTGCTGCAGCTGAAGAAGTATCCATAAAATATAATCCTTTACCTTTTTTTGGTTCTTCCGCTGGCTCTAAAACATCTATAAATTTACAATCACCAATTTTTTGAAAATTTCCAAATGCTTTTTCTTCAATAGTTGTTAAACCACCAGCAATATTTCCAGCAGTTGGTTGACTCTCTGAAAGATCATCTGTTGCTTCTTTTAAGATAAAATCATTATAAGCGCTCCAAGTTTTCATAAATTTATCTGAAGCTTCTTTTGTTGCACCTCTGGTTGCACAAACTTTTTCAGCCCCAGTTAGCTCTGAGGTTTCACCAAAACATAAATGAACACCAAGTGGCTCAAGTTTATCCATTAAGTTTCCGACTGTAGGATTCGATGCAAGACCTGATGTAGTATCTGACTCTCCACATTTTACTGAAATCCATAAATCACTTATTGGACATTCCTCTCTTTGTTTTTCTGATGCCCACATTACAAATTCTTGTGCCTTTTTAGATGCTTTCATAACAGTTCCAATATCACCTGTTCGTTCAATATGAAAACCTTCCACTGGCTTTCCAGTTTTTGCTATTCCATCAACAATTCTTTTTGTCCATTTTGGCTCAATACCAATTACAATTACAGCAGCAACATTTGGATTGCTTCCAGTTCCAATCATTGTTCTAAAATGTAGCTCTAAATCTGCTCCAAACTGCAATCGTCCATATGAATGTGGTAATGCTATAGTTCCTTTTATATTGTTTGCAACTGCCTCTGCACACGCGTTCGAAATATCATCAACTGGTAAAATAATTACGTGATTTCTAGTTCCCGCTCTTCCATTCTCTCTTTTGTAACCTAAAAAACTTTTCGGAATTCCCATTAATTTACCACTTTTTTGTTTTTACGTTATGAACATGAACATGCTCACCTTTTCTAATCGATTTTACTACTTTGCCAATATCATGACCATATTTTAAGATCGTATCACCCTCTTTTAAGTCAATCATTGCAATTTTGTGACCCAAAGGAATTTCATCCATTGATTGAATGTCTGTTGAACTATCGTCCTCCATAATCCAACACTTACAGTCTTGTTTTGGGGTTATTTTTTCTATTACTACTACCCCCACATTATCTTTTTTGTCGTGAATTATGATGTCAGTAGCCATTTTATCGTGTCGATTTGTTTGTTTGAATTTTTAGAAATCTTATATATTAATCGCGTCAATTAACAAATAGTTTTATAAAAAAAATATTACATATACTAGTTTAGAAAGGTTCTATTAATGACTAAAATGACAACAGAAGAAGCTTTTGTAAAAGTTTTACAAATGCACGGCATCGAACATGCTTTTGGAATTATTGGCTCAGCATTCATGCCAATCTCAGATATATTTCCTGATGCAGGAATAACGTTTTGGGATGTTGCTCATGAGACAAACGGTGGATTAATTGCAGATGGCTATACAAGATCTACTGGTAAAATGTCTATGGTCATTGCTCAAAATGGACCAGGTATAACTGGATTAGTAACACCGATCAAAACTGCATATTGGAATCATACACCCTTACTATTAGTAACACCACAAGCAGCAAATAAAACTATGGGTCAAGGGGGTTTCCAAGAAGTAGAACAAATGAATTTATTTAAAGACATGGTTTGTTATCAAGAAGAGGTTAGAGATCCATCAAGAATGGCAGAAGTTTTAAATAGAGTAATCGAAAAAGCAATAAGAGGTTCGGCGCCAGCGCAAATTAATGTTCCAAGGGATTATTGGACACAAGTTATCGACATTGAATTACCACCAATCGTGAGATTAGAAAGACAAGGTGGTGGAGCAGAGGCAATAGATAAGGCCGCAAAACTTTTATCCAATGCAAAGTTTCCTGTAATTTTATCTGGTGCAGGTGTTGTAATCGGTGGTGCAATTGATGAAACAAAAAAACTTGCAGAAAAGTTAGACTCTCCAGTTTGCTCTGGTTATCAACATAATGATAGTTTTCCAGGAAGTCATCCTTTAGCCGTAGGACCCTTAGGATACAATGGATCAAAAGCTGCAATGGAACTGATATCTAAAGCAGATGTTGTTTTGGCTTTAGGAACTAGATTAAATCCTTTTTCTACACTCCCAGGTTATGGAATTGATTATTGGCCAAAGAAAGCGAGTATCATTCAAGTTGATATTAATCCAGACAGAATTGGTCTAACAAAAAAAGTTACAGTTGGAATAAGTGGAGATGCTAAATTAGTTGCTCAACAAATATTTAATAAATTATCATCTAATGCAGGTGATACAGATAGACAAAAAAGAAAAGACTTAATTCATCAAACAAAGTCTGCATGGTTACAAAAATTATCAAGTTTAGATCATGAGGATGATGACGAAGGAACAGTTTGGAATAAAGAGGCAAGAGAGAGAGACAAAGATAGAATGTCACCAAGACAAGCTTGGAGAGCAATTCAAGCGGGAATGCCAGAGGACGTAATTATCTCAAGTGATATCGGTAATAATTGTGCGATTGGAAATGCTTACCCAACTTTTGAAAAACCAAGAAAATATTTAGCACCTGGTTTGTTTGGTCCCTGTGGTTATGGTTTTCCATCGATCTTAGGAGCAAAAATTGGATGTCCTGACACACCTGTAATTGGTTTTGCAGGAGATGGAGCATTTGGAATTAGTATGAATGAAATGAGTTCTTGTGCACGTGAAGAATGGCCAGCGATTACAATGGTAATTTTTAGAAATTACCAATGGGGTGCAGAAAAAAGAAACACAACTCTTTGGTTTGATAATAATTTTGTCGGAACAGAATTAGATCCCGAATTAAGTTATGCAAAAGTAGCTGATGCATGTGGCTTAAAGGGAATAACTGTTAAAACAATGGAAGAGACAACTGCTGCAATTAAACAATCTTGTGAGGATCAAAAAAAAGGTATTACTACATTTATTGAGGTAATTCTAAATCAGGAACTTGGCGAACCATTCAGAAGAGATGCTATGAAAAAGCCAGTAAGAGTAGCTGGTATTAAAAAAGAAGACATGAAGAAACAACCCTCTTTGATTTCTTAAAATCTTTTAATTAACAAACAATTATCGTAATCTTTTTTTATGGAAGTAGTTAATGATAATTGTTGTAGTTGGGTTAATGATTTAAATCCAAGAACAAATATCCAAACAATTTCTTCTGATTTGAGTTGTGAATGGTTAGTCGTAGGTGCAGGTTATACAGGATTGTCAGCTGCAAGAAAATTAGGTCAACTTTACCCTAATCAAAAAATATTATTAGTTGATGCTCAATTAGCAGGAGAGGGTGCAAGTTCGAGAAATTCAGGATACTTAGTCGATACGACACTTAATGATGGTTTTACTTCTAATAAAGAATTAGACAATTACAAAAAAAAAGCTGATATCTACAAAATAGGAATAGAGGCAGTTAAAAAGTTTATCAAAGAGTATCAAGTAGACTGTGATTGGAATGAGTGTGGAAAGTATTTTGCATCATCAAATATTAAAGATAAAAAAATCTTAGAAAATTTCTCAGACACTTTGTCTAAGTTAGGTTTTGAACATAATTTAATATTTAAAAACGTTCTTACAAAGAGATTAGGCACTAACTTCTATAATGTTGCTCTTTATACAAAAGGAGGAATTTTATTACATCCAGGCAAGTTAGTAAGAGCAATGGTTGATACATTGCCTGAGAATGTAATACTTTATGAAAATTCATTGTTATTAAATTGGAAAAAGATTGGTGGTTTAATAAATTGTAATTTTAGAAATGGCTCGATAAAATCAAAAAGAATAATCTTTGCAACTAACGGATTTCTTAAGTCCTTAGGTATTAAGTCAAATTATAATTTTCCAATTACTTTAACTGCAAGTATGACAAGACCTTTAACTGAAAAAGAATTTACATCAATTGGAGAACCGAAAGAGTGGGGTGTTTTACCTGTTAGACCAATGGGTGCAACGATTAGAATGACTAAAGATAGAAGAATTTTAATAAGAAATACTGCAGAGGTTTACAATCCTTACCAGATGTCTAAATCTAATTTGGAAAAAAGATCTATAAAACAAAAGATTGGTATTAAAAAAAGATTTCCACAATTACCAGATGATATAATTCAGTCAACTTGGTCAGGAATTGTCTCAAGAACCAGAAATAGTTCTCAAATCTTTGAAAAAATTCAAGAAAATATATTTGTTGCAGGTTGTTATAATGGTTCAGGTATTGGAGTAGGGACATTGTTTGGTGAACAAATTGCAATTAAGGCTAGTAATGAAAACACAAAAGAAATTGAAACTATTGAGGCAAGAAGCAAACCGACATGGTTACCACCACAACCTTTTTTGAATTTAGGTATAAAAGCTCGACTGATGTATGAAAGGCTTAGAGCTAAATCTGAAATTTAAATAGGAGTTTAGTTGCCATATACCTATTAACATAATTTTCTGATTGTTTTTAAAATTTTTCATAAGTTAGTTTTGCTTTTTCATAAAGCTCTTTGTCATATTCTAAATTATTAATTTCTTTATTTTTATTTTTAAAAAAACCTAAATTTATATTATTTTCTTTGATAAGATTTAATTTCTTTAATAAATTTTCAATATAAAAATCATCAGAAAGTTTCTCATATTTAATAAATAAACATTTATTATTAAGTTTATATTTTTTGTAAATATCATCATAAAATATAAACCATTGTTCCAACCAATAATTAATGTTTTGAAATTCATTATAAAGAATAGGTTTATTCCAGGATTTGTGCTCAAGCCCAAACTCATTATGTCCTAAATAATTCATATATCTTCTTATAAAATCATTATTTTTTTGTAATTTACAAAAGTTAAAATGTTGATTCATTAATGAAAATGAATGTTGTAATGGTTCTCTTATAGGTATTAAAAAAAAACTATTTGGTAATATTGATAGAATTAAATCAATTCTTTTAAAATTTAGATTATTTTTACTTAAATATTTATTTTTTTTTTTAGATTGAATTATTAAATTAATATAATTTGATAGTTCATCTTTAATAAATAACTCATCATTATTAAAAAATATTTCATCAAATGCCTCAGGACTACTATTATCAAAATATATGTCATCTTTATGAAGTCTTTCTTTTAATGGAACAGATGATTTATTGTATAATTTTGATAAATTAGGCGAGAGTACAAAAGGTACATTTTCATATGTTAATGATGCATATTCACCAGATGAGTAAATAAAATTTAGCAAGCTAGTTGTCCCAGATCTAGGTAATCCTGTTATAAAGATATGAGATTGATGTTTTAAATCATATTTTTTTAGATAAAAAATTTTTTCAAGTTCAAATAACGATTTATTTATTAGCTTCTTGCTTAGTACAAAGTCATGCAAAAATCTTTGAATAAAATTATAATTTTTCATTAATTTTTTTTCTCAAGAAATAATAAAAAATAAAAAAAAATATTGACTGAATAATACCACTTATTGATAAAATGAAATTTAAATATGAGTTATTTATTAAGTTTATTGCTAATATTAAAATAATTACAGCAAGAATAATAAGAAAAACTTTCATTGAATTTAAAAATATTAATTTTGCATATTTAAATAAAAGTAATTCTTTTCTAAAATCAGAGACATTATTAAATTTAAAAAGATTGTATAATTTCTTATAAATTTCCAAATTTATTTGGATGAAATTTTTGAATTTTATAAATTTTGATAATTCATAAATAATAATTATATTTATTATTAGTGAAAATTGATTAGTCAGATTTACTATTATTGTTTTTTTGTTTATCTTGATTTGATCTAATTTTTTCAATTAATCTTTTTAATGGAAACCAAATTATACCAAATAACGCAACGAAAATAGCTATAATAATTCCTATCGTAGCTGCAATAACGCCTCCTCCAACACCAGGTCCTAAGTAGGCATAAGAAGGATTTGAAATTAAAGTAAAATAAAGAACTAATAAAATAATTCTTAACATTTTTTTTCCTTAATAATTGATTTTATTTTTTTAATCATTGAATCATTTTCAATAACCCTACTCCAACTAATAAACCCTATATCTCCATTTTTATCTTTATTGATAAATTCCCACTCTTTTTCACCTTTATTATTAATTAGTAAAATTCTTCCATGATTTTGTTCTTCAACCATAAGTGCTCCATCTTCAAAAATATGTGAAAGACCAGCGGTAAATGTTTTAAAATTCTCCTCCATTAAAACTTCATTAAATAATTTATTAAATTTTTTTGTTTCAAAATTATAAATTAAAATTTCAGAATATTCATTCTTTACTATAGAATTATTATTATTGAAAATAGATATTTCTTTATCAGAAATTATATCAACATCATGCTGTTGTGAAAATGGTCCTTTGATATAATTTATAACCTTATTATCTGAGGGTCTATAATGGATAATTGAGGATTGATGTCTTAAACTCAAAAAAACATCTCCTTTTTTCCAATATTTGCTATCTTCTAAAGCTGGCTCAATATCATTTAGATGTATTGGATCAAATCGGAAATCTTCTCCATTTTCAAATATATTTCCATCACGTATTAAATTATTTTCTATCATTAATTCAGTGACACTTTTATTGAATAAAATTTTTCCGTTTAAATCAATTTTTATAATTGAATCATCCCAAAAATCATACGCTTTATACTCCAGGACATATTTAGATTGTGGATACATTTGTCCTGCTACCCAAATATCCCCATTATGATCTAACATTTTACTATGATGAAATTTTTCATCATCATTAATCCAAATTAAATTAGAACAAAAACCAATTTTAAATTCAACTGAATAATCGCTATCACTTACTATTGAACCATCTTCTAGTAATAAAGGGTGTCGATATTCAAATCTAATTGGAACGTCATCTTTGAATACTTCCTCAAATTCGTCTATATTAGTGATTTGATTATGCATAGCATTAATATCATGACTATAAGTGTGAATTATTTCAAAGTTATTTAAATCAACTAGATCAATAACAGATCTATTCAAGCTATGATCATATCGAGGCAAAACCAAAAGAGCATTTCTTTTATTTGGAATAAACTGTTTAAACCTAATTTTATCTTTATGTTTTATTAAAATACCAGGTTTATTTGGATCAAGGTTTTTACCTTTTAAAATATTATTAATTATATCCTCTGCTGTGTTAGGGATTTGAGCAAGATTTACAGCAAATTTCTGTAAATTTGGATGTTTTTTTCCTCCACTGTAATGATGTTTTAATAGAGAGCCATATAGAGATGTAAAAATTAGTATTAATAGTAAAATTAAATAAAATATAAAAAATTTTCTAATCATTAATTAGGTATATCAAAAGCTTGAAAATTAAATACTATAAATACATATTTGGCCAATCTTTATTGTTGTATCTGTCAATTTCTCTCTTAGAAAAAGGTCTGAACAGCACCCATACAACAACGACTACTAAAGCTAAAAGAATTAATGTTTTCACTTTTATCTGATTATTGCTTTGACAGATCCTAATTTTTCAATTCTACCAGTGTATAGTCCTTTACCAATTGGAACAACTCCTACAGTGGATCCTGTAAAGACATAAAAATTTTTATTAAGATTTATTTTGTCTTTTCTTATTTTATTCAAAACAAACCTTAATGAATTCAATGGGTTAACAAAAACAGCATTAGTGTTTCCGTTAATATTTTGTTTTGTTTTTTTATTATTTATATTTGTTTTTAAATTTCCAATATTTATTTTTTTGTATTTTTTCTTTTGACCTATCAAAAATTTTACATTTGCTCCAAAATCGCTACATAAATCTCCAAATGAGGTTATTCCTTTTTTTCTCTGCCTGTAACCTACAATTTCAATACAAGGAGCCATATGAGAAATAAATTTAGAGATATTTTTCATTGTAACCACTACTTTAGAATTAAAAAAAGATCTTTTAATTAAATAGCAAACCTCTAACTCAATTCCAAAAGTAGTTTTACTAATCTTTACACTTTTACCGCTTTTCAAAAAGTTATCTTTATAAACGGATGCATAAAATGGTTCTTTCTCTTTTAATTTTTTCATCACTGGAATTCCAGTTCCCCCAGCCTTGTAACCAATAATAGGTTTTTTAACTTTACTTTCGCAAATTATTCTAAATTTATTCGCCTCAGTTAGCTTTTTTGTAAATTTTCTAGGCAATGGTGCGATAATCTTATTCTTAAGAAATGCTTTTACTAATTTATTTGAAGTTCTTTCTATTAATGTGCTCATATATATTTAAATTAATCTTTTAATTTTATATGTAAACTATATTTTATGATCCAAAGTTTATCAAACTAAAACCAGCTATAAAAAAAACTATCAACCAAACCACACCCTTTATTAAAAAAAAAGTGAATCCTCCAATAAGAATATATTTACCTAATTTACTTTTTGATAATAAATTTTTAAGTTTAGTCATCATTTAAATAAAATTTGTTAATTCAATAATGACATTGGATCAAGTCTAGTTTGAAACCAATTTACTCTAAAATCTAAGTGTGGACCTGTGGATCTACCTGTAGAACCCACTGTTCCTATTATATCTCCTTGATTGATTTGATCACCAACTGATACCATTACATTTTCTAAATGAGAGTAAATTGTGGAAATCCCATGTCCGTGATCCATAATAATTGTCCCACCAGTATAATAAAGATCATCCTCAGCCATTGTTACAACCCCAGACGCTGATGATTGAATCATTGTTCCTTTTTTCGCTGCTATATCAATTCCATAGTGAGGCCATTTTGGTTTACCATTTAAAATTCTCTGGCTTCCATAAACACCACTGATAATTCCTTTAACAGGCATAATGAATTGATTTTTAAAAAATGGTAAATCAGAATTTATTGCTCTAGCTTTACCAATTCTATTATTTTCTTCTTTTATTCTTTTATAAACCGACTCAGGTGGTGTCACTTTACTTTCCTCTAAGCCATCAATTTTTTGAATATTGTATTTTCTTTTAAGAACTTTTTTTATAATCTTTTCTTTTTTTCCATTTGTAATTTTAGTAATAGTTAAATCAAATTTTCTATCTCTATCGATACCAAAAACAAAATAACCATCCTTAGAAACTTTTACTTTTTTTTTATCAATAATTATTTGAGATGAAGGATCTGTTATTCCTATAATATAATGACCTTGTAAAAATTTTCCTTTAAACTCGATAGCATTTATATGTGTAGATATAAAAAAAATTATAAAAAAAAATAATCTTGATATTATTTTGCTGTCCATCCGCCATCAACTAATAAAGAAGTTCCAGTAATCATTGATGCTGCATCAGAAGCAAGAAATACAGCTGCACTTGCTACATCTGAAAGTTCAGCAAATTTTCCTAAAGGAATATTTCCCAAAACCTCTTTTTTAAACTTTTTACTTTTCAAAAATTTACTTGTCATTGGAGTTACAACAAAAGTTGGGCAAACAGTATTTACTCTTATGTTATATTTGGCTAAATCAATCGACATTCCTTTTGTCAGACCCTCTAAACCAAATTTAGTCATATTATATACACTCCTAATAGGACCACCAACGTGACCCATTTGAGAGGACATATTTACAATCGCTCCTCCAATTTTTTTTCTATTTTTAGTTTTAATCATTTTTAAAGCACACAATTGTGCAAGATTGAAAGTTGCCATCGTGTTTATCTTTACCAAATACTCCATATTTTTAGTCTTAACTTTTGTAAAATGTTCAGGAATATTATTGCCCGCATTGTTAATCAGTATATCTATTTTAGATTGTTTATTTATTATTTCTTTGATTTGATTATAATTTGTGATGTCACAAACATAAGATTTACATTTTGACTTTGTCTTTTTTATTTTTTTTGAGACTTCATCCAAGTCTTTTTTTGTCCTACTTATAATGATTAAATTTGCACCACCTTCAGCAAGCGCTATGGCACAAGCTCTACCAAGCCCTTTTCCGGCTCCTGTCACGACTGCAGTTTTATTTTTTAAATTATAGTTTTTTAAGTACATTATAAAAATAATATTTTAATATCAGTATAAATCAATTCAATAGCAACGATTAATATTGCTAATAATCCTGCCCATGCAATCCATTTATATTTTTTTATCCAGTTTGATATTAATGTTGCTGCAGTTGCCATTAGTATAATTGATAAAACAAGACCAAAAATTAATAAATAATAATGGTCTCCAGCTGCTCCAGCAACTCCTAAAACATTATCTAAACTCATAGTAAAATCTGCCAATAAGATTGTCCAAATAGCTTTTAAGAAACTTGAATTATCAATTTTAATATCATTTTCATGATCCGAACCTTTTATGACATCAACATATAGTTTATAGACAATGTAGAGAAGAAGAAGACCACCAATTAATCTTAAACCTGTAATTTGTAATAAATAAGCGGTTAATAAAGTTAAAATTATTCGTAAGACAACCGCTCCACCTATTCCCCAAAAAATGATTTTTTTTCTTTGCTCTAAAGGAAATTTTGATGCAACCATTCCAATTATGATCGCATTATCACCTGCTAAAACAAGATCGATCAAGATAATTTGTGTTAAAATTGTAATTTGTTCTGGAGAAATAAAATCAGCAAACATTAACTTCTAAGTATCATATCAGCACCTTTTTCTGCAATCATTATTGTTGGTGCATTCGTATTACCTGAAGTGATGTTTGGCATAATTGAAGCATCTATTACTCTTAAGTTTTGAATACCTTTGACTCTAAGTTTTTCATCAACAACTGCCATATTATCCTGTCCCATTTTACAAGTGCCAACAGGATGAAAAATTGTTTGAGTAAAATCTGAACCAGCTTTAACTAATTCTTCATCGTCGGTTATATGAACTCCAGGTCTATATTCTTCTGGCTCATATTGTCTGAATGTTTCGGTTTCTAGCATTATTTTTCTTACAATTTTTAATCCTTGAGCTGCAACTTTTCTATCATCATCAGTAGATAAATAGTTCATCTTAATTTTGGGGTAAATTCTACTATCACTGCTCACTATATTAATTTCACCTCTACTTGTAGGTCTAACATTAGCAACAGTTGGAGTAATTCCTTCAAAATCATGCATTGGAGTTACACCTAATATATCTGTACTGACAGGAGATACATGGAATTGTAAATTAGGAGTAGCTCTTGAGGGATCACTTTTAACAAACCCACAAACTTGACTAGCTCCCATTGTGACAGGGCCACTTTGATTAAGCAAATATTCAAGTCCCATTAAAAATCTTCCAAATAAACTTTCAACTTTTCTATTTAGAGATTTTAAATTTTTGACTTTATAAACTGGCCTAAACATTAGGTGATCTTGTAAATTTTTACCAACTCCATTTGATTCATGAACAATCTCTATTCCTAAGTTTTTAAGTTTATTAACTTCACCAATTCCAGATACTTGTAAAATATGAGGAGATCCAATTGATCCTGCAGATAAAATTACCTCTTTATTTGCATTTACGGTATTAATTTTTTCTCCAGTAAAATAATTAACACCTATAGCTTTTTTACCTTCAAAATTTATTTTTTGAACATGTGCATTGGTGATAATTTTTAAATTAGATCTTTTTTTTACAGGATTTAAATATCCTTTTGCAGCACTACATCTAAGTTTTAATCCTACTTTATTAAAGTTTGTGGTGAATTGAAAAAAACCTACACCAAAATTATTACCAGTATTGAAATCATTTGTTTTAGGTATTCCGTATTCTTCAGCTGCATTTTGAAATTCATCAAGTAATTTCAAATTAATTTTTTTATTTGCTACAGTAATTGGACCACTATCATTATGAAATTCACTTTTTCCTAATTCATTATTTTCTGATTTAAGAAAATAGGGTAAAACATTTTCCCAGCTCCAACCAGTATTACCGAGTTGTCGCCATACATCATAATCTTCTTTTTGACCTCTAATCCACAAAAGCCCATTAATCGAGGAGCTTCCACCTAAAGTTTTTCCTCTAGGATATCTAATCGATCTATTATTCATTGTTTCATCAGGTTCAGTTTTAAAACACCAATCAACTTTTGGATTATGCATAGTTTTAAAATATCCAACTGGAATATGTATCCATGGGTAATTATCTTTACCACCAGCTTCAATTAACAAAACTTTATTTGATGGATTTGCAGAAAGTCTATTAGCAAGAACGCAACCAGCAGATCCTGCACCAACAATAATATAATCGAATTTTTCCATTAGTAGTTGAATCGTTTTTTAGTTTAAGTTATTTAAAGCTTTTACACTCATATTTATCAATTGTCACTTGTATGAGGTTTGTTTTTCTGATTGTATGCGACAAGTTAAATTTAATTAACAAGAGGAATAATAATGAAAAAAATCATTTCAATGTTGTTTGCAACAATTTTAGTACTTGGATTTGTTTCTAGTGCTAATGCTGCAAAAACACTAAAATGTCAGACAGTTCTTAACACTAAAGCTGATGAAGTTAAGATGTTAAAGGACTTTACTGACACAGTAACAGAACTAACATCTGGCTCGTTAAAATTTGAAATTTTACCAGCAGGTGCAGTTGTGGGAGTTAAAGAAACTCTTGATGCTGTTGACAAAGGTTTGATTGATTGTGGATTCGCATGGACTCACTATTGGTCAGGTGATCACCCTGCTGCAATGTTATTTGGTTCGCCAGTAGCTGGTGGTGGAGTTGGTATTGACAACTTAGCGTTTCTATCATGGTTTCAATATGGTGGTGGTAAAGAATTATACGACCAGCTTTGGAAAGAAATGGGAAGAGATATCAAAGGATTTATGCTTCAACCAGTTGGTCCAGAAGCTTTAGGTTGGTTTCCAAAACCAATTAAAGATATGGCTGACTTTAGAAAATATAAATTCAGAACTCCTCCGGGAATTCCAGGACAAACTTATAAAGACATTGGTATAGCATCTGTTGCAATGGGTGGTGGAGATATTCTACCAGCTCTTGAAGCAGGAACTATTGATGCCGCAGAATGGTGTTGTCCTAAACCAGATTTAACATTTGGTTTCCAAAAAGTATTAAAGCACTATTACCTACAAGGTCTACACCAAGTAGTAGTAAATGCTGACTTTTATATTACTGGAAAAACTTATAATGCGATGAGTGCTCATGAGAAAAAGTCTCTTGAAGTTGCAGCTAATGCTTCATTAGCTAAATCTTTAAGTTACAGAATCTATGAAAATGGAAAAGCATTACAAGAACTAACTACTAAGCATGGAGTAAAATTAGAAGACACTCCATCAGACTACTTTACAGAGTATATGGCAGCTGCAAAAGCTACATTGAATAAAAACGCTGAGAAGAATAAATTCTTCAATGAAGTTTATACTTCAATGAAAAACTTTGCTGATGTTGCTGTTCCTTTCTGGAGTGGTGCTCAAATGTCTAATGCGAAGCTAGGAATGGCTCACGCTGCAACATTAAAGTAATCAGTAATTAATCTTGATTTTTTAGAGCGGACTTTTACAGTCCGCTCTAATTTTTTTAACTAGAATTTTATGGCAGAAGAACCAGGTAAACTCGATATTTCAGATGAAATGATTGCCGAAAGGCGGGGTGGTTCTGGTAAAATGCCAACTGACATGCCATCATGGATGGCTAAATCAATTGTTAACATTGATAAATTTAGTAAGTGGATTGGTAATATTGTTTGCTGGATATTGATGCCACTAATTTTTGCAATGACTTACGAAGTTCTTGCAAGAAAATTATTCTTAGCACCAACAATATGGGCTTACGATATAAGTCGTTTCCTTTATGGGGCATTGTTTATGCTAGGAGCTGGCTACGCACTTTCTCGAGGTGTACATATCAGAGCAGACTTTTTATATAGAAATTTTAAAACAAAAACTCAAGGTATAATCGATTTTTGGTTATACTTATTATTTTATTTCCCGGGTCTTTTGGTTTTTCTTTATATGACGATCGGATTTGTAGAAGAGTCTATCAGAAGAGGTGAAAGAGGAATGGATACAACATGGATGCCTTTTATGTGGCCGATAAAAACTTGTTTGTTAATCGGAATTATTTTTTTACTTATTCAAGGTTTCTCAGAATTACTAAAAAGTTATTGGGCAGCTAAAAAAGGTGAATGGCCAGGAGAGGAAAATAAGCAATGATAGCTGAGTTAATTGATCCAGCAATTTTAGGTTTTATTCTCGTCGGTGTAATGCTTTTTGCAATCTTCGTAGGGTTTCCAATTTCATTCACCTTAATATTTCTAGGATTTGTTTTTGGATATCTTGGATTTGGAAAATTGGTTTTTTATTTAATGACGCTTCAATTTTCTATGGTAATGACCGAACAAACCCTTGCCGCCGTACCGCTCTTTGTGTTTATGGGAATAATGATGGAACAAGCTGGATTAATGGAAAGATTATTTTCAGCTTTTCAATTAATGCTAGCAAAGGTCAAAGGATCACTATATTACGCAGTTTTGTTTGTTTCAGTAATTTTTGCAGCAGCCACAGGTATTGTAGGTGCATCAGTAACTATTCTTGGAATCATGGCTGCAAAGTCAATGAATAGATCAGGTTATGATGTTAAGTTAGCAGCAGGTACGATCACTGCGGGTGGTACTCTGGGTATTTTGATTCCCCCAAGTATTATGCTTGTTGTTATGGGCCCTATAATGGAAATCCCAGTAATAGATTTATTTGCTGCTGCAATTTTGCCTGGAATACTTCTTGCAAGTTTATATGCAGCTTACACAACAATAAGATGTATGATTAATCCTAAGTTAGGACCAGTATTACCTGATGATATGAGAGCTGCCAGCATGAAAGAAGTTTGGATTGAATTTTTTCTTGGCTTGGTTCCTCCTGCAGCTTTAGTTTTTGCAGCTTTAGGAAGTATATTGTTTGGATTTGCAACTCCAACGGAAGCAGCAGGATGTGGTGCAATGGGAGCATTGCTACTATCTTTAGCTTATAAGAAATTATCCCTTTCTAAGCTACAAGAAGCTTTAGTAAAAACTTTAGAGATAACAGCTTTAATCATGGTTTTAGTTGCTGCATCAAATTTTTTTGGTGCGGTTTTTGCAAGACTAGGAACACCAACTTTGCTTACTGAATTCTTATTAGGATTAGAAATGAACAAGTACTTAATTCTTGCAATGATAATGGTCATGATTTTTTTATTAGGCTGGCCATTAGAATGGGTTCCTATAGTAATGATAATAGTTCCAATTATTTTGCCTTTAGTAGAAGCATTAGGATTTAATCTAACTTGGTTTGCAATATTAGTTGCAGTAAACCTCCAAACCGCCTGGCTTTCTCCACCAGTAGCTTTATCTGCATATTTTTTAAAAGGCGTTGTTCCGGAATGGGATCTTAAAGATATTTATTATGGAATGATGCAATTTATGGTCTTACAAGTCATTGGTTTAATATTAATTATTATATTTCCTCAAATTGCTCTTTGGTTACCAACTCTCTTATATGGACAGTAGAAACTTTAAGTTTTATATTGTTTAAGTGAGTCCTCAAAATTTTAAAAAAAATCTTACTAATTGGGATTTGGTTACGGTAAATCCAAATGATAAAAACTGGGACTGGAAACTTTTGTTTTGCTTTTGGGGTGTAAACATTCAGAGTGTTATAGGCTTCTCATTAATTACATCTCTTTATTTAATTTATAATCTCAATACTTTTGTTGTATTTTTTGGAACAGTATTGGGATCAATATTAGTCTATCTTTTTTCTAATTGGATAGGAAAACCATCTCAAAAACACGGACTACCTTTTATTGTTCTATTAAGGTCATCTTTAGGTGTTACAGGAGCTAAATATTTTGGCTTGATAAGATTTTTAGTTGGAGTTTTTTTATTTGGTATTCAAACATATTTTTTATCAAAAGCTTTTAGTTATTTAATTCGAATTGCAATTTTTTCAATTGAGCCTGATATACTTGATCAACAAATTTTCCTAACATTTTTACTGGGTATGAATTTAATTGACTGGATAGCAATTGTTATAGCAATTATTTTTCAGGGTTTTTTATTTAGCTCTGGAATGAATTTGAATAAAAAAATTATTACTACTTCAGCTATTGCAGTTTATTTAGGAATGTTATTATTTTTTTTATCAGTTTTACTTAGTGATGTTAAATTTACCTCTCAAGCTTTTTTAAATGTATTAAATACAGAAAATTTTATTGATAAGAATAATTTAGGTCCGTTAATAACTGTGACCAGTACAGTGTTTGCTTATTTCTCAGTTGTAATTTTGAGTTTTGGTGATTTTTCAAGATATGTAAAAAATGAAAGCCAGCTTAAAAAAGGGAATCTAAGTCTGATATTAAATTTAATAATCTTTTCTTTTTTCGCTTTGTTTATTGTTTCAGGCATGGATGCATTTTTAAAACAAGATTCAGAAAATTTAACTAGAATACTTACAAATCCAACAGACATTCTTGGAAAATTAGATAATTTGTTACTGATAATTTTAGCTTTAATTTTTATAATTATTGCCTCTGTCTCAACAAATTTAATAGTAAATTTTATTCCATCTCAGTACACCTTGATCAATTTTTTGCCTTTTTCTTTATCTGTAAAAAGTGCAGGATTTATAATAACAATAATAGGTTTTATAGTCGGAATATTTTGGTTAACTTTTCTAAGTCAAGTTGGTGCATTATCTTTTATTGATACATTTGGAGCTTTTTTTGGACCCCTTTTTGGAGTAATGATTTCTGATTTTTATTTTATTCAAAAGGGCAAGTTAAATAATAAAGATATTTATTCTTTAGAGAGTAATGGGATTTATTATTATAGTGGAGGATGGCATATAAAAGCAATTTACTCTGTAATTTTGGGTTTTATTTTTTCAGCTTCAACTATTTGGAATACTAATTTGATGTTTCTTCAATCATTTTCTTGGATTATAGGTGCCTTTGTGGCTGCTCTTACTTATTATTTATTAGCCAAAGAATAAATTATGGACAAAATTACCTTTGATTTTAAAAACAGAACTGCAATTGTTACAGGAGGTGCTCAGGGATTTGGTTTTGATATCGCCAAACGTTTTTTAAAATCTGGTGCAAAGGTGATAATATGGGATAATGATCCCAAAGCTATAGAGTCAGCCATAAAAAAAATAAATAATTCAAATTTAAGTTCAAATGTGGTGGATGTATCTAATTATGAAGAAGTTGAAAAAAATGTGAAAGAAATCGTAAAAAACTCCAATATTGATATTTTAATAAATAATGCAGGCATAACTGGTCCCACAGCCACTCTTTGGGAATATGACATAGAAATGTGGAAAAAAGTTGTAGAAATTAATCTGATGGGAACTTTTAATTGTTGCAGGTCGATAGTGCCAAATATGATTAAAAACAACTACGGAAGAATCGTAAACGTAGCCTCAGTAGCTGGAAAAGATGGAAATGCCAATGCCAGTGCTTATAGTGTTGGAAAGGCAGGAGCAATAGGTTTAACTAAATCATTAGGTAAAGAGCTTGCAGATAAGAATATTGCTGTAAATGCAGTGACTCCAGCAGGAGCAAAAACTAGAATTTTGGATCAAATGACCAAAGAACATGTTCAAAGAATGCTATCAAAAGTGCCAAGAGGAAGATTTTTAGAAGTTGAAGAGTTTACCTCATTAATTTGTTGGCTTTCTTCTGAAGAGAATACTTTTTCAACAGCAGCTGTCTTTGATATTAGTGGTGGTCGTTCTACTTATTAACTTCCGGGTTTTTGCTCAACTATTTTGATATTATTCATTTTAGCTCTACTAAACTTGATATCTTTAGACAAAACTGGTGCAAAAATCATTATAGACCAGTAAATTATGAGTATAAAAGCGGATATTGTCTTCATATTATTTATATAGAACTAAATATTGAGTTTTGAATGTTTAAATTTTGTCTAAATAATGTATTAAGAATTTTTTTTAATTTTTTATGAAAATTTTTTTAAATATTTTAATCATCGCCATTTTATCCATTAACTTGTCCTCAGCAGATGAATTACAAGTCTTTGATTTTACTGAGACAGAGCTCGCAAGTCTTCAAGTAAGAAAGGTAAGAGGGGCTGACAATAAAACACTTTATACCGTTGGATCAAATGATAATGGGAATTATTTGAAATCGGTTGCTGATAATGCTGCCTCTGGCCTAGGAAAAGAGGTCAAGATAAACCTCAATAAGACCCCATTTATAAATATTACGTGGAAAATTGAGAAGGATCTGTCAGGAATTAAAGAAAACACAAAAAAAGGGCACGATTATGCTGCAAGGGTTTTTGTGATTAAAAAAACTGGCGCCACACCATTATCAAATAGAGCTATTAATTATGTTTTCTCAAGTAATAATGAGGTTGGGTCAAATTTCCCAAGCCCATATACAAAGAAATCGATAGATAATGTTTTAGCTAGTACAAAAAATAACTTAAATGAATGGGTAACAGTCAAAGCTAATGTAAAAGAGGATTTTAAAAGATTGCACGATCTTGATGTTAATGAGCTTGATGGACTTGCTATTATGTCAGATACAGATAATTCAAAAATGAAATCTATCGCATATTTTCAAAATATATATTTTTCAGCAAATTAATTTATTTTTTGCTATAATTTCGTATGCATGAGAATTTTTTTCACACTTTAAAGGTTTATTATGAGGATACAGATGCTGGTGGTGTCGTATATTATGCTAATTATTTAAAGTTTTTAGAAAGAGCAAGAACAGAAGCTCTTCATTCAATTGGGTACAGTAACCAAAAAGTGAAAAAAGATTTCGGTTCATTAATCATAGTTAAAGCTTGCAATATTGAATATAAAAAACCTGCAAATCTCGAGGATCAACTAACAATAAGATCTTTTGTTAAATCTATTACTAAAACATCTTTTTTTATGAATCAAATAATTACCAAAGGTGATGACATTATAGTTGAGGCACAAGTTCATTTAGTTTTTATTAATGATTTAGGTAAACCAGTAAAAATACCTGATGAAATTTACTCAAAATTTAAACCTTATTTTTGTGACACTATTAAAACTTAGCTATTTTCTTTGCTTTAATAAGCAATTGGTTAATCATAGTAGTCGTTACTAATTTTGTATTTACATTTCTTGGACTTGGGTGGTAACAGGCAATCAAAACTTTATTATCTGGTAATAGATATTTATTTCCGTGTTTAAATTCAAATTTTTTGTCAAGCTTAAACTTTTTTTTATAAATTTTTAAACAATTATCAAATGCAACTTTTCCTAAAGTAACGATCACTTTAAGATTTTTCAAATTTTCAATTTCGTTTTCAAAATAATTTGAACAGCGATTTAATTCTTTAGTTTCTGGTTTATCTCCTGGAGGAACACATTTAAGAATATTAGTTATGTAAGTATTATTCAATTTTAAATTATCATTCGCTTTTTCTGAAAAATCTTGATTTGAAATTCCTGTTAAAAATAAACTCTTAAATAAAAAATTTCCTGATTTATCTCCTGTGAATGCTCTTCCCGTTCTTGTTCCACCATGAGCAGCAGGCGCAAGACCTAAGATCATCAATTTTGCTTTGTTATCCCCAAAGCCTGGGACTGGCTTTCCCCAGTATTTCTGATTCTTGTTTTGTTTTCTTTTTTGTATTGAAATTTTTTTGATAAAACCAATAAGTCTTGGACATTTTTTACATTTAATAATTGTATTATTTATTTTTTTTAATTTAATAGTCATTTATGAAACTTATAAAATTTTTTTTTATTATTTTTATAACTTTACCTTCGTCGATTAAAGCAGATTTAAATCAAGAATTATATTTAGAATTAAAAAAAGGTGATAAACTTATATTTATTAGACATGCATATGCACCAGGTGGTGGAGATCCTGAAAATTTTGATATTAATAATTGTGGTACACAAAGAAATTTGAGTGAGGAAGGAAGAGAACAAGCTAAAGAAATTGGAAATTTTTTTTTAAAAAATGATATTCCTATTTTCAAAGTTTTTTCAAGTGAATGGTGTCGCTGCAAAGATACTGCTAAATTAGCTTTTACAAATTTTGAAACAAAGGATTTCTTAAATTCCTTTTTCAGCGCAAAGTTTGCGAAAAATAGAGACAAACAAATGTTAGATTTGAAAAATTACGTTGATAAATTTAAAGGTGATAAAAATTTAATTTTTGTCACACATTATGTAGTAATATCTGAAGCTTTAGATTATGCTCCTTCATCGGGCGAAATAGTTATTGCAGATAAAAATTTTAATAAAATTGGTAGTATAGAAATAGATTTTTAATGTTATGTCATCAAAGCGAGCAATGAAACAAGCACAAAAACAAGCTTACGCTAAACATAGAAGCAATATTACTAATAATAGATTTGGAAATAGAAAAAAAAATTCTTCTAAGAAGAATAAAAAAAGTTAACTTTCTTTTTTAAATTTTTCAATTTTTTTACAAGTAGAAATTTTTGATATTCCCTCTTCATCATTAAGAACGGTTTTCATGAAGATTTCTTGTTTGTCTTTTTCAAAAAGAATTTGAGTGTAAAATTGAGGATAACCATGTTTATGAGTAAGTATTTTACCATCTTCTTCATAAATATTTCGTACATATGAATTTGATTTTTTAATACTTAAATCAGTTAGTCGATATTTTTGATATGTTTTTTCCTTGTATACATAATTTCGAGTCATAATTAATTCGTCTAGATTTAAGATGTATTCATTCTTTAAAAATTCATCCTGTTTATCGTCACATTTGCTCATAATGATCATTTCTGATTTGAGGCTTTGGAAAGGTATTATTGTTAATAAAAGAGAAAATAAAAATCTAATTTCTCTCATCTTTTTCAGTAAAAAATAAAGCAATTAAAAGTAAAGCTGTCCATCCAAGTCCAAGTAGTCCTTTGATAATATTGGTATCAGCACTCCATAAATCCAGAAATATAGCCCCAAGAATTATACCAAGTACGTAAACTATAATTGCGATTGAAGTTTTACTCATTTAATAAATTTCTTTTAAAGAGAGAGATACCATTTTTAATTTTATAAGTATAGGACTCTTTAAAACTTTCTAGTTGCCAACCAGTCAATCTTTTTTTAATAGTTTCAAGATTTTCTTTTTTCCATTCGGTAGTTGTATCTTCAAGTTTCCAAATTTTTTTTTCTTCATTGTTTCTTCCACACCCATAACAATAGCCTGTTTTTGGATCGGTTTTGCAGATACTTATACATGGAGAAACAATCATAATAATATTATAGAGTAAAAATTATTAAATTTACAATAATTGTCGTTGGACAAATAGTTTCAATCATATATAAAACCACTTGAATTTGTGGGGCGATGGCGGAATTGGTAGACGCGTCGGTCTTAGGAACCGATAGAGCAATCTGTGAAGGTTCGAGTCCTTTTCGCCCTACCATTAATATATTATGAAAGTTACAGTAGAAAACAAAAAAGGTCTTAATAAAGATATAAAAGTTTTCATCGATAAAAAGACTATGAATTCTTATATGGATGAAAAATATGAGGAAATTAAAGGCACTGTAAATCTAAAAGGTTTTAGACCAGGAAAAGTTCCAGTAGAAGTTTTAAAAAGACAGTTTGGTAAAGCAGTGTTTAGCGAAGTATTAGACAAAGTTTTAAAAGACTCAACCACAAAAGCTTTAGAGGAAAACAAAATAAAACCTGCAGGACAACCAAAGCTGGATCTTAAAACTTATGGTGAGGATAAGGATCTTGAATATATTATTTCTGTTACAGAGTTTCCTAAAGTTGAATTAAAATCTATAGAAAATATTAAATTTGATGAATACACGGTTAAAATCGATGAGAGCGAAACCGACAAAAGAATTAAAGAGATAGCTAAAAATACACCTAACTTCAAAGATGCTCCACCTGAAACAAAAGCAAAAGAAGGTGATTTAGTATCTTTTGATTACACAGCTACAGTTGATGAAAAATCATTTAAAGGAGGGGAAGGAAAAAATACTCAATTAACTTTAGGTAAAGATTTATTTTTAAAAGGTTTTGATAAACAATTGGTAGGCGTTAAAAAAGATGATCAAAAAATTGTTGAAGCTACTCTACCCGAAAATTTTCCTGAAAAAGAGTTAGTAAAAAAAAAAGCAAAATTTAATTGTAAAATTTTATCAGTCAAAATTTCAGAGGAAGTAAAAATTGATGATCAATTTGCAAAAAATCTAGGGGCTAAAGATTTAAAAGATTTAAAAACTCTTATTTCAAAACAAATTAACGATGAATATAAGAACTCACTAGACAGATTATCTAAAAACCAAATTCTTAAAGAATTAGAGAAATTTAAAGTAGATGAAATTCCTCAAAATTTAGTTGATGAAGAAGTAAAAGTGCTCTCTCAAGGAATGACTGATGAAGATAAAAAAAAAAGTAAAGATAATTTTGAAGAGATAGCAAAAAAAAGAATTAAAGTTGGTTTAATATTAAATGAATTTGGTGAGCAAAATCAGATAAAAGTATCAGAACAAGAATTACAGGCTGAAGTTCAAAAACAAATAAGAATGATGCCTGGTCAAGAAAAAATGGTAATGGATTTTTATCAAAAGAATCAATCAGCTCTTGCTAGCTTAAGAGGAACAGTCTATGAAGAAAAAATTTTAAATCTTGTGAAACAGAAAGCTAAGTCAAATAAAAAAGAGGTTTCAAAAGAAGAAGCCGAAAAAATATTAAAACAATCTCAAAATCAAGATGAAGGAACAGAACAAGCCTCAAAGAAAAAAGTTGAGACTAAAAAAAAAGAGGTAAAAAAAACCTCGCCAAAAACTAAGTCTCCTGCCAAAAAAACAAAAAAAGTTAGCAAAAAGTAATCTCAAGTTGTATAAGTAATACGAATCAACTTTATGAATAATAAACTGTTAGAACACATGAGTAGCTTAATTCCAATGGTTGTTGAGCAATCAAGCAAAGGTGAAAGAGCTTATGATATTTATTCGAGGCTATTAAAAGAAAGAATTATTTTTTTAACTGGTCAAATAAATGACAATGTTGCTTCATTAATTACAGCTCAATTATTATTTTTAGAAGCAGAGGATCCAAAAAAAGAAATTTTTTTATATATTAATAGTCCAGGCGGACTTGTTACTGCAGGTTTAGGTATTTACGACACCATGCAATATGTAAAACCAGATATTTCAACTTTATGCATTGGACAAGCAGCCTCAATGGGATCTTTCTTATTATCTGCAGGAACAAAAGGGAAAAGATTTTCACTTCCAAATTCAAGAATTATGGTTCATCAACCATCTGCGGGATTTCAAGGACAAGCTACCGATATTGAAATTCATGCTAATGAAGTGCTTTCTTTAAAAAAAAGATTGAATGAAATATATTCTAAACATACTGGCAAATCTGTGGATGAAATTAAAACTGCTTTAGAAAGAGATAATTTTATGACTGCGGATACAGCCAAATCTTTTGGCTTAATAGACTCTGTAGTAGAAAAAAGATCTTAGAACACCACATATAGATTATATAATCCAAAACTTGATTATTGGGAGTCATCTATAATAAAGTATTGATATTGATTCGTTTAAAATTTTATGAATACAAATAATAAAAATATTCTTTACTGCTCTTTCTGTGGCAAAAGTCAACATGAAGTCAGAAAACTAATTGCAGGCCCAACTGTATTCATCTGTGATGAATGTGTAGAGCTTTGCATGGACATCATAAAAGAGGAAAACAAAGACACATTTGTAAAACATCAAGATGGATTACCATCTCCAAAAGAAATTTGTACTGTTTTAGATGACTATGTTATTGGTCAGTCTCATGCAAAAAAAGTTTTATCAGTAGCTGTTCATAATCATTATAAAAGATTAAATTATGAAAATAAGACAAGTAAAAATGTAGAGCTTGCAAAATCTAATATACTTCTGGTTGGTCCAACTGGATGTGGAAAAACATTATTAGCACAAACGCTGGCTAGAATTTTAGATGTTCCATTTACAATGGCAGATGCAACAACTTTAACTGAAGCAGGTTACGTAGGAGAGGATGTAGAAAATATTATTTTAAAATTGTTACAAGCAGCAGATTATAATGTTGAAAAAGCCCAAAGGGGAATTGTGTACATTGATGAGGTCGATAAAATTAGTAGAAAATCGGAAAATCCATCTATTACAAGAGATGTTTCTGGTGAAGGTGTTCAACAAGCTTTGTTAAAGATAATGGAAGGGACAATTGCAAGTGTACCTCCTCAAGGTGGTAGAAAACACCCCCAACAAGAATTCTTACAAGTTGATACTACAAATATTTTATTTATTTGTGGTGGAGCATTTGCGGGACTTGATAAAATTATTTCTCAGAGAGATAAAGGAACATCTATCGGTTTTGGAGCAGATGTTAAGAATATACAAGATAAAAAAACTGGCGAGTGGATGAAGAACTTAGAGCCCGAGGATTTGCTTAAATATGGATTAATACCAGAGTTTATTGGTAGATTACCTATGATTGCCACTCTAGAAGATTTAGATGAAAAATCTTTAATTAAAATACTGCAAGAACCAAAAAATTCGTTAACAAAACAATATCAGGAGTTATTTAAACTAGATGGTGCAAAATTAATATTTAAAGAATCTGCACTTAAAGAAATTGCAATTAAGGCAATTAGCAAAAAAACAGGAGCAAGAGGTTTAAGATCTATTTTAGAAAATATACTTCTTAAAACAATGTATGATTTACCGAGTCAAGAAAATATTGAGGAGGTAATTGTTGATTCATCAGCAGCTAAAGGACTGTCGCAGCCTATTATTGTTCATTCCAAAAAGGATGGCAAATCCAAAACTACTAAGACAACAGCGGCTTAATAACCCTAATAACTTGTAAAAAGGTATTGCAAAAATAATTTTAATATCCATATTGATTTTATGGACGTAAAAACTTCTTCACCGTTATTGCCACTTAGAGATATTGTGGTTTTTCCTAGCATGGTAATTCCACTTTTTGTTGGAAGAGATAAATCAATCTCTGCTCTAAATGAGGTGATGAAAAAAGAGAAAAAAATAATTTTAGTAACTCAAAAAAATTCTGAAATCGATGATCCTAAGAAAACAGATATCTTTATGTATGGATGCGAAGGTAGCATCTTACAACTTTTGAAACTTCCAGATGGAACAGTTAAGGTTTTGGTTGAAGGTATTCGAAGAGTAAAAATTATTGATTTTAAAGATAATGAAAAATTTATTACTTGTGATTTTACACCTCATAATGATGTGATAGATGGAGATGAAGATTTGTACCCATTAGCTGTAACAGCAATCAGAAGAATGGAAAAGTTAACTTCTATAAATAAAAAAGTTTCTAGTGAGACTATTAATACAATTAAACAATTAAAAGACCCATCTCAGATTGCGGATAACATTGCTTCACACATCACAGCAACAATTTCAGAGAAACAACAAATCTTTGAGACTATAGATGTTAAGAAAAGATTAAATGCAATCATAAAAATAATGGAAAATGAGACAAGCATTATTGGAGTAGAAAAAAGAATTAGAGGAAGAGTTAAAACTCAAATGGAAAAAACTCAAAGGGAGTATTACTTAAATGAACAATTGAAAGCTATCCAAAAAGAGTTAGGAGAAATTGAAGATGGCAAAGATGAGAACACAAGTTTAAATAAAGCTATTCTTAAATCTAAAATGCCAAAAGATGTTGAAAAAAAATGTCTTCAAGAATTAAAAAAATTAAAAAACATGAGCCCGATGTCAGCAGAAGCTACCGTTGTAAGAAATTATCTAGACTGGATGATAGATCTTCCTTGGCATAAAAAAAGTGATGTTGTTATAGATCTAAAAAAAGCACTTGAAGTTTTAGATAAAGATCATTTTGGTTTAGAAAAAGTTAAAGAGAGAATTATCGAATTTTTAGCAGTCCAAAAAAGAATGGATAAAATTAAAGGCCCTATTTTATGCTTAGTAGGACCGCCTGGCGTTGGAAAAACATCTTTAGGAAAGTCAATTGCTAAAGCAACAAATAGAGAATTTGTAAGAATGTCAGTTGGTGGAATGAGAGATGAAGCTGAAATTAGAGGTCACAGAAGAACTTATATTGGTTCTTTACCAGGTAAGATTATTCAAATGATGAAAAAAGCTGGAACTAAAAATCCATTAATACTTTTGGATGAAATTGATAAAGTTGGAAATGATTATAGAGGAGATCCTTCCTCAGCTTTATTAGAGGCTTTAGACCCAGAACAAAATACGACTTTTAATGATCACTATCTAGAAGTTGATTATGATTTATCTGATGTAATGTTTGTGACTACAGCTAATACATTAAATATTTTACCTCCATTATTAGATAGAATGGAAGTTATTAGATTAGCAGGCTACACAGAAGATGAAAAAATAAATATTGCAAACAAATATCTTCTTCCAAAACAAATAAAAGACAATGGGGTGAAGGAAAAAGAAATGAATTTGGGTGATAATATTATAAAAGAGGTAATTAGAAGTTACACAAAGGAGTCTGGAGTAAGAAATCTTGAGAGAGAAATTTCTAAGTTAGCAAGAAAAGTAGTTAAAAAAGTTGTTGCTGGAGAGGAAAAAGAAGTCAATATTAATACAAAAAATCTACCAGACTTTTTAGGAGTTCCTAAGTTTAAATCAGGTGAGTTAGAGTCTGAAAATAGAGTGGGTATAGTAACAGGATTAGCCTGGACTGAGTACGGTGGTGAGATTTTAAAAATAGAGACAGTAACAATGCCAGGTAAAGGCCGTATGCAAATTACTGGTAAGCTTGGTGATGTCATGCAAGAGTCAGTTAAAGCCGCAAAATCATTTGTTAGATCAAAATGTTTAGAATATGGAATAATTCCTCCATTATTTGAGAAAAAAGATTTTCATATTCATGTTCCTGAGGGAGCGACTCCAAAAGACGGACCGTCTGCTGGAATAGGAATGGTTACATCGATAGTTTCATCAATTACCAACATTCCAGTAAAAAGAGATGTAGCTATGACTGGTGAGGTAACTTTGACAGGTCAAGTTTTACCGATAGGTGGACTAAAAGAAAAGCTATTAGCAGCTCATAGAGCGGGTATAAAAGAAGTTTTAATTCCAAAAGAAAATGAGAAAGACCTTGTAGATATGCCTAAAAAGATAATCGATGAGATCAAGATCACACCAGTTGAGTTTGCAGATGAAGTTCTAAAAATTGCTTTAACGAAAGAACTTAAAAAGACAGAATGGGTTGAGGTTGATATTTCTAAAAAAGACGACAAATCTCAAGCTAGCATTCAATAATTCCAGATATTATCTAATTTTGGGCCCAGAATTTTTTTTCGTACTAAGCTAATTTATTGACTAGATCTATATTCATATTTTAGGTAACTTATTTATATAAAATAACAACTAAGGGAAATAAATATGAATAAATTAAGTAAAATAATTATAGTTTTATTATCATCTTTATTCTTAAGTTTTGCAGCTAATTCAGTTGAAGTAAAATTTGGACACGTAGGAAAACCGGGTTCATTATTTTCTGCTTCAGTGGATCATTTTGCTAAACTTGCTAATAAAAGATTAGGCAGCAAAGGTAAAGTAACTGTCTTTGGTTCTTCGCAACTTGGAAAAGATAAGCAAGGTATGCAAAAACTAAAATTAGGTACAGTTAATATGTGGTTACCATCATCAGTAATGGCTTCTATCCATGACGAGTTTGGTGTTTTTGATATGCCTTTTATTATTAAAGACAGAAAACACATGGCTAAAGTTGAAAAAAATGTTTTACCAGGAATGTTTAAAAATCTTGAAGATAAAACAGGTTACAAAGTTATTGCTGTTTGGGAAAATGGTTTTAGACATATAACAAATAATACTAGACCAATTAATACTCCAAATGATTTAAAAGGAATTAAGTTAAGAACTCCTAAATCAAAATGGAGAGTTAAAATGTTCCAATCATATGGTGCAAACCCAACTCCAATGTCTTTTTCTGAAGTATTCACTGCTTTGAAAACAGGTACTATGGATGGACAAGAAAACCCATATGCTCAAATAGCTAGTGCTAAATTTCAAGAAGTTCAAAAATATTTATCAATCACAGGTCACGTTTATACTCCTGCTTATGTAACTGTTCATAAGGATCACTGGAATAAACTTCCTGCGGATGTTCAAGATATTTTAGAAAAGGCTGCTAAAGACACTCAAAAATTTGTCTACAAAGAAGCTGCTAAACTTGAAAAATCTTTATTAAAAGTAATTAAAGATGCTGGTGTCCAAGTTAATGAAGCGGACAAAGGTGCTTTTATTGCAGCTAGTAAAGGGATTTACGATCAGTTTGGATCAGAAGTTCCTACTGGTGGTGCTTTAGTTAAAAAAGTATCATCTTTAGCAAAATAATATAGTTTATTATTCTAATCAGGCCCTCATTCAGAGGGCCTGAGTATTATATGAAATTACAAAATTTTATAAATTCGTACGAAAAAATACTAAAACTAATACTGTTTATAATGATGGTAGCATTAGCAGTAACAGTTTTACTTGGAGTTACCTTTCGTTTTGCAGGAAGCGCTTTAGTTTGGTATGATGAAGTTGCTGCAGTCCAGCTTGCATGGATAACATATTACGGTTCAGCATATGCTGCGTTAAAAGGATCACATATAAGTGTTCCAAGTATATTTAAAGCTTTTCCATTAACTCTTAGAAAGATTTTCTTTGTAGTTTCTAAACTTGTTGTTTATGGCTTTTTAATATTGCTAGCATATTATGGATATTTAGTTTTAACTTTAATTACAGGTGAAACATTAGTAACATTGGAATGGGTTCCCCAACCATTTGTGCAATCTGTTATTCCGATTGCATCATGTCTTTTTATTTTATCTGAAACCTTAAGAATTCCAGAAGATTATAGAAATTTAGTTCTACAAAATACGGGTGACGAGCAAACAGGAGATATTTAATGATAATTCTAACAATGTTTATGGTCTTGTTACTCTTGTTGTCTATAAATGTACCCATTGCGATTGGCCTAGCAGTAACAACTATTATTGCAATGGTTATGAAAACTGGCACAAGTTTTCTAATTGATACCGCAATCGTAATGTTTGATGGATCAATGAAGTTTCCATTAATTGCAATTCCACTATTTATTTTAGCTGGATCAATTATGAATAGCGCTGGTATTTCACGAAGATTAATAGCCTTTGCCTCAGCTCTTGTTGGGTTTATTAAAGGTGGGTTGAGTATGATTAATATCGCAACCTCAATGTTTTTTGCTGAAATCTCTGGATCAGCAGTTGCTGATGTCGCTGCACTTGGTTCTATTTTAATTCCTGCAATGAAAAAGAAAGGATATCCAGGAGCATTTGCTGCTGCAGTGACTTCATCTTCAGCATCTTTAGCAATCATTATTCCACCATCAATACCAATGATTGTTTATGCAGTTATGTCTCAAAGTTCAGTTGTTCAATTATTTGTTGCTGGAATTATTCCTGGAGTAATTGGTGGATTCTTTTTAATGTTAGCTGCTTATGTAACAGCAAGAAAGAAAAATTTTCCTGTAGAGGAGACATTTAATATACCGAATGTAAAAAAAACTGCAAAAGATGCAGCTTTGGCTTTTCTATTACCAATAATTATTCTTGGAGGAATTTTTGGAGGTGTAGTCACAGCAACTGAAGGAGCTGGCTTAGCGGTTGTAGCATCTTTAGTAATAGGTTTTATTTACAAAGAAATCGATTTTAAAAGACTATATGAGTCAGCTTGCGAGGGAGCAATACAGACAGCATCTGTGATGTTATTAGTTGCAGCATCCGTTTTATTGGGAGAGTTTTTAACAATTGAACAAATTCCACAAAAAGTTGCTGAATCAATTATTGACTTTACTAATAATAAATATGCAGTTTTAGGAATATTAAATATATTTTTATTAATTATAGGTTTCTTTTTACACTCAGTTGCAGCAATAATTTTAACTGTACCAATAGTAATGCCATTAGTTAATGCAGTTGGTATTGATCCTGTTCATTTTGGAATAATTGTAACTTTAAATTTAGCTATAGGACAGCAAACACCTCCGGTAGCAAGTGTATTAGTAACAGCTTGCTCAGTTGCAAAAGCAGATATTTGGGATGTAACAAGATCAAACATATCATTTATATGCGTGTTGTTAGTTTTATTACTTTTAGTAACTTATGTTCCAGCAATACCAATGACACTAGTAGAATATTTTTATAGGAGCTAGATGAACAATTTAGTTAAGCTAAATAAGATAAATAGTCATTTGTCTGAAGTTGTCATTAATAGACCAGAAAAATTAAATGCAATGACTAAACCAATGTGGATAGAACTTGGGAAAATTTTTAAGAAAATTTCAAAAGAAAAAAATCTTAGATGCGTTATCATAAGAGGTGAAGGTGGAAAATCTTTTTCACCTGGAAATGACATTGGAGAATTTAAAAAAGAAAGATCGTCATCAAAATTAGCAAAATCATATGGAAAGTTTTTACATGGAACTTTGGGATCAATTTTTAATTGTCCGGTACCTACAATTGCTATGATTGAGGGAATTTGCGTGGGAGGTGGTTTAGAAATAGCTGCTTGTTGTGATATAAGAATTTGCGGAAAAAGCTCAAGATTTGGTATACCAATAAAAAGACTTGGTTTAACCATGGCTGCAAAAGAACTTGAAGTTCTTTTAAAAGCAACAACTTATTCAACAGCTATGGAAATTTTATTTGAGGGAAGAGTGTTTGATTCTCAAGAGGCTTTAGAAAAAAGATTAGTAAATAGGGTAGTTAATGATGAAGACGTTAAGAAAGAAGCATATAAATCAGCTGAACTTATATGTGAAGGTGCTCCTAAAGTAGCTAGATGGCACAAAGAGTTTGCAAGAAACATTTTAAAAAAAGGTAAAGTAACAGAAAAAATAAATAATCTTGGTTACAAATGCTATGATACTGAGGATTTTAAAATTGGATATCAATCATTCCTGAATAAAACTAAGCCAAAATTTAAAAATAAATAAATAATAAATGGCATCATTAAAAGGCATTCGAGTATTAGAGATGGCTCAAATAATGGCTGGTCCTACCTGCGGATTACTATTAGCTGATCTAGGGGCTGAAGTTATTAAAATAGAAAAAACTCCAGGAGGTGACGATACTAGAAATTTCCTTCCTCCAGATGTTAATGGAGTATCAGCAGCTTACTTAATGATGAATAGAAATAAAAAAGGTATTGCTTTAAATTTGAAAGATAAAGAAGGAATTGAAATTTTTAAGACAATGATAAAAAATTCTGATGTAGTTTTAGAAAATTTTAGAAAAGGGACGTTAGAAAAACTAGGTATTGGTTATGATACAATGTCAAAGATTAATCCTAAAATTATTTTATGTGAAATTTCCGGATATGGGAGAACAGGTCCTTATGCTAATAAGGGAGGATTTGATTTAGTAGCACAAGGTATGAGTGGTTTAATGAGTATTACCGGTGAAGATAAAAATAAACCACCAATGAAAGTAGGAGCACCACTTACAGATATCACCGCAGGTTTACTTGCTGCAAATGGTATTTTAGCTGCTTTAATTCATAGAGATAAAACTGGTGAAGGTCAAAAAGTTGATACATCTTTGTATGAAGCAGGAATAGTTCATACCTATTGGCAATCTGCGATTGCTGGTGCAACTGGTGTATCACCAGGTCCTCTTGGATCAGCTCATCCATTAACTGCGCCTTATCAAGCGTTTAAAACAAAAGATAAATGGATAACTATTGGTGCATCAAATCAGAATACATGGCTTATGTTATTAAAGGCAATCAATCGTCAAGATCTTAACGAGGATGAAAAGTTTTCAACTAACTCAAGTAGAAAAGAAAATTTGAATGAACTTGTAGAAATACTCAATAAAGAATTTATAAAAAAACCTTCTCAAGAATGGTTAAAAATATTTGATGAGAATGGTTTGCCATGTGGTCCTATAAATTCAATTACTGACATGTTTAAAGACCCTCAAACTATTGAAAGAGAGATGATTATTGAGGTAAATAACAAAAAAGCTGGAGCAAGCAAAGCTATTGGAATGCCAATTAAATTTTCTAAAAGCAAAACTGAAAAATCTAAAGGTGCACCAGATTTAGGTGAGCATACAAGAGAAATAATGAAAACTTTTGGTTATAAAGATGAGGATATAGATGAGTTTTATAACAAAAAAATAATTCTTTAATTTACAGTCTCAAAAATTTTAAATAATAACTCTGAAACATGCTTACCTTTTTTTTCTGATAAATCAGAAATTTGATGTCTGCAGCTTGTACCATTTGCAACAATAAAATCATTTTCATCACTATTATTAATTGCAGGAATTAAAGATAGATTAGCCATTTTTTTTGAAGTTTCATAAGTTTTACTGTCATATCCAAATGAACCCGCCATTCCACAGCAGCTAGAATCTATCATCTTATTATTAATATTTAATTCAGATAAAAGATTTTTAAGACCTTTCATTCTATCCTGAGACTTTTGATGACAATGTCCATGGATTAAAACATTTTGATTAAAACTATTTGATTTAACATTTTTATCTTTTTTAATTTGTTCTAAAATAAACTCCTCTAGTAAATAAAATTTGTTTTTTATTTTATCTTTATTTTTTATACCTTTGAGCGATTGATACTCATCACTAAAAGTAAGCAAACAAGATGGTTCTATACCTACCACAGGTAGTTCAAAGTAGTTATTCTTTATAATATAATCATTAAATCTATTTAATTCTTCTGCAGCCCTATCTAGTTGACCGTACGATATATAAGTTCTTCCACAACAAAGTGGTCTATCAAGTTTATCACTACCAAAACTCGGGATTACCGCTTGATACCCAAATTTATTTAATACTTTAATTGTATAGACCAAATTTTCATTCTCAAAATTTATATTAAAGGTATCTGCAAATAAAATAACTTTATTTTCTGAAATTTCTTGACTGTTATATATATCTTTCAAGACTTTTTGATTTTGGACTATAGGTAGACTTCTTTTGGTTGCAAAACCAAATTTTTCAATAATGTTCGAAATTAGTGGAAAATTTTTAATTTTATTAATTATTGGATTTACAATTTTATATAACCAGATCAGTCTAGGCATATCAGAGATAATCTTATCTTTAATTCTCATACTAAATTTTTTGTAATAATGAGAGAGAAATTCGCTTTTCATCTTAGCCATATCCACTGACATTGGACATTCTCTTTGACAAGCTTTACAGCTCACACAAAGCTCCATTGTTTCATACATTTCTTTAGATGCAAAAGACCCTTCTGGTAATTGATTAGAAAGTGCAAGTCTTAATGTGTTTGCTCTTCCTCTAACTAAATCTTTTTCTTCTTTCGTTACTCTGTATGAAGGGCACATCACTCCTGAATCTAATTTTCTGCATGCACCATTGTTATTACACATTTCAATAGCATCTGAAAATTGACCCCAGTTAGACCAGTCATAATGAGTACTTATATTTTCTGTTTGATAATCTGATTTATATCTCATCAATGATCTATCGTTTGATTTAAAGGGTCTTACAATTTTACCTGGATTTAATAAATTTTTGTTATCAAAAGTATCCTTAATTTCTTCGAATGCGTTTGTAATATTCTTTCCAAACATCATCTCATGAAACTCTGATCTAACTATCCCATCTCCATGTTCACCGGAATGAGAACCTTTGTAATCTTTAACCATTTCAAAAGCCTCTTCAGAAATAGATCTCATATTTTTAATGTCCTGATCAGACTTCATGTTCAAAACTGGTCTTACGTGAAGTGTACCAACTGATGCATGAGCATAAAACATTCCACTGGTGTTATACTTTTTGAATATTTCATTTAATCTCGAAGTGTATTCTGCTAAGTGGTCTAAAGAAACTGCACAATCCTCTATAAATGCAACTGGCTTTTTATCACCCTTCATTGACATCAAGATATTTAATCCAGCTTTTCTGATCTCAAAAACTTCTTTTTGCTCTGATAAGTCTGTAAAAAAAGAAAATTGATTTTTCTTATTTTGATTAAGAACTAAATATTCAAGGTCTTTTATTTTTTTCTCATAAATATTTTGATCTGTATCAATAAATTCAACCATCAAAACTGCCTCTGGGTTACCTTTTATGTATTTCTTAATACCACCAGCATACATTGGGATTTCTTTTGCTAGATTTAATAAATTTTGATCCATTAATTCAACACATGTTGGTTTTAATTTAACAATTTCTTTTGTTAACTCCATAGCTTGATGAAAGTTATCAAAATAACAAACACCTAAAATTTTGTTTCTAGGTATTTCAGATAACTTTAATTTTATTTTATTAAAAAGTGATAATGTTCCTTCAGAACCGACTAATAGATTTGACGAATTGAATCCATTTGGATCTATTAAATCAATGTTATATCCACCAACTCTTCTTTGAGTAGTTGGCCAATTTTCATCGATGTCCTTACTAACTTTTTGTCTTAAATGTAAAAACTTATCAATAATCTTATAAAAACGGTCTTGATTATTAGTCGTTGCTAGATAGTTTTTATTAATTTGATCGAAAGTATGGATTGAACCATCATCTAAAATTGCTTCTATAGCTAGTACATTGTGAACCATATTTCCATAATACAAAGATCTTGATCCACATGAATTATTTGCAGACATACCCCCAATTGTTGCCCTGCTACTTGTAGATACATCTACAGGAAACCATAGACCATGCGGTCTAAGAAATGAATTTAAATGATCCAATACAACACCTGGCTGAACCCATACATATTTTTCCTCTACATTGAGTTCTAATATTTTGTTTTGATGTTTTGAGTAATCGAGAACTACACTTTCACCTACAGTTTGACCACATTGAGAACTTCCACCGCCTCTAGCTAGAAGAGGAATAGAATTTTTTTGAGAATATTCCATTAAGTTTAAAACATCATTTGTATCTTTTGGAAGAACTACACCAAGAGGTTTGATTTGATAAACTGATGCATCTGTACTGTATCGACCTCGAGAAAATTCATCAAATAAAGTCTTTCCGTCAACTTTATTACTAATTTCTTTTTCTATTTTTTGTATCTGATCTGAACTAAACCGCATAAAACTTAATTAAAGGTTTATTTATTTTTGTAAACTAGTTTACCGAACTTTTTTAACGCGGTTTCTGAAATTTCTAATCCTAATCCAGGATTTTCATTTAGATGTATCCAACCATTACTCATTTTATGGGGATTTTCAAATAATTGAGCTTGAAGAGGATCTCTTTCATCATCAAATGACTCAACTATTCTTCCCGATGGTGATGATGCAACCAAAGGAGCATGTATATAACAATCATGATGTGGAGCTATATCTAAATGATTTAATTCACATAAAGCAGACAATTTTTTTCCATTTGTAAAACCACCAAACATAGTGCAATCGAATTGTAAAATTTGTATAGCATTTTCCTCGACCATGGATCTGCAACCATAAATCGTAATTTCACTTTCTCCTCCAGATAATGGAATTTTTGTTTGTTGTGATAAAAGTTTTAAATTTCTTCTGTCATCTTCCCATCTTACTGGTTCTTCTATCCAAGTTGGATTAAATCTTTCAAATTCTTTTACGCCTTCAATAGCTGTTTTTAGGTCCCATGCTCTATTAACGTCTATCATTAGATCTTTATCGTCACCAATTTCTTGTCGAATTATCTCTAATCTTTTTGTGTCTTCTTTAATACTTAATCCACCAACTTTTACTTTAAAGCTTTGATGACCAATTTTAATTAATTTTTGTAATTCTTTTCTAAGTTCTTTTTCATCTTTACCATCTCTGTAATAGGCACATGTTACATATACTGGAATTTTATTTCTGAAACCTCCAAACAACTTATATAATGGAATTTTAGAGGCTTTACCTATCAAATCCCAACAAGCAATATCCAAAGCTGCGGAAATTCTGATTAAAGCTTCTCTGCTCCAACCTTTTACATTACCTTGGCGTGTATCTGTTAATTTAAAAATTTTTTCATATATTCTTTCTGGACAAAAAGGATCTTCCCCGATTATAAAATCTTGTAATCCATTGGAGAAAGGTTTGATAATTGGTTTGATATCTGTATAACTTGTAGCAAGACCAAAACCAGAATTACCATCTTTAGTTTTAATTTTTATCAATAATTCATTTGCAGTTGGGACTATAAAATGGCTTACCCAATGAGGATTAACTTCATCAGGGTTATTTAAAACATAAACTTCTAAAGTCTCGATTAAATTACTACTATTTGTCATACATTATAAGTTTGATTATGTAATTTCTTTAGCATATACAGCAGAATGGCAATTTCAAACAATATAAGACCTGGTCGACATTTTTTGCAGATACCAGGTCCAACTAACGTTCCTGATAGAGTGTTAAGAGCAATGGATTATCCAACAATAGATCATAGAGGCCCCGATTTTGCAGAGCTTGGTTTGAGAGTTTTAGATAGAATAAAATTAATTTTTAAAACTTCTGAGCCTGTAATAATATTTCCTGCTTCGGGTACAGGTGCCTGGGAAGCAGCCATAGTAAATACTTTAAGTGCTGGTGATAAAATTTTAATGTTCGAAACAGGACATTTTTCCACTCTCTGGTATGATATTGCAGAAAAATTCAAATTAGAAATTGATTTTGTAAAAGGTGACTGGAGAACAGGAGTTGACCCAAATATTGTTGAACAAAAATTAAAAGAAGATAAAGAAAAAAAAATTAAAGCTGTTTGTGCAGTTCACAACGAAACATCTACAGGAGTAACAAGTAGAATTGGAAAAATAAGAAAAGCAATGGATAATGCTCAACATCCTGCTTTATTATTTGTTGATACAATTTCTTCACTTGGTTCAATAGATTATAGACATGAAGAATGGAAAGTTGATGTTACAGTTGGTGGGTCTCAAAAAGGATTATTATTACCTCCAGGACTTTCCTTTAATGCGATAAGTTCAAAAGCACTTAAGGCTTATGAAAGTTCTGATTTACCAAAATCATATTGGGACTGGAAACCAATGTTAGAAAATAATAAAAAAGGGTATTTCCCATATACACCAGCAACAAATTTATTGTATGGATTAGATGAAGCAATAAATATGTTGACTGAGGAAGGGTTGGAAAATGTTTTTATAAGACACAAAAGATTTGCAGAAGCTACTAGAGTTGCAGTAAAAGCTTGGGGTTTGGAAATTCTTTGTAAAAATCCTGAAGAATATTCAGACTCATTAACGGCTGTGATGGTCCCAGATGGACATGACGCAGACTCTTTGAGAAAAATAATTTTAGATCATTATAACATGTCTTTAGGAACAGGCTTAGCAAAGGTTGCAGGTAAAATTTTTAGAATTGGACACTTAGGAGATTTTAACGAATTGATGTTAGCTGGAACTTTAGCTGGTGTAGAAATGGGATTAATGAAGTCAAAGATACCTTACAAAAAAGGTGGAATACTTAAAGCACTTGATTATCTTTGTTAACTTATAAAAGATATTTAATAAAAATTATTTTTAGGCCATTTTTTCTATAGTAATAGAACTTGACGTTATTTTTTCAAAAGATATAAATCATCCTATTTTGGTTATGGGCGGTTAGCTCAGTTGGTAGAGCATCTCGTTTACACCGAGGGGGTCAAAGGTTCGAGTCCTTTACTGCCCACCAAAAGAATCATAAGTGGGGGTGTAGCTCAGTTGGTTAGAGCGATCGCCTGTCACGCGATAGGTCGAGGGTTCGAGTCCCTTCACTCCCGCCACTTTGCATGTTTACCACTGATAATCATTATCAAATTTACTGTATATTTTGAATAATGTGACCTAACACCACTTCATCTAGCTTTAAAAAATGATATATATTCCTCCATGACTGCGGAATTTTTAAAGGATTATTTGCCTATAATATTGTTCCTAATTATTGCATTAGGATTAAGCTGTGCATTTATAGCAATTAATTTTATTCTATCTCCAAAAAATCCAGATCCAGAAAAATTATCAGCTTATGAGTGTGGATTTGAACCATTTCAAGACTCAAGAATGGAATTTGATGTTCGTTTTTATTTGGTTGCAATACTTTTTATAATTTTTGATCTTGAAATAGCATTTTTATTTCCGTGGGCAATTTCTTTAGGAAATATAGGAATTTTAGGTTTTTCCTCAATGATGATTTTCTTATTCATACTTACGATTGGATTTATTTATGAATGGAAAAAGGGTGCTTTAGACTGGGAATAAAATTTTTTTTAAATGAATAATAAGATAGATCAGGTTCCGGAAGAGTTTAAACAACTTGCTGAAGATTTTAGTAAGAATGGATTTATTACTACTTCATTGGATAATCTAATAAATTGGTCAAGGTCAGGATCATTGCACTGGATGACTTTTGGTCTTGCTTGTTGTGCAGTTGAAATGATGCAAACTGCAATGCCTAGATATGATTTAGAAAGATTTGGTGCTGCACCTCGTGGATCACCAAGACAATCTGATGTAATGATTGTTGCTGGTACTTTAACTAACAAAATGGCACCAGCTCTAAGAAAAGTTTACGATCAAATGCCTGAACCAAGATATGTTATATCAATGGGTAGCTGCGCCAATGGTGGAGGTTATTATCACTACTCTTATTCGGTAGTAAGGGGATGTGATCGTATAGTTCCAGTTGATATTTATGTTCCCGGATGTCCTCCTTCTGCAGAAGCTTTATTGTATGGAATTATGCAATTACAAAAAAAAATAAGAAATAAAGGATCTATAAGTAGATAATATGAATAACTTAGTTGATCTAGAAAAAAAAATTAATTCAGAGCTTGGCACCAAAATAAATAGTTCTAAAATAAAACATAATCAAATTTATCTTGAGATAGATAGTGAAGATTTAATTGATGTAGTTCTATTTGTTAAAACTAATAAAGATACAAAATTTAGACAACTTATAGATATTACGGTAGTTGATTATCCTGAAAGGTCTAAAAGATTTAAAATTGTATATTTATTTCTTAGTCATGAGTTTAATCAAAGAATGATCTTAAGCTACGACATAAGTGAAAATGAAGTTATTTCATCATTAACCTCAATTTTTCCATCAGCTAATTGGATGGAAAGAGAGGTTTTTGATATGTATGGAGTGAGTTTCAAAGATCATCCTGATTTAAGAAGAATTTTGACAGACTATGGTTTTGAGGGTCATCCATTGAGAAAAGATTTTCCTTTAACTGGTCATACTGAAGTTAGGTACAGCGAAGATCAAAAAAAAGTAGTTAACGAACCAGTAAAACTAGAACAAAATTATAGAAACTTTGATTATGAAAGTCCTTGGGAGGGCACAAAATACATCAAAGAATTAGCAGATAGTAATGACAAAAAAAATTAAAAATCTAAATTTAAATTTTGGACCTCAACATCCAGCAGCTCATGGAGTTCTTAGACTTATTTTAGAATTAGATGGCGAAGTTGTTGAAAAAGCAGATCCACATATTGGCTTACTACACCGTGGTACTGAAAAATTAATAGAAAATAAAACTTATATGCAGGCAGTCCCATATTTTGATCGTCTGGATTATGTTGCTCCGATGAACCAAGAACATGCTTTCGCATTAGCTGTTGAAAAAATTTTAAACATTGATGTTCCTATAAGAGCCCAATTTATAAGAGTAATGTTTTGTGAAATTGGTAGAATATTAAGTCATATTTTAAATGTTACAACACAAGCATTAGATGTTGGGGCTTTAACACCATCTTTATGGGGTTTTGAAGAAAGAGAGACTCTAATGACTTTTTATGAAAGAGCATCCGGATCAAGATTACATGCTAATTATTTTAGAGCAGGTGGTGTACATCAAGATTTACCAGCAGGTTTAGAAACAGATATTGCAAAGTTCTGTGAAACTTTCCCAAAAATAATTAATGATTTAGAAAACTTATTGACAGATAATAGAATATTTAAACAAAGAAACGTAGATATTGGCATTGTTTCAAAAGAAGACGCTCTCAATTATTCCTTTAGCGGTGTTATGATTAGAGGCTCAGGTGTTCCATGGGATTTAAGAAAATCACAACCATACGATTGTTATGATCAACTTGAATTTAAAATTCCTGTAGGAAAAAACGGAGATTGTTACGATAGATATTTATGCAGAATTGAAGAAATGAAAGAGAGCGTCAAAATAATTAAACAATGTTTATCAAAAATGGAAAAAGGTCCTATAAAAACTTTTGATGGAAAAATAACACCACCATCAAAAAAAGATATCAAACAATCAATGGAAGCTTTAATACATCACTTTAAATTATTTACTGAAGGATATCGTGTACCTAAAGATGAAATTTATACAGCAGTTGAGGCACCTAAAGGAGAATTTGGAGTTTATTTAATATCAGATGGATCAAGTAAACCTTATAAGTGTAAAATTCGTGCACCTGGATTTTCACATTTACAATCAATGGATTATTTAATTAAAGGACACATGTTGGCTGATGTTCCTGCAGTGCTCGGCTCTTTAGATATAGTTTTTGGTGAGGTCGATAGATGAGTTTAAAGAGACCAGCAAAAGATCAACCAGAGAACTTTGAATTTAACTCATCCTCTCTAGAAGCAGCAAATAAGGTTATTTCAAAATATCCTAAGGGAAAACAACAAAGTGCAGTTATGGCATTGTTATATATAGCCCAAAAGCAAAATAATAATTGGATACCTTTAGTTGCAATGAAATATATAGCCAAACTTTTAGATATGCCTTACATAAAAGTTTATGAGGTAGCGACTTTTTATAGTATGTTTAACTTATCACCAGTTGGAAAATATTTCATTCAAGTTTGTACTACAACACCTTGTATGATAAGGGGAGCTGGTAAATTAGTTGAGGCTTGTAAAGAAAAAATATCCGAAAATGAGTCTGAATTATTACCAGATAAAAATTGTTCATGGATGGAAGTTGAGTGTTTAGGTGCATGTGTCACTGCTCCAATGATGCAAATAAATGATGATTATTATGAAGATTTAGATAAAGAAAAAACTTTAGAAATTTTTGATAAAATTTTAAGAGATGAAAAACCTAAACCAGGTTCATACAGAGGACGCATAAACAATGAACCAGAAAATGGAAGAAAAACATTAATGGAATTAAAAAATGCTTAAGGATCAAGATAGAATTTTTAAAAATTTATATAACGATTTGGGTTCAGATTTAACTTCAGCCCAAAAAAGAGGTGATTGGGTAAATACAAAAGAAATTACTGAAAAAGGTAGAGATTGGATCATAAATGAAATCAAAGACTCTCAATTAAGAGGAAGAGGAGGAGCAGGTTTTCCTACAGGTCTAAAATGGTCATTTGCACCTAAAGAAGTTGGATCTAGACCTCACTACCTTGTTATTAATGGTGATGAATCAGAGCCAGGTACGTGTAAAGATAGAGACATCTTAAGGTTTGAACCACATAAACTCATTGAGGGTTGTTTAATAGCTTCATATGCAATTCAAGCACATGTTTGTTATATTTATATAAGAGGTGAGTATTTTGTTGATGGACAAAAGCTTCAAGCTGCAATTGACGAAGCTTATGAAAAAAAATTAATTGGAAAAAATGCAGCCGGGACGGGATGGGATTTAGATATTTATATACATTATGGTGCAGGAGCTTATATTTGTGGAGAGGAGACAGCATTACTTGAGAGTATTGAGGGTAATAAAGGTCAACCAAGATTAAAGCCACCTTTCCCGGCATTAATTGGTTTGTATGGATGTCCAACAATAATTAACAATGTTGAGACCATAGCTGTTGTTCCAACAATTCTAAGAAGAGGTGGTAAATGGTTTGCTTCTTTGGGTAGAGAAAAAAATACTGGAACTAAAATATTTTGTATTTCTGGAAATGTAAATAATCCATGTAATGTTGAAGAGGAAATGAACATATCTTTGAAAGAATTAATAGAAGTTCATGCAGGAGGTGTCATAGGTGGTTGGGATAATTTACAAGCTGTCATACCTGGAGGGTCCTCAATGCCACTTATTCCTAAAGAAAAGTGTGAGACACTCACTATGGATTTTGATTCATTAGTTGCTGAAAAAAGTGGGTTAGGCACAGCAGGAGTGGTCGTGATAAATAAAGATCAAGACATAATCAAATGTATGGCAAGAATTGCCAGATTTTATAAGCATGAAAGCTGTGGTCAATGTACACCATGTAGAGAAGGATCAGGATGGATGTGGAGAATGCTTGAGAGAATGGCGAGAGGAGAGGCCTCAAAAGATGAAATTGAAATGCTAAGTGATGTAACTAAACAAATTGAAGGTCACACCATATGTGCCTTTGGTGAGGGGTCTTCTTGGCCTGTTCAAGGTTTATTGAGACATTTTAAAGATGAAATTAAAAAAAGAAATAATTTTGATCCAATAGTGAAAGAAACTCAAAATATTCCTTACTTGGTGGATCAGCACTTATTAGATAAGAATGCTTAAATTAAAAGTAAATGATATAGAAGTTGAAGTAGAGGAGGGTTTGACTGTTCTACAAGCTTGTGAAAAAGCTGGAGTTGAAATTCCAAGATTTTGCTACCATGAAAAATTATCAATTGCTGGAAATTGCAGAATGTGTCTTGTTGAGATGGAAAAATCTCCAAAACCTATAGCTTCTTGTGCAATGCCTGCTGCTGAAGGTATGGTTATAAAAACAAATACTCCCAAAATAGAAAAATCTAGAAAGGGCGTAATGGAATTTTTATTAGCAAATCATCCTTTGGATTGTCCTGTTTGTGACCAAGGTGGTGAATGTGACCTTCAAGATCAGTCAATGTTTTATGGAATTGATAAATCTAGATTTAAAGAGAATAAAAGAGCAGTTCCTGATAAAAACATGGGTCCACTTATTAAGACCCAAATGACCAGATGTATTCATTGTACTAGATGCATTAGATTTGCAACAGAAATTGCTGGTGTGCCTGAACTAGGTGCAATAGGCAGAGGTGAAGATATGCAAATCACAACATACTTAGAAAAATCAATACAGTCAGAATTATCAGGAAATGTAATAGATCTTTGCCCTGTAGGAGCCCTTACGTCTAAACCTTATGTATTTGAAGCAAGACCCTGGGAGTTAAAAAAAACAGAGACAATTGATGTGATGGATGCTGTTGGATCAAATATTAGAGTAGACACATATGATTGGGAGGTAAAAAGAGTACTACCAGTTATCAATGAAGATATAAATGAGGAATGGATATCAGACAAAACAAGATATGCTTGCGACGGTCTATTAAGTCAAAGATTAGATACGCCATATATAAAATATAACAATAAATTTGAAAAAGCTTCATGGGATGAAGTTTTTAAAATTATAAAATCAAAAATACAAAATACTAATAAAGATAAAATAGCTGGATTTGTGGGTGATCTGATAAATATGGAGGCTAGCTACATATTTAAGGAATTCTTAGAGAGAACTGTAGATACAAAAAATTATGAGTGTAGATCATCTAATATGTTTATTGATAGTTCTAAAAGAGAAAACTATTTATTCAATTCAACAATTAATGGTATTGAGGATTCAGATTTAATTCTGTTAATTGGAACTAATCCAAGATTTGAAGCTACAATGCTAAATGCAAGAATTCGAAAGGCTTATCTTAAAAATAAAGTTAAAATTGTTTCTTTAAATGATATAGGTGACCTAACCTATCCTTACAATAGCCTTGATGGAAAAACTCAAACAATCAAAGATATTTTTGAGAATAAAAATGAACTTTCAAAAGAAGTTATTGAAGCTCAAAAACCAATGGTTATATTTGGAGAGTCGTTTCTAAAATCTAAGTCAGCTAAATTTTTATTTAATTCCATTAAAAATTTTCTGTTGAGTAACAATAAATTTACAGATGACTGGAGTCCTCTAAACTTTTTACCCTCCGATGCAGCTACAATTGGAAGTTTAGATCTTGATATAATTGATAAAAAAAATGAATTAATAAACAGTCTGAATGAACATAAATTTGATTTAGTTTTTTTAATGGGTCAAGATAATTTAAAATTTAATAAAAAAAATGAGTTTATAATATATGTAGGAAGCCATGGTGATAATGGTGCGGAACTTGCAGATATTATATTACCAGGAGCAGCTTACACAGAGCAATCAGGTCATTACACCAATTTAGAAGGCAAAGTACAAAAAGCTTATAAGGCATCATATCCACCAGGAGATGCTAAAGAAGATTGGGAAATTATAAATAATCTTGCTGAATTTATGAATAATAGAAAACTTTTTAATGATAGAGATGAATTAGAGAGTAGTATGTTTAATTATATAAATTTAAAAAAAGAAAAACAAGAAAGCCCCTCTAACAGCAAAGTAGACTTAAGTGATTTTGAGGACGAAATCCTTAAAATAACATACAAGGACTATTATTTTTCAAATGTAATTGCACGATCATCAAAAACAATGTTGAATTGTAATAATTCTAAATCAGAAGTTAAACGAACTGGCACCGAAGGTTAAATAATGGAATATGTAAATTTAGTTTTTGAAGAAGTCTACAAAATCCTTTTTCTTCTTGTCCCAGTTTTAGTTTCAGTTGCAATGATTGTTTGGTTAGATAGAAGAGTTTGGGCTTTTGTTCAAAAAAGACAGGGCCCTAATGTTGTTGGTCCTTTTGGTTTATTACAATCATTAGCTGATGCATTAAAATATATTTTTAAAGAAATCATAATCCCAGCAAGTTCTAATAAGATTATTTTTATTTTAGCTCCTATTATTACAATGACTTTAGCCTTAATAGCATGGGCAGTCATACCTTTTGGAGAAGATCAGGTTTTAGCCAATATAAATGTTGGGATACTTTATATTTTTGCTGTCTCATCTCTTGGAGTTTATGGAATTATCATGGGAGGCTGGGCATCCAATTCCAAATATCCTTTTTTAGGTTCAATAAGATCTGCTGCACAAATGGTTTCTTATGAGGTCTCAATTGGTATAATCATTATCAATGTTCTTTTGTGTGTAGGATCATTGAATTTAAGTGATATCGTTTTAGCACAACAAAACATCTGGTTCGTAATTCCGTTATTTCCAATGTTTGTAATATTTTTTATATCCGCTTTAGCAGAAACAAATCGACCACCTTTTGATTTACCTGAGGCAGAAGCAGAATTAGTTGCTGGGTATCAAACTGAATATTCTGGTATGATGTACGCAATGTTCTGGTTAGGTGAATACGCAAATATTTTATTAATGTGTGCTTTAGGATCGATTTTATTCTTAGGAGGCTGGCTTTCACCTATTGATTTATATCCGTTTAATTTGATTCCAGGAGCTATTTGGTTAATTTTAAAGATATTACTTTTATTTGTTTTATTTGCATTAGTTAAAGCAGTTGTGCCAAGATATAGATATGATCAATTAATGAGATTGGGTTGGAAAATATTTCTTCCCTTGTCTCTAACTTATGTTGTTTTAACTGCGAGTTATTTATTTTATTTTAACCTTTTACCTACAATCTAAATGAAAATAACAAGATTTTTTAAAACAATATTTATGGTTGATTTTATAACTGGGTTATTAATCGCCTTAAGAGAAATGTTTAAAACGAAAAAAACAATTAATTATCCTTTTGAGAAAGGAAAAATTAGTCCAAGATTTAGAGGAGAGCATGCACTTAGAAGATATCCAAATGGTGAAGAACGATGCATTGCATGCAAGCTATGTGAAGCTGTATGTCCAGCACAAGCGATTACAATAGAGTCAGCTGAAAGATCTGATGGAAGTAGAAAAACTACCCGTTACGATATAGATATGATGAAGTGTATTTATTGTGGTCTTTGTGAGGAGTCGTGCCCCGTAGATGCAATAGTGCAAGGTCCAAATTTTGAGTTTTCGACGGAAACAAGAGAGGAACTTTATTATACTAAAGAAAAATTGTTAGACAATGGGGATAGATGGGAAAATGTTTTAGCGGCAAATATTAAATCAGATAATCCTTATAGATAAATTTATGATGGCTCATGCGATATTTTTTTACGTATTTTCAATTATTGCAGTCATTTCAGCTATCATGGTCACTGTTTCAAAAAATACCGTACACTCGGTTTTTTTTTTAATATTAGATTTTATTAGCATTTCATGTCTTTTTATAATGATTGGAGCAGAGTTTTTAGGAATGATAATGTTAATAGTATATGTTGGTGCTGTAGCCGTTTTATTCTTATTTGTTGTAATGATGTTAAATGTTGCTCAACAAAAAAATCAATGGTTCTATTCTGAAGCAACTTCTGGCCATATTCCAATCGGCTTAATTATAAGCACAATTATTTTTTTTGAATTAATTATTGTTGTAGGTGGTTGGAAATATAAACCTGAATTGTTAAATCCAAATACTACAAAAATTTCTAATGAAATAAGTAATACACACTCTTTAGGCCAAATTCTGTATACAGATTATATTCATGTTTTTCAAATAAGCGGAATGATTTTATTAATTGCGATGATTGGTGCAATCGTTCTTACTTTTAGACAAAGAGAGGGTGTTAAAACACAAAGTTATTTGAAACAAATTTCTAGAGAGAGATCTGAAGGTATTGAAGTTTTAGAGATTCCATCAAATAAAGGAGTTAAGATTGATGACTGAAATAGGTTTAGGACATTATCTTACTTTAGGAGCAGTTATTTTCAGTATTGGTGTAATTGGCATCTTTTTAAATAGAAAAAATATTATTGTGATTTTGATGAGTATTGAACTGATATTGTTAGCTGTAAACATTAACTTAGTATCGTTTTCTATTTATCTTAATGATTTGACTGGTCAAGTTTTCACACTATTTATTTTAACTGTTGCTGCTGCTGAAGCAGCAATTGGTCTAGCGATAATTGTAGTTTATTACCGAAATGCAGGGACTATACGGGTTGAAGAAATAGATAAATTAAAGGGATAAAATGGAAATTTCAATTTTAGCATTACCATTAATTGCTTCAATAATATCAGGATTTTTCGGTAAATTCATAGGGGACAGAAATTCAGAGATAGTTACAAGTTTATTAGTATCTATATCAGCTGTCCTTTCAGCAATTGTATTTTATGAAGTAATTTTTAACCAATACGAGGAAAATATCAAAATTGCTACATGGATTAATTCTGGATCATTAGAGGTAAACTGGTCAATGAAGATTGATGCACTATCATCAGTAATGCTAGTGGTCGTAACTTTTATTTCCGCATTGGTTCATATTTACTCAATTGGATACATGTCTCATGACCCTCATAAACCAAGATTTATGGCATACTTATCGCTATTTACATTTGCTATGTTAATGTTGGTAACAGCAGATAATTTTATTCAATTATTTTTTGGTTGGGAGGGGGTTGGTCTTTGCTCGTATTTTTTAATTGGTTTTTGGTTTAAAAAGGAAACTGCGAATGCAGCAGCAATCAAAGCATTTGTTGTAAACAGAGTAGGAGATTTTGGCTTTGCTCTTGGTATATTTTTAATTTTTTATTTGTTTGGTACAGTTAATTACATAGAGGTTTTTGATCAAATCCCAACAGTCGTAGATGAAAAATTAAATTTTTTAGGGATCCAAATTAATGCAATAGATTTAATTTGTATACTATTGTTCATTGGCGCTATGGGTAAATCGGCTCAAATTTTTTTACATACTTGGTTACCAGATGCAATGGAAGGTCCAACACCTGTTTCAGCTTTGATCCATGCAGCCACTATGGTTACTGCTGGAGTTTTTTTAGTCGTAAGGTGTTCTCCTATATATGAATATTCAGAGTTGGCTTTAAACATAGTTACTATAATCGGTATGAGCACTGCCTTTTTTGCAGCCAGTGTAGCTTTAGTTCAAACAGATATAAAAAAAATCATTGCTTATTCCACATGTAGCCAATTAGGTTATATGTTTTTTGCAGCTGGAGTAGGCGCATATAATGTTGCAATGTTTCATTTGTTCACCCATGCATTTTTTAAAGCATTATTATTTTTAGGTTCAGGATCTGTTATTCATGCTTTTAAAGATGAACAGAATATAAATAATATGGGAGGAGTATGGAGAAAATTACCTTACACTTATTCTTTGATGGTAATAGGAACTTTAGCGTTAACAGGCTTTCCTTTGTTATCAGGTTTTTATTCTAAGGATGCGATCATAGAATTTGCATATTTAAGTGGCACAACTACTGGCTACTATGCAGCTGGAATAGGAATATTTACAGCTTTTTTAACCTCAATTTATTCTTGGAGACTGATGTTTAAAACTTTTCACGGACAATATAACAACAAGGAAATTAAAATTGAGGAGACACATGAGTCACCACTAATTATGTTAATACCTTTGATAATATTATCTATCGGAGCAATTTTTGCTGGATTTATTTTTAAAGATTTATTTGTAGGTTATGAAGGAATTAATAATTTTTGGAATGAGTCAATTTTCTTCTTAGAACCTTTAAGCACTGATCATCCACCATTATGGTTTTTAATTTTAACTCCAACGCTTGTAACTTTATCAATACCATTCACTTATTATTTATTTGTAAAAAATAAAAATTTTCCAACTCAACTAGTAAATATAAATAAACCATTATATGAATTTTTGTTTAACAAATGGTATTTCGATGAAATTTACGAAATTTTGTTTGTTAAATCTTCGAAAAGATTTGGGTTATTTCTGTGGAAATTTTTTGATATTAAAGTTATCGATGGTTTTGGACCTGATGGAATCTCAGGGTTAATTAAAAAATTTTCTATCAAAGCCAATAAATTTCAAAGTGGTTATATTTATCAATATGCATTTGTAATGCTTCTTGGTTTTTCTGCTTTCTTAACCTTCTTAATTGTTAAATAATGAACTTTCCTATTCTTTCTTCATTAATACTTTTACCTTCAATTGGAGCACTCTTTTTATTTTTCACAAGAAGTAAAAATGAAAATAAAATTACTGTAAAATATGTTGCATTATTTACATCCCTAGTTAACTTTTTTTTATCTATTTATTTGTGGTTTTTATTTGATCAAACAACATCGGCATTTCAATTTGTTGAAGATAGAGTTTGGATTGAAGGTATAATTAATTATAAAGTAGGAGTTGATGGAATATCAATACTTTTTATAATCCTTACAACATTTATTACACCTCTATGTATAATTTCAGTTAATAACTCTGTTACAAAAAGATTAAATGAATTTTTAATAGCTATTCTTGTCATGGAAACTTTCATGATAGGAGTTTTTTGTTCTCTAGATCTTGTAGTTTTTTACTTATTTTTTGAGGCTGGATTAATTCCAATGTTTTTAATTATTGGAATATGGGGTGGGGCTAGAAGAGTTTATTCTGCTTTTAAGTTTTTTTTATTCACTCTTTTAGGTTCAGTTCTAATGTTAGTGGCGATAATTTCAATTTACTGGATCACTGGCACTACAGATGTTGTTCAACTTTATGAACTAGGTATAGACACAAAATATCAAAATTTATTGTGGCTAGCTTTTTTTAGCTCATTTGCTGTAAAAACTCCGATGTGGCCAGTTCATACCTGGCTTCCAGATGCACACGTTGAAGCCCCAACGGCAGGATCAGTTTTACTGGCAGCAATTCTACTTAAAATGGCTGGATATGGATTTATAAGATTTTCTTTAGGACTTTTCCCATTTGCCTCAGAGATGTTTACTCCTTTAATTTATGCGTTAAGTGTTATAGCAATTATTTTCACTTCATTAATTGCTTTAATGCAAGAGGATATGAAAAAATTAATTGCATATTCTTCAGTAGCTCATATGGGATTTGTTACTTTAGGAATTTTTACAATTCAACAACAGGGAATTGAAGGAAGTATTATTCAAATGATTAGCCATGGTTTAGTATCTGCTGCATTATTTTTATGTGTTGGTGTTGTCTATGATCGAATGCATTCAAGATTAATTAATACTTATGGAGGCATTGTAACTATCATACCTAAATATGCAGTTTTATTTATGGTATTTACTTTAGCTGCATTAGGATTACCTGGTACAAGTGGTTTTGTTGGTGAGTTTTTAATTCTTATGGCTGCATTCAAAGATAATTTTTTAGTAGCAGTATTAGCTAGTTTAGGAGTTATTATCGGAGCAGCATATATGCTGTGGTTATATAAAAGAGTTATCTTTGGAAAGTTAATTAACTCTGAATTAAAAAAGATGATTGATTTAAATAAATCAGAGGCATTCACTCTTACTTGTTTAGCTATTCCAACTTTATACTTTGGTTTTTATCCAGAGCCATTAATAAACACTATTGAAGTTTCAATAAGTGATTTAATCAATACATATAACTATAGTGTAGCAAGTAAATGATAAATAATATTGAATTAATATTTCCAGAAATTTTTATTTCATTATCAATAATGTTTTTATTAATTTTAGGAGTTTTCAAAAAAAATAGTTCAAAAATAATTCATAATATTTCATTATTAGTTTTACTTATTGCTGCGGTAATTACGTTTAATGAAACAATTGGTATAAGCAGAACAATTCTTTTCAGTGAAAGTATTGTTGTGGATTATTTGTCATCATTTATGAAAATTATTACATTAATATCTGCATTTGTAGTTTTGTTAATTTCATCAAATTATTTAAAAACTTTTAAAATTTTTAAAATTGAATATCCAATTTTAATCTTAAGTTCTGTATTGGGAATGATGATTATGATCAGTTCTAATGATTTAATTGTTTTCTACATGGGTTTAGAGCTACAATCATTAGCTTTATACGTTTTGGCAACATTCAATCGAGATCAATTAAAATCATCTGAGGCAGGACTAAAATATTTTGTCTTAAGTGCACTATCTTCAGGTTTGTTATTGTACGGTTGTTCTTTAATTTATGGTTTTACAGGTTCGACAAACTTTAATGTTATTGCAACTCAATTCAACACGAATGAATATGCCCTTACTTTTGGAATAGTGTTTGTTTTGGTGGGTTTAGCGTTCAAAATTTCTGCTGTGCCTTTTCATATGTGGGCGCCAGATGTATATGAAGGTTCACCAACATCTGTAACATTATTTTTTACAATGGTTCCTAAAATTGCAGCATTAACTGTGTTTATAAGATTTTTGTATGTTCCTTTTTTAAATCTTATTGATCAGTGGCAAATGATTTTAGTTTTTTTATCAATCGCATCTATGCTTTTTGGTGCGATAGCTGCGATCGGTCAAAAAAATCTTAAGCGTCTAATAGCTTATAGCTCGATAAGTCATATTGGATACGCTTTAGCTGGTTTGGCAACAGGCTCAAATGATGGGATACAAAGTTCGGTAATTTATATGACTATTTATATTATTATGAACTTAGGCTTTTTTTCATGCCTGTTAATGATGAAGAGAAATAATGTATATTATGAGCAAATAGATGATTTATCAGGATTATCAAAAAATCATCCACTACTTTCAATTTCATTATTAATAATTTTATTTTCTTTAGCTGGAATTCCACCACTTGCTGGCTTCTTTGCAAAATTTTATATCTTTAAATCTGTTATTGAACAGTCAATGTATTTTTTAGCCATTGTTGGACTATTATCAACAGTGGTTGCAGCGTTTTACTATTTAAGAATTATCAAGATAATGTATTTTGATGAAGAGAAAGATAGTTATGACAAAGATCATAGCCTTTGGTTGAAGTTATCCTTAACAGTTTCTACAGTGCTAATTTTGATGTATTTTGTTTTCCCAAGTGAATTAATTGATGCAGTTTCAAAAATCAATATAATTTAATGAAGTTTAAAATATTTAGATTTAATAAAGTAAAAAGTACCAATAACACTGCTATAAGAATAATCAAAAATCATAATTATGATTTTGGTATGATCTCATCTGATTTGCAAACCAATGGTAGAGGACAATATGGAAAAAAATGGGTCTCCTACAAAGGAAATTTATTCGTTAGTTTTTTTTATAATTTGAAAAACTTTAAGATATCTTTAAACAAATTAACTAAAATTAATTGTTTAATAGTTAAAAAATGTATTTCAGAATATTATAAAAAAAAGATTTATTTCAAAAAACCTAATGATCTTTTAATCCGAAAAAAAAAGATAAGTGGGATTTTACAAGAAAAAGTAAATAAATTTAATCATACTTATTTAATTGTTGGTATTGGTGTAAATTTAATAAAAAGTCCCTTTATAAGGAATTATCCAACCACTCATCTAAGAGAGCTTTTAAACAAAGATATATCAAAAAAAAAATTTGAATTAAAACTAAAGAAGATTTTTGAAAACAATTTAAAGAGATTCATTAAAAAAAGAGTATAAATATAGATATGCTAATTTTAGGAGATATTGGAAATTCAGTAACTAAATTATTTTTAGTGAATTCGAAAGATAAGATCTTAAAAAAAATAAGTTTACCCTCAAAATCAATTACAAACTCAATTTTAAATAGAAAATTTAAAATTTTAACAAAAGATTTTAAGAATATTGAAAAGATATTATTTTGTAGCGTTGTCCCAAAAACTTTTAATTTTATTAAAAGATTTATATCAAAAAAAACTAAAGTTAAGTGTTATGAAATAAAAGATCTCAATTTAAGATCTATTTTAAATATAAAAGCAAACTTTAAACAAGTTGGCTCTGATAGACTTGCAAATGCAATAAGTTTAATGAGCCCTAAGAAAAATTTTATTATTTTAGATTTTGGCACAGCTACAACGTTCGATGTATTAGCAAATAATACTTACCGAGGAGGTGTTATTGCTCCTGGTATAAGTATTTCATTAAATACTTTAATTGATAAAGCTTCTCTGATACCAAAAATTAATCTTAAAAAAATAAAAAAAGTAATTGGAATTGATACAAATTCAGCTGTTAGATCAGGTTTTTTTTGGGGCTATGCAGGCTTAATTGACAATATTATTAATTTGATTAAGAAAGAAACTGGGAAATCTTATAAAGTTGTTATTACAGGTGGCTTTTCTGATTTATTTAAAAATTCAATTAAAACAAAAGTTATTGAAAACAAAGATATCACTGTTAAGGGTCTTATAAAAATTTCTAAATTATTAAATAGATGAAAGAAGAATTATTATTTTGTCCACTAGGTGGATCTGGTGAAATTGGGATGAACATGAATCTGTTTGGTTATGGTTTACCAGGTGACCACAAATGGATTATGGTTGATATTGGTGTTACTTTTGCAGATGATACTCTTCCTGGAATAGATTTAATTTATCCAGATCCAGGTTTTATTGTTGAAAAGAAGGATAATTTATTAGGTATAGTTCTTACCCATGCCCATGAAGATCACATTGGAGCAATTGCTCATTTATGGCCAAAACTACAATGCAAGATATACGCAACACCGTTCACAGCTGTTTTGATAAAGGAAAAATTTAAAGAAAAACATATTGATATTACTAAAGATCTACAAATTGTTGAATTAAATGGAAATATTTCATTAGAAAAGTTTGAGATTGAATACATCACTTTAACACATTCAATACTAGAGCCAAATGGTTTGAGAATTAAAACTCCAGCAGGAGTAATTCTACATACTGGAGACTGGAAAGTTGATCCAAATCCATTAATTGGAGACGAAATTAATTCTAAAAGATTAAAAGAGATAGGTGATGAGGGTGTCTTAGCAATGATTTGTGACTCAACAAATGTTTTTAGTGCTGGAAGATCAGGATCAGAGTTAGATGTAAGAAAAAATTTGTTAAATATAGTTAACCGATTAAAAAAAAGAGTTATCATTACTTCTTTTGCGTCAAATGTTGCAAGAATGGAAACAGCTTTTTACTGTGCTGAAAAATCTGGGAGACAGATATCTTTAGTAGGAAGATCAATGCATAGAATTTATAAGGCTGCAAGACAATGTGGATATTTAAAAAATACAATTGAACCTATTGATCCTAGGGATGCAAAAAATTTCTCTAGAGAGAAAATTCTCTATTTATGCACAGGTAGTCAAGGTGAACCAATGGGAGCAATGATGCGAATAGCAAATTATATTCATCCAGATGTATTTATTGAAAAAGATGACGCTGTTATTTTTTCATCAAAAATTATTCCAGGTAATGAAAAAAAACTTTATAAGCTCCATAATCAATTAGTGAAAGATGGTATCGAGGTGATCTCTGAAGAAACTGAATTTATTCATGTATCAGGCCATCCAAATCGAGAAGATCTTAAAGATATGTATCAATGGGTTAAACCACAATGTGTTATTCCAGTTCATGGAGAGCACAGACATATGATAGAACATATCAATTTTGCAAAAGAAATGCAGGTTCCTCATCCTGTTCAAGTTGAAAATGGAGATATTGTAAAATTATCACCTGGAGATAAACCAGAAGTTTATGATAAAGCACCGAGTGGTAGATTATATTTAGATGGAAATGTTAGTGTTGAAGAAGATTCTCAGTCAATAAAAGACAGGAGAAATTTGAGTAGTAATGGATATTTAGAAATAACAATTTTAATTACTCCAAAAGGAAATATCCACAATAGTCCCATAATCACTTTCAGGGGATTGCCTGTTTATGAAAAAGAGGAGTTTTTATATGGACTAGAAGATGAAATTGAAAAAACATCAAGAACATTTAAACTTGGTAACAAACAGCAAGAGCACAATTTAATAGATGCACTAAAAATTGCTTGTCGTAAATTTACAAAAGAAAAAACTGGAAAAAAACCTTTTGCTAATATTAACTTAGTGAAGATTTAATGAGCCCTACAGGATTAGCAATTATCTATATAATTATTTGGTGGATAGTGTTTTTTGCAATTCTACCAATAGATGTAGAAAGAAATAAAGTGATTAAAATTGAGGGTGAGGATCCTGGCTCCCCAGAAAATCCAAAAATGTTAAAGAAATTTGTTTATTGTACTGGAATTACAACAGTTTTGTTTATAATTATTTACTTACTTATGAAATTTGAATATTTAAATTTAAGAAATATAATCACTTAGAATGTATATTTCACAATCATTTATTCCAATTTTAAAAAACAATCCTTCAGAAGCAAAAATAAAATCACATCAATTAATGTTACGTGTGGGAATGATTAAACAATCATCAGCAGGAATTTACTCTTGGTTACCATTAGGTTTCAAAGTAATGAAAAAGATTGAACAAATTGTTAGAGAGGAACAAAACAAAATTGGAGCTCAAGAAATTTTGATGCCAACCATACAATCAAGTGAAATATGGAAAGAGAGTGGGCGCTACGAGGACTATGGTGAAGAAATGCTAAGAATAAAAGATCGTCAAAATCGTGAAATGCTTTACGGCCCAACCAATGAAGAACTTGTAACAGATATATTTAGAACATCAGTTAAATCTTATAAATCTCTTCCGCAACTTTTATACCATATTCAATGGAAATTTAGAGATGAAATTAGACCCCGTTTTGGAATAATGAGATGTAGAGAGTTTTATATGAAAGATGCTTACTCATTTGATATCTCTGATGAGGAAGCTTTGTTCTCTTATAATAAATTTTTCTTATCTTATTTAAAAACTTTTAAAAGATTGGATCTAACAGCTATACCAATGGCTGCTGATACTGGTCCTATAGGAGGAAATCTTTCTCATGAGTTTATTATTTTAGCTGAAACTGGTGAAAGTAAAATTTTTACAGATAAAAGAATTTTTGATTTGAATAGTGACGGTACAAAATTAGAAAAAAAATCTTTAGATGATTTGAGAAAAAAATACGAAGAATTTTATTCAGTAACAGATGAAAAATTTAATAAAGATGAGTTTGAGAAAAAAGTTTCAGAAACTAATAGATTAAAAACAAAAGGTATTGAAGTTGGTCATATATTTTATTTTGGTGATAAGTACTCAAAACCAATGGGAGCAGCAGTTGATCTTCCTGGTGGTAAAAAAGATTTTGTAAAAATGGGTTCTTATGGAATAGGAGTTTCAAGGTTAGTAGGAGCTATAATTGAGGCAAAATATGATGAAAAAAATGAAATCATGAAATGGCCAATTTCTGTTGCTCCATATGATGTAGGGATAATACCGATGATAAACAAAAATGATAATTCTGCTTTAGAAAAAGCAAATAAGATTAATTCTGAATTAGAAAAAAAATACATAGATGCAATAATTGATGATACTGACGAAAATTTTTCGTCCAAAATAAAAAAGATGAATTTAATAGGTACTCCATTTCAAATAATAATCGGTAAACAAACTGATGGTGATTTAATAGAGTTTAAAGAGGCTGGAAAAGAAACTCAAAAATTAAAGATAGCTGAAATAATAAAAAAAATTAAAGAACAAAAAGAAAAAAATTGATTTCTACTTTAGAAAAAGAAATTACATTTAGATTTTTGAAAGCCAGAAAAAAAGATGGTTTTCTAAATGTTATTTCAATCTTTTCATTCATTGGTATTAGTCTTGGTGTTGCTGTTTTAATCATTGTTATGTCTGTTATGAATGGTTTTCGGACAGAATTGATTAACAAGATTGTTGGTTTTAATGCACACATTACTGTTAAACCATATGAAAATATTATTGAAATTGAAAAATTAAAACAAAAAAATTTAAAACTTATTTCTAATGAATTGATTTTAAGCAATTCAGGTGAGGCTATAATGATTAAGAGTGAGACCTCAAAAGGAATATTACTAAGAGGTTATGAAAATGACGATTTCTCTAAACTAGAATTAGCGAAAAATAAAAATTTTTTAGGCAATAGAAACAATTTAAGTAAAAATTTTATTTCAATTGGAAAAGAGCTTAGTTTTACTCTAAATCTTGATATAGGTGATGATATTACAATAATGTCCTCAAGTGGAATTGAAACAATAATAGGCAATATACCTAAACAAAAAACTTTTACAGTTATATCGATTTTTGAAAGTGGACTTGTAGATTTCGATAACAATATAGCCTTTATTAACTTATCAACACTAGAAGAATTCTTTAATCTAGATAAAGATGACAGAAATTTAGAAATTTATCTTAAAAATCCTCAAAAAATTGAAGATCAAAAAGAAATCGTACAGAAAATTTTTAAAAATGAATTTGTATATTCCTGGTCAGATATGAATAGTGCTCTTTTTTCAGCTCTTAAAGTTGAAAGAAATGTAATGTTTATAATATTGTCTTTAATTATTATAGTAGCTGCTTTTAATATAATTTCTGGTTTGACAATATTAGTTAAAAACAAAACTAAAGATATTGCGATTTTAAAATCTATTGGTGTCCTTAACAAGTCAATTGTTAAGATATTCTTTCTAGTTGGAGTAATAATAGGAACTTCAGCTACAATTTTTGGAATTATTCTTGGAGTAACTTTTTCAATATACGTTGAAAATTTAAGACAATTTTTAAGTACATTATTTAATATAAGTTTGTTTCCAGAGGAAATTTATTTTTTAAGCACTATGCCTTCGGAGATAAACCCACCATCAATTTTATTTATATCTCTGAGCTCAATAATAATTACAATTATTGTTTCAATTTTCCCTGCTTTAAAAGCAGCCAAACTTGATCCTATTAAATCATTAAAATATGAATAATTTTATTAAACTCTCAAATATTTCAAAGTCTTTTACTCACCAAAAAAATCTAAGAGTTTTAAAAAAATTGACATATAATTTTAAACTTGGAAAAATTTATTCTTTAATGGGACCTTCTGGTTCTGGAAAATCAACACTATTAAACTTGTTATCATTAATCGATAGACCATCTGGTGGTATAATGAAATATGGAAATAAACAAATTGATTTTGGAAATTCTAACTATAATGACATTTTAAGAGCTAATAAAATTGGAATTATTTACCAACAAGACAATTTACTCCCAGATTTCACGGCTTTAGAAAATGTATATTTAGCTAATCTAGCAATAGAAAAAAATAAAAAAATTTCTATTTTAAAATCAAAACAATTATTGAGAAAAGTAGGTTTATCAAATCGAATTTATCATTATCCTTCAGAACTTTCTGGTGGTGAAAAACAAAGAGTATCAATAGCTAGAGCTTTGATTAATGATCCCCAAGTTATCCTAGCCGATGAACCAACAGGAAGTTTAGATCTAAAAACAGCAAAAAGTGTTTTTGATCTTTTAAAAAAACAAATAAATTCAAACCGACTGATAATCTTTGCAACTCATAATAGATTTTTTGCTAAAAAGTCAGATTGCATGTTGGAAATAGTTAATGGTAGTATAAAAACCATTAATGCAAGAGTTTAATTCTGAAAATTTTAATCATCTAAAAATACATACTCAGTTTTCTATTTGTGAAGGAGCTATTAAGATAGATGATTTAAAAGATATTTCTAAAGATAAAAAACTAAAAGCTCTAGGGTTATGTGATACATCTAATCTATGTGGAGCATTAGAGTTTGCTGAAAAACTATCTAAATCTGGGTCTCAACCAATAATTGGAACGCAAATCAATTTTAAATTAAATGATACAATAGGTCTATTACCTCTATTTGCTTTAAATGAGGATGGATATAAAACAATAATACAGTTGTCATCATTGTCTTTTCTAAAAAATGATGACCTTTCTGATCCTCATTTAGATATAAATGAATTATTAAATAACACTGAAGGTGTAGCAATATTCTCCGGAACAATTAACGGTTTATTTGGACAGTTGTTTAATAAAGGTAAATTTTCAGAAATTGGTGAAATTTTTTCAAAACTAAAAGCTAATTATGGAGATAGATTTTACATTGAAATTCAACGTCATGGTGATCAAAATGAAAAAGAATTTGAAAAATTTAATTTAATAAACTCAAAAAAATTAGATATTCCTTTAATCGCAACTAATGAGGTATTTTACATCAATAAAGACATGCATGAAGCACATGATGCATTGATTTGTATAAAAAATAAGACCTATGTTAACGAAAAAAATAGAGTTAGATTTAGTAACCATCATTACCTCAAAAGTAGTGCAGAAATGGTTGATTTATTTGCTGATTTGCCAGAGGCATTAGAAAATAATTATCATTTTCCGTTTCGATGTAATTTTAGACCTTTATCTTCTAAACCTATTTTACCTAATATAAGTTCTGACAAAGGTATTAGCGCAGATGAAATCTTAAAAAAAGATTCATTAGACGGTCTTAATAAAAAATTTATAAAGATATTTAATTTAGACAATAAAGATTTTGTATCTGACAAGAATTATTTGAAATATAAAGATAGATTAGATCATGAGTTAGAAATTATAATTAAAATGAATTATGCAAGTTATTTTTTAATTGTATCTGACTATATAAAATGGGCAAAAGAAAATGATATTCCAGTTGGACCTGGTAGAGGATCTGGTGCTGGTTCCTTAGTCGCTTGGTGTCTTTCAATAACTGATGTTGACCCAATAAAATTTAACTTGATTTTTGAGAGATTTTTAAATCCAGACAGAATTTCAATGCCTGATTTCGATATAGACTTCTGTGAAGAAAAAAGAGATTTAGTTTTTGAATATTTAACAAAAAAATATGAAAATAGTGTTGCTCATATAATCACATTTGGGAAATTAAAAGCTCGAATGGTTATAAGAGATGTTGGACGTGTTTTAGGACTGGCTTATGGTTTTGTTGATAGTATATCAAAGATGATCCCATTTGATCCATCAAGGCCACAAAATCTCACAGAATGTATTGCTGGAGAACCAAGACTTCAAAAATTGATAAATGAAGATAGTAGAGTAAAAAAACTTACAGATCTTTCGTTAAAATTAGAAGGATTAAATAGAAATGTTGCAACTCATGCTGCTGGTGTTGTGATAGCTGATAAAAAATTAACTGAAATAGTTCCATTATATAAGGATGCAACTTCTGACTTATTGCTACCTTCAACACAATTTGACATGTACTCAGCTGAAAATGCAGGATTAATTAAGTTTGATTTTTTGGGATTAAAAACTTTAACAGTTATAAATAACACTCAAAAACTAATAAGAAAAAAAGATAAAAAATTTAATATTGAAAACATAAATTTTGAAGATCAAAAAGTTTTTGATCTATTGTCATCTGGCAAAACTGTTGGTTTATTTCAAATTGAAAGTGCTGGAATGCGTGAAGCATTGATGCAAATGAAACCAAATCATATAGAAGATATTATTGCTTTAGTAGCACTTTATAGACCAGGTCCAATGAGTAATATACCAATTTATAATGATTGCAAACATGGAAAAAAGACACCAGATTATTTACATCCTTTGCTTGAAGATATTTTACGACCTACCTATGGGGTAATAATTTACCAAGAACAAGTAATGCAAATTGCACAAAAACTATCTGGTTTCACTGCTGGTCAAGCAGATATTTTAAGAAGAGCGATGGGTAAAAAGAAAAGAGCTGAATTAGAAAAACAAAAACAAAGTTTTATTTCTGGTGCTGTAAACAATGGTATTAGCAAAGATGTTGCGGCGGGAATCTTTTTAAAAATTGAGCCATTTGCAGAATATGGATTTAACAAAAGTCATGCAGCTGCATACGCAATTATTTCCTATCAAACAGCTTATTTAAAAACTTATTATCCGCAAGAGTTTATTGCTGCATCAATGACAATGGATATTTCTAATCAAAATAAATTAAGTGAATTTTACGAGGAATTAAAAAGATTAAAAATAAAAATAGTAAGACCAGACATAAATGAGTGTTATGCAGATTTTAGAACAGATGGAGAAAAATTCTATTATGCATTAGGAGCTATTAAAGCTGTGGGATATGAAGCGGTTTCAAATATTGTTGAGGAAAGAATCAAAAATGGAAAATTTAGTTCTATTGATAATTTTTTAAACAGAGTAAATCCAAAAGATATCAACAAGTTACAATTAGAAGGTTTAGTAAAAGCAGGAGCTTTTGATAATATAAACTTAAATAGACAATCGTTATTTAATTCAATACCAAACTTTATAACAAAATCAAAAAATATTTATGAAAATAAATCTGCCAATCAGATTGATTTATTTGGTGAAAATAATACCCCAGATAGTGAAGTTATAACAAAGATTGATGACTGGAAATTTGAGGAAAGATTGTCTAAAGAATTTGAGTCAGTTGGCTTTTTTATATCTGATCATCCTCTAAATCAATTTAAAGAAATATTTGCAGATTATGATATAAAAGACTACCTAAATTTTAATAATGGTAATGAAATAATTAACTCAAATATTGCCGCAACTTTATTAAAAATACAAGAAAGAAAAACTGCCAAAGGGAATCCTTATGCAGTTTTAAAATTAACTGATCTAACTAGCGTTTTTGAATTATTCATTTTTTCTGAAGTTTTAGAAAAAAATCGCGAAATATTGAAAGAAGGATCATCAATAATATTAACTTTGGCAAAATCTGTTTCAGATGAAGAAAATCGTTTTAAGAGAATTAATGTTCAGAAAATAGCCTCACTTTCAGAGTTGATTAATAAACCAATTGAAGAGGTATTTTTCAACTTAAAATCAATAAATGAATTAAACGAAATCTCAAAAATTATCCAAAAAGATGGAAATACAATTGTTAAAATTAAATTACGAGACCAAAATAATGAATTAGATTTTACGCTTAAGAATAAGAGAAATATTGACAGAAAAATGTTAAATATAATTAGAAATAAAGAGATTTCTGCAATTATTCGATAATTTTAAGCTTGTTAAATAAAAAAAATCTTTGTAAATAGTCATGAAAATTAACAAAATCGCACACAGTTTTTGGTTTTATACCTCCGGTCCTTAATTGGAAATTACTGTGGTGGCTTAACCGGGAAAAAATATGAAAATACCTAACCTTACAATCCAACAATTATTAGAAGCAGGTGTTCATTTAGGACACAAAACACTTAGATGGAACCCAAAAATGAAAAAATATATTTTTGGCAAAAGAGATTCCATCCATATAATAGATTTAACTCAAACCTTAGAACTTACAAAAGTTGCACTAGAAAAAGTTCATGAAGTTATATCTAATAATGGAAAAATATTATTTGTCTCAACAAAAAAACAAGCATCAGAGGCTATAGCAGAAGTTGCTAAAGAAACTGATCAATATTTTGTAAATTATAGATGGTTAGGAGGAATGCTAACTAATTGGGGAACTATATCAAATTCAATAAAAAAACTAAAACAATTAGAATTAAATTTAGTGTCTGAAAATAGAGGTTTTACAAAAAAAGAACTTCTTAAAATGAGTGTTAAAAAAGACAAACTACAAAGATCATTGGGTGGTATAGCAGAAATGAAAAAGGTCCCTGATTTAGTATTTATTATTGATACAAATTATGAGTCTCTTGCTATTCAGGAGTCAGTTAAACTGGGTATACCGATTGTTGCAATTTTAGACAGTAATTCAAATCCTGATGGTATTGATTATCCAATCCCAGGAAATGATGATGCTAGAAGAGCAATAGATCTATATTGTAATTTAATTAAAGAGACAATTGTTTCTGCAAAAACTACCATTCCTGTAGTTGAGAAAAAAGAGAGTGATAAAAAAGAAACTAAATCATCTAAGACTGTTCAAGAAAAAGATAGAGAAAAATTAGAAGAAAAATTTAGTGAAAAAAAGAAAGAAACGATAAATTAATATGAGTGACGTTGAAAAAGTAAAAAAATTAAGAGTTGCTACAGGAGCTGGTTTTAAAGACTGCAACTTAGCAATTAAAGAGGCTAATGGCGACCTAGATAAGGCAGTAGAAATTTTAAGAGTAAAAGGAATTTCAAAAGCATCAAAAAAAATGTCAAGAGAAGCAAAAGAGGGTGTTGTTGCAATTAGTGGTGATGAAAAAAAGACTTCAATAATCGAAGTAAATTGTGAAACAGATTTTGTAGCAAAAAATGATGACTTTATAGATTTTGTGAAAGAGCTAAGTGAATTGAATAACCAAAATGATTCTAATCTTGAAAGTCTTAAGAAAGCTAAAATGAAAAATGGTTCCTCAGTTGAGGATAATTTGGTTGCGTTGATTGCTAAAATTGGAGAAAAAATAACAATTGGACAAACAAAAACTATCTCAAATTCTTCTTCAACTAATTACCAATATTTACATACAGTGGTTAAGGATAACTTAGCAAAACTAGCTGTAATTGTCTCGTTGGAAACTAATGAAAATTCTGAAACTGTAAAAACATTCGGTAAACAATTGTCAATGCACATTGCAGCTTCAAATCCTTTAGCTTTAGAGTCCACATTAATTGACAAAGCAATTATTGACAAAGAGCAAGAATTAATAACAGAAGAACTAAAAAATTCAGGTAAACCAGAGGATATTGCTAAAAAAATAAGTTTAGGAAAAATGAATAAATTCAAAGAGGAAAATGCTCTTATGACTCAGGCTTGGGTAATGGAACCGAAAAAGAAAGTTCAAGATGTTTTAAAAGAACTTGCTGTTAATGGTTTAAAGATAAAGGAATTTAGCAGAATAAAAATAGGCGAATAGATGTTTGATGAAAAATCACATAGCTTAAAAATGGATAAAGCTATTGAGGTGTTCTCTAAAGAGTTATCATCACTTAGAACTGGAAGAGCAAATGCAGCAATGTTAGATCTTGTTAAAGTAGATGTTTATGGTCAACAAATGCCAATTAATCAAGTTGGTAGTATAACTACTCCTGAGCCAAGAATGATAAATATTCAAGTTTGGGACCAAAATAATGTGAATTTAGTTGATGCTGCAATTAAAAAATCAGAGTTAGGTTTAAATCCACAAATAGATGGTCAACTAATAAGATTGCCAATACCAGAATTAAACGAGGAAAGAAGAACAGAACTTAAAAAATTAATCAAATCTATGGGAGAAAAATGTAAAATCTCAATTAGAAATATTAGAAGAGATGCTAATGAGGAACTTAAAAAACTTTTAAAATCAAAAGAAATTGGTGAAGATGAAGAAAAATCTTTTGAAAAAAGTGTTCAAGTAATTACCGATAAACATATAGCAATTGTTGACGAAAAAATTTCAACTAAAGAAAAAGAAATAATGACAATATGAACCCTTTGAAACATGTAGCCATTATCATGGATGGTAATGGGAGATGGGGGTTAAGGAATAAAAATTCAAGAAATGCTGGTCATAGAGCTGGTCTAAATACAGTAGAAAAAATTATTAAAGAAACAATCAAAAATAATATTAAATTTCTTACATTGTACGCTTTTTCAACAGAAAATTGGAAAAGACCAAAAAAAGAAATAAATTTCCTATTTAATCTTTTAGAAAATTTTCTTAAGGAAAAAATTGAGGATCTTAATAAACAAAAAATTAAGTTAAAAATTATTGGTAAAAAGAGTTTCTCAACAAAATTAAATAGTCTTTTAAACTTATCCGAAAAAAAGACATCCAAGAATAAAAGACTCCAAATAAATTTAGCTTTAAATTATGGCTCAAAATTAGAGCTTATTGATGCATTTAAAGAAATAAGAAAAAATAAAGAATTAGTTAATGAAAAAAATGTAAAAAAATATCTACAGACCAAAGATATTCCGGATCCAGATATATTAATTAGAACTGGTAACACAAAAAGATTAAGTAATTTTTTATTATGGCAATTAGCTTATTCTGAAATTTTTTTTGAAAAGAAATTATGGCCTGATTTTAACGAAAAAGATTATTATAAAATAATTAAGAAATTTAAGAATATTAAAAGAAATTTTGGGAATATCTAATGATAAAAGAATTTGAAAAAAGATTAATAACTTCACTTATATTGTTACCAATATCAATATTTTTTATCATTAAAGGCTCAATTTTTTTTATATTTTTTTTAAGTATTTTGTTTTTAGTTACTAGTTATGAGTGGGTTCTAATGAGTAAAAAAAATAATATATTTAGATTTTTAGGGATAATTTTCCTTTTTTTTTCATTTTATTCAGCATTCGAATTTGGGGAAAATTATAAAGATTTTTTATTTATTATAACAATCTGTATTTTTACAGATATAGGAGGTTATGTATTTGGAAAAATTTTTAAAGGACCTAAATTAACCAAGATTAGTCCAAAAAAAACATATGCAGGGGTTTTTGGTGGTTTCATATTGTCTTTATGTACAGGTTTTATTTTTTGGCATTTTGTAAATAGAGGCTCAAAACTTCCCGATGAAGAGTTAATTATTTTTATATTTATTTTATTAATCTCTTTGATCAGTCAAATAGGAGATTTGATAATTTCATTTTTTAAGAGAAAGGCAAAATTAAAAGATACAGGAAAAGTCTTACCAGGTCATGGAGGTTTACTTGATAGAGTTGATGGTATGATTTTTGTATTTCCATTTTGTTATTTAGCTACATCCATATGAAAAAAAAAATTGCAATTTTAGGTTCAACAAGCTCTATTGGTAAATGCTTACTTAACATAATAAAAAAAGATAAAAAAAATTTTAAGATAGAATTATTAACAGCTAATACAAATTATAAAGATCTTATTGCTCAAGCCTTAAAATTTAATGTAAAAAATATAATTATAACTGACTTAAATTGTTATAAAAAAACAAAAATTTTATGTAAAAATAAGAAAATTAATATTTTTCAAAACTTTGAAAGTTTAAAAAGAATTTTACCAAAGAAAGTTGATTATGTAATGAGTGCTATCTCTGGAATTGGTGGATTATTGCCTACATATAAAATAATTAATAGAACAAAGATAATTGCAATAGCAAATAAAGAAGCAATTGTTTGTGGGTGGCCGCTTATTAAAAAGGAACTTAAAAAAAACAAAACTAAATTTATCCCAGTAGACTCAGAACATTTTTCAATTTTTTCACTTCTAAATGATACGAACAAAAATGACGTTGAAAAAATTTTTATTACCGCTTCTGGTGGACCATTCATTAATTTACCCAAAAATCAGTTTAAAAAAATTAAGTTAATAGATGCACTAAAACATCCCAATTGGAGTATGGGAAAAAAAATCACAATTGATTCTGCAACTTTAATGAATAAAGTTTTTGAAGTAATTGAAGCAAAAAATATATTTGATATTGGCTATGATAAAATCTCAATACTTACACATCCAAAATCATATGTTCACACAATAATAAAATTCAAAAATGGTTTAAGTAAATTTTTAATTCATGAACCAGACATGACAATACCAATTTATAATTCTATTTATTTTGAAAAAAACAAGAATATTGAATCAAGTCCTCTAGATTTTAACATACTCAATAATTTAAATCTTCAAAAAGTAGAAAAAAATAAATTTCCGTTAGTTAACATACTTGATAAATTACCAAAATATTCATCATTATTTGAAACAGTTTTAATAACAATTAATGACTACCTAGTTTATAAATTCTTAGATAGAAAAATTGATTTTCATAATCTCACTAAATTGATTAATAAAATTTCAAATTTAAAAGAATTTCAAAAATATAAGAAGATTAAGCCCAAAAATATTAAACAAATATATAATTTAAGGGATTATGTTCATTTAAAATTAAATGCTTTAGGTATATAAAGCGTGTATTTATGAATAATTTATTAGTAAAAATAATTGTAATCTTTTCCTTTCTGCTATCTCTTGCTAATGCAGAAGCTTTAAAAAAGTTTGAAATTTCAGGAAATAAAAGAATTTCTGATCAAACTATAATTATTTTTTCTGAATTAAAAGTTAATGAGGAAATCACAAAAATAAAATTAGATGAAGTAATTAAAAAATTGTATAAAACTAGTTTCTTTAAAGATATAAACTTAAGTTTTGAAAACCAAACTTTATTTTTAAAAGTTGAAGAAAATCCAATTATAGAAAAATTAGAGATAACAGGGATTAAAAAACAATCACTAGTTGAATTTATAAAAGATAAATTACAACTTGCGGAGATGAAATCATTCGATCAAAACCTTTTATCATCTGATATAAATCTGATTTACAATATTCTAAAAACTAATGGCTACTATTTTGCTAAAATTTCTAGTGCAAAAAATGTAGATGAAACATTAAATACTTTAGACTTAAAAATTGATGTTGAATTAGGTGAAAAAGCAAAGATAAAAAAAATCATATTTCTTGGAGAAAAAATTTTTAAAGAAAAAAGATTGAAAGAAGCAATAGTTTCTCAAGAACATAAATTCTGGAAATTTATCTCGAGAAATGTCTATATAAATGAAGAGCTGATTAATCTCGATAAAAGACTTCTTACAAATTATTTTAAAAATAATGGTTATTTTAATGTAAGAATTGAAAATTCATTTGTTGAGTTTGATAAAGATTCCAATTTTAATTTAATTTTCAATATTACCCCTGGTAAAAAATATTTTTTTAATGATTTTTCTTTAAATTTACCGCCTAACTATGATGCGAAACTATTTGAAAATATAACAAAAAAATTTTCTAAGTTAAAAGGTGATACTTACTCTCTTTTAAAAGTGAATGATCTTTTAGATGATATAAACGATATTGCTTTATCCAGACAGTATGAGTTTATAAATGCTTCTATTAATGAGACAATTAATGGAGACAAAATTGATTTTAATATAAACATTTCTGAAAGTGATAAGTTTTATGTTGAAAAGATTAATATAACTGGAAACTTTAACACCTTAGAAGAAGTTATTAGAAATAAATTAATTATTGATGAGGGTGATCCATTTAATGAAATTTTATTTAATAAATCTGTTAATAATATTCAAAGCCTTGGCATCTTTAAAAAAGTAAAAACTGATATCAAAAATGGATCAAATAATTCATTTAAAGAGATAGATATTAATGTAGAGGAAAGACCAACAGGAGAAATTTCTTTAACAGCAGGCTTTGGTACCACTGGTGAAACAATCGGAGCAGGCATTAAAGAGAATAATTTTTTAGGTAAAGGGATTAAACTTAATACAAATTTTGAAGTGACATCAGACTCAATTAAAGGACAGTTTATATACGCAAAACCTAATTTCAATTATAGCGATAATACCTTATTTACTTCGATAAAAAGTTCTACTTCTGATTTTTTAACAAATTCAGGTTACAAAACTTCAGAAATTGGTTTTTCATTAGGAACTAAATTTGAACAATTTCAAAATATATTTCTTAGCCCAGAGATCGATTTTCTTATTGAAGATCTTGAAACAACAAATGATGCCTCAAATATTCTAAAAAAACAAGAGGGATCATACACAGACTTATATTTCAACTATTCGATTAATCAGGATCTTAGAGATAAAAAATTCAGAACAGAGGATGGTTACGTGACGACCTTCTCACAAGAATTGCCTTTAGTATCAGATAATTCTGAATTATCTAATGCATTTGAAATAACTAATTATAGAAAACTTTCATCTACTTCTGATATGGTTGGGAAAGTAAGTTTTTATGGAAAAACTATTACGGGCTTAAGTGATGACGTAAGAATTTCTAAGAGATTGACTGTACCATCCTATAAATTAAGAGGTTTTCAAAGAGGTAAAATTGGACCAGTTGATAATAATGATTATGTAGGAGGAAATCACGTAAGTTCACTAAATTTATCTGCAACACTTCCAACGTTAGTTCAAGGCCTAGATAATCTTGATGTTGGAGTTTTCTTTGATGCAGCGAATGTTTGGGGTGTAGATTATGATAGTTCTATCGATGATAAAAGTACAATTAGATCCTCTGCTGGTGTAGCACTTAATTTAATGACGCCAATAGGTCCTCTAAGTTTTTCTTTTGCTGATGCATTGTCAAAAGCTTCTTCAGACAAAACTGAAACATTTCGGTTTAATCTAGGAACCCAGTTTTAATGAAATTATTTTTTTCTAAAATACTTTTCATATTTCTTTTTATAGGAATATCAAATGCTAATGAAAATATTAGATTTATAAATATCAATTATATTGTTAACAACTCTGAAGCAGGAAAAACTTTAAATAAGATTATAGAAAATAAAAGTAAAAAAATTACCTCTGAGTTAAACGATATGGGTAAAAAAATTGAGAATAAAAAAGATAAGATAATTTCACAAAAGAATATTCTTAAAAAAGAAGAATATGAAAAATTATTGAAGTCTTATGATGAAGAAGTTAAAAAATACAATGATATTAGAAAAAAACGTAATGAAGATTTTAATAAATTTAGAATTAACTCACAAAAAAAAATTCTTGAAACATTAAATCCAATTATTACTGCATTTCTTAAAAAAGAGTCAGTTCAAATTCTTTTACAAAAAGAACAGATTATATTTGGAGATAATAAATTAGATATTACGGAAGAAATCTTTAAGATATTTAATGATAAACATAAAAAAATTAAATTTGAATAGAGGAGTTAATGACTAAAAATAAATTAACAAAATCCGATATAATTGAATTATTACCTCACAGAGAGCCAATGTTACTTATAGATGAATTAATTAATATAAAACATCTTCACTCAGCAACAGCAATAATGAATGTCAAAAAAAATTCATTTTATGTAGACGGACATTTTCCAGGAAATCCAGTTTTGCCAGGTGTTTTAATTATAGAAGCTTTTGGTCAAGCTGCAGCTGCATTAACCGCTCATGGGATTGATAAAAAAGAATATGAAAATAAGCTAGTCTTTTTAATGAGTGTTGAAAAGGCTAGGTTTAGAAATCCTGTAATACCAGATTGTAAACTCGAATTGAATATTGAAGCTATAAGATCGCATGGAAGAGTTTGGAAATACAAGGGGGAGGCTTTTGTGGATGGCAAAAAAATGTCAGATGCTCAATGGTCAGCGACTATTGTTGATAGGAAATAATTAGCAATAATTCTTGATAAGCTTTTAGGATAAGTTTTGATATTAAACTTATTAATGACAAATCCTTTTTTTAAAAATACAGGCCCTCATAATATAAATTTTTTACTTAAGACAATTAAATTGGAGAATTACAATTTCTCTGACGATAAAATCACAGATATTAAAGATCTTAATTCATCTGAAAAAAATGAAATAACTTTTTTTCATTCAAAAAAATATGCCGATTTAGCAAAAAAAACCAAAGCTTCTTATTGCTTAACTTCTGAAAATTTTCAATCACTTTTACCGGATAGCTGTCAGCCTATTATTACTGACAAAGTTTTATTACATACTGCTCAAATAACAAAAATTTTTTATCCTGACTCAATTACCGATAATTATGATGTAACTGTTAAAGATATAAATGAGACAAAATTTAAAGACAAAGTAAAATTTGGAAAAAATGTTCTTATTGGCGAAAATGTAAAAATTGGTGCAAATTGCTTAATTGGTCATAATTCAATCATAGAAAAAAATGTCAATATAGGTGATAATTGTTCAATAGGATCAAACGTAATTATTAGAAATTCATTAATTAAAAATAACGTTCACATTTTAGATGGATGTGTAATTGGGAAAAAAGGGTTTGGTTTTTTTCCAAATAAAGATGTTAATTTTAGATATCCCCAAATAGGCATTGTAATAATTGAGGATAATGTAGAAATAGGTTGTGGTTCCACAATAGATAGAGGTTCTCTTTCAAATACAATTATAGGAAAAAATACATATTTAGATAATCAAATACATATAGCACACAATGTTAAAATTGGTGAAAATTGTATTATTGCTGGACAAGTAGGTTTTGCAGGAAGTTCTACTTTAGGAAATAATGTTATGATTGGAGGTCAGGCAGGTATTTCAGGACATCTTAAGATTGGTAATAATGTACAAATAGGTGGTGGTAGTGGTGTAATAAAAAACATTCCTGATAACTCTAAAGTGATGGGCTATCCAGCAAAAGATTTAAAAAACTTTATTAGAGAAAATAAATGATAGATAAAACAGCCATAATACATAAAAATGCAAAAATTCATTCAAGCGTAAAGATTGGGCCTTATTCTGTCATTGGTCCAAATGTTGAAATTGGAGAGAATACAGAAATTCAATCTCATGTGAACATTACTGGAAATACTAAAATTGGAAAAGGAAATAAAATTTATCCATTTGTTTCAATAAACGACCCCCAAGATTTAAAATATAATGGTGAAGAAACAAGCTTGTCTATTGGAGATAACAATAAAATAAGAGAGTATGTAACAATAAATCCTGGCACGATTGGTGGTGGAGGCACAACTACAATTGGAAACAATTGTTTATTTATGATTTCATCTCATGTAGCTCATGATTGTCAGGTAGGTAACAATGTAATTATAGCAAATAATGTACCTTTAGGAGGTCATGCTATTATTGAGGATAATGTAGTTATAGGTGGAAATTCTGCTGTTCAACAGTTTACAAGAATTGGTAAAATGGCAATGATTGGAGGAATGACTGGAGTGTTACATGATGTTATTCCATATGGGTTATCAACAGGAAATAGAAATTCATTACAAGGATTAAATTTAATAGGCTTAAGAAGAGCTAAATTTGAAAATAAGGATATTTTAGGATTGAGTGAGGCATATAAAGAGATTTTCGCTACCAAAAATATCAATGAAAATATAAGTAAATTAAATGGTTCATTTAAGGAAAACCCATTAGTTAAAGAAGTAATAGAATTCATTACTAAGGATAAAAAAAGATCTATTTGTACCCCATTTTCATAAGATGATAGGATTAATTTTTGGTGATACAGACTTCCCAAATAAAATACTTAAAACAATCAAAAAAAGAAAAATAAAATATCTAATAATTGATTTATCTAAATCAAAGAAATTTAAAAAAGATAGTAAATCTTATTCAATTTCTATAGGTCAATTTGGTAAAATAATTAATATCCTTAAGGAAAATAACTGTAAAAAAGTCCTATTTGCAGGGAAAGTTAACAAACCAAACTTTTCAAAATTAAAATTAGACCTTAAAGGAATTTATTACATTCCAAGAATTATCAAAGCATCCAAGCTCGGTGATGCTGCAATTTTGAAAGAAATTATCAAAATACTTGCTCAAAATAAGATTAAAACCGAAAATTCGCTCAAATTTAATCCAGAGCTGTCTCTTAAAAAGGGTAATTATTCAAAAATTAAACCTAATAAATTGGATCAATTGGATATTAAAAAAGCAATCAAAACTTTAAATAGTTTAAGAGAATATAATTTTAGTCAAGGAGTTGTAGTTAGAAATAAAAAAGTTGTTTCCATAGAAGGTAAAGGTGGAACTAAAAAAATGCTTGAAAAAAGTAGAAGCATAAAATTTAGAAATTATGGGGTTTTAGTTAAGTTTCCAAAAAAAAAACAGGATCTTAGAGTTGACTTACCTACTATTGGATTAAAAACAATTAAACAAAGTAAGACGGCAGGATTAAAAGGTATTGTTGTAAAAAGTAAACAACATGTATTTTTAGACAAGAATAAATGTATTAACTTTGCTAATAAGAATAAAATGTTTATCTCAGTGAAATGAAAAAAATTTTTATATTAACTGGTGAACCTTCTGGAGATAAATTAGCATCTACAGTTGTTTCTAAGCTTCAACAAAATCATTCAAATATAGAATATCTAAGTGTTGGAGGCTCTCATTTAAACAAACTTGGTGTTAAATCAATATATGATCTTAAGGAAGTAACCTACATTGGTTTTACAAGTGTAATTTTAAATTTATTTAAAATCAGAAATAAAATAAATGAAACTGTAAAAAAAATAATTAAATTTAATCCTGATATTCTATTTAGTGTAGATAGTCCAGATTTCACCCTAAGAGTTGCTGAAAAAGTAAAAAGTATAAATCCTAATATTAAAACAATACATTATGTTGCACCACAAGTATGGGTATGGCGAGAAAGTAGGGTTAAAAATTTTAAAAAGTTTTTAGACCATGTTTTATTATTATTCAATTTTGAAAAGAAATACTTTGATAAAGAAGATATTAAGAACACTTTCGTTGGTCATCCTTTACTTGAAAATAAAGAGAATGTTAAAACAAATTTATCAAATATAATTGATGACAATAAAAAAATTATATCTTTATTCGCTGGAAGCCGATCATCTGAAACCAATATTCTTTTACCAATTTTAGTAAACTTTATTAAATTAATGAATGAAAAATTTAATGAATATAATTTTGTTTTTCATGCGACTGATCAAAACAAAGATTTAATAAAAAATGAGATTAAAAAAACAAACTACAATAATGTTGAAGTTATATCTGACGAGAATATAAAATCTAAAATACTATCAAATTCTATATTTGCTGTAGCAAAATCAGGAACTGTTTCTCTTGAAATTTGTAATGCAAAAGTTCCATCTATTATTATTTATAAAATGAATTTTATTAATTTTTTAATTGTAAAATTTTTAGTAAAAACAAAATATGCAAATATAATTAATATAATTAACCAAAAAGAAATAATTCCAGAATTAATTCAAAAAGAATGTAATTCAAAAGAAATTTTTAGATCTGTAGCATATTTTTTAAAAAACCCTGAGCTTATGAAAAAACAAATTCTTGACGTGAGCAATACTTTAAATGAAATCAAATCTAAAACTTCTTCATCTTCAGAAGCTTCAACAGTAGTTTCAAGCTATCTTAGCACTTAATCGTTTCTGAACTTCTTCTTTTCCTAATGATAAAATAATATCATATATACCAGGTCCAAACTTTGAACCAGTTAGAACAATCCTTAGTGGTTGTCCAACACCTTTAAAATTTGTGCCATGCGATTTTATAATCTCGTTTACTATTGGTTCTAAAATTTCTCTAGAGGGCAGGTCTATTTTTTCAAACTGACTCTTAAAATCAGAAATTACTTTTTTAGCTTTATCGTCAATTAATTTAAGATCATCTTTATTAAAATCTACCTTGTCTTTTATAATATATTGACCATTATTAAATATATCCTCCAAAGTTTTTGCTTTATTTTTTAGGAAGGTAAGAGATTTTTTAATCTTATCTTTTTTATCTGATTGAATTTCACTTTTATATAATTTGCAATATTCAGTTAATTGGTTGAATAAATCATCCTCATCAATATTTTTAATATAGTGTTCATTCATTGATAAAATTCTACTCATATCAAGTTTAGAGGGAGATTTACCGATACCTTCTAAATTAAAAAATTTTATACTTTCCTCTATTGTGAATATTTCTTTATCTTTGTAAGACCAGCCTAGTCTTAAAAGGTAGTTTCGAAGAGCATCTGGCATGATACCTATTTTGGAATAATCATCTAATGTAGAAGCCTGATCTCGCTTTGATAGTTTCTTTCCCTCTATTGTATGTATCAATGGTATGTGAGCAAATGAGGGTAAATCCCATTTCATGGCTTGATAAATTTGCATTTGTTTAAAGGTGTTTATTTTATGATCGTCACCTCTAATAATATGTGTCATATTCATTTGGTGATCGTCTACGGATGCAGATAAATTATATGTAGGGGTCCCGTCATTTCTTAAGATAATAAAATCTTCGATTGTATTATTATCAATTTCAACATCACCTTGAACTAAATCTTTCAAAATCGATGTTCCATCAATCTTACTTTTAAATCTTATGACAGGTTTAATATCTTTGGGAGCATCAGATTCTTTTTTATCTCTCCATTTTCTGTCATAAATATAAGGAATCTTTTTTTGTCTAGCTCTTTTTTTTTGTTCTTCTATTTCTTCACTTGAACAATAACATTTATATGCATAACCATTCTTAAGAAGCTCATTTGCAACTTTAACGTGGTTGCTTACTTTTTCTGATTGAATATATTCTTCTCCATCATAGTTGATACCAATCCATTTAAGAGATTGTATTATTTGATCTTTATATTCATCTTTAGATCTTTCTTTATCTGTATCTTCCACCCTTAAATGAAATTTTCCATTTTGATTCTTGGAGTATAACCAATTAAATAAAGCTGTTCTAACACCACCAATATGTAATGCACCAGTAGGCGAGGGAGCAAATCTAGTTGCTACTTTTTTCATTAAAATGGTTTAGACTATTTTTTTAGAAGTTTCTATATAAAGATACTAATACACCCTGAACTTTTACTCTATCAGGTCCAAATATTTTAGTTTCATAATTTTTGTTGGCACTCTCTAAAGCAACAACTTTACCTTTTTTCCTAATTCTTTTTAACATTGCTTCATGCTCATCAATTAAAGCAACAACAATTTTTCCATTATCAGCTGTATCTGTTCTTTTAATAATTACTGTATCACCCTCATGAATTCCAGCTTCAATCATAGAGTCTCCTTGAACTTTTAAACCAAAATAGTCTCCATTTTTCTCTAAATTACTTGGCAAAGGTATTCTTGAAACCTCATTTTGAATAGCTTCAACAGGTGTTCCAGCAGCAATTTTTCCTAAAACTGGCACCTCAACATCATCTGAGGATAAATTTTCCTCATCTAAACCACCTTTAATAACACTTGGTGAAAAATTGTTATAAATGTCATTTGCAGAGGCCGTTTCTGGCAATTTAATTACTTCTAATGCTCTTGCTTTATGAGCAAGTCTTTTAATAAAACCTCTTTCTTCTAAAGCACTTATAAGTCTATGAATTCCAGACTTAGATTTAAGGTTTAATGAAGCTTTCATTTCTTCATAAGAAGGAGAAACACCAGAGCTTCTCAACTTCTTGTTGATGAATAAGAGCAGGTTTTTTTGTTTTTTTGTTAGCATAAGAACAAATATCGTACAAAATCTGTTCTACAAAAGTTCTTTTCAATTCACAATAGTAAAAAAGGCAATAAAATAGGGAACTATTTGACTAAAGAACTGAGAAAATAGAATTATTTTCCAAATTTTTCAAAAGTGATTCACCAATTAGAAAAGTTTTAATAGATGTTTTATTAGAGAGTTCTAATAGTTCATCTTTATTTTTAATTCCACTTTCAGAAATTAATGGACCTTTATGATTAACTAAAACATCATGAATATCAAAAGTTGTATTTATATCGGTTTTAAGTGTCTTTAAGTTCCTATTATTGATGCCAATTAATGCATCTTCAAATTTTAAAGCTTGTTTTGCCTCCTCAACTGTATGTACCTCAACTATCACAGACATATTTAATTTAAGTGCTTCTTCATATAACTCATTCGCAAGACTTTCACTTACACCAGCTAATATAATTAATATTGCATCTGCTCCATGACTTTTTGCTAATGAAATTTGAAATTTATCTACAAAAAAGTCCTTACAAAGAATTGGTAAATTAATATTTTGTTTAATTTGACTTATATGTGTTAAATCTCCTAAAAAAAAATTTTCCTCAGTCAAAACCGATAAACAAGTAGCTTTATTGTCATTATATATATTAGCTATTTTAACAGGGTCATAATCATTTATGATTACACCTGCAGAAGGACTAGCTTTTTTGATCTCAGCAATAATTGAAAATTTGTTTTCCTTAATATTTTTTTTAATTTTTTCTTTAAAATTAACAAAAGTTTTATTTTTTTCTATTAATTCATTTAATGTATCTATTGAAAAATTTTTTTTAGAATTTTCAATTTTTTCTATTTTTTTTTTAATAATCTTTTCGAGTATATTTTCAGACATTTTGAATTTTTTCTAAATGTTGGATTACTTTATTTGATAAAATATGTTTTCTGGCGTTGTTATAAGCTTCGCTAAAATCTTCATGAGTTTCATTTACAATTAATCCTGCTGCAGCATTTAGACATACAGCTTTAGAAAAATCATTATCCTTACCCTCAAATATTTCAATCATTTTATTTGCATTGAATTTTGCATCATCTCCAATTAGATTTTCAAATTTATCTGCATTTACATTAAATTCTTTCGGATCAATGATAATTTCAGATATAACGTTGTTTTTTAATTGAATAATATTTGTTTTAGCATATGGTGAAATTTCATCTAAACCATCTTCACTATTAACGATCCATGCAAATTTAATATCTAAATTTTTTAAAGCATTAGCAAATGTTTTTAATAGTTTTTTTTCAAAGACACCAACAACTTGTCTTTTTACCAAGGCTGGACTACTTAAAGGTCCAATCATATTAAAGATTGTTCTTTTGCCAATTTTTTTTCGAGTGGGGCCAACATACTTCATTGCACTATGGTAATTAGGAGCAAACATGAAACCAAAATTATTTTTATTAATTTGAGCCTCAATATTTTCTGGTTCTAAATTAATGTTAATATTTAGAGCTTCTAAAACATCTCCAGATCCACATTTAGATGACACTGCTTTATTTCCGTGTTTTGCTACTTTAACACCCATACTGGCGAGTAATAATGCAGAGGCAGTAGAAATATTAAGTGTATTCATTCCATCACCACCAGTTCCGCATGTATCAACACAATTATCTACATTAACTCTTTTTGACTTGTCTCTAAGCACGTAAACACCACCAGCAATTTCATCTGAAACCTCACCTTTAGCCGACAAGAGCGTTAAAAAATCAAATATTTCCTGTTCGTTTGCTTTACCCTCCATCAATAATTCAAAAGCTGCCTTACTTTCTTCAAAAGAGAGATCTTCTTTATTCTTAATTTTATCTATGAATTGTTTCATTGATTTTAAATTTTAATAAAATTTTTTAAAATTTTAATACCTAATTTAGTTTTAATACTTTCAGGGTGAAATTGCACTCCATGAACATTATATTTTTTATGTTGAACACCCATAATTAAACCATCTTTACTCTCAGCCGTGATTTCAAGGTGTTTTGATAGTGATTTTTTATCAATAATTAAGCTGTGATAGCGTGTTGCTTCAAATGATTTTGGAAGATTTTTTAAAATTCCCTTTTTTTTTGAGATTATTTTACTTGTTTTACCATGCATTAGTCTTTTAGCTTGAATAATTTTAGAACCAAATACTTGTCCTATTATTTGATGCCCAAGACAAACTCCAAGTATTGGGATTTTTTTATATAAAGATTTTACTATCTTTAAACAATTACCTGATTGATTAGGATTACCTGGACCTGGTGAGATTACAATCTTATTATATCTTTTTTTTAATATTTGATTAGATGTAATCTGATCATTTCTTATAACATCTACCTTCACTTTCAATGATGATAAGTAATGATAAAGATTGAAAGTAAAACTATCGTAATTATCTATAAGAATTATTTTTTTCATTTTAAAGCATTAATCAAAGCTTTCGCTTTATTTACAGTTTCTTCATACTCTTTTAAAGGTTTGCTATCAGCAACAATTCCAGCACCAGCTTGAACATAGAATTTATCTTTTTTAGCTACAGCTGTTCTTAAAGCTATACAAGTATCAAATTCACCATTTGCTGAAAAATAGCCAATACCACCAGCGTAAACTTTTCTCTTAGTTGTCTCTAATTCATCAATTATTTCCATAGCTCTAATTTTTGGTGCGCCAGAAACAGTTCCTGCAGGAAAACCAGCTAGAAGTGATTTAAATTTTGAAAACTTCTTATCATATACACCGATAACATTAGATACTATGTGCATTACGTGAGAATACTTTTCAATAATAAAGCTCTCTGTTACTTTTACAGTATTAATTTTTGAAACTTTACCAGCATCATTTCTGCCTAAATCCAATAACATTAAATGCTCTGAAAGCTCCTTTTTATCTTGAAGAAGATCTTTTTCATAAAAACGATCCTCGCTCAATGTTTTACCTCTAGGTCTTGTTCCAGCGATTGGTCTTACAGTGATTTTGTTATCCCTTAGTCTCACCAGTATTTCTGGGCTAGCACCAATAATTTGAAAATCATTGAAATTGAAAAAAAACATAAAAGGTGAAGGGTTAGTCACTCTAAGTTTTTTATAAATATCAATTGGTTTTTTTGTTAGCTTAGCTTCAAATCTTTGACTTAAAACTACCTGAAATATATCTCCTAATTTAATATATTCTTTTGCTTTATTGACCATTTGCAAAAATCTATTTTTAGAAGTGTTTGATTTAACTTTAATATTATTTGATTTTAATTGAGTTCTATTATCTATATTTTTAATTGATGATTGAATAAGCAATCTAAAAAGATCTGATTTTACCTCATCATATTTTTTTTGATAATCTATAATTTTTTCATCCTTATAGATATTTCTTATATAGAAAATTTCTTTTTTTAAATTATCATGAATTATAAGTATTCTTGGTCTTAGAAGTCTTACATCAGGTATACTAAGATCATCCTTACAATTGTTCGGAATTTTCTCGATATATCTTATAGAGTCATAAGAAAAATATCCCGAAATTAAAGAACAAATTTTTGGTAAACTTTTAGGTGTTTCAAATTTAAATTCCTCAATAATTTTTTCGATTAAATTTTCTGGTTTATCTTTAAGTTTGACTTTTTTTTTATTTTGAATCAAATAAGAATTATTATTCTTAAATTCCCATATCTTATCAGGATTTTTTCCAAATATAGTGTATCTTCCTTTGATTTTACCTTTTTCTACTGACTCAAATATAAAGCTATTTTTTTCACTTAAAAAATTATCTATTAAATTCGAGATCTCTTCATCACCTTTGATTTTTTTTGAAGTATATATAATCTGATTTTTATTGCTTCTATGTCGAAACTTAAAATCTTTGAAGCTTCGATTTATGTTCATTGAAAGAAATTCTTAACTCGTTCTATTGTTTTTTGGTTTAAAGTAACATTATATCTACTATTAAGATATAGATCATAAGACTTTAACATATTATTTTTTAAATTCGAATTTTGTTTATTTGTATAATCTATAATTTCATTGTTATTATCAGTTAGTTCAACTTGGTAATCTTTGACTTTAGCCAAGTAAATATTTTCTTTTTCATCATTTATTAAAGTGAATGAATTAATTGGTAAAGAATATAAAATTTTGACTGCGTTAATATCAAATTTTTTGTTGTCTCTTATTGAATTTAATTTTGCTGTTTTGATATTTTGTTGGCCCATTTGTATAAATTCGTTATCATTAAATTCATTATTCTTAATTTTTTCTATTAAATTAGTATTGTAATCAAATTTATTCTTCTGAAAAATTAAATCTAAAATTTCTTCTTTAGTTTGACTGTTTGTTATATCGGGCTCTCTACTTTCGTTTTTTTGAATTTTGTATAAAACATAATCATCACCTAATTCAAAAATATCAAAATCAGTTCCTTTTAATTCAAAAATTTTTTTTTCAACTTCATTTTTATCAGATGAAAATAAAAAATCTTTAACCTTTGTGGATTTAAGATTTAGATTTGAAACAATCGAGTTGAATGGAACTTCGTTAGAAATATCAATCTCAATTTGATCAATTTTATCAAAAAAAGATTGATTAAATTCATCAACACCTATTAAATTTTTTGGATTAATTATTGAGTATTCAAAATCAAGATAATCAACTTTTAAATTCTCTTTATTTTCCTCTAGGAATTTTTTTAAATCATTATCAGTAAAATCACCTTTTTTTTTATAGAATTTATCCAAGTTAATGAAATCTATTTCTAATTTTTTATTTTGCTCTTCATAAAGCTTTTTTACTAAAAACTTTGGTGAAACAGTTCCGGCACCTACAAAACTGAACAAGTTTTTTTGTAATTCACGATTTTTAAGACGTAATTCAAATTGCGGTGCTGATTGATTATTTTCAAGTAAAAACTTTTCATATTTAAGTCTTTGAAAATTTCCTTGATCATCTAAAAAATTTTTATTTTTTTTAATCATTTTAAGTAGTGTTTCTTTTGAAATAATTAAATCATATTCCCTAATTTCTAGATCTAAAATTTTTGTCGAAACCAATCCAGACAATAATTCCTCAATAATATTATTATTTAAGTTTTCTCTTATTGTCTTTTGAGGAATTCCAGAATTATTTAAGTAATCAATAAATTCTTCCGTAGAAACGTTAGACTCATTTATTTTAACAATTGAGTTTGTATTTCCACTACTGAACATACTTCCCATACCCCAAAAAACAAAAGGAATGATCATTATGAAAACTAATATCCCAGCAAACTTTGTTTTGGCAAAATTTCTAAAACTACCTATCATTACTATATAAATTTATTGATCTATAAAAAGCAAACCTATAGATTAAATTTCAGTAGATGACAAATAAATATATGTATTTTATCGCAAATTGGAAAATGTTTGGTGGATTAAGTACATTAAATTCACTTACTAAAGTAATTAAATTTTTGAAAATTTTTAAAAAGTCAAAAAATACTAAAATAATTTATTGCCCACCGAATACATTAATTCACCCAATGTTTAAGAAGATCATGAATTCCAAAATTCAAGTTGGAGCTCAAAATTGTCATGAAAGTCTTACATATGGTGCTTCAACCGGTTCTATAAATTCTACGATGTTAAAGAATGTTGGAGCCAAATATGTTATTCTAGGTCATTCAGAAAATCGTGAGTCTGGTGAGACAGATAAATTAATTAATACTAAGATTAAAGCAGCAACTAAATCAGGTTTAAAAGTTATTTTTTGTATCGGTGAAACTTTAGGTCAAAAAAGAAAAAAAATTACTAACAAAATTTTATTAAAGCAAATTACATTAGGTCTGCAAAAAGTTAAGAGAAGAAAAAATATTGTTATTGCTTATGAACCTGTGTGGTCAATTGGGACAGGTGTTATACCTAAATCAGATGACTTATTTAAAACTATTAATTTTATTAAAAAGAAAGTTAAAAATATTAAAGTTTTATATGGGGGTTCGGTAAATCCAAAAAATATAAATGAATTAAAATTAATAAAAAATATTGATGGATTTCTAATAGGAGGAGCTTCACAAGATCCCAAAAAATTTATTGATATAATCAAAAAAACATATAATTAACCCTCATGGAAAACATATTGTTAGTGTTAAATATCATTCTAGCTTTAGTTTTAGTTTTGTTAGTTTTAATGCAAAAATCTGAAGGTGGAGCTCTTGGAATCGGAGTTTCTCAGGAAAACATGATGTTTTCAAAGTCAGCAGGAAATTTTATGACAAAAGCAACCGGTGTTGTTGCAACTCTATTTATCATATGCAGTTTAGCTTTAACGATCGTATCTAGAGGTGATTTAACACCTTCTAGCTCAGTTTTAGATCAAGTTGAAGAAGATACACCAACGATCCCAGAAAATAATAATTAATACTTTTCATTTACTTTTTTATTAGCTATAAGATACTTCCATGGCGCGATATATATTTGTCACTGGCGGCGTGGTCTCCTCATTAGGAAAAGGTCTTTCATCTGCATCATTAGCCTATTTGCTAAAATCTCAGGGATACAAGGTTAGATTAAGAAAAATGGATCCATATTTAAATGTAGATCCTGGAACAATGAGCCCATTTCAACATGGTGAAGTTTTTGTTACTGATGATGGAGCTGAAACTGATTTAGATTTAGGTCATTATGAGAGATTTACAAACATATCATCTAAACAATCAGACAATATAACAACTGGTCGTATTTATAGTGATGTTATTAAAAAAGAAAGAAAGGGAGGGTATCTTGGAAAAACAGTTCAGGTTATACCCCATATTACAAATCGAATAAAAGAATTTATAAAAAAAGATATTACAAATGAGGATTTTGTAATATGTGAAATTGGTGGAACAGTTGGAGACATTGAAAGTTTGCCATTTGTGGAAGCTATAAGACAATTTTCAAATGAACATGGAAAATCAAAAACTTTATTTATTCACTTAACATTTGTACCATTTTTAAAATCATCAGATGAAATCAAAACAAAACCAACTCAGCATTCAGTTAAAGAATTAAGAAGCATAGGTATACAACCTGATATTATTATCTGTAGATCTCAACAATCTATACCATTAGACCAAAGAAAAAAAATATCATTATTTTGCAATGTCCCAATTGATAATGTTATTGAAACAGTAGATGTGAGAACAATTTATGAAGCACCGATTAGTTTTTTTAATCAAAAACTGGATAAACAAGTTCTAAAATTTTTTAAACTTAAACCAAAAAAAAGACCTAACCTAAATCCATGGAAAAAAATAACTAAAATTGTATTGAATACAAAAAAATCGGTTAACATTGCAATAATTGGAAAATATGTAAATTTAAAGGATGCTTATAAATCTTTAGATGAAGCTTTGGTCCATGGAGGAATTGCAAATAACGTAAAAGTAAATCTAGTTAGAATTGAGTCTGATAACTTAAAAAATAATGAAATCAAAACAAAATTAAAAAATGTATCTGGATTATTGATACCAGGTGGTTTTGGTAAGCGTGGAACTGAAGGAAAAATTTCTGCAATTAGATTTGCTAGAGAAAATAAGATACCTTTCCTTGGTATTTGCTTTGGAATGCAAATGGCTATTGTTGAATTTGCACGAAATAAATTAAAGATTAAAAAAGCAGGATCAACTGAATTGGATAGAAAATGTTATCCAGTCATTGGTCTAATCAACGAATGGGATAAAGATGGAAAAATAATAAAAGGAACAGATAAAAATTTAGGTGGAACAATGAGATTAGGCTTATACGAAGCTAAATTAAGAAATAATTCTGCCATAAATAGAATTTATAAATCAAGTTCTATTAAAGAAAGACATAGGCACAGATATGAAGTTAACAATAAACTTAAAAATCAATTTGAAAATAAAGGATTAATTTTTTCAGGAATGTCACCAGATAATAAATTACCAGAAATAATTGAGCTTCAAAATCATCCTTGGTTTATAGGAGTTCAATTTCACCCTGAATTTAAATCTAGACCTTTATCTCCTCATCCTTTATTCTCTTCATTTATCAAAGCATCGAAAAATTATAAATGAGCAGTATTAAAGTAAATTGTAATAAAATAGAAATCTCAAACGACAGTAAAATATGCATTATTGCGGGTCCTTGTCAGCTTGAAACTGAACAACATGCAATGGATATGGCTGGTAAAATACAAGATATCACTAAGAAATTTGGTGTTGGATTTATTTATAAAACATCATTTGATAAAGCTAATAGAACCAGTCTTAAAGGTAAAAGAGGAGCAGGCTTAGATGCTTCGCTTCCAGTTTTTGATAAAATAAAGAAAGAACTCAATGTTCCGATTTTAACTGATATCCATAATATTGAACAATGCTCAATTGTTGCAAGTCATGTAGATGTTTTACAAATACCAGCATTTTTATGTCGTCAAACAGATTTATTAGTAGCTGCTGCTAAAACAAATAAAGTCATTAATGTAAAAAAAGGTCAATTCTTGGCGCCTTGGGATATGGTTAATGTTACAAAAAAAATTTCAGATTCTGGAAATAAAAACATTTTAGTCACTGAAAGAGGTGCTAGTTTTGGTTACAATACTTTAGTGTCAGATATGAGAGCATTACCCATAATGGCAAAAAATGGTTACCCAGTTATATTTGATGCTACTCACTCTGTTCAACAACCAGGTGGTCTTGGTGAAAAAAGTGGTGGACAAAGAGAGTTTGTAGAACATTTAGCAAGAGCAGCAGTTGCAGTGGGTGTTGCAGGAGTTTTTATTGAAACTCATCAAGATCCTGATAATGCCCCTTCCGATGGTCCAAATATGATTCCGTTAAATAAATTAGAAAGCCTATTAGAACAATTAACTGACATAGATAATTTGATTAAAAAATAAAAATAAGTGAGTAAAATTTCAAAAGTAAAAGCCCGACAAGTTTTCGATAGTAGAGGTAATCCGACAATAGAAGCTGAGGTTTTTGTGAAAAACCAAAGTGCAATTGCAATTTGCCCCTCAGGTGCATCGACAGGAACTTATGAAGCTTTCGAAAAAAGAGATAAAAACAATAAAAGATACTTAGGAAAAAGTGTTCTGAATGCAATTAATTTAGTCAACACTAAAATCTCAAACAAACTTAAAGGTCAAAGTGTACACAATCAAGAGAGAATAGACTCTATAATGATTAATTTAGATGGAACTAGACAAAAAACAAAGTTAGGAGCTAATTCTATATTAGCTGTATCAATGGCAGCAAAAAAACTTTCAGCAAAAATTAACAAACAACCATTGTATAAAACTTTCCTAGTAAAAAATAATTATAGATTACCCTTTCCACTTATGAATATAATTAATGGCGGAGCACATGCTAATAATGGTTTGAGAATTCAAGAATTTATGATTAGACCAGATCGTGCAAAAAATTTTTCTGATGCGATGAGAATTTGTTTTTTGGTGATTAAAAATTTAAGTAAGATTATTGAGAATAAAGGATTATCTACATCTGTTGGAGATGAGGGTGGATTTGCACCTATGATTAACAATAATAATCAAGCATTAGATTTAATTGTTTCAGCTATTAAGAAGTCAGGTTTTGTAAACGGTAAAGATGTTTCAATCTGTTTGGATGTAGCTGCAAATGAATTATATGAAAAAAATAAGTACTCTATTCATTCTAAAAGCTATATTTCTGTAGAAAAATCTATTCAAGAATATAAAAAAATTATTAATAAATACAAAATTAAATCAATCGAAGATCCTTTCGCAGAGAATGATTGGATGTCATGGAGCAAGTTAATGAAATCTCTACAAAAAGTACAGATTGTAGGTGATGATCTTTATGTCACTAATCTTGAGCGACTTAAGAAGGGTTTTTTAAATTTATCATCAAATGCAATTTTAATTAAACTTAATCAAATCGGCACTGTTTCAGAGACTTTAGATGTAATTAGATTTGCTCAAACTATAGGATTTAAAACAATCATTTCGCATAGATCTGGCGATAGTGAAGATACATTTATTGCTGACTTAGCAGTGGGTACTAATTCTAACCAAATTAAAACAGGATCTTTAGCTAGATCAGAAAGAGTTGCTAAATATAACCAATTATTACGTATAGAAGAAGAACTTGGAAAAAAAGCTAGAATGAATAAGATTCATTAATGCTTCAAAGATTAAAAAAAAATTATTTTCTACTTATATCATTTTTTTTAATTATATATTTTTTCTTCAATCTTTTATCAGGTGAAAGAGGATTAATTTCCTATTATGAAAAAAAACAAATTTTAAAAGATTTAAGAATTAAGGAATTATCATTAAAAAATCAAATAAATGACTTGGATTTTAAGAATTCATTATTAAGTGACAATCTAGATCTTGATTATATTGAAACTTTAATTAGAGAAAGATTCTTA